>CAZLRH010000018.1:0-71242 GCA_964562015.1 uncultured Opitutales bacterium | reverse complement strand
TGCCGCGCCACCTGGGTCAACACTCAGGCGGCATGGTTTTGAGCGCGGGCACCCTTGACCAATACGTGCCCTTGGAAAACGCCCGTATGCCGGGCCGCTCCGTTTTGCAATGGGATAAAAACGATTGCGAAGATATGGGCATCGTCAAAGTGGACTTGCTCGGGCTAGGCATGATGGCCGCATTGCAAGACTCCTTGGAAATTTGCGCCCAGCGAGGCCAGCCGGTGGACTTGGCGACACTGCCGAAAGACGACCCGGCCACGTTCAAGCTGATTCAAGAAGCCGATACTATTGGCCTGTTTCAAATCGAGAGCCGGGCGCAAATGTCCACTCTGCCGCGCATGAAGCCGCAAAACTTTTACGACCTTGCAATTGAAGTGGCGATCATCCGGCCCGGCCCGATTCAGGGCGATGCTGTTAATCCCTACTTGCGGCGGCGTTCCGGCGAGGAACCTGTCACCTACCCCGACGAGCGAGCCAAACCCATCCTTGAACGCACCCTTGGCGTGGTTTTGTTTCAGGAACAAATTTTGCGGGTGGCGATGGAACTGGGTGGGTTTAGCGCCGCCGAGGCCGACGAATTGCGGCGGGCCATTGGCTTCACTCGCTCGCAGGAACGGCTCGACCGCGTGAAGGCGAAGCTGGGCACCGCCTTGAAGCAAAACAACGTGAGCGACCCGGCGGTGGAATACATCCTAAAATCGCTGGCGTCCTTCGCGCTTTACGGTTTTCCCGAGAGCCACGCCATTTCGTTTGCGCTGATTGCCTACGCCTCAGCCTGGCTCAAGGTCCACCGCCCGGCGGCGTTCTACGCGGCGTTGCTCAATAATCAGCCGATGGGTTTTTACTCGCCCGCGTCATTGGTGCAGGACGCGCGGCGGCGCGGCATCCGCACGGTGCCGGTTTGCGTTCAGGTTTCGGGCGAAAAATGCCAGGTCGAGGCCGACGATGTTATCCGACTCGGATTCATTTCATTAAAAGGCGTGAAGGCCGGGTCCCGACAGAAACTATTAGCGGCACGCAGCGACCGGCCTTTTCTTTCGCTTGCCGACTTTTTGCAGCGCACAACCTTTAGCCCCGCAGAGCGCCGAGTGCTGGCCGCATCGGGCGCGTTAAACGCACTGGCCGGACATCGCCGCGCCGCGCTTTGGCATGTCGAATCCATGCACCCCGAGGACGAGCTTTTCCAACAAGCCGCGACCGAAGAGGAGCAGCAGCTTTCCCCGCTTGAGCGCATGTCCCTTTTGGAGCGGTTGCAAGCCGACTACGCGACGACAGAACTCACGACGGGTGCGCATCCGATGAAATTACTCCGCCCCCGCTTGGATGGACTATGCCGCGCCGCCGACTTGAAAAACTTGCCGCCCGGAAGCCGGGTAAAGATCGGCGGCGCAGTTATCACCCGGCAACGGCCCGGCACCGCGAAGGGCTTTTGCTTCATCACGCTCGAAGACGAAACCGGCCATGCCAACGCTATCGTGCGTCCAGTCCTCTTTGAGCAAGCGCGATTGATTATCAATCTTGTGCCCGCCCTCATCATCGCCGGACGTTTGCAAAACGAACAGGGCGTGATTCACGTCATGGCCGAAAAAATTTCAGCCATGCCGAGCGACGGAATGCCGGAACAGGCGAGCCATGATTTTCGGTAGATCGAGCGACAAAAAGATGCCGGTAAAACCGCGTCACCGAAATTATTATTAGTCAACGAGAGCGGTCTTTAGCAGACAGCTTGGTCGGTCTTGAACGCTTGAATTTTGGCAACGCAACCGCATGGGTGCGTTGCCCATTATACATATTTCGCTAACAGGCTCAAAACCAAAGAGTTCTGACCATCCCAAGTAGCTAAAAACCCTGGGTGACCACCTTCGGAAGCGTCGCCTTGACCTAAAGCTCTTTCAAAGGCAGGTGGGGCAACGAATCGGGGGTTCAGTTTCCGACGTGTGGAATTGGGAGAATAACAGGGTCACCCCGGCGGTTAAATTCATCCCGGCGATAATCGCCTTCCTCGGCTACAACCCCATTTCAATGCCCAAAGCCTTACCAGACCAGTTGGTCTGGTTTCGGAAGACCAAAGGCTGGACACAAAAAGATTTCGCCAAGGCTCTTGGAGTTGGCTTAAGAGAATTATCGCCGAAACCCCCGTTGATTTTTACCCCCATTGATTACCCAATGAAATCCTCTCATTGTTCTCTCGCACGGCTTTTTTTAATCACGCTGGCCTTTGCGCCAGCTTCCGCGCTTCGCGCCGCCAATACTTCGACGGTCGACACGCTCCAGAAAAGTTTTGCCACGCCACCTCTTGAAACCCGGCCGAATGTGCGCTGGTGGTGGTTTGGTCCCGCAGTGACCAAGCCCCAACTCGAAAAGGAAATGAACACGATGAAGGAGGGTGGCTTCGGCGGCTTCGAAGTACAGCCAACCTACCCACTGGCGCTCGATGGCCAGTATCCGGGGCTAGTGAATCTTAAATTCCTCTCACCGGAATTTTTTGACATGCTCAATTTTACTGCGGCCAAAGCCAAGGAACTTGGCCTGCGCTTCGACCTCACCCTCGGCAGCGGCTGGCCCTACGGTGGGCCAATGATCACGCGTGCTGAGGCTGCGCAATCCATCACTCAGGGAGGGACCGTCGATGTTACGCCCGGCCAGGCCAGTGTTGCTCCGCCTGCAGGCGGTGGTGGCCGGCGCGGCGGTGGCAGTGGTGGGAGCCCAGTCATCGTCGAGGCGCTACTCGGCCCCATTCCCGGTGTTGCCGACCCCGCCAAGGCCTATATTTCTCTCACGGTTGCCAACGGCGCGGCTCTATTACCCGCCGATTTGCACGGGGCGACGCAGGTGACATTTTTTAACACCAGGGAGGACATCATGGCCGTCAAACGCCCGGCTTATGGGGCCGAGGGCCCAGTGGTGGATCACTATAGTCCGGAAGCAATCAAGAAATTCATTGACCAAATCGCGTTGCCGGAAATCAATGCGTGCGGTCCCAATCAGCCCTATTCACTTTTCTGCGATAGCTTGGAAGTTGGTGGCGAAGGATGGACACCGACCTTGCTCACGGAGTTTCAAAAGCGCCGTGGCTATGAACTGACGCCCTTATTGCCCGCGCTATTCGATGCCAATTTCCCCAAGGCCGCCGACATCCGTGATGATTACGCCAAAACCGTGATTGAGGTCTTCAACGACAACTTCGTCAAGACCTTCGAGCAATTGGCCAAAGACCACAACTCGCGATTCCGCATTCAGGCCTATGGCACGCCGCCCACGTCACTCATGACCTACGCCGACGCCGACTTGAGCGAAGGCGAACAATACAACTGGCGATCCTATTCCGCCACGCGCTGGGCCTCCTCGTCCGCTCACTTGCTGGGCCGACCTGTCACCAGTGCCGAAGCGTTCACCTGGTTGCACGATCCCGTGTTCAATGCCATGCCGATTGACATCAAGGCAGAGTCCAACATGGACTTCCTCAACGGGGTTAATCAGTTTCTCTGCCACGGCTGGCCCTACAATGCGCCGGGCGTGGAGTATCCCGGCTGGCATTTCTACGTTTCCGCCATTTTTAATGACCGCAACCCATGGTGGATTGCCATGCACGACGTGACGACTTACCTCGCGCGCGCCGCTTTCCTGCTGCGCCAAGGCACACCCGCCAATGATGTAGCCATTTATCTGCCCGAGGATGATGAGTACACCGAAGCCACCCCGAGCAACCTGGCAACGGCTGGTTTCAATGCCCGCTACGTCAACAATCTCATCCCCACCATTCTCGACAGCGGATATAATTTTGATTTTACCGATGACGGTGTTCTGGCGCTACGCGGCAAAGTGGAGGGCAAAACTCTCAGCTTTGGTGATTCGAAATACAAAGTGGTCGTCCTGCCCGGCCTTACGCGCGTGCCCTTGGCGACGCTGAAAAAATTTGAGGAGTTCGCCAACAATGGTGGCATCCTCATTGCCACGGGGTCGTTGCCCTCGCAATCGCCCGGCTATCTGGCTACGGATGCTGATAACCGCGCCATTCAGGAAATCAGCCAACGGCTCTTCACCAGTCCCGCAGCCAAGGGTATCGTCACGACACCCGCCGAGCTTGGCGTTACTTTGCAGGCCAAACTCCGTCCCGATCTTGCTTATTCGCGAACCCACACCGAGCTCGGCTTCGTTCATCGCCACGTAGACGGAAGCGAAGTTTATTTCATCGTCAACACTTCGAACCAACCCATTAGTGACACTGCGATTATCCGCACGGACGGCTTGACCCCCGAAAGGTGGGATGCCCTCACGGGTCAGGTTTCGCTGGTGGACCATGTTCAGACTTTCGCCGGGGCAACCGGCATCCCAGTCAGCCTGCCCGCCTATGGCACGCAGTTTATTGTGTTTTCCAGTCGCAAACTGGCTGCCTCGCCCACGGCAACCGGAAACATCCCCGCTCCGCTAGATCTGAGTCAGGACTGGGCGGTAACTTTTAAAAATTCTTCAGCCGAAGCCGACCCCGCACCCCGAAAGATGGATGCCGGTGCCTCTTGGACCGCCAATCCGGATCTGGCCAGTTTCTCCGGTGTCGCCAGTTTTACCAAGGAAGTAGACGTACCGGCCACGATGTTACAAGGAGGACTCAAAACCAGCATTTATTTTGGGCAAGAGCAGCCCGTCAACGCCGGCGGCGGTCGTCTATCTGCCGCCATCCAGCAGCCCATCGGCGATGTCGCGGTCGTTTGGGTCAACGGCCAGCGCGCGGGAGCGGCTTGGTGCCCGCCATATAGCGTGGACGTGACCAGCCTGCTCAAGCCTGGCGCGAACCAAATCCTCATCCAGGTCGGCAATCGCGCGGTCAATTATCTCTCGGCCCATCCCGAGCCGGATATGAACTCGGTGAAAGCCGACCCGCTCCTCGGTGGCAACCGCTTCGCCAATCAGAACTTGAGCAATTACCGTCCGCTGCCGTCCGGCCTGCTCGGCACTGTGCAGCTAACTGCGTCGCACTAGAATGGGTATTCGCCGTTGGTTAAGGTCATCTGGCGCGCCCTTTATCGCTCCACGTCCGAAATGGGTTGCCCCAACATCGAATAAACTGGCGGCAGTTCCAGTTCCAGGCCTTCCTTAATCTCAGTGGCGTGCGAAGGGATGGTCACCGTCGCGGGCGTAAGACCCGGGCGCGTAGCAGTCAGCGTGACGGTGCCGGGCGCGAGCGTCGAGCGAATCGCCACGCGGTTGATGCCGCACTCGGTGTCAAGATAGAGGTTGTTGGTCGTATTGAGTTTGTCGCTGCAAAACCCGCCGCGCCAAATGACTGGGCCGCTGACGGAGAAGTCCACGCGGGCTTCATCGGTGGGGCAGCGGTTGCCCTGGGCATCCACGGCTTCAAAATCGATCAAGGCGACATCGGAGCCATCGGCTTGCAGGCCTTGGGGGCCGGTGTGGACGGTAAGTTTGAGCGCGACCGGCGGCCCGGCCGTCTTCAGTTCTTCTTGAGCGACAATCTTGCTGGCCTTGGTGGCAACGGCTTTGATCGTACCGGGCTCGAAGGCGATGTCGGGAAAGGCGTAGACATAACCGGTGTAGCCGATATTTTGGGCATCTTTGTTGCTAAAATCCGTACGGCCACCGGCAATGGGATCCACATAGGAGAGCGGCATCTTTTGCACGCCCTTGGATTGGCCATTGACGAATAATTCCACTTGGTCGCACAAACTTGCCGCAACATACATCGTTTTCTTGGTGCCAGCGGGATAAGTCCAATGTCCGAGAATGTGCAAATCCGGCTGGGGGTTTTGCATCACGCGGGTGACGTAGAAAAGTTCTTTGGGCAGCCGGACGCCGTCCACCTTGCCGCTCACGCGCACGACTTCGCTGCCGCCCTGGCGGCCATCGGCGTCGGAATCCGAAAAATAAATAGAAGCATAGGCAGACCATTTCGAATGCAGTGGATCGGGATTATCGATGCGATTGAGGACATAGCTCGTATAACGCGCGGCGCCGGCGATGGCAAAGGTCTCGGAATTCCAGTGATAGGCATCGCCACCCGGCCCGGGGTTGCCGCCCGGACCTTGCGAACCGATTACAATATGCGGTTTGAAACCAAAATGTGGCGGCGAGAGATCGTCCCAAATCCCGCGCGGACCCTCGTCGCGAAAATCCTCGACCTCGATCAGGGGTGCGCGGTCGCGGCGCGCGATGCTGTAACCGCGGAAATAGCCGTCACCAACGACGGCATCGGTCTGCGGATCCTGGCCAACCATGACTTCGTAGTCTTCGGCGATCGGCGTGATGGCGTTGTTGGGCGCAGGGGTATCATTGTCCCGCGTACCCATAACGCGACCGCCGTGCGGATCCCATTGCTGGCGCAAGGCCACCATTTCCTGCATGTGCTCGGGGGTGACGACCTGGTTGCCCGCCTCGTAGAAAAGGATGCTCGGGTCATTGCGATAAAAAATAATTGAGTCGCGCATGACTTCGACGCGCTGGTCCCATTGGCGGCCACGCGCATCGCCTTCGTTGTCCCCAGCGGGGCAGACCTCAACTATGCCGAATTTGTCACATGCGGCGACATCCGCGCGCTGGGGAGAGACGTGCATCCACCGCACATAATTGCCATTGCTGGCCTTCAGCAGAGCGAGGGTGAAGTCATGCATCCAGTCCGGGTAGGCACCACCCAAGCCCGGCCAGTCATTGGCTGCACGCTGCGCGAAGCCGGTGAGCCAGACGAAACGGTCATTGAGCCAGACGCCGCCCGTGCCAGCGCCGCCCTTGAAGGCCGTTTTGCGAAAACCGGTGTGGATTTTATCCACGTCCACCACCTGTTTGTTCACGGTCAGGATGGAATAAACATCGTAAAGGTATGGGTCGTTCACATCCCAAAAATGCGCGTTGGCGAGCAAGCCGGAGGCGGATAAAGTTGCAGTTTGGTTGCTGGCGATGGCTTGTGCCTTACTTTCGATCTTCGCCTGTACCACGCCATCGGAGTCCACCACCAGCGCCGAAAGGGAGATATTGGCTGGCCCGCCAGATTCATTGGAAACCTGGGCTTCAACATTCACATCCGTGGATTTTCTCTGCAGGTCGATATTTTGCGGATAAACGTAGACGCCAGTGGTATGAAGGTTTTCATAGAGAGGCAACGTCTGGTAGATTTTGCCCACAACAATGAGCGTGGCATCACGGTTCAAGCCGCCGAAATCGGGATTAAA
This sequence comes from uncultured Opitutales bacterium, assembly GCA_964562015.1. GTDB lineage: Bacteria > Verrucomicrobiota > Verrucomicrobiia > Opitutales > JABDGR01 > CAZLRH01. The sequence goes on along the minus strand of CAZLRH010000018.1, from coordinate 64,058 downwards.
TCCTTTCCCGCCCCATTCATACGCGGTGTTGGTGGCTGCTTCACGGTAGGTTGGGCGGTTGTCCACTTGCACCGTAAGCACGTTGTCCTGACCGCCAAACTTGACCAATGGGGTGATGTCAAAACCAACGGCCGACACGCCGTTTTCATAAAGACCAATCGGCTGGCCATTGAGGAAGAAATGGCCCGCCTGCCGGAGGCCGTCGAATTCGAGAAAAATTTTCTGTCCTTCGGTGCTGGCTGGCAATTTGAAATGCTTGCGATACCAGCCAATGCCCAGGTATTCGCCGCTGCGGTCTCCACCTTGGTTGATAAAGGCGCGGTAGGTGTCGGTATCGTTCCAGGTGTGGGGCAGGCTGACGCTGGCCCAAGCCGAATCATCAAAATTTACGGCATCGGCTCCGGCGACATCCTCGCGAATGAATTTCCATCCGGGATTAAAGTTGTAAATTGCGCGCGGCGTTGCGTGGGCGGTGAATTTTGCGCCCACCCCAATGCTATCAATGCTGAAGGCGGTCGCGGCCGAGGCGATTCCTTGGCTGGCCAGGAGGGCCGCGAGAAAACCCATGCAGAGGGTGAATCGAGAATGGTGGGGAATTGGGTTTGGGGTGCTCATAGGGTGGGGTATCAGCATAATTTGTCACGGAGTGAAAGTTGGCAATTGAGAATTTAGTAGCCAATGCGCAGGCAGAACAAGGGCACGGCCTTGGAGATTTCGCTCTCCTTTAACTGGCAGTTTGCTAATTAGTAGTGGATTAAAACCGGCCACCGAATTAAATTTCCTCTTTAGACAATCCAGATCTGTTTTTCCAGCGGCGCCAAGTCAAAATGAGAAATGTTTTTTTAAATGCAGGTAAAATTGTCAGATTTATTTTTGCTGGCAGCCTGGCCAGTACTGTCCTTGGCCATGCACAAAGTGCGCCTGCCCCGATGGGCCACTTTAGTGTGCAAGCCAACCAGGCACTAGGGCAGGGCGATGCCATTGGGGCTCTACTTTGGACCTCGATTGCGCTCCGCGACCATCCTACGAACATCATGCTGCGCTATCGGGCCGGAAATTTGATTCGTCAGGTCCCGCTTCTCGTCGAAATCCTCCACCATAATCAGTCCGTAAATACCGTCAATTTCAGTCCCGATGGCAAAACTCTCGTCACCGCCAGTGACGATGGCACTGCACAATTATGGGTAGTCGCGAACGGACAGCCCCTGACGCCGCCTATGCACCATGCGGCGGCGGTTTACAGCGCAAGATATAGCCCGGACGGAAACAAAATCGTAACCGCAAGTGCCGATAATACCGCCCGAGTCTGGGCCGTATCCACTGGCCAGCCTCTCTCGCCGCCTTTGGAACACTCGGGTGTAGTGACTGATGCTGCCTTTAGTCCCGATGGCCAAAGGGTGGTAACTTCAAGCCAGGACAAAACCGCGCGAGTTTGGGATGCCACCACGGGAAGACTTGTTTTTCCACCCCTCGTTCATTTTGGCGCGGTACTACATGCGAGTTTTAGTCCCGACGGCAAAACTATTGTCACCGCCAGCGAGGATAATAGCGCGCGGTTGTGGGACGCGACCACAGGCCAACCCATTGCCACCCCGATGAAACACGCCGGCATTGTTGTCGATGCCGTCTTTAGCCCCAATGGGAAAATGGTGGTCACTTGCAGTGAAGATAATACAGCGCGGGTGTGGGACGCGGCTTCAGGTAAGCCTATAACTGCGCCCTTACAGCACGCCGGAGTGGCGTATCATGCCGAGTTCAGTCCGGACAGTAAGTTAGTCGTGACCGCCAGCCAGGATAAAACCGCCCGGGTATGGGATGCCGCCACTGGCCAGCCCCTAACTCCGCTTCTTAAACATCTGGATGCGGTGCTCTTTGCCACATTTAGCCCGGATGGCTCGGCCGTTCTCACGGCGAGCGCGGACAAAACCGTCTGCGTTTGGAACTCCAGCGCTGGAGAGTTGCTCACCTCACCCCTGGCTCATTCGAGTGAAGTAAATCGCGCGGTCTTTGGCCCAACCGGTCATCTGGTCGCCACTGCCGATGCCGATGGCACGGCCAGCATCTGGGATATTAATGTCGTACATACTCCCATGCCCATTTTTCGCCACAGCAACTCGATTGAGGTGGCCTCTTTCAGTCCGGATGGAAAAAAAATTGTGACCGCCAGTTGGGATAAAACGGTCCGCGTCTGGGATACGGCCAGTGGCCAAGCCATTACTCCGCTGATGAAATATTCGGATACAGTACAATATGCCACCTTCAGCCCCGATGGAAAGAGTGTGCTGGCTGCGTGCTACAGTGAACCGATCCGGGTGTGGGATGCCGCCACCGGCGTGGCCCGCCCAATAAAGTTGAATCAAAGTTTGATCCGTCACGCCGCTTTCAGTCCCGACGGACTTAAAATTATCACAGCGAGTAACGATAGTACTGCACGAATTTGGGACGCCGCTACCGGCCAAGCCCTCACCCCGCCGCTCGTCCATTCTGGTGCCGTGGTGGATTGTTCATTCAGCCCCGACGGCAAAAAAGTTGTTACCGCCAGTTCGGACAATACAGCGCAACTCTGGGACGCTACCACTGGGAAAGCTTCATCCCCGCCATTAAAGCACGACTTTTGGGTCTATATGGCAGAATTTAGCCCCGACGGCAAAAAAGTTGTTACCGCCAGTCAGGATAAAACCGCCCGCATCTGGGATGCTGCTACCGGCCAGTCCTTAACTCCACCACTCAGTCATGCTGATGCTGTGTTCACAGCGGAGTTCAGTCCCGACGGTAAAAAAGTTGTTACCGCCAGCCAGGATAAAACCGCCCGAGTATGGGACGCTACGAGCGGCCAGCCGCTAACCCCGCCGATGTCTCACACGGATGCCGTGGTGCATGCTGTCTTTAGCCCAGATGGTCTGCTCGTGGCCACTGTATCAGATGATTATACGGCCCGAATTTGGGATGCCGTCACGGGCGAACCTATTGCGCTGCCTTTTGAACATACCTTTAACGTCCGCCACGCCGCCTTCAGCCCCGATGGCCGCCTGCTGCTCACCGCCAGTTGGGATAAAACTGCGCGTTTATGGGATATTTCTGGCAGTACATGGTCCATTGAAGACATTGCCGACTTCTCCGCACTTGAAGCATCTGCCAAGTTCGACTCAAACAATACACTTCAGCCGCTCACACCGCAGCAGGTTTCAGAGCTCCTCAGTCAGCTTAAAAAAAGTCACCCAGAGATTTATCCATAAAAGCCTTAATGAAAGGTTACATGGCGAGCACCCAATTTAAGTCGGACTTTTCGCAACTTGAAACAAAACGGACGGTTTAACGTCTATGAGCCTGAATATTGCTGTACCCGGATTCGCCTGTTGCATGGGCTTCGTGGGCGGTAATTTCTTACTTATTAGATAATTTGATAGGAATAGACCCAACAGGCCGCCTTCAATGTCATCGAAAGTATAATCATGGTTTGTCTATAGACTCTTTATGCTTTAACTCTATACTTCATATACCCCATGTCCATTTCTGGATTACCCCATCTGGTAAAGTGCGAGCCGGTTAATTTTCTGAAAAGACCGATTACCCGGGCTTGTCTTACTATACTATTCATTGGCGCCACTGTGTCGGTTTATGCCGCGCCATTCATACCAGCCTCAGTTCCAGAGGCCGTGAATAGCCCCAGCGCTCCTGCATCCGAGAGTGCAGGTACGTTTGCGGAATACCAGAAAACCGTGCAGCCATTCCTGGCGGCGCATTGCTACGAATGTCATAATGCCAAGGACGCCGAAGGCGATCTGCGCCTCGACATCCTGACTGACGAATCCTCCTTGGCCAAGGGCATGCCGACTCTTGAAAAAGCGATCAAGATGCTCACGGCGCGCAAGATGCCGCCGAAAGAGGAACCACGGCCCAGTGAAGATGATTACCATATGATTATTGACTGGCTAAATACCTACACCACGAATTTCTACATGACCGGGCCCATCGACCCGGGCCGTGTTACCCTGCACCGTCTTAACCGGGCTGAATTCAATAACACCATCCGCGATTTACTGGGCGTTAGTGATTTTCACCCGGCTGACGCGTTTCCCCTGGATGACGCCGGCTATGGCTTCGATAACAATGGCGACGTGCTCTCCATCGCGCCCATGCTCATGGAGAAGTATCTTAATGCCGGCAACCTGACCGCCCAGAAGGTGATTTTTGCCGATCCGGTCGTGCCCGCCCCCTTGCAGCGTTGGGATGCGCTGACTGCAGATGGTGATTTCCCCAAACCCACCCCGGTGCCGTCAGCGACACCTGCAAACCCGAATTCTGGCGCTAACGCATTAGCTAATGCGGTTTCCCCGACGGGTCCTGAGAAACAACCCGCTCCCGGCACGGCGCGCAACATTGTCGGTGGCGCTTTTGGCCGGAATACCCCCGAGGGTCGTGTTTTTCAACATTACGGCAATCTTTTTCAGGATTATGATTTCCCCGTTGATGGCGATTACATTTTCAGTTTCCGCGGCTACGGAGTCCGGGGCAATGGCGGCCAACCCATCGCGGCATTCTTTTTGGATAGTCAGCAAGTCGGCCGGAACATTTCCGTCAATGAAGCACGGGCCGATGCAAAACTATATTCCACCGATCCAGTGCATGTGGCTGCGGGGAAACATCGCATATTTTTGTCCTTCCGCAATGGCGCCTCTCTCGAAGAATATAATGCGGCCGTGGCGGCCAACCCGCCCGCCCCCGCCACTCCTGATCCCGTCCCGGCTGATGACCTCGCGGCTGATCCCGGAATAGTCGACCCGGCAGCGGCCAATGCTGCTGACGTCGACCCGACTACCCTTAGTCCAGGGGCAGCGGCGGACCCCGCAGCGCCGGCTGGTTCCGCGCCGGCGAATGGTCGCCGTGGTGGTGTTGCTGGCGCACGCGGTGCCCCGGGTGCCCGTGGTCCTGCGGGTGGCGGCCCCCGTGGTGGTGGCGGCCCAAATTCCATTACCGGTGAGTCGATAATGGCGGTGGTGTATTTCGAGGTGGAAGGGCCCGAAGCCATCACTCCGGATCGTATGCCTGAAAGTTACCGCCATTTGATGATTGCCCAGCCTTCCGCCACGACGACGAAATCGCAGGCGGCAGAAAAAATCATCCGCAATTTCGCTTTTCATGCCTACCGCCGGCCCGTAACCGAAGACGAAGTCAGCCACTTGCTTGCACTTTGGACCAAAGTCGACAGTGATGGGCGCACTTTTGACGACAGCATTAACGTCGTGGTCCAAGCGGTGCTCGCTTCACCGAAGTTTCTCTTCCGCGTTGAGCAAGAACCACAACCCGGTGAAGCAAATAATATCCATACGCTGGATGAATTTGAGTTGGCTTCGCGGCTCTCGTATTTCCTGTGGAGCAGCATGCCAGATGATGAATTGCTTAACCTGGCGCAGAAGGGACAGTTGCATGCCAACCTCGACACGCAAATAACGCGCATGCTGAAGGATCCCAAGGCCCAGGCCTTGGTGGAAAACTTTGCCGGTCAATGGCTGCAACTGCGCCCGTTGGAAAACGCCAATCCCGACACCACCAAGTTTCCGGCCTTTGATGCCACCTTGCGCGAGGACATGCTCAAAGAAACGCAAATGTATTTCACCAGTATCGTGAATGACGACCGCAGCGTAACTGATTTTATCAACGGCAATTATACTTTCGTCAATGAACGGCTAGCGAAGTTTTACGGCATTCCTGGCATCACGGGTGATCAATTCCAGCGGATTACTTTCCCAAAGGATTCCGTTCGCGGGGGCCTGTTGTCCCAAGCGAGTATCCTGACCGTCACCTCCTATCCCAACCGCACTTCCCCGGTTCTTCGCGGCAAATGGGTGCTGGAAAACCTGCTAAATGACGCCCCGCCACCCCCGCCACCGAATGTGCCGGCGTTAAAGGAGGATGATAAATCTGCCCTCAACATGACGCTTAAGCAGCGCATGGAGGAACACCGGGCCAATCCATCCTGTGCTATTTGCCACGTACGCATGGATGCCATTGGCTTTAGTTTGGAAAACTTTGACGCCATCGGCGAATGGCGCACCCAAGATGTCAATAAACAGGCCATTGACGCCTCCGGCTCATTGCCAGATGGCACCAATATCAATGGCGCCCTCGGGTTGAAACAAATCTTGATGGCGCAAAAGGACAAGTTCCTCCGCTGCCTGGCCGACCGCATGTTTACCTATGCCCTAGGGCGTGGAACCGAGCCATCCGACCATCGCACGCTGGATGCCATCGTCGCTACCATGCAAAATAACGATAATAAATTTTCGGTCTTAATTAAATCCATCGTTCACAGCGATGCTTTTCAAAAACAACGCGGCAAAGCAAACGGAGATAAAACATGAACAACCAAACTGATCTGATGCGGACTAGCTTGTCCCGGCGAATGGTTTTGCGCGGATTGGGCACGGCGCTGGCGCTGCCCTTTCTTGAATCCATGATCCCCACGCGCCTCTTTGGGGCCACGACCGCTGATGTTGTCTCCAAGGCCGCTGCAGGGCCGCGCCGTCTGGCGTGGCTTTATGTGCCCAATGGCTGTGATATGCAGACTTGGACTCCTAAAGCTTTTGGATCTGATTACGAGCTCTCACCCACGCTCAGCACCCTTTCAGCTTATAAGGACCGAATGCTGGTGGTCAGTGGTTTGGTTTGCGAGAAAGCCAATCCCAATGGCGACGGCCCCGGCGACCACGCCCGCGCCCAAGCCGCCTACCTCACTGGCGTTCAACCCAACAAAACCGAGGGTGCCAATATTCACAATGGCATTTCGGCAGACCAAGCCGCAGCGGAACGCATTGGCCATCTGACCAAACTTCCCTCATTGGAAATCGGCATGGAGGAAGGTTCTCAATCCGGTCGTTGTGACAGCGGCTACAGTTGTGCCTATATTCATAATCTCTCTTGGCGCAACGCCAATACCCCGATGGCCAAGGAATGTGATCCACAGGCCGCCTTTGATCGGCTCTTTTCCAATGGCGACCCCCGTGAAACGGCCGAACAGCGCGCACGCCGCAATAACGACCGCAAGAGCATTTTGGATTTCGTTATAGATGACGCCCAAGCGGTGCAGAAAAACCGGCTCACTTCGACGGACAAGGAAAAACTGGACGAATACCTTACCTCCGTGCGTGAAATTGAGTTGCGCATTCAACGCATGGCTACTGAAGCTCCGCTGATATTACCCGCTGGCGCAGTGCGGCCGGATGCCTTCGATCGTAGCAGCGTCAAGAAGGTGGGCGTCTCGACCTCCAGCAGCGTTTACCCCGAACATATCAAACTGATGCTGGATATGATGGTGCTCGCTTTCCAGGCGGACCTGACCCGCATCATCACGTTGCCCTTTGCCGACGAGCAGAGCAACCAGAGCTATCCATGGGCGGATGCCAATGTACCGCACCACGGCACCTCGCACCACATGGGCGACCCGGCCAAGCAGGCGATGCTCGCCAAGATCAATGTCTTCCACTTGCAACAAGTGGCCTACTTGTTGGGTAAACTGGATGCCATTAAAGAAGGCAATGGCTCCGTTCTCGATAACTCCCTTATCGCCTATGGCAGTGGCAATAGTGACGGCAACCGCCACAATCACGACGACCTGCCCCTCATCTTGCTCGGTAAGGCCGGCGGCACCATCAACACGGGTCGCCACATTAATGCCGATGGCGTGCCGATTAATAACCTCTGGCTTTCCATGCTCGACTACGCCGGCGCGCCGGACGACAAACTGGGCGACAGCACCGGCAAATTGGCCCTGACTTAAGTCTGATCGCCGGCCACCCGGTTGGACTGATTATTTTATAGCTGCCCATTTGATGGGCCGGGCGTGACCACACTCACAAACCTTTACCCAAGTTATGAAAGGCTAGGCCGGTGGGGTGTCACCGATACCAGGGCGCGTCCGTCTGGTGTTGACTACTTCTTGGTGAAAGAAAGTCCCTTGCGTCTGCAAAGCACTGACATGCTAATCATAACAACGACAAAACCGGCGACCCCCCCCAAGCGTAGATTAAAATCCGCAGGCTCCGTCCTTAATTCCGCCAAGAAGACGACCTCTAAAGTGGTTCAGAAAGCGACCATTTGAATCGCCAACGTCGGTGTAGGCTGGAGTAACAGCGTTTATTGGCGCGGCTACGGATTAAGGTTCACCGGTGCCGCCAGCGCCCCGGCACGGCTAAAGGCTTTTGCTTTATCACGCTCGAAGACGAAACCGGTCATGCGAACGCCATTGTTCGCCCCACGCTCTTCGAGCAGGCCCGTCTTACGATCAATCTCGTTCCCGCGCTCATTATCACGGGCCGCCTGCAAAACGAATGCGGCGTGATTCATGTCATGGCCGAAAAGATCGCGGCTCTTCCCACCGACGGCCTGCCCGAGCAGGCGAGCCATGACTTTCATTAACTAACGATGCTCACCCCAGCATAAAACTACTTGTGTCTGACCGGATACGTCCTACTCTATCACCTATTATGGCTAAATCCTCCAAAAAATCCCGCTCTGGACCGCGCGGCAAAGGCATGACGCAAATCTCCATTTCGATGCCGGCGAGCCTGGTCGTTAAAATCGATGCAGCCGCTGCGGCTCAAAACCGCAACCGCTCGAATTTCATGGCCGTCGCGATCCAAGACAAAATTGAATCAGACGGGAAGTAAGTGAGTGTGCCAGGCGTAGTGCCGGTCATTGAAGCTGTTGGATCTCCACCAGCTTCCAACGTGTGTAAAGCTTGCCAAAGGTCATACGCAGCTTGAAGTCATGCTCCGCTCCCGAGGGAATTCCCTTTACATGTGTCTGAATCGAATAATCCGTCAATACGTCACTGCGGTCCTTCACGTCGACGATTTTAAAGGTTACAAATTCCTGCGGAGACGCAAATTTCCAATTGACGGCAGGAGTGGTGATGCGCTGACCAATCAACATCGGCATGAGTTCCTTTTCGGAGAAGCGATTTGGCTTTGCGGCTAACCCGGCTTCAGCCGCCGCAAAATACGTCGCCATGGTCGGAAATTCACGGTCGAATCGCTGCGCGAGTTTGGCCCGTACCGCGAATTGGTCCGTGCTTAAAGTCGCAGCACTGCTAACCAGTCGGTTCGCTTTTTCCTCCAACAGCCGCGCGGGTTCTTTCAAGCTTTTCAGATCGGTTGCTGTTTGGTCAGCTTGGTCAAGGAGCGCCCGCGCAAATATCCCATCTTCTTTATCGTCGTGATGGTTGAGCAGGTTCAAAATCATGCCCCCACCCAGCGTAGACAAGCTCGTTATATCCTGCCGTCGCTTCAAGAAGGCGATGCAATCTTGAAAGTAATCGGCGATGACATCGTGCATTTGCGCTAACTCCACTGCGTAGGCGCTTGCGTAAGGGTCAACATGCAAAACCGGCAGACCAGTGATTGCATGGCTCCGCGTCCGCTCGGCAGCAACAATATCGCCCAGCACAGCCACGGTTTCATCGGTACTCACATCGCCCGACCAAGCGGGAGTATTAAGGACTTCCATACCCGTACCAGCAACGGCGGCTTTGTTCATGGCTTCCCAAAAAGTCCACGTTTCTGCGGCCAGGCCCTTGGGCGGCTCTTCTGGCGGGGTGGCGGCTTTAGCCGACCAAGACCAGCCGCTCACGAGCAGGCTTATCCAGGTACTGACCAAGAGAAAATGATGTTTCATTAAGAATCTGGCGGCCCGCAGTCGTCCACCTTGACGACAGACCAGTTAATGGGATTTACCAGTAGAAGTGGAACGGAAGCTAAGCAAGTTTGTTGGATTTGATGCATCTTAGCAATGTCTCGTCTCCAATTTGCTTGATAACTTTATATGTCTTTAGCGAAATGAACTTTGCATGTCTATCGATGAACTCTGGTTTCAGCGCTAGGTTGGCTGCGCCAAAACGCATGGCCAAGTTTGTCGAAACGCTGTTGGGATACCACAGCCCATCGCAATTCTTAAATAAATGTTTTGAGAAAACTCCAGTGATTCTAAAACCTATCGGGCTAGCGGGTGCAGTTATCAACCGGTGGAAGTATGCATTAGCCATGTCTGTTTTTAACATATCAAAGAGCGTCTCTGAACTTCGGTAAAAATCGATTCTCCCTTGCAGGGCATGCCGAAAATCTTTCGGGTGGTTGCCGACCAAAGAGCAAATATCCATTCCAACAGCGAATGCCCTAATCAATTCTACTGACAATTCCAGAACCGTAACTAAATCACCAACTGACGGGTGAATTTCCAAGATTGATATATCTTTGCGGGCTGAGCAATAAAACATGCTTTCACCGATGCTATTCAAGCGACCGTACCGCCTTACCTGATGACTCGGCGGGTAAAGCAAGTCTGGCAAATTATCGTAACTTCCAATGCGTGCACGAAACAGGGTCTGATAATCAAATGTCCACTCCCGGAGGGTCAACCCTTCCGAGATCTCGCCCAGTTCAACGCACAATTGTTCATCGGTTGCCTTATCAAGGTACCCGATACAGTTTCTTGCTTTGCGCGCTTTGGCTTCATCGGGTCACGTCGGGCAGTTTATTGATGGCCTCGCGCTTGGCACGGTCGTCAATGTGGGTGTAATGGGCGGACATGGCCACAGTGTCATGGCCGATGATGTCGCGGGCCACGGCGTCGCCGACGCCCGCATTTTTCAGCAGGGAAGTGGCGGTGTGGCGCAGGGCGTGAAAGGAGAGGGGCGAAAGTTCGTGACGGGCGGCGCGGCCTTCCTTGTGCCGTTGGTGGTCTCGTACCTTCACTAACCCGACCGAGGCGAGCAGGTCGGCAAATTCGCGCGAGAGTTGGGATACTTTACCCTGTTGAGTGGCGCACTCGTGGGCGTGGGGAAATATGGGCGCATCGGGAACGTCGCCCGCGTGTTTTTCCAGCCAGCGGGAGAACGGCTCGGCCAGGGGCAACACCATGCGACGGTCGGTTTTGCCGGTGGACAGGGCAAGGTCGTTGGTGGACAGATTGACATTCGCCCAAGTGAGGCGCGCCAAGTCGCCCAAGCGTTGCCCGGTGTAAATCCCGGCGAGAATCAGGCCATGCCATTCGTCATTGGCGGCGGCGAGGACGCGCTTCAATTCCGGCAGGGTGAACGGGCGGCGGGTGCTGGCGTCGCCATTTTTGCGCTTGATGGTGGAGACGAGGGTGGCGACGTTTTGGATGAGCAGGCTTTCGCGCACGGCGTCTTGGAACGCGATGCGCAGGATTTTGAGGGCGATGTTGGCGGTGGCGGTGGCGCGGCCTTTCGCCTTCGTGTCGCGCCAAGTCGAAACGTGCGTGGCGGTTACTTCGTCGAGGTACATCTTTTCCGCGCGCTCGCCCAAGTGAGCGAGGAAACTATTGACGATGCTTTTGTAGGCGCTGGCAGTGGATTCGCTGGTCTCCACTTTTTTGCGCTCGGCCCAGCGGTTCAAATAGGCGGCGACGGTTTCTCCTGCAACATTCTCGCCCGTGAGCTCGTGGTAAATATCGGCGATGACTGCGCGGGCCTGTTGGGCGGTGAGGCGGCGCTGGTAAAGCGATTCCCAAGTCTCCGTGAGCTTCACGGCGGCCTTGCGATCAACCAAACGCGTGGAGCGTTGCCGCTGCTTACCGGACGAATCGGTGTAGCAACCGATCCAAAAACGACAGTCAGGTTTGCGGGTGAGGGACGCCATATCTTCCAATACAGCTTACAATAAAGCGGACGTTTGTCAACATCGCAGATGATTTTTCTCACTCTAGGACAGGCACTTGCGCATGTGCCCGAAACAAATCAGGGTTCGATTCCCTGTGGGGGCGCCAGGATTCGGAATTGTCGCCGGACGGGTTTTGGGTAGCGTGGGTTGGGGCTGCGCAAGGAAGCGCGGCTTTGAGTGAATTGAAATTACCCCGAACATGAAAATTACCCTGTCTGTTTTTGTGATTACTCTTTCAATCGTGGCCTCGTCCGTTTTGGGCGCGGATGCCCCGGCCGCCGTGGCCGGGTCGACGGCCAGCCCCGCCATTCCCACGCCGCTGACCCAAGGCCAGGTCATCCCTTTGTGGCCGGAGGGCGTGCCGGGGTGGAAGGACATCGGTCCCGAGACGGTTTCGGGCACCACTTACACGAATATCAGCAACCCGCGGCTCATCGTCTATCCGCCGCCGCCCGGCACCCCGTCGAACGGCACCGCCATTATTTACTGCCCCGGCGGTGGGTATGTGCACGTCAACACCGGCGGTGGCATCGAGGGTATTTTCAATCCGCTCGGGGTCACGGTGTTTGACCTGATTTACCGGTGCCAGGAATTCGGCGCGCCGGCGCCCCTGCAGGATGTCTTGCGCGCGATTCGGCTCGTGCGCAGCCATGCGGCGGAATTTGGCCTTAACCCCGCGCATATCGGCGTGCTGGGCGGCTCGGCCGGCTCCCACGTGGCGGGCAGCGCGGGGACGCTCTACGACGATCCGCTCGGGAGAACCGGCGCGCCGTTGGACAGCGTCAGCGCGCGGCCGGATTTCATGATCCTGCTTTTTTCCGTGCTGACGATGGAGGATCCCAACGCCAGCGCGGCGACCCGCAAGGCCCTGCTCGGCAATAACCCCACGCCGGAAATGATGGACCACTATTCGATTGAAAAGCAAGTCACGCCCAACACCCCGCCCGCGTTTCTCGTGCACACGCAAGGCGACACCACGGTGAAATTGGAAAACGAATTGCAGTTGTACGCGGCGCTGCGCAAAAACAATGTGCCCGCCGAATTGCACCTATATCCGGTGGGCACGCATGGCTCGGGCCTCGATCCCAATTTCGGCCCCACGGCCTTGTGGCCGAAGTTGTGCGAGGAGTGGATGCGCTTCAACGGCTGGGTGCCCACCTCGCCGAATTCCATGATGAAAGTGCAGACGGCTGCGGAAGCGGGCGGGCGCGGTGGCGCCCGGGGTGCGCGCGGACCACGCGGTGCGGCCGCTGCCCCCGCTGCGGGAAATTAATTCCAGTGGATGCGCACGCGAGGCGCGGCCTGCCGGCTAGCGCGACGCTACTTTCGTGCCATCGAGCTTGTAGGCGTCGTTGAGCTCAAGCCGCAGGTAGTCGTACACCACGCCGGTGTCGAGATCACCGGCCGGGACCGTGAGGGTCATGACGTTTTCGCCGGCTTTGAGCACCGAGGCATCGAAAGTGAGCGTGCGTTCCTGCCACACTCCCGTGTCGGTGTTGTAGCGCAGGGCGTTGGTGGCGACGATGGGCGCGTTGGCCACGCTGCTGTTGTCGCCAATGGCGCCAACGCTTTGACCATTGACGGTAACGGCCAGCGGGCGGCCGCCATCGGCGCCGGCCAGCGCGACGCGCAGGGCCGCATAACCTTGCGCGGGTTTATCCATATTGAATTTGATGGTCCAGGTATTCGCGCGGCCCTGGCCCCAGGTGCGCCACGGATCCGGCGAGCCCGTGGGGAGCGCCTTCACCCAGCCGAAACGTTGGTTCGCGGGATCTTTCGCCGCGGGATTCAGCCAGTCCGTGTTTTCGGAGTGCGGCACTTGTTTAAAGAACCAGTCTTTGCGGTAATCGCTCTTGCCGACGGTATAGGTGACGTCGTTCGGGAACAGCAGCGGGTAGCGCAATTCCCAGCCCCAGAGCCAGTAGTTGTCGCCGTCGCCCTTGAAAAACTTGCCGCCGGTGCGGTCAGGGAAACCGATTTCCCATAGTTGTTTTCCGTAACGCAGCGGCTGCCAGCTCAGTTTGCCGAGGTCGAGCGTTTTACCCGGCTCGACGGTGATATTGGTTTGGGCGAATTCGCCAAGCACGCCGTCGGCAAACGCATGGAGCGTGTAGTTGCCGGGGCGGACATTGGTCAGCGTGAATTTGCCGTCTTCGGTGCCGTCATTCCAAAATTGGTAGTAGTTCCCGTCGTGCGGCCAGGTCACCAAATTGCCGTTGCCGGAGCGCGACACAAAACCGCCCGCGCCGCTACGGTAATCGGGGTGAGCCAGGCCCACCGTGAGATGCGGCAGCTTCATGCTGGCCGCCTGCGGGTCATTAAGCACGAACTGGCCGGTGACGGTGCCGCGCTGATCTTTGTGCGGATAGTCCACACCGTTGACCCAGGCGTAGGGCCACTGGCCTTTTTCAATTTTGGCCTGGGCGAGCGCGTTTTTAAACAAGGCGGTGGCGTTGTTCTTCCATGCCGCCGGCACGGCCGGGTCGCCCGCGGTGGCCATCAATTTATCCATCTCGGCCTGCGAAGGCGTCTGCGGATCGGCGAGGGCGTTGCAATAAACAAAAATCGGGCCGATGACCTTGTTCCATTCTTCGCCCGCGGGAATGTTGCAACCCGCGCCGCCGGCGTAGTGGCCCGCGCACCAGTAATCGAGAATGATGGGATCGGGATTGTCGTTGGCGTCAAAATGGCAGACGAGCTCGAGCTTCGAAGCGCCGCCGGAGAGATACTCGGTCGTGGGGTTGATGAACCAGACGCCGATGTGGTCCTGCGTGCTGGACCAGCCATAGGCCGGAATCTTGTACTGCACGGCATTGTAACTGTATTTGTGCTCGACGGAATTCTGGTAAAAACCGGTGTTCAGGATGCGTTGCTCCTTCGCGTGAATGACCACGCCCGCGCCCCAATCCTGCGGCGTGCATTCGAGCAGGTTGCGATCCTCGTCCACCGAGATCCAGTTGAAGGCATGATTGAGCTTGGTGATGTAGCGGCTTTCGCCTTCGCCCATCGCGCCGTAGGAAGCCGGGTGCGAAAAGACCCCGTAAACGTAAATGCCGCTGACCCCGCGCGCCAGGGCGTAACGCACTTCGATGTTCAGGCCGCGACCGCCCGTGTCGCCTTTGACTGAAACTTCGGCGCGCTCGCCGCCGTTGGTCGCGGGATCGATGGTGACAGATTGCGTCACCGTGCCTGAGGGCGTTTGCTCCCAGTAACCGCCGCCGGCCATGGTATTGATACCCTGGAAAACCAGCCCGGTCATGTTGCTGTTGCGCTTGCTGATCGTCGCCTTGACGATGCCGTTGTCGAGGGTCCAGGACTGGCCGTTGTCGGTCACGGTCACGGGCGCGTTGGCGGAAGGTTTGAGGACGGCTGGCAACGCGGCGTCCGCGGCGAACAGCGTGGGCAGCGCCGACGCTCCGAGAATAAACGCCAGCGCCAGCAAACGGCGCGAGCCGGGGGAAATGATCGAATTCATGGGGTGGCCTTTTCTAACCGGGAGGACCAGGGAAGGTTCCCGGCGGGGGAAATCAAAGGGGTGGAAGCTTTCGTTTAAGCCGTTGGCCCCGGCGTGGCAAGACGGGAGATGGGGGCCTGAGGTGGATGCGAAATCTGGTTTTACGCCCTCATCCGCGTCCGGGACTTTGGGCATGGCCCGCATGCTTCTCTTTTTCCCTACCACCGCGGCAAGACGCGCTTCCAGGCCGGGTCCACATGCTTGCGCATTTCCCATTCGTCGTCGCGCTTGCGGTAGGGGCATTTGGCGTAGCGCTCGCGTCCGCGCGCGAGCTGATCGTGGTCCAGCTCCACGCCGAGACCGGGCCGGTCGAGAATGCGCACGCAGCCGTTTTTGATCGGAATCCGGCCGCCGAGCACGACTTCATCCAGCGCCGACTGCCACGGATAATGCGTGTCGCACGCATACGTGAGGTGCGGCGTCGCGGCGGCCACATGCGCCATCGCCATCAGCGAAATGCCGAGGTGGCTGTTCGAGTGCATCGACAGGCCGAGGCCGAACGTTTTGGCCAGCCGCGCGAGATGCTGCACCTGCCGCATGCCGCCCCAATAATGATGGTCACAGAGAATGATTTGCACCGCGTCGATTTTAACTGACCGTGGAAGATCGGGAAACGAAGTCACGGCGACATTGCTGGCCAGCGGCGTCGAGATTCCCTCGGCGAGCAGACGGCGGCGCACTTCGGCCATGTTTTCAAGACCAGCCGTCGGATCCTCGAGATACCCGCCGCGGCCCAGTTCCACCGCCAGTTCCCGGCCCACGCGCACGGAGGTTGCCACCGTCCAGGCGGAATTGGGATCAATGCGCAGCGGCACCGTCGGGCCCAGCGCGCGATAAAGCTGCCGGATGGTTTCAATTTCCACGTCGGGCGCCAGGACGCCCGCCTTGAACTTGATGGAACCGAAGCCGTACTGGGAAATCATTTTTTGTGTCTGGCGCACCAAGCCTTCCGGAGTCAGCGCCTCGCCATAGACATCCTCGCGGGCGTCTGCGCCCTCGCCGCCGCCGCCCGCATGTTTGTAGAAGGGATAGGCCGAAAACGGCACTTCGTCGCGCACGCGCCCGCCGATGAGATCGCACACCGGCTGGCCGACGGTTTTGCCGATGAGGTCCAGGCACGCGACTTCAATCGCAGCGAAGGTGCGCGTCGTGGCGTCGAGCGGATTTTCTCCCGGCACGTGGTGGGTTTGCGAGCGGGCGTCGCCCGCGCCTTCACCTTCCACGAGCGGGGAAAGCAGGCCCGTCAGTCGATACGGGTTGGCGCCGAGGATTTGCGGACGCAGCGCTTCGAGTTGTTGCGCCTGTGCTTCGCCGCCATAAGTTTCGCTCAGGCCCACGATGCCGTCATCGCTCTGCAGTTCGATGATGGTGCGCAGCGCGTAGGGCGCATGTAGGCCGTAGGAGCTGCGCAACGGCGGGTCGGCAATGGCGATGGAGTGAATCCGCAAATCGGTGATGCGCATGGCCCGAGGCGATAGACGATTGCGGCCCGCCGGGCAAGTGCATCCGCACTTTCCGTGGTTGTAACAAGTTGAGCACTAATCCGCACCGCCAAACCACGCATCCAGCAGGCGCCAAAGCAGCGGCAAATTCGTGGGCTGGTGCCAGGCGAGCCCTGCTTCAATTTCAGTCGCATTTTGGATGCGCGGCACGCCGGGCATCAATTCATTGCCGCAATTTTCCACCAACGCGCGCAGCGAATCCGGCGACACTTCGAGATGGAATTGCAGCCCCAGCGCGAGACGCCCCCACGCAAAGGCCTGGTGCGCGCAGTCGTCCGATTCCGCCAGCCATTGCGCGTGCGGGGGCAAATCAAACGTGTCGCCATGCCAGTGCAGCGGGATGGAACTCGCGGGCAAAAAATCCCACCCCGGCGCGGCGCGGGCCGCGGTGTGCCAGCGCACCGGCCACCAGCCGATTTCCCGGACGGAATTTTGATAGACGCGTCCGCCCAAAACGTCCGCCAGCAATTGCGCGCCGAGACATACGCCCACCACGGGCCGGCCGTTTGCCAGCGCCCGCGCGAGAAATTCCTTTTCCGTCCGCAGCCACGGATGTGACCGGTGCTCGTAAATATTCATCGGCCCGCCCATGACGACCAGCCCGTCCACTTCCGCCAGTTCCGGTGCGGGCGCACCCTTGTACCACGGCGTGACAGTCAGGGTATGCCCGCGCTCCTTCGCCCAGCGCGCAATTTCCGCCGGGCCTTCAAACGCGACATGCTGGAAAACGTGGAGGCGCATGGGCAAGCAACGCAGAAGATAAAATGAAGAATGCAAAATGGAAAAGGCAAAGGGCTAAATACTTAGGGCTGGCAGCAGGACACGTTCCACCCCGGCCATTTCCTCAATGGTTCTCAATTAAAACTCACTCGTGGCCAAACGCGCCCGCCTTTTTCCCAGGTCTGGCTTTAGGCCGGAACCACGACGGGGAGGGCGACCTTGCGACGTTGGCGTGACCACATCGCCCCGGCCAGTGCGGCGAGAGCAATCACCGGCGCGAAGGTCGACGGCTCTGGCACGACGGTCCACGTTCCGAGGATGCCACTGAGGGAGCCACTCCCACTTCCATAAAAGCCTGCCCGGATGTCGCCGCTGGCGCCCGGACTCGGCAGGAAGTCCCCGCCCAGGTTGATCGTCGCCACCCCCGTGAAGGCCGTGGTGGAAGTGGTATAAGCCTGGAATTCCGTGCCCGGAATAGTAAAGAGATTCAAATCAATGATCGAGCCCGAATAGTTGTCGGGAGACATTGTATTGAAGTTGTTGGTCGTGCCGGCCGGCCGCAAGGTGCCCGTGGTCGCGCCTGAGGAGGTACTGGTCGACGTGAAGAACGCAATGAGGTCCGTGCCGTCGTTTTCAGTGAAGCTGGAATTGTTGGTCAGCGAGAAATTACTTGTCGCGGTGAAGGTGACCGCCAAGGGATTCGTGACGTCGACCGTCAGCAAAACGGCGGCGTGAACGGGGAGGGTGAGAACGGCCAGTAGACCGGCGAGGGTGAGTAGTTTTTTCATGGTATGAGTGCGTTAGGGAACCGTGGCGCGACATCATGATTAATGGCGCGAACGTTTCCTACGGGAGCATTTATCATTCCCTATTCGGGCCAACGAGCACAATACCTCGGGCCGGTGAGCGGCTGTTTTCTGAAAAAGTGCCGGACCCGGGACTTGAACCCGGAACCAATTGATTAAGAGTCAACTGCTCTACCATTGAGCTAGCCCGGCGATACTGTGACGCGGACGGACTTTTCCAGCCCGCGCAAACTTGATTATTTACCGAAGCGGACCGGGCGCTGGCAAGTCCAAAGCGGGGACAGGTTAAACACCGCTGAGGGTTGGGGCGTCGCTGGCGACGGCCCTGAATAAGGCCGCGTCGGAGTTGTGTGTCATCATGAAATATACAGGCGCGCCAACCCTCTGATCCGTAGTGGGATGCTCGCGCAGGGGGCTTGCTCCCGGACGACCCCGGCTTATGCTCGATCTTTTATGAAACGACTTTCCCGCTGGATTTTGCTCCTGGCCGTATTTTTGCCCGTCATGGCCGGCCGCCTGGAGGCGGCGCCCACCGTTTTACAGGGTTCCTACACGGTGACCAGTGCCTCCGGCGCCGCCCTTCGCCATGGCACGGCCCGGTTCACCCTCCGCCGGGAGAACCATCCCGAAAGCTTTGAGGTGCTCCTGCACGGCCAGCCCAACGGCTTCGCCGACTTGGCGCTCTTCGCCAATCACAAGCTGGAGGTTGATAACGGCTTGGACTATTTTACGGGAAAATATTTCCGCATCGCGGACGACCCCGAGGATTTGGAAATTGTCTTTGAATATGCCGACGACGAAGGCGACCACGAGGCGGTGCTCTTTGGGTACCCGGGCCAGCACGGCGTTTTTCATTTCGTGTACACCGACAAGGTCTCGCAGCACGGCAAACTGGTGCACACGGTGCACGCGCAATTTGTTCAGCCGGCGTCCCACGCGCGGTGAGGGTGAGACGGAGAGTGAGGTTCATCGCTGATGTAGGGTGGAGAAGCTAATCGGGCAGGGGTGGAACGCGACCTCCGGGAGCGTTTACCCAAAAAGTGCAAGCGGGCGCGGAGCGCCCGCTCCACCCAAGCTGAGACAGCACCGCACGTTTCTTGCTGGCGGCAGGCGCGCGCGGGCTGCAAGCGCGCGTGGACTGCCTTCGTAGCGCGGTGCTTTAGCCCGCGCAGGTTTTGTTGTTGGTTGGCCCGAGCGCAGGCTACTTAAAACAAAATAGGCGCGGGCTGAAGCTCCGCGCTACAACGCAGCAATGACTGCCGCCCTCTCGGCTTGCCGCGCCGCGCCAAAAGCTTACGCTCCCCAGCCATGAAAAACACTGATCCGCGCGTCGATGCCTACCTCGCCACCGCCCCCGCTTACGCCCGGCCCATCCTCACGCACCTGCGCGCGCTCGTCCACCGCGCCTGCCCGGACGTCACCGAAGATATCAAGTGGCGCATGCCGGCGTTTCAGTATCACGGGATTCTCTGCATCATGGCCGCCTTCAAGGCCCACGCGGTCTTCGGTTTCTGGCACCAGGGCATGAAGCAAATCGTCGCCGCCGACGGCCACGACGGGGAGAACGCGATGAACTCCTTCGGACGCCTCAGGAGCATGCAGGATTTGCCCGCGGACAAAATCCTGTTGGGCTACCTGCGCGCAGCCATGAAGCTCAACGCCTCCGGCGCGCCCGCCCGCGCCGCCGCCAAGCCGAAAAAGGCCCTGGCCACGCCCAAGGACCTCGCTGCCCTGTTGAAGAAAAATGCCAAAGCCGGCGCCGCCTTCGCGAACCTGCCGCCCAGCCACAAGCGCGAATACATCGAATGGATCACCGAAGCCAAGCGCCCCGAGACGCGTGAAAAACGCCTCGCCACCACCCTTGACTGGCTCACCCAAGGCAAATCAAGAAATTGGAAGTATGGGAAGTGTTGAGGGCTAGGCGGGCCCGGAGGTCCCGCCCTACCTAAGAATTGAACAAGCCTCATTCCGAAATTTTGGGTAGGGCGGGGCCTCCGGACCCGCCTAGCGCAGGCGCTGGCCTGAGTTTGCTGAAGGCCGGACCCGCCTAGCTCCTTTCCCGCTTGAAATAATGGCACCCATTCTGTTTTCCATTCGCGGTGCCCAGCTCGAAATATTTTGTCCGCAAGCGGCTGCATCACGCTACACCTTCCTGGATAGCTGAGGGGTCAGTCATTTTTATCACCCTTTGTGCAACTGATCGCGAGTTGCGTCCATTACTGCGCGAAGGAGTCCCACAGCAGTTGCTGGCCTCGGCCCTCCGCTATCACAGAATTGGGCGCTGGTATGTGCGGCTGTTTTTAATCATGCCTGACCATGTGCATGGCCTTGTGGCGGTTCCGCCCGCGGAATCCTTGCGCAAGGTCGTTGCCGCATGGAAATCCTATGTGGCCAAGGCGAGTGGTGTCCGCTGGCAGCGGGACTTTTTTGAGCATCGTCCCCGCGATCTGGCGGCATTGGAAGAGAAGGAGACTTATATCCGCAATAATCCAGTTCGAGGCAAATTGGTCAACCAGGCTGGGGAATGGCCATGGGTGCTACGCGCGGTGGATGAAAAATCCGGAAGTTAGGCAGCCTGCAAAGAAGCTAGGCGGGCCGAGGACGTCCCGCCCTACCTAAGACCTGCCTCATTCCGAGATTGGGGTAGGGCCGGGCCTCCGGACCGGCCTAGCTCCGAGATAGGGCGCGCTGACCTCAGCGCGCCGAATAGAAAGGCCGTGTACGTGAGTGGCTTAGGCTGGATCCAATAGAAAGTGGGTGGGTATATATTAATTTTGACCTCTTATGGTACTTGGGACAATGAAATGTATCCTGAATAACTAATTTTTTAAAAATGGAAAAACCAATACGTGATTTAGTCTCAGGAGGCCTTAGATCCATTGCCGCCTCTATTCCAATTGCTGGTAGTTTTGCGCAAGCATGGAGTGAGTTGGAAAATTTCCGATTTCAAAAACGGATTACTGAATTTATGACGGAATTGGAAGGACTCATTCGGGCCAATGAGGAAAAGGTTAAAGCGGTAGACTCTTTTGTTAGGGCATCACCTGAATTTGCTGATCTTCTTGAAAGGACAATTCGCAAGGTAATCGTGGAATCTGACGATGCTAAGCGGCGCATTTATGCCACAGTCTTTTTCAGTTGTGTTACTGCCATAAGTAGTGATGGCCTTGAGGAAAAGGTAGATGCCATTGAGGCGCTGGATTCATTAAACATCACCGACATCAACTGCCTTAAAATGTTCTCATCAGGCGTGCCCGTTTGTTTGTCTGATCTTTTCCCAATGAGCATGGTAAATCCATTTGCTTCAATTGATGAAAATAGACTCGGGGCGTTTGTCCAGAACCTTGCGAAGTTGGAGGCGCGGGCTTTGATTAGCGAAACGATCACGGTTAAGAGCACCTACGGAATTAGAGACCCAGCCTATTGGGCGAATCGGTGGCTCGCAAAAACTTATGTAATCCTGCCTTTTGGGCAGACTTTCTTGAAATATCTTGAAAATTGAATCGGAGATCAAAACCTCGGTGAAATAATTGAGCTAGCGCTTCCGAATTCCAGGCAGGCTCAAATCCTACTCCTTCTCTTCCGTCTGCTCGCCCGCGGTTCTGCGGCGGTGTTCCTCGCGGCAGTCGCTCATGACGCGGAGCCAGATTTCGCGGAGGTCGAACAGCGCTGTCTGGATTTCCCGGAAAAAGGCCACATGGTGCGCGGTGTGCACCGGCGGGAGCATTTGCAGCATGCTTTGCGAGTGGTTGACCGCGCTGAGGGCGTTCTTGAGGTGGCAGATGGCGAGGGTAAAATCCAGCAGGTCGAGCGCGTGGATGGCCATGATGGCGTTAAGCTCGCCGGCGTGCAGGCTGCTGCCGAATTTCCACGCGAGTTGCGGGTTGGCGAACGGGTTCGCCGGGCCCATGAAGTGCTCCCACACCTGGTAAATGTGCTGGTAGAGCCCGCGCGTGGCGATGAACACCGGGTGCCGGTGGATGGTGTAAACTTGTTCGTCGTCGTCCTCCTCATCCTCGGGCGGCGGCGCGGGCGGGGTGGCCTCGGCGGTGGCGGTGGTGGTCTGGGAACGGTGCCGGGCCTCGTGGTCGTCGGCGGGAGCCCAATCGTCGTCGCCCCATTCCATGAGTTTGGCGACGGTGTCGAGGTGGGTGGGCTCGTGCTTGTACTGGAGGTAAAGGGCGAGGAAACGCGCGATTTCCTTCTCGTTCTGCTTCAGGTACTGCTGCCAGTCGAATTCACTCCATGCCAGTTCGCCCCGGTTTTCCCAGTCGCCCTCGGAAAAGTTTTCAAAATCGTGACTCATGGCGCGAACCCAGTTTTAACCCCTCCAGCGTAGGGCAAGCCGGGGTGGGGGCCAAGCAGAAAAGGAAAGGCCAATTTAAGATTCAATATTCAAAATTCAAAAAGGAAATGAACCGGACGAGACGATCGAGGTAGTGATGTAGTCCGGGTTGGGAGCACGACCCCAGGATCCGAGGCGCAGGCTTGCTTGCTCAAGCCCAAAGCGCCGATCCGGTTTTTGAATTTTGAATCTTCAATTTTGAATAATTTCCACCCAAACCTTACGCCCGGCCCACGTACGAACCGTCCTCGGTGTTCACCTTGATCACGTCGCCGGCCTTGATGAAGAGGGGGACTTTGATGGTCATGCCCGTTTCCACGATGCAGGGTTTGAGGACGTTGCCGGAAGTGTCGCCGCGGAGGCCTTCCGGGGCTTCGATGACTTTCATGTCGATGGAGCCCTGCAAGTTGACCGTGAGGGGCTTGCCATCCACAAAGAGCACGTCGTAGGAGCTGCCCGGGACCATGTAGTTGAGGGCATCGCCGAGGAGGTCCTTGTCGAGGACGATTTCCTCAAAGGTGCGCGATTCCATGAAGGTGTACAGGCCGCCGCTCTCGTAGGAGTACTCGAGCTTCTTCACGTCGGTCTCGAGAATGTCGTAGGTTTCGCCCACGTTCACGCGCAAGGGGATGATCTTGCTGGTCTTGAGGTTGCGCAGCGTCATCTGGCAGAACGAGCGCATGTTCGGCGGCGTGCGGATGGCGTGCTCGATCACCAGGCAGGGATCGTTGTTGTAGCTGATGACGTTCTTTTTGCGGATGTGGGCGACGACGGCCATGACGGAGAATAGTTGAGGGAGAGCCCGCGAGGGAATGCCGGGGCGGCCCGCCCGCGCAGGGGAAACGGGTAATGGTTGGCAGCAAGAGACCGTTTGTCAACGCCGGATGAGGGTGGAGAAGGGCGGGGTTCTTTTGACGGCTGGCTATTCCACCACGGGCTGAATAAGGTCGGTCTCGTCGGCCCTGCGGGCCGACTTTCTTATGACCGAATGGAACGCCTCCGACTACGCCCATCAGTCCACGCTGCAGCAAACGATGGCCGAGGCGCAACTGGCCGCGCTCACTGTCGCCCCGAATGAGCGCGTGCTGGACGTCGGTTGCGGCGACGGCAAGGTGACCGCCGAAATCGCCCTGCGCGTGCCGCAGGGGGCGGTGCTCGGCGTGGATCCGTCGCACGACATGATTGCTTTTGCGTCACAACATTTTGCGGGCGAAAAATGGCGCAACCTGCGCTTTGCCGTCGGCGACGCGCGGGAACTTTCCTTTCGCGAGGAATTCACTCTCGTGGTTTCCTTCAACGCCCTGCACTGGGTGCACGAGCAGGAAAAGGCGTTGCAGGGCATCCGCGCGGCCCTGAAACCCGGCGGCCGGGCGCTGCTGCGTTTCGTGCCCGAGGGTGAACGCAAATGTCTCGAAGACGTGATCGAGGATACGCGGCAGTCCCCGCGCTGGGCGGCGCGGTTCGCGAGTTTTTCGCGGCCCTATGCCCATTTCACGCTCGATGAATTTCGCGCGCTGGCCGAGCGCAGCGGGCTGCGGGTGCTGAGCCTCCAGGTCGAGGACTTTGCCTGGGACTTTCACACCCGCGCGGGCTTCGCCGCCTTTTGTCATGCGACGTTCATTGCCTGGACGCGCCGCTTGCCGGAATCCGACGTGCCGGCCTTTATCGACGATGTACTCGACCGCTATCGGCTGGTCGCGGCCACAACCGCCGCCGAGGCCAACACGTTCAAGTATTACCAATTGGAAGCCCTGCTGGGGCGATGAGGAGGCGGCGCGTTATAACCTGGTTAAACCGAGTCGCCCGTTTGCCAGAACTTTTGCGCGAACCGGAGTTGTTCCGCCACCTGGTGGATGCCGCCGCCGTCGTGCAGGTTGTACTCGTAAACTTTGATTTCCTTTTTCCCGGCGTAATAATTATACGCGGCAAAGACGGTGGACGGCGGGCAGATGTTGTCCATCAACGCCGTCGAAAACAGCGCGGGCGTCTGGGCGCGCGGGGCGAAATTCAGGTTGTCGAAATACGCGAGGGTCTGGAAAACGGTTTCCACCTGGTCGCGATGCGCGCGGCAGTAGCGCGTGATTTCGGCGTAAGGATCGGCGTCAGTGATTTGCGTGGCGCGGCGGATGTGGCAGAGGAAGGGCACATCCGGCAGCGCGAGTTTCACGGTTTCCGGGAGGAGCCCGGCCACGGCGAGCGCGAGTGCTCCGCCCTGGCTGCGGCCAGTGACGCCCAGGCGTTGCGCGTCCACGGCCGGATGGCTCGCGGCGGCTTCCACCGCGCGTACGGCGTCGGTGAACAGGCGGCGGTAGTAATACGTTTGCGGTGAGAGAATTCCGCGCGTCATGAAACCCGGGGACTGGGCGTTGCCGCCGTCGGGCTCGGCGTCGGGCGTGTCGCCGTGCAGCCAGACGCTGCCCTGGCCGCGCGTATCCATCACAAAGTGTGCAAAACCGGCGCTGGCCCATACGAGCCAGTTGTACGGATAACCGCGGCCGCCACCGTAGCCGATATACTCCACGAGGCACGGTAATTTCCCCGTCCGTGCGCGGGGCAAAATCAGCCAGCCCTTGATGGCCTGGCCTGCGTAGCCGTTGAAGGTCACGTCAAAAACCTCCAGCGTGCGCAGGCCCCATTCGCTGGGCGCGAAGCGGGCGTCGAGCGGGTGTTGCCGCGCCGCGGCGAGCGTGCCCTGCCAGAAGGCGTCGAAGTCCGCCGGCTCGGTGCGCGCGGGCCGGTACGACTGCAATTCCTCGAGCGGAAGATCGAAGTGCGGCATGGCGGCCGGGCAATTTAATACAAATGGATAAACAGACCCGAGCGCAGCTTGGGCTCGAACCAGGTGCTTTTCGGCGGCATGATCTGGCCCGCGTCGGAAATTTCCATCAACTGGTCGAGCGTCACCGGGTGGAGGGAGAACGCCGCCGCAAACGCGCCGGAGTCCACCAGCTTGATCAGCTCCGCCGTGCCGCGAATGCCGCCGATGAAATCAATCCGCGTGTCCGTGCGCGGGTCGGTGATGCCGAGTAGCGGCGCCAGCACGCGTTCCTGAAGGATGGAGGCGTCGAGTCGCGCAATCGGGTCGCCAGCGGGAGGCAGGTCGAAGGTGAGTCCGTACCACTTTTTCCCGAGGTAGAGTGACACTTGCCCCGGCGAGGCGGGCGAGGGCGCGGCGTCAGCCGTCACGCGGCAGACCGCGCGAAGTTTTTCCAGAAACTGCGCGGGTGTGAGGCCGTGTAAATCTTTCACCACGCGATTGTAGGGCAGGATGCGCAGGCGGGACGCCGGAAAGAGGCATGCGGGAAACCAGTTGTAGTTTTCCCGGCCGGTGTGATTCGGATTCGCCGCGCGAAACGCCTGGGCGGCGCGGAAGGCGCTGGCCGCGCGGTGGTGGCCGTCGGCGATGTACGCCGCGGGAATTTTCGCAAAGGCCGCGACGATGGCTTCCGCCCCCGGGCCGGTGATGCGCCAGGCCACGTGCCGGACGCCGAGTTCGTCGGTAAAATCGTAGAGCGCCGGGGTGGCGGGCGTGGCGTCGAGCTGTTTCGCGGCGGCGGGATCGTCGCGAAACGCGAGAAACACGAGGCCCGGTTGTGCGCCGATGGTGCGGTTGTGGCGCAGGCGGTCGTTCTCCTTCGCCGCGCGCGTTTTCTCATGCTTCTTGATGACGTTGTGTTCGTAGTCATCCACGTTGCACAGCGCCACGAAACCGCGCTGGGCCCGCCCGCGCCAATGCTGTTCGTAAAGGTAGATGGCCGGCTCGGCGTCGGGTTGCAGGTGGCCCTCGCGGCGCAGTTTTTCGAAATACGCCTTGGCGTTGTTGTATACCGCGTCGGAATATGGGTCGGTGCCGTCGGGCAAATCAATCTCCGCGCGCGAAACGTGGAGAAAGCTGAGCGGATTGCCGGCGGCGAGGGCGCGGGCCTCGGCGGTCGAGATCGTGTCGTAGGGCGGCACGGCGACTTTCGGGGCGACGGCGGGGGGCGGACGCAGGGCGGTGAGCGGGCGGAGTTGCATGGAGAGAGTGCGGAGTGGAAAGTGAAAGGTAAAAAGGAGAAAAAGAAGGTAGATGGTTCCAGCCGGGCGGGGGAAGGCTAAAGTGCGGGTGAGCGATTAAAATGCCTTGAGCCGCAGGGGCCGACAGGTCATCTTTGCGTGCGGTTCCGTAAGATTTCCCCTTCGTTCAACCCCAGCCCCCATCAAGCCCATGAGTGATCTCCAACCACCTCCGCCTCCCATGTCCGTGCCTCCTCCGCCCCCGGGCGCCGGGGATTCCATGACTGCCCTGGATTGGGTGTTGTGCATCCTTTGCTCCCTGATCGGTTGCATCATGGGCATCGTCTATCTGAGCCAGGGCAAGAAAAAGGGGACGAAGATGATTATTATCTCGGTAGTGGTCGCGATTATCGCAGGAATCATTCAAGTCATCGCGGGCTTGCTACTCGCCCCCCAAAATCTGCCGCTCACCCATTGAAAAACGGTTAGCATATCTCAGTGCATGCGACTCCCGAAATGTCGGTCCTGGGGAAGGGGCCGCGCCTGCGCCGGCAACTGATTGAAATTGTCGCGCCCCCGGCGTCGGCGCTCCTGCCCGCGCGCCAGCGGCACTGGCAGATGGTCGGCGTGGCCGGCGGCGTGGTTTTGTTGTCGGCGGCCTTGGACGTGCTGCCCGGCGGGCGCGTGGCGCTGCACGGATTGCATGGTTATCCCGCGCCGGGCGTGTGCCTGTCGCGCGAACTCTTCGGGGTGCCGTGCCCGGCGTGCGGGTTGACGCGCAGTTTCATTTTCCTGGCGCACGGCGACTGGGCCAATTCGCTCGCGGTGCACCGGCTCGGCTGGCTGGTGGCGCTGCTGGTGCTCCTCCAATTTCCCTACCGCGCGCTCTGCCTGCGTTACCCCAATCGGGTTTGGCTGCCAAAGCCCTGGCCGCAATTACTCGGCTGGGGCCTCATCCTGGCCCTCGTGGTGAACTGGATGATCGGCTTCGTGGAATTCGGCGGGCAGAATTGATCTTCACGCGCTAAAGGCCGGCTTCTGGGGACTCGTGGCGACCGGATCCAGCAACGCCGCGGCTGCGCCGTCGTTGGCGAGGAGTTCGCCAAATGTCTGGCGCGCGCCGACGGTGGTTTCAAATTGCGCGAGGGTGTCGAGATACCGGCGCACCACGGGGTCGGCGCCGTGCAGGACGGATTCGCCGTCGGAGTTGCCGAAGTCGTCCAGATCGTGGTGAAATTCGCCGAGGGTCAGGCGCTCGAGGGCGCGGCCCGGCTGGTAGCGGACAATGGGATGGCCGTATTCGTCGGGCGTCTCGATGGGGCTGAGCAAATGCAGGTCGCACAGGCGCGTGAGGCACTCGTTGAGCAGGTTGCCGGGCACGCGCAGGCGCTCGGCCAATTCCGCCGAATTCGGGCCCTCTTCCCGGCGCAAAAACGCCCGGGCCACATGCAGAAACGCCGCCAGGCTGAGCAGCCGGCGCACGCGCGGGCTGACTTGGTTCCACAGACGGTCGTCGGTGAGATAGTCGGCGTTTTGCAGGGCAAAGGTGAGCTGCCCGCCGAGCAGAATCAGCAGCCAGAAGATGTACAGGCCGAACAACAGCATCGGGAAGATGCCGATGGAGCCGTAGAGGCTGCTCGCGCTGATCACCTTGCTGATATAAAGGAAGGACAGATAATTATTTAAAGTAAGAAAGAGCGCCGCGGCCACGCCGCCCAGCAGCGCGGGTTTCCAGCGCACCGCCGTGTTGGGCATGAAGCGGTAAAAGCCCGCCAGCAGCAACGTCACCATGAGGAAGAGCAACGCGCTTGCAGAAACCCCGTGGAAATTCAGGTAACTCAGGCCCCACGGCAACTGGTCCATCCACGCCGACAGCGCGGAGACCGAGAGCAGCGTGCCGGCGGCGAAGCCCACGAGGGTGCCGAGGCTGATGATGGCCCAGTAAATGATGACGCGCTGCATCAGGCTGCGGCCCCGGCGCACGCCCCAAATACTGTTAAACGTGTTCTCGATGGAAATGATCAACTGAATGCAGATGAAGACCAGCAGGGCCAGGCCCAGGGCGCCCATTTTTCCGGAGCGGGCGCTCTTGATCATGGTGTTGATCATCGTCAGCAACTCCGGCTTGAACGTGCTTTTAACCACGGCGGACGCCGCCGCCTTGGCTTGTTCCGTGTCAGCGGGTGCGGCGACCGCGGCATGGTCAGCGGCCGATGGCGCGGTGTCCGCGGGCGGGGTGACGGGTGCGGGACGTGGGGCGCTGGCGGGAGGCGATTTCGGCTCCGCCTGGTTGATATAGCCCTGCTCCTCGTGCTTGTTGTATTCGGACAACGTCGGCGCCACGTGCATGATGATGTTGCTCAACAGCGGCGTGGCGAAATCCTCCTCGCCATTCTTCTGCACAAAGAAGCTGGAGATGATGATGGCGAGCGTGACAATCGGCCCGAGCGAAATAATCGTGTAGTAGGCCAGCGCGGCGGACTCGATGAAGATCTTGTTTTTGAACACCCCCTGCACAGTGATGCTCAGCACGCGCAGGAACGCGCAGTAGCGGCCGCGCCAGGAAACGTCGGCGAGCGCGTCATGCCGCCAAATCTCGTCGTGCACCAGGCTTTGATACCGGCGCACGAGCGGATGGACGGTGGCGGGTTCAGGACGCGGCATACGCAGGAGGAAAGACTGGGTCAGCATACGCACGCCCGCCCAGGGAGGCAAGCTCAGGCGGGTGCGGCGCTGTTCGCGAGCATCCAGGCAAAATAGGCCAGCGTGCCCATGCCACCCACCCCGCACAGCGCGAAGAACAGCATCAGGAAAAGATTGTTGGTGACGGAACAGACCAGCAGGCCGAGGCCCGCGCACACCGCGGCGATGAGGCCCATGGGATTGCCCAGGGACCAGTACACAAAACAAAAATAGCCCATGCCAATCATCGCGCGAAAGCGCACAATCGGGAAAATCGGGACATTGAGGAACAGGCACAGGGCGAGAAAGAAGTCCGCCAGGCCCACCACGGCAAACGGCTGCTGGAACAGCAGCTCCCATTTGTATTTCAGGAATACGTCGCTCAACAACTGGTAATAGGGCACGGTGTTCGTCAGGCCGCTGAGCACCATCATCACGCCCAGCACCGGCAGCGCGAGCGCGGCGGATTTTTCCTCGCGCCGCAACCGGTCCTTCAAATGCGAAGTTTCCTTCGATTCACCTTCGGCCGCCGCCAGCATCTGGGTCACCGTGACCGCCGGTGCGTTCGCCTCCTCCGGCTTGTTGAGCATCTGCACGTCCGAGCGGTCCTTTTTCAGGCCGAGGCGTTTGCGCTCGGGGAAAAGCAGGGCCTTCATTTCGGCGCTATCGCCCACCGGCACCCAGGCATTCTTGGGCTCGTCGAAGAACTCCGTGGTCAGCGTGATTTGGCCGGCGTCTGCGAGGGAAGTCATCTTCTCCTCATCGAACGGGCCACGGGCCTCTTCGGAGCCGGGAGCGCGGATGTAATACTCGGCCATAGCGGGGCCCTTTGTGGCGCGGGTGGGCGCGCTCGGCAAGCCTAAAGCCAGGGTGGTGCCGCCCACCCGCCATCAGGCCGCTGGACGGGCGAGGGCGAGCTCGCGCAGTTGGCGGAGGTCCAGCTTGCCGGTGCCGAGGTAGGGGAGCTTTTCCACATAGACAAACTGGTCGGCTTTCGGTTTCCAGAGATTGGGCAGGGAAGCGACCGCCGCGAACTTTTCGAGCACGGGCGCGAGCTGCGCCTCTTTGAGCGTGTGCAACACCATGAGCCGCTCGCCTTTCTTTTCATCGGGAACGCTCGTCACCGCGAAACATGGCTCCGTTGCGCCCGAGATTTCCTGCAACACTTCTTCAATTTTGACGTGTGGCACCATCTCGCCGGCGATTTTGCTGAAACGCGAAAGGCGGTCGGTGATTTGCAAAAAGCCGTCTTCGTCAAGCGTGGCGATATCGCCAGTTACGTACCAGCCATCACGCAAAACCTCGGCGGTTTTTTCCGGCCGGCCGAGGTAACCCTTCATGATGTTGGGACCGCGCACGAGCAGCAGGCCGGCCTCGCCCGGGCCTTTCGGCTGAAACGTATCGGGATCCACGATGCGTGCGCTGACGCCCGGCAGCGGGTGGCCGATGGTCCCGCGTTTCCCGCCGACCTGGCGAAACCCCGCGGCGCGAAAATCCCGGGTGTTGATGGCGATGGCCGGGCCGCATTCGGTCGTCCCATAGCCTTCCAGCGGGCGGAGGCCAAATTTTTCCTCAAAGGCCGTGGCGACGCGCTCGGGCAATTTTTCCGCGCCGGTCATGGCGAATTGCAGGCTCCCGAATTGCGCTGGTTCGCACAGGCGGAGATAAACCTGCAGGAAGGTCGGCGTGGTGAGCAGAAAGGTCGCGCCGTACTCCTGGGCCAGCGCGCCGATGGCCCGGCCGTCCAGCGGGCTCAGGTGGTAAATCGCGCCGACGCCCAGCACGGCGGGTGTGACCAGCGTCGCTGTGAAGCCGAAGGAGTGAAAAAACGGCAGAACACCCAGAATGCGGTCGCCGCCATGAAACGCAAAAATCTGCCCCATCTGCTCGGCATTGGCCACGACGTTGTAGTGCGTGAGCATGACGCCCTTGGGGTCGCCCGTGCTGCCACTCGAGAAAATAATCGTCGCCAATTCGTCGAGTGATGACGGGGTGGTGCGGCCCACGGCGCGCTCCAGTTGCCCCGCCGGCCACAAGGCCGCCAGCAGTATCGCCATCCATTTTTCCCTAAAAGAAGGCGGCGTGGCCAGGTCTTCGAGGAAAATGGCATTTACCGGCGCGGTGACTTTGGCCTTCTCGAGAAAGGCTCTCGAAGTGACGACGGTTTTTAACGCGCATTGCCGGGCGCAGGAGCCGAGCCCCTCAGCGCTCGCGGTGTAGTTTAGATTCACCGGCACTTTGCCCATGAGCAACGCTGCATAGTTCACGAGGGCGCCCCCGACGGAGGGCGGCAGCAGCAGGCCAACCATTTCCTGGTCTGCCCAAAGCGAACGCAGCCGTCGCGCCAGCAGCACGGTCCGTACGAGGGCCGCGCCAAAACTCACGGGCGGCGTCAGTGCATCCACCGCAAAAAACCGCCGTGGGTGCAATCGCGCAAAGCGAATGAGCGAACGATGGATCGGCAGCATAAGTTGCCGTCGCGTTGGCCACGCGTCCGTGATGAGTTCCTGCACCGCCATGCGCACGGCAAACGGCGTGGCCTGGGCCGGCAGCGGGGCCCCGTATGCAACCGTCACGGGATACGGAATATACCGTGGCAGTTTCCAAAAGAATTTTCCTTTTGAAAAAGAAAAAATACTGCCCCACACCTGCCCAAGGCAGACCGGCACGATGGGCGCGTCCACGTCCTTCATGATGCGCTCGAAGCCGCGTTGAAACGGGAGCAACTGGCCGATGCGCGTGATTTCCCCCTCGGCGAAAATCACCACGACTTCACCGGCCTTGATGGCGTCGCTCGCGTCGCGCAGGGATTTGATCAAATCACGCGGGCGCTGGTGCGATGAAATGGGAATCGCCCGCATGGCTTTGGCGATCGGCTTGACCCACCAAAGCTCGTAAATGCCCTGATACATCACGCACCGCAGATGCCGGTCCGTCGAGCCCATCAGCAACAATGCGTCCACGAACGACACATGGTTGCTCACCAGCAGCGCGCCGCCTTTTTCCGGGAGATGGAAACGGCCCGTCACCCGCAGGCGATAGATGGAGTGCGTGAGAAACCACACGAACAGCCGCAGCAGGGCGTCCGGCGCGAGCACGATCACGAGGAGCGTGACGAGCAGCGTCAATCCCGCGCACACACGAAACATTTGCGGATGATCCAAATGGGCCACGGTGGCCAACAGATAGTAAATCCCTGACGCCAGGAATACGCCGGCGTACGCCAGGACGTTGGCGGTGGCCAGAACTCCGCCCTTATTTTCTTTCGCTGGCCGGTGCTGCATCGTGGCCGCAATGGGCACAATGAAAAAGCCGCCGGCAAAACCGAGCAAACCGAGCATCCACGCAAACGTTTCGTAAGTGAGACCGTGCCGCCCCAACAGCGCCGTGAAAAAGGCCAGCCCGATTCCGCCCAGCGGCACAAAACCGAATTCTATTTTGTTGGCCGAAAGGGTGCCGGCGGCAAATGCGCCGAAGCCGACCCCGATGGCCATCGCGGCGAGCAGGAGGGCCTCGTCCGTGCTATGTATTGCGCCATGGGCGGCCAATTCTTCTGAACCCTGGCG
This sequence comes from uncultured Opitutales bacterium, assembly GCA_964562015.1. GTDB lineage: Bacteria > Verrucomicrobiota > Verrucomicrobiia > Opitutales > JABDGR01 > CAZLRH01. Next base: position 31,252 of record CAZLRH010000018.1, on the reverse strand, counting down.
GACCACCACCAGCACCGCCAGCGTGCTAAAGAAATTGAAATAAGCGTAACCGCCGACGGCCACTGCCAGGGTGCGGTCACTCCGCAACCCACGCACTTGCGTCCAGAGTTCGCTGATAAAATTGAGCTGGAAACGTTTGGCCGGGTCGGCGGCGGGCAAACGGGTGATGCCAAAACTCAGGCCCAGCCCCAGCAGGCCCAGCCCCATCAACAAGAGCCCGGGAATCGGACTCATGCCGAATTGTTGACACAGCCAGCCGCCAGCCAGAATGCCCAGTATCATGGCGACGAACGAGGCCAGCTCCATCACGCCATTGCCCCAGGAGAGCCAGCGTTCCGGCAGCAGTTCCGGCAGCAAACTGTACTTCGTCGGCCCAAACATCGCGGTGTGGACGCCCATTAAAAACACCGCGGCCATCGGCAGCGCCAGCCAGCCGTTGGCCAGGCCGGTGAGGGCCAGCAGCATCACGACGATTTCCAGCAACTTGACTCCCACCGCGACATCCCGTTTGCGAAATCGCTCGGCCAGAAATCCGCCGGCCATCGAGCAAAAGATGAACGGCACCGCATAGAGGGCGGTCACTTGGCCCATCAGTTCGTCCGTCGCCGCCGGCGGCATACCCATGCCCAGGATGAGAAACATGACCAGCCATTTGAGGGCGTTGTCGCTGAACACGCCCTGAAACTGGACGGCGACCAAGCTCCAAAAGCTCCGCCGCCGATCGCCGGTCAGCGTGTCCTCCGGGTGGGGTTGCGGCGCCTCCATTTTTGAAAAAAGGGCATTTCACCCAGTCCACCGCCGCGACGCAAGGGCGAAGGCGATGGGGGTCCTCACTTCACGATCTTCCAGCCAAATCCTTTGGCCATTTTTTGCACATATTTTTTCTGCGACCGTAAAATGTCGGCGGCGTCGGGTTGTTTCCGTACGGCAGGCGGGTCCACCCTTTTCGCTGGCAAAATCTTAATTCGCACCTCGTCTCCCAAGCGAAGTGAGCGGTCTAGCCAGCGGTGATGTTCACCCGTGGTGGAATCCAGGCCGCTCAGATCGAGTTTTAATTCTTCCTTTGGGCCGCGCTTGGATGACGCCCGGCCCACCCAGGTAATCATGGCGCTAAGCACCCCGTGTTTGCCGGCTCCGGCGGCGCAGATTTTCTTGCCATTATGCTGAACGTGGAAGGCGAGCATAGAGATGGTTGAACAACCGTTGGCTGAAAATTTACTCCGGCGAGGCGCTCGGTTCCTCACCCCATTTGAGTTTGCCGCGCAGCATTTGGAAATGGGAGTGGCCCGGCGGCTTGAGCAGCGCGAGCGTGCGCGCGTCGAGCGCGATTTCCAGCGGCAGCACCGCGCCGCCCTCGAAGCAGGGCTGGCCGTCGCAGGCGACCGCGGGCAGGTTGCGCGGATCCAGGCCGAGAATGCGCAGGCGCGTTTCCCGGGCGAAAATTACCGCACGGTTGCTCAGCGTGTGCGGGCAGATGGGCGTCATCACATACACCTGGGCGTCGGGCTGGATGAGCGGGCCGCCCGCGGAAAGATTGTAGGCGGTCGAGCCCGTCGGCGTCGCAATAATCAATCCGTCGCAATGATAATCCGTAACTAGCTCGTCGTTCGAGTAAACCTCCAGCGACACCAGGCGGGAGAGGCTCGGGTGCTTGAGCACGAAATCGTTGAGCGCGAGGGTCTCGCGTCCGTCCGCCGCGGTGGCGCGCAGCAGCGTGCGGTGGACGACGTGGTAGTGTCCCGCGAGCAGTCTTTCAAACAGCCCGAGGGCCTCGCCCTGGGAAAACGTCGCGAGAAACCCGAGTTTGCCCTGGTTGATGCCGAAGACGGGCGCTTTCGCGGCCACGGCCTCCTGCACCACGCTGAGAATCGTGCCGTCGCCCCCGAGCACGCAGCAGGCGTCCTGCCCTTGCAAGAAACCGGCGGGAATGGGGAATTCGTCCGTGATGCGCGGCTCCACGCCGGCGCGCTGGGCCGTCTCGGCCAGGGCGCGGGCCAGGTCGGCCGCGCCGGGTTTGGCGCGGTTCACGACGAAGGCGAGGCGGCGCAGCGGCGGAGAGGCGGACATGGGCACGATTTAATCGAAGAAGCGGGCGGGGAAAAGGAAATTCAAAATGAAAAATCAAACCGCTCGTGGCGGGCGACTGGCTGATTAAAAATAACTATTATCATTTAATAACTTTATTCCAGCCCAGCAGGAACTCGAGGTTGCCGTCGCCGCCGCGCACCGGCGACTCCATTTCGCCGGCGGGCACCGCTCCGGGCAGGCCCGCGGCGAATTCGTGGATCTGGGTCACCACCCGTTGCTGCACCGCCGGGTCGCGGATGACGCCCCGCGCGGCGGTGGCTTCCGCGCGGGTGGCTTCGAATTGCGGCTTCACCAGCGCCACGAGCCGGCCGCCGGGGCGCACGCGGGCCCATGCGGGCCCGAGCACTTTGGTGAGCGAAATGAAAGCCAGGTCCATAACCACGAGATCGTAGTTTTCCCTCGGCAATTTGACCGCCGCGAGTTCGCGCGCGTTGATTTTTTCGAGATTCGTCACACGTGGGTCGGCCCGCAGGCGCGCGTGCAACTGGCCATGGCCCACGTCCACGCAAGTCACGTCCGCCGCGCCGCGTTGCAGCACGCAATCCGTGAAGCCACCCGTGGACGCGCCGAGGTCGAGCACGTGCAAACCGGCCAGGGGCAGCGGAAATTTTTCCAAATACGCCTCAAGTTTTTCACCCCCGCGGCCCACAAAACGCGGGCCTGCTGTGATTTCCAGTGATACGGTTTCCAGCACCCATTGGCCCGCTTTGGCGATGACGGTATCTGGTCCGGAGCGCACTTGGCCGGCCAAAATTAGGGCCCGGGCTTGGGAGCGGGTGGGGCAGCGGCCTTGGGCCACCAAAAGCTCGTCGGCGCGCATACGGCGGGGCTTGGAGATGGCCATAGGTAAATAGGGGGCTTGACTGTGTAAATTGTATAAGATTCTTATTGTCAACACTTTAAATCGAAACTACTGAGGCCATCCGCCCACGACAAAAGTACGCAACAAACCCCAGGAAAAAATGGCGAAAACGGCTTGACAGGTGGGGTGTAGTGGAGTGAAGTGGGTCAATGTGGGGGCCCTAGCGCCTCCATCCCATAAAAATGCTTGCGGCAGACAATGGCTTTTACGTCGGGACGTTCTACCACGCCCTCGACGCCAAGAACCGGTTGACCATTCCGGCGAAGTGGCGCTTTCCCGGTGACGAACAGGAAACGTCCTACCTCGGCCTGCCCAATCCCAGCGGTTGTATCACGATGTATCCGCCGGAAATGATGGCCCGCATCCAGGAAAAAATCAAGGGCGTGAGCCTGCTCGGCGGCGCGGCGCAATTGCGCCCCGTCACGCGGTTGTTCGCCCGGGCCGAGCGCGTGGGTTGCGACAAGCAGGGGCGCGTGGGCCTGTCGGCCTCCCTGCTCGAAGCCGTGGGCCTCGTGCGCGACACCGTGTTGGTCGGCACCATCACCGCTTTTCACATTTGGGAACCCAAACGCTACGCCCAATTCCTGGCGGAGAACCCGGAGGAGGCCGTGGACGACACGGCGGTCTTCCAGCAGTTCGGTCTGTAGTTGCAGGACACGCACGACGATTTTTCTTCGCCCACTTTAGCCCGGAACTCCTCCACCTCCAACACCAAAAAGCACCATGAGCCTCCCTCGACAATTATGGACCAACGGTTCCCTGGCGCGGCCCCTGCGCGGCGATGCCGAAACCTGGGAGTACATCGGCTCGTCGGCCGCGCCGCGCTCGGCGTTCGATCCCTTTGCGCGCCGGGTGCTGCCCCGCCGCCCGGCCCTCAAGGTCACCACTTCCGGCTGGAGAATTTTGCTCAATGTACTTCGGAATCGATAGCGCTCCCGGCGCGTCTGCGGACGAGTCCGAACCGGCCCTGGCCGGTGCGGAGGGTTCGGCGTCGGCGCCGAAAAGCCGGGTCGCGGGCGGCCATCAACCGGTGTTGGTGAAGGAATCGCTGGGCTTGCTGCAACAGCATCGGGTGCCCGGCGCACCGCATTTTTTGGATTGCACCTTTGGAGGCGGCGGGCACTCGTGCGCCCTGCTGGAGTCGGACCCCGAGGCGCGGGTGACTGCGCTCGATCGGGATCCGGCCGCCAGCGGACGCGCGCGGGAAGTGGAAGCGCGCTTTGGGGAGCGTTTTCATTTTCACGACCTGCCGTTCTCCCGACTGGAGAACCTGACTGAAGCCGGATACGCCGGGGCGCTTTTCGACCTCGGCGTATCCTCATTTCAACTGGATGAACCCGGGCGCGGATTTTCGTTCCGCCACGCCGCGCCCGCGGACATGCGCCTCGATCCGCGCTCCGGCCGTTCGGCCGCGGAGTTTTTGGAGGAGGCGAGCCATGACGAGCTGGTGGCGGCGGTGCGGGATGCCGGCGAGGAGCCGCGCTGGCGCAAGGTGGTTTCGGCCATCTTGCGCGCGCGCGGGTCCGGCCAACTGGCCCGCACAGATACGCTAGCGGAACTGGTGGCCGGCGCGGTCGGGGGGCCGCCCGGCCGCTTTTCCCGCATCCACCCGGCGACCCGCACTTTTCAAGGCCTGCGCATCACGGTGAATGACGAACTGGGTGAGCTGGAATCAGCGCTTCCCCAAGCGGTGGAAAAACTCGCCCCAGGCGGCGTGCTGGCGGTCATCAGCTTTCATTCCCTCGAAGACCGCATCGTGAAGCGCTTTTGCAATCTTTTGGCGGGCCGCCCGGAGCACGCCAACGACGCCCGCCCCGCGCAGGAACGCGTGGCCCACGCCGAATTGCTCACCCGCCGCCCGCTGACTCCGTCGGAGGAGGAAGTGGCGGCCAATCCCCGCAGCCGCTCGGCCAAATTACGCGGCGCCCGTCTCCTCCAAGCCTAATTTTTCATGAATCCCAAGCCTGACCGATTCCTGCGTGGTATGTGCGCCGTCCTGGCGTTGCTGCTGCTCGCGGAGGCGGCGGGCGGCGCGCTCGCCGTCATGAGCCTGCGCCAGCAATGGACGCGCCACGCCAAAGCCACCCAGGATTTGGAGCGCGAGGTGGATCAAATCACGCGCAAGGTGCGCACGTTTGAGGCCGAGGTGGCCGAGGCCCAGCACCCGGATTTGCTGGCTGAGCGCATCTCGGGCCGACTCTTGCCGCCGCAACCGCGCCAAATCGTGTGGGTGCGCCCCGCGCCGACCACCACCGTGCAGCCCGACGCCGCCCCCCTGCCGAAACTTTCCCTGCCCTCCACCACGCTTGAACTGGCCGCCGTGCCGGCCCTGTCGCGATGAGCCGCGCTTTCATTTCCACTCCCCGCGTCGGCTTGGTGACCGTAGTCATCCTGGCGGGGTTCGGCGCGCTGCTGGCCCGCCTGTATTTCCTCCACGTCGTGGAGCGGGACCAATTGGTCTCGGCCGCGGACAAGAGCCGCCAGTCCTTTGACATCATCCACGCGCGCCGCGGCAACATCGTGGATCAGCGCGGCAACGTCCTGGCCACCACACGTACTGTTATAGAAGTGGGCGTGGACCCGCGCGCCGTCAAACCGCAAGACTTTGTGCATGTGCCGGAATTGGCCCGGCTCCTCGGGCTTACGCCCGAGCAAGTCCAAGCCTTCTTCACGGATAAGCTGCGGGAAGTGCAGACCGCCGACGGGGTGATCACGGTGCCGAACGGCTGGGTCAAAATCTGCGACGCCGTCGAAGAGCCCGTGTACGAACAGATTAAGGCGCTCGGCATCAAGGCCCTTTACGGCAACCGCAAATTCGAACGCGTTTACCCCGGCAACGAACTGGCGGCCCACCTGCTCGGCTTCATGGATCGCGAAGGCAAGCCGGCCACGGGCGTCGAGAACTACATGGACTTTTATTTGCGCGGCCAGGACGGCTGGCGCGAAGGCGAGCGTGACGGCCACCGCCAGGAACTCGCCCAATTTCGCTCGCGTGAGGTTCCTTCCACGGACGGCCTGAACGTGGAGCTCACGGTGGATTTGATGCTGCAAGACTACGCCGAACAGGAGGTTAAAAAACTTGTCGCCGATTACCAGCCGCGCGCGGCGACCATCATCATCGGCGATCCCTCGACGGGCGATATCCTCGCCATGGCGAATTATCCCACCTTCGATCCCAATCATTATTGGGACTATCCGCTGGAAAATCTCCGCAATCGCGCAGTCAGCGCCACTTTTGAGCCCGGCTCGACGTTCAAAATCGTCACGGCGTCCGCCGCCATTAACGAGGGCTTGGTGAAACCCGAGGACCGGTTCGATTGCAGCAAAGCCGAGGTGGAATACCGCGGGCACATGCTGTCGCTGCCGGCCGACCACGAGGTGTTCGGCATGCTGACTGTTTCGGAAATTGTTTCGCACTCGAGCAATCGCGGCGCGGCCAACCTCGGCATGTTGCTCGGCGAGCAAAAATTGCACGATTACGCGCAGGCCTTCGGCTTCGGGGAGAAATCCGGTTTTGGCTTTGGCGGCGAGGAGCCGGGCAATCTGAAACCCGTGCGCCTTTGGGACGGGTTGACGATCACGCGGATGCCCATGGGCCACGCCATCAGCGCCACCGCCTTGCAGGTGCATGATTCGATGTCTGTCGTCGCCAATCAAGGCGTCCTCATGGAGCCGCATTTGGTGCGCCGGGTGTTCGACTCGCAGGGCCGCACGGTCGTCAGTTTTCCGCCGGTGCCGAAGCGCCGGGTGATTTCCACCCATACGGCCGAGCAGTTGAATGAAATGCTCTGCAACGTCGTCGGGCCCGAGGGCACCGCGGTGCGCGCGAAATTGCAGGACATCACCGTCGCCGGCAAAACGGGCACCGCGCAGGAACTCGATGCGACGGGCCATTATTCCAATCAACATTATCTTTCGTCCTTCAGCGGTTATTTTCCCGCTGAGCGCCCGCGCCTGGTGATGACTGTGGTGGTCGACGATGCCCATTTTCACGGCACCGCCTACGGCGGGCTCGTCGCCGCGCCCGCCTTCCACGATGTCGCGGAAAAAGCGGTGCAATATTTGGGCATCCAACCGGCCACCGGCCGCAACAATTTGCTGGCGATGAAAGGAGACACGCTTGATTGGTTTCGCTAGTCTTGAAAACACCCTCGGCGTCAGTCCGTTCCTGCTGGCCGCCCGCCTGGCGGCCTTGGCAGAGGCGGATCGCCGTGGTTCCGCGCGCATGGACCACTCCCTGAAAAATTTGCTCGAGGCCACCGCCGTGCTCGCCGTGCGGGGCGAGCGCGAGCGTGCCATTTTGGGTCTGGTGACGGACAGCCGCCGCGTGTCGCCGGGCACCCTGTTTTTCGCGCTCGAGGGCGCGCGGGCCAATGGTTCGGATTTTATCGAGGAAGCCATCGCGCGCGGCGCCGTGGCCGTGGTCAGCACGCGCCCGCCGCCGCGTCTTTCCCCCGCGACGTGGGTGCAGGTGCCGGAAACCCGCATCGCCCTCGCCGAAATCGCGCGCCGGTTTTACCACGAGCCGGATGCGGATTTGTTTTTGACTGGCGTGACCGGCACCAACGGCAAAACCACGGTCGCGATGATGACGCAGTTCCTGTTGCGCGAGGCCGATGCTCCGTGTGGCCTCATTGGCACGGTGCGGTACGACGTGGGCCAGCGCAGTCTCCCATCTTATAAGACGACGCCGGAATCGGTGGATTTGTATGCGCTTTTTGACCAGATGCGCGAGGCCGGCTGCCGCGCTTGTGCGATGGAGGTCAGCTCGCACGCGCTGACCCAGGCTCGCGTGCACGGCGTGAAGTTTGACGCCGTGGCCTTCACTAATCTCACGCAAGACCACCTCGATTACCACGGCACGTTGGAGGCTTATTTTAACGCCAAGGCCCGCTTGTTCACTGGGGCCGACGGCCCGCAGGCGAAAGTCGCGGTCATTAATATAGATGATCCGCACGGGCGTGTGCTCGTTGACCGCCTGCCCGCCGGGGTACGCTCGGTGACTTATGGATTTTCCGCCTCGGCGAGTTTGCGGGCCATCAATGTCGTGCTTTCCCCCGGCGGCAGCCAATGCGACGTGGTCTGGGACGGTGGTCGCGCGTCGCTTCGACTCGGCCTTCCTGGACGCTACAATATCTTGAACGCCTTGTGCGCGCTGGGTTTGGCCCAGGCGGCCAAGCGGGACTTGAATTTGCTGACGCCCCGGCTGGCGGATTTTTCCGGAGTGCCGGGCCGCATGGAGAAAATCGAGGCCGGCCAGCCGTTCCAGGTGCTCGTGGATTACGCGCATACGGATGATGCCCTGACGCACGCGCTCTCCATGTTGCGCGACGTGTGCCCCGGTCGGTTGCTCGTGGTTTTTGGTTGCGGCGGCAATCGTGACCGGGCCAAGCGCCCGCGCATGACCACGGCCGTGCAGCGCTGGGCGGATTTCGCCTGGGCCACCGCGGATAATCCCCGCAAGGAACCCCTCAACCAGATTTTTGACGACATGCGTGCCGGCATCACCGCGCCGACGCGCCTGCGTTTTGTGGACGACCGCCGCCGCGCCCTCGCGCTCGCCTTCGAGTACGCCCAGCCCGGTGATTGCGTGCTCATCGCCGGCAAGGGCCACGAAACCTACCAGGAATTTGCCGACACCGTCGTGCCGTTTGACGACCGCCAGGTCGCGCGGGAATTGCTGCAACTGCGCCGCACGCGCCCCACCACCCAGCCGTGAAATTTTCCATCCAGGCCAGCGCCATGCCGCTCTTCAATCCAACCGACCTCGCCCTGTGGACGGGCGGGACGTGGCGCGGCCCCGCGCCCGCCGCCGCCCTCGGTCCGCTCGTGGCCGACACGCGCCGCCTGCGGGCGAGCGAGGTTTTTGTGGCGTTGCGCACGGACAAGCGCGATGGGCATGATTTTGTGGAAGCCGCCCGGGCCTCGGGCGCCGCGGCCGCGATTGTCGAACGCGAAATTCCCGGCGCCACCGTGCCGCAACTCGTGGTGCCGGACGCTCTGGCCGCGTGGCGCCAGGTGGCCCGCGCCAATCGCCGGCGCTTTCCCGGCCCGGTGGTCGGTGTGACCGGGAGCGTGGGCAAAACCTCCACCAAGGAATTATTGCGCGAGATGCTGGGGCCGCAGGTCCACGCCACCCACGCGAACGAAAATAATTTGCTCGGCGTGCCGCTGACCTTGTGCGGGCTCGACTCCTCGACCCATCGCGCCGCCGTCATCGAAGCCGGCATCAGCGAGCCGGGCGAAATGACGATTTTGGCCGACACGATTCAACCGGATTTGGCCATCATCACGCTGGTCGCGCCGGCGCATCTGGAGAAAATGGGAACCGTGGCCAACGTCGCCGCGGAAAAATCCCGGCTCGCCCTCGCGGTGCGTCCAGGAGGTTGGACGGTGATGCCGGCGTCGTGCCTCGAATTTCCGGCGATGCGCGCTTTGCCCGGCCCAATCGCAATCGTAGCGCCCATGGGCACGCCGAAATCGCCGGGCAGCGGCGATCGGTGGTATTTTTATCGCGCCGAACGCCGTCCACGCAATGGCTGGCGCCTCGGCCTTTCTGCGGAAGGTGAGCCCGAGCACTCGTGGAGCCTCCCGCCGGTGACGCCCGGCCTCGCGGCCAACGCCGCGCTCGCCGTGGTGGCGGCCCAATTGCTCGGAGTCTCCGGCGACCGCATCCAGTCCGGCCTGGCGGCCTGGCAACCCGCGCCTCTGCGCGGCGAATGGCTGCACCACGGCAACAAATTTTTCCTCGCCGATTGCTACAATTCAAATCCCGCATCGCTGGCGGACGCGCTCGCAGGTTTCGCCCTGCGCGCGGATCCCGCACTGCCGCGTCTCTATGTGTTGGGCAGCATGGCGGAACTCGGCCCGGATTCCGCGGCCCTGCATCGTGCGGCGGTGAATGGCCTGCGGATGCGCAGCCAAGATCGGGCGCTGTTGCTGGGCCCGGGCGCCGGGGAATATCGCACGACGTTGCTGGCCACCGGGCACACGCCGGAACAGGCTCGCGTCGTGGAATTGGCGGAGGCACGCGAGGAATTGGAGCTTTTCGCCGGGGCTGTATTATTAAAAGGCAGCCGCGCCTATGCGCTCGAGCGGTTGCTGCCCCAAACGTTGCGCGAGGGCAGGGAGGTCCACTCGCCATGCTGACCTTTCTCGCCAATTACGCCGCGTGGTGGGGCCCGTTGCGCCTTTTCAGCTACGTGACTTTTCGTTCCGGCGGCGCGGCCGTGACGGCGCTGGTCATCGGCTTTGTGATTGCCCCATGGCTGATTGCGCGGTTGCGCCGGCTCAAGGCCAGCCAGCCGATTCGCAATAGCAGCGAAACGGGCGCGCTGGCGAAAATGCACGAGGGCAAAGCCGGCACGCCGACGATGGGTGGCCTGATCATTGTGGCCGCCGTCACCGCCAGCGTGCTGCTCTGGGCGCGTCCGAATTTGTACGTCGCCGTGTGTCTCCTGGTGTTCATCGGCCTGGCGGCGGTGGGCTTTGCGGATGATTATTTAAAGGTCACCAAACGTAATAGCAAAGGCCTCTCCAGCCGCTGGAAACTGGCGGGCCAGGCCGGCCTGACCGTGGCCGCGCTCGGGCTGCTCTATTTCAATGCGGAAACTAATCTCGCGATGAGTGCCTTGTGGGCGCCTTTTCTCAAAGAGCCGCTGTGGACCGCCATGCCGCTGTGGTTTGCCGGACCGTTTTTCTTTCTCGTGGTGGCCGGGTCGAGCAATGCCATCAATGTCACCGATGGCGTGGACGGTCTGGCCATCGGTTGCACGCTGTCGGTGGCGCTGGTCTACGCAATTTTTGCCTATAGCGCGGGCAACCGCATTATTGCCGACTACCTCTTTATTGCGCACGTGCGCGGCGCGGATGAACTGACGGTGGTGTGCACGGCGCTCGTCGGCGGCAGTCTGGCTTTTTTGTGGTTCAACGCGCATCCCGCGGAAATTTTCATGGGCGACACCGGTGCGCTCGCCCTCGGCGGGTTGATTGGGGCGGTGGCCTTCATCACCCAGCAGCCGCTGACATTGATCATCGTGGGCGGGATGTTCGTCCTCGAGGCGGCGTCGGTGATCATTCAAATGGCCTCGTTTCGGCTGCGCAAAGGCAAGCGGGTGTTTCGGATGTCGCCGCTGCATCATCATTTCGAACTCGGTGGCTGGCCGGAAACCAAGCTGGTCATCCGTTTTTGGATTTTGTCGGTCGTCTTCGCCCTCGCGGGCTTGAGCACGCTTAAATTACGTTAAACTATTTCTAATCATTTCACCATGTCCTGGCCCGAACCCCTCGCGAAATTGACGCAACGCCCCGTGGCGGTGCTCGGCTTTGGCGTGAGCGGCCAGGCGGCGGCGGCGCTCCTGCGGCGGCGCGGCGCGGCGGTGGAGGCCTACGACGAACGCCCCGGCGACGGCGTGCGCGGCGAATTCGGTCCTGTGCAGGCGAAGCGGCACGACCTCGTCGTGTACAGCCCCGGCTTTGCGCAAAATCACCCGTGGCTGGAGACCGCCCGCGCGGCCCACTGCACCTGCCTGGGGGAAATGGATTTCGCGTCACTCTTCTGGCAGGGCACGCTCATCGCCGTCACCGGCACGAACGGTAAAACGACGCTGACGGAATTTTTGGCCACCGCGCTGCGGCGCCATGGGCTGTCGGCTTCGCCGGCCGGCAACATCGGCCATCCCTTGTCGCGCCTCGATGAGTTGGGCGACACCCGCGAGCGTGTGGCGGTGTGCGAAGTCAGTTCGTTCCAGGCCGAGGGGTTGCACCACCTGCGCCCGCACGCGTTGTTGTGGACCAATTTCGACGAAGATCATCTCGACCGCTATGCGACGCTGCGCGACTATTTTGCCGCGAAGTGGAATCTGGTCGAGCGGTTGGCCCGCCCCTGCCTGATTCTGGGCGAGAGCGTCGCCCGCGCCGCGGTGGAATTTGGTTTCAAACTTCCGCCGCACACGGTGGTGGCCACCATGGCCGGCGCCTCGCAGCGCGTGCCCGCGGGCTCGGTGTTTGCCACGCCCCCGCAGAGCGAAAATTACCTTGTCGCGCGGCTTTATTGGGAACACGAAAATCTGCCCCTCGAGGAATTAGAGGAAACCGCGCGTTCCTTCTCGACCCGGCGGCACCGGCTCGCGCGCGTCACCGAACTCGCCGGGGTGGAATTTTGGAACGACTCGAAGGGCACGAATTTTCACGCGACTTTGGCGGCGCTCGAATCCCTGCCGGGCCCGGTCACCTGGATTGGCGGCGGCAAATCCAAGGGCGGCGACATCGAGGGCTTCGCGGGCCGCGTGGCCAGCCGCGTGCGCGAGGCGTTTCTCATCGGTGAAACCGCCGGGGTGCTGGCGCGCATCCTGCATGTGCGCGGCGTGCCCGCGACGATTTGCGAAAGCATGCGCGAGGCCGTCGAGCGTTCGTTCGACGCCGCGCGCCAGAGCGTGCCCGCCCGCGTGCTCTTCAGCCCGGGGTTTTCCAGCTTTGACATGTTTCACGATTACGCCGAGCGCGGCCTCGCCTTCGAACAAGCAGTTTTGAGTTTGAAGGCGGAACCGCCCGCGCTTATGGTGGAACCGTCCCATGCCTGACGATAACCGCCGGCATCCAACATCTTCTCTTATGAGTGAATCTAGTCCCACGCCCACGCCCATGAACTCTAAATTCGTCCTCGCCTTCGCCGGGGTGGCTTTGCTCCACCTTGCGTTTGGCGCAGTCATCCTGTCCGGTTGCAAATCGGATGGTCAAAAATCCACTGGCACGACCGCTGCCGTCGCGGCCAACACCACCGCCAGCGTGGCGTCCGCGCCCACGCCGCCAGCCGATTTGTACGAGCCCACGCGCCCGCCACCCACCACGCTGGATTCTCCCTTGGCCGTGGGTCACATGGACAGCGGCGAACCGCTTTCGACCAGCGCGGTGAATTCCGTCCCGTCCTCCAGTGGTGTGCCCGTCACCTATGAAGTGAAAAAGGGCGACAGCATGGCCAAGATTGCCAAAGAGGAAAAAGTTTCCCTGGCCGCCTTGGAGACCGCGAACCCCGGCGTCACTCCCGCCAAGTTGCGAGCGGGCCAAACGCTGACCATTCCGACCAGTGGTTCGTCGGCGCCTGCTCCGGCCGTGGGTCCCGCCGGCCCGGCGGCAACCGCGGCGACCGGCAGTCATAGTTACACGGTCAAATCCGGCGACAGCCTTTCGAAAATCGCCCATGCCAACGGCACCACGGTTGACGCCCTCAAGTCCACGAATCATTTGACGTCGGATATAGTTACCGTCGGCAAGACGCTGACCATTCCGGAAAAATCCACGGCGGCAGCGGTTGCCTCGGCCCCGGCCACGGTGCCGGTGCGCGGTGGCACTTCGTCCGTCCCGGTTTCGTCCGGCGACGCGGGCACCTACACGGTGGCGTCCGGCGATTCGCTCGAGAAAATCGCGGGCAAGCTCGGCGTGAAGACCGCGGATTTGATGAAGCTGAACAACATTTCCGATCCGCGCAAATTGCAGGTGAATCAGAAGTTGAAGATTCCCGTCGGCGCCAAAGCGACCGGCGCAGCGGCTCCGGCCACGCCGGCCAGCCTGCCGCCGCTTCCGCCGCCCACCGCGCCGAGCACCCCGGCCACCCCGCCACCCGCGGCCCCGGTGCAGGCGGTGGAGGAAGTGGTTCCGGTCACGCCCGTCGCCCAATAATTTAGTGTCCTTATCACTGTGATGAAAAATCCGGCTGCCACGATGCCCCGACCGACCATCCGCGGCTTCGGCCCGGGTGCGATTATCACCATCTGCGCGCTGGGGCTGACCGCGTTCGGGCTGGTGGTGCTTTCGAGCGCGGGGCAGGGGACGGACCATGGCGGCCTCTACTTCTTCAAGAAGCAGTTGATCTGGTTTGCGTTGGCCTTGGTGGTGGGCGTGTCCGCCGCCATGGTCAACTTGAACTTGGTGCGGCGTTACACCTGGGTGCTGGCCGGCCTGGCGGTTTTGCTGCTGGTCGCGGTGCTGTTCGGGCCGAAGGTCATGGGTGCGCGCCGCTGGCTGAATCTTGGGTTCATGAGCGCCCAGCCTTCCGATGCCGGGAAACTGGCGCTCGTGTTTTGCCTGGCGCATTACCTCGCTGGAAACCAGCGGCAGATTCAGACCTTCTGGCGCGGCTTCGTCCTCCCCATGGGCATCGTGGGTGTCTTCGCGGGCTTGATTTTCCGCGAGCCGGATTTCGGCACCGCGGCGTTGTGCGGGATGGTCGGCTGCGCGCTGGTGTATCTGGCCGGCGTGCGCTTGTTCTACCTGTTTCCGTCGATGCTCGCGGGCGGACTGTTGTTTTCGGTGGCGGTGTACCTGGATCCGCTAAGACTCAAGCGGATCGTCTCGTTCCTGGACATTGAAAAGTACCGCAACGACGGTGCTTACCAATTGTGGCAGGGGATGCTGGGTTTCGGCGTGGGCGGCTGGAACGGCGTCGGGCTGGGCGAGGGCCGGCAACAGTTGTTTTACCTCACAGAAGCGCACAACGATTTCGTCTTCGCCGTCGTGGGCGAGGAAATGGGCCTGCTGGCGACGGCGAGCGTGGCGCTGACGTTTTTGACTATTTTCATCGTCAGTTGCCGGGCGCTGCGGCGCGCGCCGAATCTCTATGAATTTACCGTGGCCACGGGTGCATTGTTGATGCTCATCGGCCAGGCGCTCATCAACATGGGCGTGGTGACGGGCCTGCTGCCAACGAAGGGCATGTCGCTGCCGTTCATCAGTTACGGCGGTTCCAATCTTTTGCTGATGTATGCGTTGATCGGGGTGTTGGTAAACTGTTTCCGGCGCTGGGAGCGGCCCGTGCTGCCCCGGCCCAGCGAACTATGAGAACTTACGCCATCTCCTGCGGCGGCACCGGCGGACACCTTTCGCCGGGCATCGCGTTGGCCGAGCGCCTCACCGGCGCCGGGCACCGCTGCCGCCTGCTCATTAGCAACAAGGACATCGATTCGCGGCTGATCAAAAAATACCCGGAGCTGGAATTCGTCCGGGCGCCGGGCGCGGGCCTCGGCTGGCGGCCGGTGGCGCTCGCGCGCTTTTGCTTTACCCAGGTGACGGGTTTTTTCTTCGCGCTGAATTATCTGCGCCAAACGCGGCCGGATGTGATTGTGGGCTTTGGCGGGTTTCTCACCATGGGCATCACGCTCGCGGGCTATTTGCTCGGCATCCCGGTGGTTTTGCACGAAGCCAACCGGCGGCCCGGGCGAGCGGTGCGCATGTTGAGCGGTTTTGCGCGGCGCATTTATCTGCCGCCCGGCGTGCGCTTGCAAGGACTGCCGCCCCAGGCCCTGCGCCATTGCGGTTTTCCGGTCCGGCAGGAAATTCGCCGCGTGCCCCGGGAAACGGCGCGGACGCGGTTGGGCCTGCCGCGCGAAGGCAAGGTTTTGCTCGTGCTCGGCGGCAGCCAAGGCGCGCAGTCTTTCAACAAATGGGTCACGCAGAATTTTGCGCCGCTGGCGGAAAAGGGCGTCAGCGTCATGTGCGTGACCGGTCCGGGCAAAGGCAGCGCGGGCACGTTGGAATGCGAAGGCCCCGACGGCAAAAAACGGGTGGCCCGCTTTTTGCCGTTTTGCGACGACATGGCGGATTTGCTCTCGAGTGCGGATCTCGCGGTGTCGCGCGCGGGCGCGGGCAGCCTGGCGGAATTCGTCCGCTGCCAGTTGCCGGCCGTGCTGGTGCCTTACCCGTTCGCCGCTGACAACCACCAATGGGAAAACGCCCGCTGCTTCGAACGGCAGGGCGGTGGTCTGGCGATTGACAGCAACAACATGGACCGGCTCCAGGCCGAGGTGCTCGAGCTCATTTTCAATTCCTTCCTCCTCGAAACCTTCCGCCGCAACCTCGAACGTATGGAGCAGGAAAATTCCCTCGAATTGCTCCTGCGCGATCTCGAGGAATTGCCGCTCGAGGGTCGCGAGCACACGGGCGACGAGTTGCTGCCCGCCGCCTAATTCGTTTTCCACGCCTTTATCTTCCGCACCACGAAATGAGCGATAACCGCGAAAACGTCTTCTTCCTCGGCCTCGGTGGCATGGGCATGGCGCCACTCGCGATGTATCTCGCGGAACGCGGTTGCCGGGTGCAGGGGCACGACGACCATTTGCGCGAACCGGTGCGCCAATGGCTGGAACGCCGTGGCATCGGCACCGATACCTGCGTGGAACTGCCGGCAGGCGTGTCCCGCGTCGTCTATTCCAGCGCGATTGCGCCCAGTCATCCTTTATTGCAGGCGGCCCGGACTCGTGGGCTCGGCACCTTGCGCCGCGGGGAAATGCTCGCGGAGGCCATGCAAGGGCGGCGGCTCATTGCCGTCGTCGGCAGTCACGGCAAAACCACCACCACCGCGCTCCTCATTCACGCTTTGCGCTCGACCGGCCACGATGTTGGTTATCTCCTCGGCGCGCTCTTTGCCGATCCGCAAACGCCGCCCGCGCATCACGCCGATAATCCCTGGGTCGTGGCGGAAATCGACGAAAGCGACGGCACGATAGACGCTTTCCACCCGGAAATTACGGTCGCGGTGAATTTTGACTGGGACCATGCCGACCGCTATCGCACCGAAGCCGAACTCGCGGAAACGTTCATCAACCTTTTTCGCCGCACGCGTTCGGTGGTGCTGATCCCCGACGGCTGTGTGCGCCTGCGGAAAATCGCGGAAGCCGCGGGGGTGAAGTTTCGCACGTTTGGCCCGGCGGGCAATTTCGTCGCCCGCTTGAAGAGCGACGACGGCGCGCGCCAGCATTTGCTTTTGAACGGCGAGTTTCCCTCGCGCGAAGTGGAAACGCCCTTGAGCGGGGAATTCAACGCCACCAACGCCAGCGCCGCGCTCGCGGCCATCCACGCGGCTTTCGGCGAACTGGCCCCGCGGCCCTTCGAGGGTTATCTCGGTGTGCGCCGCCGCCAAGACGTCCTTCTGCGCCGCCCGGGCCTGACCATTTACGCTGACTACGCCCATCATCCGACGGAAATCTCCGCGTTGCTGAAATGCCTGCGCCAACGCCACGCCACCGGCCGGTTGCTCGCCGTTTTCCAGCCGCATCGCTACACGCGCACGCGCCAATTCGCCGCGGAATTTGCCCGCGCCCTGGCCGTCGCGGATCGGCTGTTTTTGCTGCCCGTCTATGCGGCGAGTGAAAAACCGCTGGCGGACGGCAAGAGCGAAAGCATCCTCGCAGCCGCGCCGGTCGCTGGCGCGCAAGTTTCCCTGCATGAGTCGTTTTCCGCCCTTGAACCGGCGCTCACCACCGCGCTGGCGGAATCGAAAGCTGAAACGACCGTCGTCTTCATCGGCGCCGGTGACATTGACGAAGCCGCCGCGGCCTTCACCCAGAAGCTGGCGGAAAATCTTTTGTCTCCGATGATTACCGCCAGCCCCCTCGTTGAAGCCCTGGATTGGTTCGATGTTTTGCGCCCCCGCTTGAGTGCGGAGACGCTTTTGCGCCGCCAGGAACCATTGGCCGAAAAAACGACCCTCGGGGTCGGCGGCCCCGCGCGCTATTACGCCGAGCCGGCGACGTTGGCGGACCTGACGCAGTTATTGGTCGCGGCACGTCGGTCCGGCGTCCCGGTTTTTTGCCTTGGGCGCGGCTCCAATTTAATTGTCGCCGACACGGGTTATCCCGGGTTGGTCGTGCGGTTGGCGCACGAAACCTGGCGCGAACTTCGCCGCGAGGGTGAAAACGGCATCTGGGCGGGCGCGGGCGCGCGGTTGAAGGAATTGTGCGGGTTCGCGGCCCGCCACGGTCTCGCGGGCCTGGAATTCCTCGAGGGGATTCCCGGCGCCGTCGGCGGTTCGTTGCGGATGAACGCCGGCGCCATGGGCGGTTGGATTTTCGATGTGGTGGAAGAGGTGGAATTCGTGACACCGGACGGCGAGGTGCGCCGCCTGCCGCGCGCGGATTTTCATGCCGAATACCGCCAATGCCGCGAGCTCCTGACGGCGACCGCCACGGGTGCCCTGTTTCGCGCGCCCCGCGCCGGGCAGACCGACGAAATTCGCCGCCGCATGGAGGAGATGTCCACGCAGCGGAAGGCGTCCCAGCCGCGCGAACGCAGCGCAGGCTGTCTCTTTAAGAATCCGCCCGGCGGGCACGCGGGCCGGGTGATTGACGAAGTCGGGCTGAAGGGCCGGCGCGTCGGCGCGGCCGAAGTCTCGGGTATCCACGCCAATTTCATCATCAATACCGGCGGCGCCACGGCGGCGGAGGTCCTCGGCCTGGCGCGGCAGGTGCGGCGGACCGTGCAGGACCAGCGCGGGATTTTACTGGAGCCTGAAGTATTACTTTTGGGCACGACTTGGGAGGAAGTCTTGCAATGAAACCGTCGACCCATCAGACGCCGGTGATTGCGGTGCTTTGCGGCGGAGATTCCGCCGAGCGCGAAGTCTCGCTCGTTTCCGGCCGCGAAGTGGCCAAGGCGCTCGTCAGCGAGGGCTTTACGGTCGAGTGGCACGACCTGCCGGGGCGCTCCCTGCCGGCGAAGTTGGATCCGTCCCGGCAGGTGGTTTTTCCCGCGTTGCACGGAGGGTGGGGTGAGGATGGCGGCGTGCAAGGCGCCCTCGAAGATGGCAATTTTTCCTACGCCGGCTGCGGGCCCGGCGCGAGCCGCCTCTGCATGGACAAGGTGGACACCAAGCGCGTGCTTCAAGCCGCCGGAGTCGCGGTTTTGCCGCAATTGGTTTTTTCCCACGAGCAGCCGCCGAAAATCGCCGAGGTCATCGCCGCGCTGGGCGAGGCGGTCATCGTCAAACCCGTGGCGGAAGGCAGCAGCGTGGGTTTGCGCCGGGCTGACCAGGCCGCCGAGTTGCCCGCGGCGTTTGCGAAACTTGAGCCCGGCCGCTGGATGGCGGAGCCGTATGTGCGCGGGCGCGAGGTGTCGGTCGGCATCTTGCACGGGCAGGCCCTGGGCTTGGTGGAAATCAAGCCCAAGGGCGGCGTATATGATTTTAAGCACAAGTACACCGCCGGGATGACGGATTACATCTATCCCGCCGCCGTGCCCGAGGCCCTGGCGGCCACCGTGCGGACCGCCGCGGAAATAGCTTTCGCCGCTTGTGGCTGCCGCGATTTTGCGCGGATTGACTTCATGCTGCCCGCCGTCGGCGGCGCCGTCATTTTGGAAATCAACACCTTGCCCGGCCTCACGCCCACGAGTTTACTGCCCAAGAGCGCGTCCTGCAACGGCTACACGTTTGCGTCGCTGGCCCGCGCCTTGATCGAACCCGCGTTGCAACGTTTCGCCGCCAAGCGCGTCGCCGCCTGAATTTTTTTGCCGCTCATGAAAACCACCGCCACCAAACCGCCCCGCACGGTCATGCGTTCCTGGCAGGACATCAGCCAGCGCACGGCCAGCCGGCCGCTGTCGCCCGTGGCCCGCCGCAAGCGTCTGGCGAAGGCGCTCGGTTGGCTCGCAATGACGGTGACGGCGAGCGCCGTGGGCTTATTCGGTTTTTGGGCGTATCGGCAATACCGGCTCGACCCGATGGGCTTGCGTTCCGCCGAACCCGGTGCGCCGCTGGCCCATGTGAACTGGCAAACCAACGGCACCTTGACGGAGGACTGGGCGCGCGCGTACCTCGGTTTGCAAAACGGCAAACCCTTGCTCGAATTCGACGTTTATGCCCTCCGCCGCCATTTGCTCGAGACGGGCCAAATCAGCGAGGCCTTTGTCGAACGTGTGTTGCCGGACACCGTGCACATTCGCGTTTCGGAACGCACCCCGCTTTTGCGGCTGGCGGTGGACGACGGCGCGGGCGGCTACAAGCCCTACCTCGTCGCGCGCGACGGCTTTATTTACGAAGGCCGGCTTTACGACGACAACCGCCTGCGCCAATTGCCCTGGGTGGCCGGCCTGAAATTGCACCGCGAGGCCGGCCGGTTGCTACCGGTCACCGGCGTGGACACCATCGAATCCTTTCTCACCGCGGCGCAGGAGCGCGCGCCCGAACTCACCCAGCAATGGACCTGCGTGGACCTCGGTGATTTCGACCCGCGCCCGCAGGCACCTTTGTCGCTGATCAAGGTGCGCACGCGCAACCTCGGGGAACTCATATTCCTGGCGCAGGATTTTCACCGGCAGTTGGACCGCCTCGGCGTGGTGGCGCAAAACCTCCAGGAAAAGCAATTGCCGGTCAAACGCCTGGATTTGTCCTTTGACCAGCAGGCCGTCGTGCAACTGGTGGCGGTCACGCCGCCGCCGTCCAACCGCCGCAGCGCAGTGCATTAACTCTTTTCCCCTTAAACTATTCTTCCATGAGCGATTCTCAAATTGTGGCAGCCATTGACATCGGGACCTCGAAGGTCGCCGTCCTGATTGGCGAGATTTTTCCCGGCGAGCGCCTGAATATTCTGGGCGCGGGCCAGGCCTCGTCCGTCGGGGTGCGCAAAGGCGACATCCTTGATTTCATGGCCGTGTGCCATTGCACCCACGCGGCCTTGCTGGCCGCCGAGCAAAACGCCCGCGCCCAGGCCGACGTCGCGTTCCTCTCCCAATCGGGCGCGCACCTCGACGGCTTTTATCAAACGGCGGCGGTGACCGTCAGCAGCGCCGATAATCGCGTGCGCGCGGCGGACAAACAACGCTTGCTGGCCGAGGCCCGCAAAAAGGAACTGCCCGCGGGCCGCCTCGCCATCCATCACATTCGCAATCCCTTCAAACTCGACGGCCGGCTCGTGACCGAGCCCGAGGGCATGCAGGGCGAGCGGCTGGAAATCGGTTTTTGGACCATCACGGGCGACGAGTCCCGTCTCGGCAATGCCATCCACCTGGTCAACGGCTACAACGGGCTCGCGGTGAAGGATTTGATTGTCTCCAGCGTGGCGACGGCCAACGCCGTGACGCCGGACGCCGAGAAAAAAATTGGCGCGCTGGTGCTCGACATCGGTTCGGGCGCGACCGATTACGCCTTGTACCGGCAGGGCCATCTGGTGGCGACCGGCGTCATCCCCGTCGGCGGCGACCACATCACCAACGACTTGAGCCTCGGCCTGCGCGTGAGCCGCAAGCACGCCGAAAAGGTGAAATTGAATTTCGGCCAGGCGTTTATCGACGCCAAAGTGCGTTCGGAGAAAGTCTGGATGGTGGGCGACAAGGCCGTGGGCGACCGCTACATACCGCGGCTGGCGATTTGCCAAATCGTCGAAGCACGCGTCGAGGAGCTTTTTAATATCGTGAAAAAACGGCTCGGTCCTTTGCTGACCCCGGCCGATGTGGCCGCGGGCGTCATTTTGACCGGCGGCACTTCACGGCTGGCCGGCATCGAGGCCGTGGCCCAGCGGATTCTCGGTCTCTCCGTGCGCCGGGCCGCCGAGCCGGACTGGCTCACCGAGTCCCTGCGCGGGCCTGAATTCAGCACCGCGGTCGGGCTGCTCTTTTTCGCCTTGAGCGCGGAGAACAACGTTGCCCTTTCCGCCCGCCGGCCCAGCGGGCTGATGGGCCGCCTGGCCAGCCTCGTCGGCATCTCCTGAAACCTTTCACCACTCAACTCTTTTTCCCATGAATGACACGCCCATGCCGCCAAGCGCGGACAAAATGGTGCCGGGAGATTTGCCCGAGGATACGCTGCGCCTGAAAATCGTCGGCATCGGCGGGGCCGGCACCAATGCGGTGGACCGCCTGCAACTGGATTTTGCCGGGGCGCGCCTGCGCCTCGCCGCTCTCAACACCGACGCCCAGGCCCTTAATACTTCGCCGCTGGCGGAAAAACTTTTGATTGGCCGCAGTCTCACCCGCGGTGGCGGCACCGGTGGCGAGCCGGAGGTGGGCCGCAAAGCCGCCGAGGCCGACCGCGACCGCATCAACAAAATGCTGCAGGGCATGGACATGGTTTTCATCCTCGCGGGCCTGGGCGGGGGCACCGGCAGCGGCGCCGCGCCCGTGGTGGCGCAAGCCGCCACCCAAGCCGGGGCGCTTGTCATTGCGTTTGTGATGCTGCCGTTTTCCACCGAAGGCGCGCGTCGCCGGCAGTTGGCCGAGCAGGCGCTGACGGACCTCCGGCAATATTGCGACGCCGTGATTCCGCTCCCGAACGATTTGCTCCTCCAGCATTTGCCCGAGGAAGCCACCGTGCTGGACGCTTTTGCGCAGGCTGACGCCTGGGTGAGCCGGGCGGTGCGCTCGATTTCCGCCATCCTGTTTCAAACGGGGCTCATCAATCTCGACTTTGCCACGCTGCGGCGCACATTCACGCCGCGCGGTGGCAAGACGCTGTTCGGTGTCGGCCAGGGCAAGGGCGCGGAATGCGTCGCCGAGGCCTTGCAGGATTTGATGCTCTGCCCGCTTTTGCACACGCCCGAGCTGTCGCGCCGGGCCGACCGCCTTTTGGTGAATATCGTGGGCGGGCCCGAACTGAGCCTCGCGCGCGTCAACGAAATCGTCGGCGCGGTTGCCGAAAAATTTTGCAGCCGCGAACACACCGTGCTCGGCGCGGTCATTGACGAGCGCCTGCAAAACCAGGTGGAAATCTGCGTCATCGGCACGACGGAAGTCGGGCCGCGGGTGCCCTCGCGCCGCACGGCCCCGGCGGGCTTGCGGGCGACGCCCGCGAACGAGGCGGGCGACAACACCGGGCCCACTTTGTTTGGCGAGGACGCCGCGGCTGAACCGGTGGGGCCTGGCGGCATTCGTCCGGTGCACGATTCAAAATTGAAACGCGGTGCCCGGGGCGGGGTGGCCGCCGCCGATCAAAATGAATTTCATTTCGTCGAAGACCACGAGCAACGCGGTTACTTCGACCAGACGGAACGAAATTTCTTCGACGGCGAAGACTTGGACGTGCCCACCTACCTGCGGCGCGGGCTCAAGGTGCAGTTGTAGGCGGCCCCGCGGCCCTTCCTCCTCTATGAAATCACCCTCGATGGAACGCGCGAAAAAACCGGGATTGTTTCTCGCGGGCTGGCCCGGCGCCAGCCACGGCGCGGGCTTCCTGTCGGCCGGCACGCCGGCCTCCGCCGCGCCCTGGCGGGAAGCATTGCGCGCGGTCTCCGGCCGGGTGAATGCGCGCCCTGCGGCGCACGGCAGCGATTACCGGCGCGTTTCGCATGACCGTCGCGGCCGGGCCTGAAGCCAGCCGCAGGGCCCAGGTGGTTCGCCGATTTTTGTTGCCTGCCTGAGTTTGGGCACTAAGCATGATGCCGTTCTTTCCTCGGCGTTAGGTTTTTGTCTTACGAGAACTTGGCGCCATTTTTTGTCCGTCCATCAAACGGAAGTCCGTGAAATTCGGACGCGGTCGCGCCGCTGTAACCAGTTGCGCCGCCTGCAAGAGCCACTGAGTTTGGTTGCCACGCGTTTTTATACGTCGCGGAACCAGCCCCTCGGGAAGGCGCAGGCGGCTCCCACGGCCTCGGGTTTTTGACTGCTCGCAAGAGCGGAGGAAAACCGGAGTGCCTTGGTGACTGGAAGCCAGAAGACGAGATGGACGGATCTCCCGCATCGCCAGCCGGATTCCAACGGTAGAGAGGATCTATCGGTCGGGCCGGAGGGTCGCGGGAAAAACCTAGACGCTTTCGCGGTTGAACGTCCGGGCTTGGGGTCATCGGGCGTGGGCACGTCCCGCATTTTTGCGGCACGGTTCGCGCGCGCAAGTCACCCCGTGCACGGATTTTTGGCAGTGGAGGCGTCGAGCGCCGGCCTGCGCGTTTCAGGCCGCCCGATTCCGCATGTACATTCCGCTGCTCAAAAATAAATTCTCCTGCACTCAGCGCGCCGGCTCGCGGGCGCGTAAATTCAGCTGGGGCGCTGCCCTCGCTTTGGCTTGGGCCTCCAGTGCCCAGGCCTGGACCAGGTTCGACCTGCCGCCGCTCGTCAGTTCCGCGCCGCACTACGGCGCCGTGGCCCTCGGGCATTTTGCGGACGGAAGTTTCATCTATGGCAACAACGACCAGCTCTACGTCCAAAAGACTTTCGGCGCGGCGGGGCTGACAACTTTGGCCAGCCCGCCAGATGCCGGGGTGGATCCGAGTTTTATCGCGGTCCTCAATGGGAAACTGGCGGTGGCCGGCGCCGGCGGCGGCTTCGGCAACACCGGCCTTTTTAAATTTGATCCGACGGCTTCCAGCCCGGACTACGTTTCCATTGCCAGCCTGCAAAACTACAGCGGCGTGATGCGCAACGCCACGAGCCTTTATGTCACCGGCGACAACGGCACGGGCGGCAAGGACGCCGTCAGCGTGGTGACCCTCGGCGGCTCTCTGCAAATAGTCATCGACCAGATTTCGGTCTATAGCGGGGACATAGCGCGCGACGCCGCCGGCAATCTTTTCGTCGGCGATGACGGTAACTTCGGCGTGTACAAGTTTACCGCGGCGCAATTGAACACCGCGCTCGCCAACCACACGACGCTCACGGTGGCGGACGGGGTTTTGATCCACCAGTTTCCCACAGATGTCGTGGGTAGCCTGGCAATAGATGGTCGCGGGCGGGTGTGGGCTGCGGGTTTTGGTTCCACCGGCGTGTTTTGGTGGGACCCCGTGCAAAAGCTCGGCGGCTCCCTCGCCCCGCAGGGCAACAGTGGCGCCTATAAATTGACGGCCTTTTCGGCCGGCGGAAAGGACTACATCGGGTTCGTCTGGCAGGCGGGCTTTACGCCGGGCGACCGCGTCGTTTATTCCTACGATTTGGCGGACCATGTGCTTGCTCCGGTCCTCATCACGCAGCCCGCACCTGTGACCACCGCCCGCGGGAAAAAGGTGCAATTCACCGCGGCCGCCACCGGTTTGGGAAAATTGCAGTACCGCTGGCAGAAAAACGGCGTCAACGTGGCGGCCGGCCCGCGCGTGAGCGGTGTGAAAACGGCCACCTTGAAAATCAGCCTCGCCACCGCGGCTGACGCCGGGCGTTACCGCGTCATCGTAAGCAGCCCCGAAGGCGAAACCACCAGCAAGGCTGCCCTCCTTACCATCCAGTGAAATTAAGCCAAACATTCTTGAGCGGATGGACGCGCGGACGGGTGCTTCTGGCCTTTGTCCTGGTCGCGGCGTGGCCGGTGGACGCCTGGGCCACCTGGCCGCCCGCGGCCCCGACGGGCCCGTTCTCCGCGGGCGATGGCTCGGACACCGGCGCGCTGGATGAACCCATTCCGGGGTTTGTCGGGCCCGAGGGCGACGGCGTCGCTCCCTATGAAGGCTCGAACGAAGACCAGACCGTCAACCCCGCCTTTGTCGGTTGGGCCACCTCGGTGGCGAATTACTCGCCGACGGGGTCCGGCAACTTCAGTTTGGACGACTTCGACGACAACATCACCTACGACTTCAAAATTCCGGAAAATGCCCTGGGCCCGGTGACGGCGGAGGTATTTGACGTGGTTTCCCTGGGCGACCTTTCCAGCGCCGATATCGCCGCAAAGAAAACTCCAGGAACGATCACCCTGCAATTTGACGACGGCATCGGCGATGGCGACGGCCCGGATTTTGCCGTGTTTGAGAATGCCATCGGGGTGGGGGAGAACGATTTTGCCGAACTGGCTTACGTCGAGGTTTCCACCAACGGCACGGATTTCGCCCGTTTCCCCTCGTATTACACGAATGGGCCCATCAGCTCCGACGCGGGCGGGACGCAGGACCCGCAAGGAATTTATGATTTGGCGGGGAAGCATGAGAATGGTTACGGGGTGTCGTGGGGCACGCCATTTGATCTCAGCGAATTGGCGCTGCATCCGCTCGTGCTCGCGGGCAATGTGGACTTGAACCACATCTACTATGTTCGCTTCGTGGATATTCCCGGCAACGGCAGCTACAAGGACGATTACGGCAATGCGATCTACGACCCTTGGCCGACGACCGGTTCGCCGGGTTTTGATCTCGAAGCGGTAGGGGTGCTGAATGCGGCCGGCAATTATACGCACACTTCCCCGCTGGCGCCGAATTTTGTCACGCAGCCCGTCGACCAAAATCTCTCGGCCGGGCAGACAGCCAATTTCACCATCTCCGTGGTGGGAACGCCGACGCCGTCAGTGCACTGGCAGCGCCAGGCCGCCGGAAATTCGACGTGGGTCAACCTGACTGAAAGCAGCGTTTATGCGGGCACGACGTCCACAACGCTCACGCTCAGCAACGTCACCGTGCTGCTCTCCGGCGACCAATACCGTTGCCAGGCCAGCAACTCGGCCGGCGGCTCCTTCAGTTCCGCCGCCAACCTCACGGTCACCGGCACGCCGGCCATTCGCCAGCCTCCAGTGACCCAGACGCTCAATGCCGGGAGCGTGGCCACGTTCACGGTGACGGCGGTGGGCGGGGGCTTGAGTTATCAATGGCGCAAAGGCAGCGTCGATCTGGCCACGGGCGGGCGGGTTTTTGGCACGGATTCGGCGACGCTGCAAATCGCCAATATCTCCGTCGCCGATGCCGGCGCCTATGCCGTCATGGTGACCAATTTGCAGGGTCAGGTGCTGTCCGCTTCCGCCACGCTGACGGTGCGAGTCCCTCCGACTCTTTCGCTCCAGCCCAAATCCGCGACGGTGGTAACGGGCAAAACCGCGAAATTCACCGTCGCGGCGAAGGGCACGGCGCCGTTCACCTACCTGTGGCAGAAAAACGGCAAGAATTTGAAAAACGGCGCGGGCGTTACCGGAGCCACAGCAGCGACCTTGACGCTGGGCAAAGTGTCCACCACGAGCGCTGGAAATTATCGCGTCGTCGTGGCCAATGCCGCGGGCAAGGCCACCAGCGTGACCGCCAAATTAACCGTGAAAAAAAGCAAGGGAAAGTCGCGTTGAAATGAAACGACCAACCTTCCACCCGCAACTTTCCCCCCGCCGGGACACCCGTCACGCCCGGCGTCGGCGCGGCTTCACGCTGGTCGAATTACTCACGGTGTCGGGCATCTTTGGCATCTTGCTAACCGTGGGATTCAGTGTCGTGGTCCGCGCGCGCATCAAGGCCCTGTCCACGATTTCCGCCGCCAATCTACGCGCGCTGGCCAGCGCCAACTTGATGTATGCGAACGACCACGGCGGCCGTTTTTGCCCCGCCCAGGATAAAGCCAACCTCAATCGCTGGCACGGGTCGCGGCCCTCGCTCAATTCGCCCTACGATCCCAATTCGGGCTATTTGTCGCCGTATCTCGAGGATGGCGGGAAGGCCCGCGTGTGCCCCGTTTTTCTCATGTATCAGCAAAGCGCGCAAACCTTCGAGAGCGGCGCCGGCGGCTACGGCTATAACGCCGCCTACATCGGCGGCACGCCCGAGAGCCCGTATATTCCGGAACTGCTTTCCCGCGTGCGCAACCCCAGCCGGACCATCATGTTTACGGATGCCGCGCTGCCGCGTTCGGACGGCGTGCAGGAGTATCCCTACTGCGAGCCGTATAATTCCGTGAATCCCGACGGGTCCCTGGGCGGCGGTTTGTCGCCCAGCGTGCATTTTCGCCATGACGGGCTGGCGCATGTGGCGTGGTGCGACGGCGCGGTGACCGCGGAACCGCCGGCGCGTTTTGGCGGCCGCAATCTTTATGGAGGTGACGGGCTGCTCTATCAAATCGGCTGGCTGGGCCCCTCGGCCAACAATGGGTGGTGGAATGCGCGCAGCGATGCCAACGATCCGCCCAACTGACCCCGGCGGACGAAAAAAACGGGCAAGCGGATAACCGCTTGCCCGTGATCACGAAAAGTTAAAGAAGCTTAAGGAAATTCCCGCGAACGCCGCCGGTCAGCCTGTTCAGGAAACCGGACTGTCATTCGCGTGACTCGCAGACGGCGGAAAGCGCCAGTCTTGATTAACCAAACTTCTTGGAACCTTCGGCGGCTTTGAGTCCGCGCTCTGCCGCGAGGTCTTCGAGGACAGTCGCGATGAAGTTCGAGCGGTTACGGTTTTCCGTATCCGCCATTTCATCGATCTTGCCCACGAGGCCTTCGGGGAGGCTGATTGATATTTGCGTCATGCCGGGGGCGCGCGCACGGATTTTTCGTCTCTTCGCCATGTTTTGTGTTATGGTTACAGGTAAAATCGCTTCGAGTGTGTATTAACGTCAGGACCTCAAAACGATTAATGTTAAGTTAGCGTAAAATGTCCAAAGGCGCAAGTGATTTTTCCAGAATTCTTTGCTTTTGGGGCGGAACCCGACGAAATAATTCCGGTCATTTACCCTCGGTAAGGCGGGGTCTAACGGCGGTTTCAAACGCTTGTTTGAATGGGCGAAAGCCGCGGGGAGAACCGGGGGAAATGACTTCAGACCCTGCTCCCGCCGCCGCGGGGAATCTAACCTCGGTAGATCGTGGCGAGCGTCGCCGCGATGTCCGACGGCGTGGGCGAAATGGCGATGCCGGCCGCCCGCAGGGCGTCAATTTTGGCCGCGGCCGAGCCGCTGGCGCCGGAAACGATGGCGCCGGCGTGGCCCATGCGCCGCCCGGGCGGGGCCGTGGTCCCGGCGATAAACGCCGCCACTGGCTTTTTGACATACTGCTTTACAAAGGCCGCCGCCTGCTCCTCCGCCGTGCCCCCGATTTCGCCAATCATGATGATGGCTTCCGTCGCGGGATCCTCGTTGAACAGGCGGAGGGCGTCGGTGTGGGAGGTGCCGTTGACCGGGTCGCCGCCGATGCCAATACACGTGCTTTGACCGATGCCGCGGGAGGTTAGTTGCCACACCGCTTCATAAGTGAGAGTGCCGGAGCGGGAAACGATGCCGACTTTGCCGGGCTTGTGGATGTAGCCCGGCATGATGCCGATTTTGCACTGGCCCGGCGTGATGATGCCCGGGCAGTTCGGGCCGATGAGGCGGGTGGTGCTGCGCAGGAGGCGGGCTTTGACCAAAAGCATGTCGCGAACCGGAATGCCTTCGGTGATGCACACCACCAGCGGCAGGGCGGCGTCAATCGCTTCAAGCAGCGAATCAGCGGCAAACGCCGGCGGCACAAAAATCATCGAGGCGTTGGCGCCGGTTTGTTCGACCGCTTCGCTCACCGTGTTGAAGATGGGCACGCGGTCGAGGAATTTTTGTCCCCCGCGGCCAGGGGTCACGCCGGCGACCACGTTGGTCCCGTATTCGAGGCATTGCTGCGCGTGAAAGCTGCCGGCTTTGCCGGTGATGCCCTGCACGAGCAGGCGGGTGTCTTTGTTGACCAAGACGCTCATCGGAAATAGGGCGAAGTGCGGGGGTGGGTGTGAATAAAAAGGGGGTGGAAATCGCGGTTCAGGCCTTTTTCTCCGCGGCAACGAGCTTGACGATTTTTTGCGCGGCGTCGGACAGCGAGTCGGCCGCCGTGATGGCGAGGCCGCTTTGCGCGAGAATCTCGCGGCCCAATTGCACGTTCGTGCCCTCGAGGCGCACGACCAGCGGCACGCGAATTTGCACATTGCGCGCCGCCGCGATGACGCCGCGGGCGATGATGTCACACTTCATGATGCCGCCGAAAATATTGACGAGGACGCCCTTGACCGCCGGATCGCTGAGAATGATGCGAAAGGCCGCCGTCACCTGCTCCTCCGTCGCACCGCCGCCGACGTCGAGGAAGTTGGCGGGCCGGCCGCCGAAATACTGGATGATGTCCATCGTCGCCATGGCCAGGCCCGCGCCGTTGACGAGGCAGGCGATTTCACCGTCGAGCGCGATGTAATTGAGGTTCGCCTTCGAAGCCTCGACTTCCTTCGGGTCTTCTTCGTTGAGGTCGCGAAAGGCCTGCAACTCGGGATGGCGGTACATGGCGTTGTCGTCGAAGCTGACCTTGGCGTCGAGGGCTTCGATGCGCCCGTCGCCGGTGAGCACGAGCGGATTCACTTCGACCATTGCGCAATCCTTTTCCCAATAAAGCCGGTAGAGCCCGTCCAGGAGTTTGGTGAATTGTTTCACGCGCTCTTCGTCAAAGCCCAAACGAAAACCGATTTCGCGGGCTTGATAGGCCCGCAGGCCGAGCGTCGGGTCCACATGCCGGCGCAGGATTTTTTCCGGCGATTTTTCCGCGACTTCCTCGATATCCACGCCGCCCTCGGTCGAGGCGATGATCACGGGCAGGGCCGCCGCGCGGTCGAGCAAGATGGCCAGGTAGTACTCTTTGGCGATGGTGGTGGCCTCGGTGAAAAAGACGGTCTGCACCTTGCGTCCGGCCGGGCCGGTTTGCTTGGTGACGAGCGTGTTGCCCAGCATGCGGACGGCGAGTTCCTTGGCTTGCGGATGCGCCGGAGCGATTTTCACCCCGCCCTTGAAACCGTCCGTGAAGGTGCCCTTGCCCCGGCCACCGGCGTGAATCTGGCTCTTCACCACGACGGCGCCCGCGGGCAATTGCGCGAGCGCTGAATCAAATTCGCCGTGCGCCTGGGCGGCGGCGCCGCGCGCGACGGTGACGCCGAAATCGCGGAAAAGTTGTTTGGCCTGGTACTCGTGGATGTTCATGTCCGGGGCAATAGTGGCAAGGGCAAAGGGTCTTAATTGTGCTATCCAGCCCCGCCTGACAATGTTTTATTGCAAGGCAGGTTGTGTCCGCATGAGCTGGGAGCCGCCGGCGAAAGCGTTCAACCCGCCGCCAGCGCGCGGTTCTGGGCCACCGTAATTTCGGCGGCACCTTGGCGGGCCAGGGCCAACAGGGCGTCAAATTCCTCGCCGGAAAAAGTCGCTTCCTCGCCGCTGCCCTGGATTTCCACGAACCGTCCGCCGCCGGTCAGCACGATATTCGCATCCACGTCGGCATCGCGATCTTCGGGATAATTGAGGTCGAGGAGGGCCTGTCCCTGCCACAGGCCGACGCTCACCGCCGCCACGGAATCGCGAAACGGATCCACGGGCAGCTTGCCGCGGGCTTGCAGCTTGCGCACGGCCAGGCGCGCCGCCACATACGCGCCGGAAATGGCCGCGGTGCGGGTGCCGCCGTCGGCCTGCAAGACATCGCAATCCAGCCACAAGGTGTAGCCCGGCAACTTGTCGAGGTCCACCACTGCACGCAACGCCCGGCCGATGAGGCGCTGGATTTCGACGGTGCGGCCATCGAGCTTGCCTTTGGCAATGTCGCGCGGCTTGCGGTCGAGGGTGCTGTACGGCAGCAGGGAATACTCCGCCGAGAGCCAGCCGCCGGGCACTTTCTGCTGCATCATCCAGCCGGGGACCTTGTCCTCCAGCATGGCGGCGCAAATGACCGTGGTGTCGCCAAAGCGCGCGAGCACCGAGCCCTGCGCGTGCGGCGCGATGCCGGGCGCAAACGAAACAGGCCGGAGTTGATTAAAAGCGCGGCCATCCGGGCGCGCGAGGGGAGAGGGTGAAGGCACGGGAAATTATAAATTGAAGATTAAAAATTCAAAATGACGCGAGCTCGTGATTGAACCACACCCGCACACTGGGGCCAAACTATTTCCGCACCATCGTCGGAACGCCTAG
>CAZLRH010000017.1:0-72058 GCA_964562015.1 uncultured Opitutales bacterium | reverse complement strand
CTGCCTGTCACGCAGGAGGTCGCGGGTTCGAGTCCCGTCCATCCCGCCATTTTACTCTTTGATAGAGAATGGCTTAAGGTTTTGGAGATTTTAGGTTGCCAATTTAATGGGCAATAACTTGCAGCGCGCTGCTCCAGAGGCACACACAATCTGGTTTTTCATGACGGGAGGTTTGCGCGAAAAGGCACAAAATAATCGCAAAATGGAACATCTTTAGAATGGCCAAAGGCTCCGCCAACGCCAACTTATTTTTCTTACACCTCATCGTTGCGTTACTCTCCGCCCGCATGACCACGAACCCAACCAGGAAATCCCCGCTTAGCTGCCTCGCCTTTCTGGCCCTGCTTTTAGTGGTCTGGGACGCCACGAGGATGCCCGCCAGGGCCGCCGCTTCCACCGCGACGTGGAATGTCCGTGACAGCGGCGCCAAGGGTGATGGAAAAACCCTGGACACCTTGCCGATTCAAAAAGCCATTGATGATTGTTCCAGCAAAGGGGGCGGGACAGTGATTTTCCCTGCCGGTAATTATCTCATCGGAACCCTTTACCTGAAGAGCAATGTTACGCTGAATATACAAGCCGAGGCTGAAATCGTGGGCACGACCCATCTCGATCAATATGGGTCGGACACGGGCCTCTCCCCCTATTACCCCGAGGATCTGGACAAATGCCTGATCTACGCGAAGGACGCCCAGAACATCACGTTGACCGGCCCCGGCGCCATCAACGGCGGTTTTCCGGGGAATGAAAAGCCGGTTCCGGCTCCCGGCGCGACCGGGCGCGAAGTCACCGCCAAGCCCATGCTGATTCGCTTCGATGGATGTGAAAATATCAAGATGGATTCGCTCAAGCTCTATGGATCGAGCTCGTGGTGCATGCACTTTGCGCGCTCAAAAAACATCATCCTGACCAATCTCGATGTGCCGAACAAACACCAGGACGGGGTGGACTTTGAAAGCTGTGAAAATGCCCAGGTGACCGGCTGTCATTTTATTACGGGCGACGACAGCATCGCCATCCTGTCGAGTCACGACCAAATTTGCCGCAACATCACCATCACGAATTGCACCATGGAGTCGAGATGTGCAGCCATCCGGCTGGGTCCTCTATCCTATGGCGATATTCAGAACATCACCGCCACGCACTGCCAATTTTCCAACTGCCAGTTGGGGGGCGTTAAAATCGGAATGTATGAGGGTGGAACCATCAGCGACTGCCGTTTCACCGATCTGCAAATGGATAAGTGCACCTGCCCGATCCTTATTTTCCTGGGCACATTCTATGAAGTCGGCGCGGTGACCAACCGGCGTCCGGAAATGCCGGTCGGGCACATCCACGACCTGACTTTCAGCAATATCACGGCGACGACCTTCATCCGCGCGGCGGGGAGTCCCGATGCCAACAGCGTGCTGTTTTTTCAGGGCTACCCCGGCGCCGACATTGAGAATATCACGCTTGATCATGTGCAAATCTCTTTCCCAGGCGGCGGAACGGAAGCCCAGGCCACCCGCCGCAACTTGGTCGATATGGACAAGATCAACCCGTACCGGGACGGTTACTGGACCGACCACAAGACCACCTTCGGGGTTGCTCCCGCCGCGGCTCTGTATGCGCGTCATGTGAAAAACCTTAAGCTAAATGAGGTAAAATTCAGCATCCTAGCCCCTGATGCGCGCGCCGCCGTCTTTCTCAATCAAGCCAGCAACGTGACCTTTGACGGACTCAGCGTAAGCGGCACTGCGGGGCCTCCGGTCGCGGCGGCCTCCCTTCTCGTGCTCGATTCCCAGACGGTGACCGTGCAAAATTCCCAGGGAAATCCGGTCGCTTCAACTTTTCTTTCCGCGGAGGGGGCGGCGACCAAGTCCATTGTGCTGAAGAATGTCAATTTCCAAGGCGTCGACCAGCCCATCCTCACGGGCAACGGGGCGCTGCTTCAGGAAATTCAGACGACTAAGGCCGGAAATCCATAAGACGCCCTTGATCCTAGCTGAGCGGAAACCACAAAGACTAGGGCGGGGCACGATCGGTCATGCTGGCGGCCTTACGTATTCTTTTCCTGATTGGAATCAGACGGGTATAAATGCTGGGGGTTGACTTTAAAATGGATGCGCAGTCGACTTATCATTTCAATCAGAGCCGGGCACCGGGATCCGTCCGGGGCAACAACTCGACCTATCAAAAATTAAATGCCTGGTTTCCTATTTTACGGTCAATATTCGAGGAGCAAGATTTTCACCTCTTCACTTGCAACCAGGCGAGTATCGAAAAGGCCTTAGTTGGTTGGCGGACGAATGTATCGAGAAGCGGCACCTTAATAGTCGTAAACGGAATACTGTATGCATATGAAGCAGTTATGGGATCTGCTGGTGATTTACTCTACATATACCATGAAAAATAAAATCGCCAAGCGATATTCATTGTACCATATAATCGTATTGTTGGTCAATTGCTTTTTTTTAATGATATATCCAGCTAACAAAATCGGTTTGTTTGCTTGTTTGCTGATAGGCGCTGGCTTGTCTGTCTATATTTTGCATTACGATACAAAAAACAAGATTTCTGCTTACATACTTGTGTTCTATCTTTTACTCTTTGCTTTGTTATTTTTAAGTCCATCAACGCTCTTTCGCTTATTGAAATAAATGAACCCCCGCGCCAACGATTGCCGCTACGTCGGGAATACCACACGTCCCCGTCAAAAGAGTAATGCGAATGCGTTCGGGCGGAATTTGACCATGTCGACATCGGATCCGAAAGAACGCAGGAATCCCTGAGAGAATTCGGTGTTTACTGGAGCTGGAGCAAAATCCAGATCGTCATTTTTAGCGGCGCTGTTTCGGAGCGTTTTCACCCGCTCGCCCGGATGGTGCCATAGGCGGCCTGATAACGTCGTTAGCCTCGAGTCGTTTCACTTTCTTTCGGGGCCGGCGGAATAACCGGCGGCCTGAACCGTTCTGGCCCAACGTAGCGTTGACGAAGGGCGAAAAAAAGGGTGTTGTTTCGTCCGCCCAGCGAACTGCCAACCACTTTCCGCCATGTCCAAGGAAACCTTCCTGCAACTGCGGCAGGACTTGTCCCGCAGCTATGAAATCACCGGGCTGACCCAGGAGGATATGCTTGGGTTCACGCTGGAGGTCGAGGACGGCCTGCCGGTGAATGTTTACTTTGACGAAATTCACGACCAAATCGTGTTTTTTTGCGGTCTGGGCGAGGTGCCGGAGGAGCAGCGGGCAGCAGTGCTGGAAAAGGCCATGGGGCTCAATTTGTTTGCCGCGGCCACCCGCGGCGGGGCGCTCGGCTTCGATGCCGAAACCCATTTGCTCAGCCTGGCGCGCGTCGTGCCGGCCCTGCAGTTCGGCCTGCCGGCCTTTCAGTTGGAATTGCAGCAATTTGCCGATACCGCCTGGCGCACGCTGACCGAGATCGCGGCGCTGGAAAAGGCCGCGGACCCGGCTCCTGACGATGGACTGCCGCCGCCTTCGCACACTATTAAGGTATAGGTGCCTGTCCTTTCCACTGGTCACCGTTCGCTTACTTCGTTTTCCACGGCCAACCCTTTCCTGCCATGCCTAAGATTTTCGGCCAGGTTTCCCGCACTATTCCCGAGCCCCAGGATAAGAACGTCTTCAAGGACGCCATCCGCTCGGGGGGCAAAGACGTGCGCGTGGTGTTCGACCCCAAGACCGGGAATGTCGGCACCGAATCGCGCCAGGGCTTTTGGGCGAGCAAGACTGTGCGCACGATCGCAACCGCCATTGGCTCGGTGTTTTTGGCGCTGCCGGGAGCGCTGATGTATCTCGGCTTCAGCGCGAAAGCGGAGCAGATTAAGAAGACTAACCAGCAAACGGTGGACCGCTTTCTGGCCACCATGCAAAAGGCTTACGGCGGGGAAGGGCCCGACCCACGCCTGGAAGAACTCAACCGGCAGGTGCGCTCGGAATTGCGCGGCGGAAGGTCCCTGACGCCCGACCATGCGCAGCATATCGTCCACCGCTTCAAGGCCATTGCCCGGGAACGGGTGGCGCACGAGCGGCCTCTTGAGGTCCCACAGGGAGGAGGCCCGCCTGACCGTCCCCCACCTGAACAGCCCCGTGTAAGTATCGAGGTTCCGCAAGTGGACGTTCCGCAGGTGGATCCGCGCGTGCGGGAACAAGAGGTCAGAACTTTAACTGCCCTTGGCCTGGACAAGGCACGCGCCGGCTGGGGCGACTATGCGCGGGAACAACGGTGGCCGGAGGGCATTGCCCCTACCCCCGCAAATTTGCAGCAGATTCATGAGATGGCGCTGGCCAAATTCAAGGAAGCCAACGCCCGCGACGCCCGCCCGGAGGATTTGCGCGAGGGGACTTTTTCCGACTTGGTGAAACTTGCCATCGTGGATTTTGTGGCCCAGCAGCGCGAAGGCATCCGCACCGGCGAATATAGTCCCGATCTCGAGGTGGGCTACCAGTTGGAACGTCGCGACGCCATGAGCGGACTCGATGCGCCGGACAAGGCGCAGAAAATGTTCGGGTTGCTCAAATGCGGGCGCGCGCCCACGGACGGCCTCCTGGAGCTGATGGAAGTGCCCGCGCGTGACAAAGTGGACGAAAACGTCAGGGCGCTCGGCCTAATGCCGCCGCCGTTGCCGGGATTGGAGGAAAGACTTAAAAACTCCCACGAGGAACGGGCCAAGTGCAAACGGGACATGATCGACCTCGGCAAGGCGCTCGCCCAGGTCAACGACCAGCGCGCCGAACTGGCTCTGATTCGCTCCTTGGTCAACCGGGACCACGCCGGAGATAAGGGGGACAAGGAATTGTTGTCCGCTTTCAACCCGCAAATCGACCGGCAAATCGCGCGGCTGGATGAAGCCATCGAAGCGGGGCGGCAAAAACTTTTCGCCTATATCGATAAAACCCACGAGTATATTGCCCTGCCCACCGAAGCCTTTGACGCAGCGATTGGGCCGTTGTTGCAAAATGCCCCCGAAGACGTACGGGAAGACTGCAAAAAATTGCTCTGCAATTCCTATAACCGCATCGAATTTCTCACGGTGGGTGAAGACCACGGCGAACGCGAGCGCGATGGACGCAATGAGATGGGCCAGTACGCCTACGATCCGCAAATGGCCCGCCAAGTCATTTCCTGGGGGGCAAAACTCAAGCCGGCCTTGCAAGGCGTGATTGATCGTGGCGGTGAGGGCAACCGCGAGGCTGGGCAGCAATTATTGCGTTTGTGCGGCGATGTGGTGCGGCCGTTCGAATTCGCGCAGGCGAAATACGACGCCATGGCGGGCGCCCAGCGGGCCCTGGAAAATGTCCGGCCCGGCGCGCCCCTGCCGGAGGACGTGCACGAGGGCCTGGGAATTTCCCGCGCTATTTTTGATTATTGCGACCGCGATTACACCACGGGCGAGAGACTCGATCACGCCCAGGAAGACTACCAGGAATTTGCGCGGAGTTTTGCGGGCCTGAAACGGGTGTTGGATGATCCCGACGAGGGCATGTCGCCCGATGTGCTGCATGAGTTGCGGCAGGCGCGCAGTTCGCTGGAGCGGCTCCAGGCCTCCTGCCGCGAGGAGGGGTCGATCCAGGCCATGACCGAACACAGTGACCCCAATATCCGCAAAATGGCGGAAGCGCTCATTTCCCTGACGGAAAAAAGCACGAAATTGCTCGAAGACACCGAACAATCCCTCAAGGAGCGACCGCGCCAAATCATCCCGCTGCGCAACACCGGCCTCGCGCGCATGGATGGGATCGATCCGGGTGATCTCTTGCCCATCGCGCGCGGCAAGCCCATCTTCGCCGCGTTCACCTCGCGCAAACCTGACGG
This sequence comes from uncultured Opitutales bacterium, assembly GCA_964562015.1. Taxonomy (GTDB): domain Bacteria; phylum Verrucomicrobiota; class Verrucomicrobiia; order Opitutales; family JABDGR01; genus CAZLRH01. Next base: position 66,241 of record CAZLRH010000017.1, on the reverse strand, counting down.
CTCGTCCGCGGGTGTTTTCGAAAAAAATTACATCGACGCTCTGCCCCCGGGCCGCCCCGTGCATGAATTTTATTTGCGCATAGGCCGCGGCTCGGTGGACACCGATTCGGGCGGCACGGTCCATCGCAGCAAAGACGACCGCCTCACGGTGCTCGCCCCGCAAGTGGACACCAGCGGCGCCGGCAAGGACCGCCTGGTGATGATCAACACCGGCATTACCCGCAAGGATTGGGACGTTTACCGCAACGTGGTGGACGGCCATGCGCGTGGAGAGCGCCGCTTCTCCTCGGGCGACCTCGAAATCGCCAAACGCGTGCAAGGCCAGTTGGTCAGCGGCGTTTCCGGTGAGCGCCCGCCGCCGTATGAATTTTCCCCCGCCGGTGATTCGCCGATGACCCGCTTGTCGGAACTCGTCGCACAAAACAAAATGCCGCCCGACCTTGCGGCCCGCCTCGGCCGCGAACTGACGGACTCCCGCCTGCTACTCAACCCGGAAGGGCGCGAGCGCAAGGAATTCATGACTCATTTGATTACCCTGTGCGAAAAAGACCGGCCCGGGGTGGCCGCCGCCCTGCTCGAGCGCCTGGATAAAGTTGACACCGATCTCAGCGCCCCCGGCCGGGATAAAAACCGTGACGGCGAACTGCACGCCCAGCGCCAGGATTTGTATTCCTTCGCCAAGGACGGCGTGGCGCATCCCGAGTCTTACACCCTTTCGCTCAATACCGCGCCGCTGACCCGGCTCAATCTGCCGCAGCCACTGCAGTGACTCGTAGACGATGCATGATTCTATCGTTGCCAGCGTGAACAGTTTTTTCGGAAAATCGGCGCCGGCATGATTGCGCAGGAACATTCCCTGGTGGCACTGGCCGAAGCGCATGGCGCGAAGCTCGATGAGGAAAGGCGCGGGCGGCTGGCCGATTTGGAAGGATTGGGCGGCGACGGCGCGGTGGAGGCCCTCCTCGCCTGCCCCGGAGTGAACGAAGAAAGTCTTCTGCGGGCTCTGGCGGCGCAGTTGGAAATCCCCTGGTGGCCCGAGGCGGTTTTGAATGTCGCCCGCGACGCCATGACCAAGGTGCCCGCGGCGCTGGCCGTGCGCCATCAGGTGGTGCCCTTGGGCCTCGAGGGCCGCACGCTCGTGCTCGGCATTTATAATTTGTACGACATGCAGGCCCGCCAGCAGTTGGGCCGGACGCTGACGGAGCCCTTTCGCCTCGTTGCCAGCACCCGCACCCGCATCCACGATGCCATCCAACAAGGTTACGGCATCGGCGCGGAAACGCTCGACGCCATCCTCGCCGGTCGCGCGCAGGAAGACGTGTTCGACCAGTTCAAGGAGGAGTCCAGCCAGCTTGACGACAGCGGCAACGACGAGGCCTCGGTGATTACTTTTGTAAACCGGATTTTTCGCGAGGCCATTGCCGAGGGCGCGACGGACATTCACGTCGAGCCGCTGGAGGACGGCTTGCGCATTCGCTTCCGGCGCGACGGCATGCTGCATGAAATTCCCGTGCCCGCGAACATCAAGGCGTTGCAGGAATCCGTCATCGCGCGCTTGAAAATCATGGCGCGGCTCGACATCGCCGAACGGCGCCTGCCGCAAGACGGGCGCATCAACCTCGAGGCCGCCGGTTTGCACATCGACGTGCGCGTGGCCACCATCCCGACGGTTACGGGTGAAACGGTGAGCCTGCGCCTGCTCTCGGGTTCGAAATACAGCCTGGACAGCATTGGTGCCGGAGAAAGCGAACAGAAGGTGTTGCAGGAATTAATCAGTGTGCCGAACGGCATCATCCTCGTCACCGGGCCGACGGGCAGCGGCAAATCCACCACGCTCTATACGCTCCTGTCGTGCCTCAACCAGCCCGGCCGGCGCATCGTGACTATCGAAGACCCGGTGGAAAATAAAATCGCCGGCATCAACCAAATTGCGGTGCGCTCCGAGATCGGCCTCACCTTCGCCGTCGGCCTGCGCAGCATCCTCCGCGCGGACCCAAACATCGTGATGGTCGGTGAAATGCGCGATGCGGAAACCGCCGAAACGGCGATTCGCGCCGCGCTCACCGGCCACCTGGTTTTTTCCACGTTGCACACGAATGACGCCGTCAGTTCCATCGGCCGCTTGACGGACATGGGCATCGAGCCGTTTCTGGTGGCGGCGTCGGTGCGAGCGTTCATTGCACAACGGCTGGTGCGGCGCTTGTGCCCCGAATGCCGCGTGCCGGTGGATTACTCCGACGTGCAAATGCGCAGCCTCGGGATGGATCCGGGCACCAAGCATCATTTTTTCAAGGCCGCCGGCTGCCCCGCCTGCCGCAACTCCGGTTACGCCGGACGCCTCGCCATCATGGAAATCTGCCGCATGACTCCTGCGCTCCAGGAATTGGTGGCCAACCGCGCGACCAACGCGGACTTGCAGCGCCAAGCGCTCGAGGACGGCATGAAACCGCTGCGCCTTGATGGCCTCTTCAAGGCCATGGACGGGCGCACTTCACTGGAAGAAATTCAACGCGTGACCGCGACCGACAAACCAGCGGCGGCTCCCTCCAAGTAGATTCGCCATGCCGGTTTTCTCCTATCAAGCTCTGGATGGCACCGGCCGACGTGTCGAAGGACGCGTCGAGGCAGGCAGCCGGAATGAAGCCTTCGACCGGCTGGCCCGGCAACGTTTGCAACCACTGAATCTGGACGAGACCCACGCCGCGACCGCCGCCACTGCCTCCGCTTCGCACCACACTACGAGCGCGCCGGCCAAGTCCGCCGAGCGTGGGCCGGTGGGTCCCGTCCGCCTGTCGCGCCGGCAATTGCTTGATTTTACGGAGGAAATGGCGGACCTGCTGGATTCGGGCATGCAACTGGAAGGCGCGCTCGGAGTGCTCGCGACGCAAAAAGGCGGCTCGCCGCTCGTGCCGCTGGCCCGGCAAGTGCGCGAGTTGCTGCGCGAAGGGCAGTCGTTTTCCTCGGCGTTGCGGCGGACGTCGCGTTCCTTTGATGAATTGTACCTGAACATGGTGCAGGCCGGCGAGCAAAGCGGCGCGCTGGGAAAAATCCTGCGCCGCCAGCAACAGCAGTTGCTGATGATGGAGGACTTGAAAAGCCGCGTGCGCGGTGCGCTCATTTACCCGGCCTTCATGATTTTTGCGGCGGCGGTGCTGATGCTGGTGTTCATGACATACCTGGTGCCGCAAATGAAGTCGCTCTTCGGCAGCGGCGGCGCGGGCATGCCGCTGGTCACGCGCGTGCTCATCGGCTTTAGCGAGGGCGTGCTGCATTATTGGTGGCTCGGTGCGATCATTATCGCCGCGCTCATCACAGGCGCGAAAATGGCGTTGCGCACGCCGGGCGGCGCCGCGTTTTGGGACGAACAAAAGCTGCGGCTGCCCAGGGTCGGCCGCGTCGTGGCCAACGGTATTTTCGCACAAATCGCGCAAACCCTGGCCGTGCTCTTGCAAAACGGCGTGCCGCTGCTCGGCTCACTGCGGCTGGTGCAAGCCGCCACGCCCAACGCTCGGCTGAATCACGCCCTCGCGCTGGCGCGAGACCGCGTGGCGGACGGCGCGTCGCTCTCGCAGGCCCTCGGGCGCACCGACGTTTTTCCACCGGAATTTCTCAACCTGGTCGTCCTGGGCGAGCAAACCGGAGACCTCCCCAAGGCGCTGGAAAAGGCCGCGGCGCGCTTCGACAAGGAACTGAATAAGAGCATCTCCGCGCTGACAGCGATGATTCAACCCGTGATCATCATCATCATGGCGCTGCTCGTGGGCCTGATTGCCTTTTCGATGATGAGCGGAATTTTTCAGGCGGTGAACGCGCTGCGCCCCTCGTAAAATCGCGCCGATTCAGTGACCCGTCGGCGAAAGCAACTCCTGGATTTTCTGCTCCCCCATGTTGGCCCGCGTGGCAATGGTGACCGGCGTAAAAGACGTGCGCGACACCACTTCGCCCCGCACTTTCCGATAGGCCAACAGGACGGCGTCGCGGCCGATTTGTTTTTCAGACTGAATCACGAGCGCATCCACCTCGCCCTGGCGCAGGGCATCCACGAGCACGGGATTGGTGTCGAAAACCACCAGCGGAATCGGCTTGGCCGGATTGGTTTCATGCACGGCACGCAGCATTTCGTTGCCCACGAATTGCGTGGAGGCAAAAATGGCGTCCGCCTGCGGACCATAAGCCGCGAGGGCGTCGCGGCATTTTTGCAACGCGGCGGTGCGCTCGGGTCCGGTATATTCATTCCACGGCAACAGCGTGACGCCGGGGTGCGCCTCGACCAGGCGATTGGCAAACCCCGCCTCGCGTTCCATGGAAGAAGCGGAGCCGGCCAAATACCGTTGCATCAAGACATGACCCTTCTCGCCGAGGCGCTGGGCCACATAGTCGGCGGTCACGCGGCCCGCTGCGTAATTGTCGGTGCCCACATACGCGGTGACATCGGTGGGATTCAGGGCATTGAGGGTGGAGTCAAAGGTAATGACTGGTATGCCCGTCGCCGCCGCCGCCGCCACGGGGCCCGCCATGCGGCTGCGGTCTTGCGGCGAGAGGATGATGGCGCTCACCCGCTGGCGCACGAAATCGTCGATCAACGCAATCTGCCGATCTTGCGCGCCCTCGTCGTCAGGCCCGTGCCAAATCAATTCGACATGGGCGCCGTTGCGGTTCAGCTCGGCCACCGCTTCGTCCGCCCCGGCGTGCACGACATCCCAATACTCGCTGCTGTTCATCTTGGGAATCATCGCAATTTTGTACGTCGGGGTCACCGCCGCGGTGCGCCCGCAACCGGCCAGCACCGCCCCACTGACAGCCAGAATTAAAATCGTCAGGGCAGCACCGACTCGAGTGGAGTACTGCCGGGCGGCCACCTTGAATTTCGCGGGGTGAGACATGGGCATTCGCCTAACGATGGGGCACCGGCGGCGGCAGATTGAACACGTCGCGCAGGAACTGATGCGTTTGCTCTGCCGGCGTCTTCATCGTGCTGTTGCCCTGGTTCAAGAACTTGACCGCCTCCTGGTCGAGGCCCTCGGTTTGCACCTGCTGGTCCTTCTGCAATTCGGCCAATTCGGGCGATTCGATGACGATGGGCTGGATGAGAATGATCAGCTCGTTCTTGGTGGTGATTTTCTTGGTGTTGGAAAAAAGCGCGCCGAGAATCGGGAGATCGCTCAGGATGGGCGTGCCGGTTTTTTCCAGGTCGTCGCGGTCGGAGAGTAAGCCGCCGAGGACGACCGTCTGACCGTTGGCCACGGTGATGGACGTGGTCAACTCCTGGGTGTTAATGGCGCGGGCGGTCGTGCTGCCCACGACGACGTTGTCGCCGAGGCTGTCGTTGCGCTGCGCAATGTTGAGCGTGACCTCGTTGTTGGCGTTGATCAACGGTACCACAGCCAGTTCCAGCACCACGGTCTTGTACTGCACGTTGGTGTTGAGCACCGTCGAGGTGTTCGTCGCATTGCCATTGGCCACGAGATTCGACTGGGTGGACGAGGGCACGGGCTGATCCGAGCCGGATGAGATGATGGCCTTCTTGTTGTTCGACGTGTAAACTGACGGGCGGGACAGAATGCGGAAACGGTTGGTCTGCTGCAAAGCCTGGACATAAAACGCGATGGTATTACCCGCGAGCCCGTAAACATTCGTGCCGGCGGCGGCTTGCGTAATAGCGCTGGTGCCGATTTGCACGCCCTGCGGGTTGACCGGGCCGGTCACCTTAAATGGATTGGAGATCGTCCCCACCCCGAGATTCGGACTGCCCGTAAATTTCTGCAAAATATCGATGCCCAATTCCTGCGAGCCGGTGTTGGACATTTGGCCGATGACCGTGGACAGATAAACCTGCTTCGGCGGGCGATCGACCACCGCGAGCACCTGGTCCACCATTTTCGAACTGCCCGGCGGCCCGATGACGACGATGGTGTTCGTGCGGTTGTCGGCAATCAACCGCGTTTTGCCGACGATGACGGAGGTGGCCTTGTCCGTGTCATCCTTCACTGCCACGCGTGAGGACACATCCTTGCTACCGGACATATCGGAGCTTCCGGAAGAACTCGAGGAGCTGTAGCTCGAACTCGAAGTACTGCTCGTGGGCGTGGAAAGATTCGAGGAATCAATCTCGCCGGTCTTGCCAGGCTCGATCAACGCCGCCCGCAGGATCGGCAGCACATCGGCCGCCGCGACATACTTCAGTTTGTGCTCGGTGGGGTCGCCGCTTTGGGCTGCATCGTCGAACCGCGCCACGAGCGCTTGCAGCATCGGCATGGCGGAAACGGGCGCCGTGATGATGACGCGGTTGGTGCGGGCGTCGGCCAGGAGCCGCACGTTGCGCGTGGACACGTCGGTGGCCATGCCATTGCCGAGGCTGAGGTTCACGTTGCCCGGATCCTGCGGGTTCGTATTTTTGCCGAGGAGAATTTCATTAATCGAGTCCACCACCACGTTGGCGCTGGCACTGACCAATTGGACAAACTCGACGCGCATGTCCGTCCGCGCCACGTCAATCAGGTCCTTGATGGCAATGAGCTGGCGGATGACGGCGACGTTTTCGGTGATGAGCAGCGCGCGGGCGGAGGGCACCGGCACAATGGCTCCGTAGGGCGCATTCAAGGCCACCTGCGGGCGGTACACAGCTTCCGCTTCCGCCGCCGACAAATATGTGAACGGCATGAAATAAGTAATCACCGGCACATCGTGGGGCAGCGCCGAGGCCGGGCCTGTGTAAACCGGCGTGCCGGCGCCACGGGGATTGTCGTTTTTCACCGACACCACTTTGACGCGCCCCTCCTCGTCCGGCACCAAGGCATAGCCGTTCAACAACAAGGCGGAAGCCAGCATCTGCACCGCATTTTCCGTCGGCACCGGCTCCGGGGCCATGATGGTCATGCGTTGGTCGGCGTTGATGGAGTCCGGCAGGATGGCGCTCTTGCCGGTGAGCTTTTGATAAATCAGCACGGCGTCAAAGATGCCAATGTCCGGCAGGCGCAGCATCACGGTGCCGTTGCCATTGACCTTCACGTCGGCGGCGGGGCTCGGCGCAGACGGGGCCTCCGCGGCCGGCGCGCGCCCGGGTGCCAGGGCGGCGAACCCAAGGAGCAGGCTGAGACAACGGAGGAAATTTTTCATGGCTTGGGAAGGGGAGCGGATTGATCGAGCTTCTGGTAGGCGCTGAGTTTGCGGGCGAGCAATTCGGCGGCGTATCCGAGCCGGGTGACGCTCCCATTGGTTTCGATGGTGACGGTTTCCTGGCGCGGGTCGCGATTGAAGTCCACGGACACCAGTCGCAGGCCCTGGCTGTTGGTTTTTTCCGTGAGGTAGAGAAATTGGTGCGACACCGTTTGCCGGAGAATGGCGTAGCGCTTGTCGGCGATTTGCATCAGGCCCCACAACTCCCAGTCGCCGCCTTCACCTTGCTGCACCAATGAGGCAGGGCGTCCCGAAAAGGGCGACCGCGCGGCCATTTGCAAAAAATCCGCGAGCGGAGGCATCGCCGGCAGCTCGATGGCGGCGGGCGTGGCAGCCGGAGCCGCTCCGGCGAGAGGAGCGAGCGTCAAACCCAGCAGGCAGGCAAAAGTTTTCACGGAGTGATCGTGGAGGCCGGAGCCGCGGTCGGAGGCTTCGGCTGATAAAGTTGCGCCAGGGTGATTTCCCAAGTCATGGCGGAGGCATCGTCGCCCTGGGCGTTGCAAGTGAAACTCGGGCACAAGATGAAATGCTCGGGTTGTTGCAAATCGTAGAGCCAGGAAATCATGCCGGCAAATGGACCGCTCAGACGCAGCCGCAAAGCCGTGGGAGAGTAAGCCGGCGTGGCGGGCAATTCGACAAAATTTTGCTCCAGCACCACCACCCCGTGGTCGGCGGAATACTGTCGAATTTTATCCACCAGCGTCGCGGGCGTCAGGTCCGGCGTCCACACCGGCTGCTGCGCGGCCAGCCATTGCCCGCGCTGTTGCCACAATTCCTTTTTTTCGAGCCAGGCCGCCGCCACCTTTTGCTTGTCCTCCAATTGCCCGCGCTGGTCGGTGAGACTTTGTCCCCACGCCCGCAAACGCGGCAGCACGGCGAGATTGGCCAGGCCAAAAATGACCGCTCCGAACAGGAGGGCCAGGGTGCGTTCGCGTGGATTGAGGGCGCGCATGTCAGGGCCGGCCGACGAGACGGAAGGTGGCGCCGCTGTCCGGCAGGATGGAAGGATTGTCCAAAGTCCATTGATACCGGTGCAAATCCGGCTGCGTATCGAGCTGGCGTTGGAAACGAAAGACCTGATCCACATTGGCGGCCTGGCCACGCAATTCAATGGCCTGGTCCTTGACGGAAAAGGAATCCAGGCGAATTTCGCGATCGACCGGCATCATGTCGTAAACTTCTTTCAACAAGGTCAGCGGATAATAGTGGCTGTCCAACGCCGGCTCCAGCAAGCCCCAGTCGCGGGCGGCCTTCTGGAGCTGGGCGACTTCGTCCGCCGTTTGCGCGACTTTCTGCGCCAGGACATTGTTGGCTATTTGCCGCTGCCCCAAAACGCCGAGCCACCCGAGCGCGCCCACCAGATACACCGCCGCGACGCCGAGCAAAATCCGGCGCGTGCGCAGGCGGTGGGATTCCGCGCGACGGCCTTCGGCCACGGCCACCGGCACGATTTCTCCGGCGGGCATGCCGGCCGGGCGCGGGGCCGGCCGCGGCGCGCTTTTCCACACTCCGGGCAAAGCCGCCGCCAGCATGCCGTTTTCGGATTCCGCCACGGCTTCCCAGTTAAATCCGTGCACCTCCTTTTGCGGCAGCAGGCCGTGAAATTCCAGTTGATGCCGGAGCGCCGCGAGTTCCTGCCGCAACGCCGCCGTGCTCTCCGGCAGTGGAAAGGTGGCGAAGTAAGTCACGGCCCCGGCACTCGTGACGGCCAGCACCAACCGCCCGTGTTCCCGCCAAAAGCCGTAGCCATTTTCAGGGAGCGGCAAAAGATGCGGCGAGGCTGCGTAATGCCGGGCCACCGGGGTGATGACGGCCTCCGGCTTGGCCTCATCCAAAATCTCCACGAGTACGGAGTCCGCGCCGGCCATCCACCAACCCAACGCGGGTTGGGCATGTTCGGTTTTCAGCCGCAACCGCTCCGCGCGCAGCAATGCCGCCTGCCGCAGGGCTCCCGCTTCCGTGGTGGGAGCCGGCATCACAAAATTGCCGACCGCCGCCGCTGGTAGAGCCGCCCATTCGGCGTGGCGCAAGACCCGGGCGTCGTCCGCAGCGAGCGTGCGCGGGGCGACCGCGGTGCCTGCCCAAAATTCCCAACCTTCCCCGGACGCGGGAAATAAAAGGCCGCCGCCGGAGCTGGCCGGGTTGTCGCTTGAGGCGGGTTTCATGGTTGCGTCCAGGAATAAATCGTCGGCGTATTGCCACTGCGGAGGGCGACGGCGTCGAGCGTGATGGTCCGGCCAAACGCCGTCCCGCGCGAGCGCAGGTGCACTAGATTTGACTGCAAGGTCAACTGCGAGCGCAAACGGTCGAGGGTCGCCGGGCTGATTCGTAAGAAATTTCCGGCTTCCGGCAAGTCAGCAAACAAACGGTCGTCGTCCGTCTGCGGCACGCCGTCCGGGCCGTTGCGGTATTGGACGAAGGCCTTGGCCCGCGTCAGGTCGGCACCGGTGACGGCCGCGATCAATTCGGCGGGCGCCGCCTGCAGGTCGAGGCCGCCCGACGACCACAAGCTGAAAAATTCGCGCCAGTCGGGGCGGCGGCGGGTGAGGAGTTGAAAATTAAGCACCTGCTCCATTTCGTCATAGGAAGCAAACGGCTTGCCCGTCGGGCCATACCGCAGTCCGGCGCGTTCGTAGTCCTCCCGCGCGGCGCCATTGAGGCGTCGCCCCTGGCCGGGATGCACCCAGTCCATCAGCGAATCAAAAACCTTGTCGGCCTCGGTCACTGACAGGCCCCAGCCTTGGAGTAAACGCCGCCAGATGTCCCGATAATCCTCCTGCAACAAGCCGTTGACGGAAAGGCGGCCTTGCTCCGATTGCATTTCCGCCGCGAAACTTTCATCCGCATTCCATTTCTGGCGCAGCAGCGGGTCGCCCGGGGCCACTTCAGCCCGCAAGGCCACCGCCATCCCGGACTGGGCGAGGTTCAGGGCCCGCTGATATTTTTCGCCATCGGCGATGTCGGCCAGCCCGGCCTGCCCCAAGCGCACGAGCCCAATCACGGCCAGGCTCATCACCGCAATCGCCCAAAGCACCAGCATCAAGGCCAGCCCCCGGCGGCCTGCGCAGAAGCGCAGGCGAACGAGGCGGACTAGTCGGGTGAGCAGTTTCATGGGCGGCGCAGGGAGGCCGGCGAGAGCGACAGGATGGCCTGGGTTTCCTCGGGGGCATCCTCAAACTGGAAACGCAATCGCACGGCCTGGGGACGCATGGTTACATCCGCCCATTCCTCCTGCCAGCGCTCCGTGCGGGGGTTGAAAAACTCCCAATGGAGCGATTGCAGTCCGGCCGCCAGGGCCACCGGCGGCGGGTTCGTGGTCTTGGCTGATGGGGGAAATTCCTTTTTCGCGAGCAATTCGAGGCGGCGGTCCGCGCCCGGCTGGGTGGAAAAGGACACGCGCGTGTCGGGCGGACCGTCGCGGCCCCGTCCCCACGAAAGCAATTCGGGGGCGTTTTCAAAAATCACCGTCTGCCGCCGCGCGTCGTCCGTGGCCTGGGTCGCGCGAAAACGCACCGTGGGTGGCAGGGTCAGAAACAGACGCCGGAAATAGTCGGACAGCGCCGCGGTGTTTTGCGTGCGGCGAAAAATCCGGGTCGCCACCGCCGTGCTGGTCAGCGCGCTGTCCACGATGGCCATGACGCCGCCGGCCAGGATGGACAGAATCGCCAATCCCAGCATGACCTCGACGAGCGTCATGCCCGTTTTTTTTGCTTTACGAGCCTGCCACATAGACTTGGAAAGTTTTGCTTTGCGCCCCGGCCGGGCCGGTCCAGAAAGCCGTCCAGCGCACGCGTTGCAGGCCGGACACCGGCACGCGGCCCTTGGTTTGAAAAGCCAGCGGCTCGACCTCGCGCACATAGCGCACGCCGCGGGCATCGGCCTTCTCCTCGAGGTGGCCCGGCGCAAGCGATTGGAGCCGGCTCAGCGCCAGCCGATTAGTCAACTGCTGCTGCACATAGACGTCCATTTGCCCCAGGTGGACGCTCTCCAGCGTGCGTTGCAGACTCACCGCCAGCGCCACGACCACGAGGCTGAAGACCGCCAGCGCCAAAATCACCTCGAACAAGAGAATGCCGCGCGCCGGGCGTGCGGAATTTGAAAGGCGGGGGCGGGGGCGAAAAATTCTCACGGCACAAAAACCTCCTCATCCGCCACCATGGCCGAGAGCGGATCGTAATGCTGGGTGAGCACCTGGTCGCGGCGTTGAAACCGCAGCGACAGCGGCTCGGCAAAATCGCCGGGCGCGAAAACCCAGGTGCGGCCGTGCAGCGGCTCCCAGTCGCGCTGCCCCACCCCCTTCACGGTGCAGACAAAGTCCGGCGGCACGGGCACCTGCTCGAGGTCGGGCGCGCCGTCCTTCGCGGAGGCCGCCCGCAGGGAAAATGATTTGTCGTCTAGGATGATTAGATATTTTTGATTTTCAGCAAAGGCGCGCGCGCGGGCCTGGTGGGCGAGGCGGGCCAGTGCGTCCGCCGGCCCGCGCAAGGCCGTCAATTCGCTCCAACCCCGCAACGCAGGCACCGCCAAACCGGCCACGACGGCGACGACGGCGAGCGCAAGCACCACCTCGACCAGCGTATAGCCCCGGCGCGGCCAGGACAGGTTCATCATGCGCGCGGCCATGACGGTCGGCCGGATTACCAGTTGCCTAAAATACCCTCGGTGGCCCCCGGCCCCTTCGGCCCATAGGACCAAACGTCAAAGGCGTCCTTGTTGTGCTCGCCCGGCGCTTTGTACTGGTAAGGATGGCCCCACGGATCGGTGAGCGCCTCGGGCTTGAGCAATTGAATCCAAGTGCGCGGCGCCGGCGCGGCGGTGGGTTTGCTGACGAGCGCCTGCAAGCCCTGCTCCGTGGTCGGAAAGCGCAGGTTCTGCATCTGATACGTGTTCAACTGCGTGCCCAACGCACTCAAGTCGGCTTTGACCCGCGTGATTTTGGAGGCCTCAACATTTCCCACCAAATAATACACACCCGCGCCCAGCAAAACCACGATGATGGACAACACCAGCATGATTTCCACCAGCGTGTAAGCGGACCGGCGTGAACGGGTCGCGCGCGCGCATCCCGGAGATAAAAGTGACGCCATAACGCGGGTGAAAGTAGCGACATCCGGCTTGCCTTGGCAACTATTTTTCTGCCAGGATTTACCTTGCCATCGACGGCTGAAATTCATTTTTCACGGAATAATTGCCACCGATTTTTCTCTCAATAACTCAAACCCGCCGCGGACGCCCGGCTCCGCTCACGTCCACGGCGCGGCCCTCTCCACCGAAAGTAAATCACCATGCACACTCGCACATTTCCCACTCTGCGTCGCACGGCGGCCGGAGTTCTGCTAACGACGTTAGGTATTACGGCGGCCCTCGCGGCCGACTCCTCCAAGTGGTCGACGGACGGCCTGAAAGTCATGCTCTCCGTCAACGGCGGCGCCCCGGCGCCGTTTTTCGCCCGCGGGGTTTGTTACGGCGTCGCGCCGATTGGGGACCTGGGCAACCAAGCCTCGCCTTACCAGGACTTTTTCTACTACCGCGGCGATCCCAATGGCATCGGCACGAAAGGCTACACGCCCATTTGGACGCGCGACATCGGCACCACCGCGAAACCCGGCTATCTGCGCAAACTCGGCGTGAACAGCCTGCGGACCTACTCCATGTACAAGCATGGCTACACCGACCCGAGCAAGGGCTACCGAGACAATTATGAATTCTGGAACACGCTCAACTGGAGCACGGCCGCCCCGCCATCCAGCGACTGGTGGGTGCACGACGGCCACGACAAATTCCTCGACATGTGCTGGAACGGCGGCAAGGACCCGATTTACGTCTGGATCGGCGTGCCGTTTGCGGAATTGCCGTTTGGTTATGCGGCCACCCCGGAAGAGCGGAAGAAAAAGGAGGATGCCTATCAATTTTTCCTCAAGACCTGCGAATGGCTGGCCAAGAAATACGGCAACCATCCCGCCGTCATGGGTTTCATTCTCGGCAACGAGCACGATGCCGAAGCCGGTGTGAACGTCGCCAAGATCCGCCAGGAAAACAACAACAACGTGCCGTTGCCTCCGCCGGCGGACTGGGGTCCTGATTACCTGCTCGGCATCGACGGCAAGCCGCTCGTCTCCCTCGGCGGCGGCAAATACCAGGGCATGCCCGCCGGCAATTACTGGCGCACGGATTATTGGGACAAGCTCAACGCGATGTACGATGTGATCAAAAAGAACGCGCCGGATAAACTCATCACCATCGCGCTGCACGACAAACCCCGCGCCGCCGGCCACTGGCTCGCCAAGGCGGATGACATTAGCAAAACCATCACCCTCATCGACCAGCCGGTCTGGGATTATGGCAAGATGGACGTGCTGAGCCTGAACATTTACCGCGACCCGAAGGACGCGTTGGGCGAGTACACGACTACCTACCTCAAGTGGCTCAAGGACACCGGCCGTGACGCCAAGGTCAAACCCATCCTCTTCACGGAAATGGGCGTGCCCGCCTCCACCCGTGACGGCAACAAGGCCGTCGAACTTCCCGACAACGGCAAAGCCGCCTCCGATATTCTCGTCCGCCAATGGCAGCAAATGTTCGCCAACCGCTCGGATGGAGGCACCGGTCCCTACCCCGATGTCGCCGGCGGTTACATCTTCTCCTATTTGGATGAATGGTTCAAAGCCGGCAATCCGCAGGTTCACGATGGCAACGATGCTTACATGGACCAGGCGCCCGGCAAACACTGGGATGAAGAATGGTTCGGACTCTTCAGCGTGAGCGCCAGCCCGACGCGCGGCTTCAGCCAGGATGTCACTCAGAGCAAGCGCCAGCAGCCCACCACCGATGCGCCGGAAAGGCGTCCGCCGGTCAATGAATGGACGGGCGACCTCAATGGCGGGCCCGACGTGCTCAAGCCCCGCGCGGCCTACACCGCCCTGCAAACCTTGTTCAAGGAAAACGCCGCGCCGCCCCAGTCCCCGGCCCCGGTGAACGGCGTGAGGACCACTGCGCCGACCAATGGCAAGACCCAGGGTGCCGGCGATTTCCTGAGCAACTAAAGCGCAGCCAGACGCGCCAACTCAAGCGCGGCGGCGAAAACAAAGGCCCGGTGGATTTATCCGCCGGGCCTTTTTTGTTTTCGATTTTAATTCGTCGCGGGCTCGAAAAAAGCGGCGCCCCGCGGAAGGATCCGAGGGACTCGCTTCCAGTTTCCAATTACCGCTCCCCGACTAATGCTTCACGAATTTGCCGCCGCCGCGATAGAGCTCTTCGCGGGCGGGATCGCTGCCCATGCGTTCGACATTGGCATGGACGTTGTAGGTCTTATAGCCCGCGTAACCGGTGTTGTAGCGCTGAATCTCGTGGTTGCCCCCGTGCAGGGCAAACTCGGTGAAAACATCCTGGTGCTCTTCGCTGAGTTTTCCATAGGGAGGCACCTTGCCGGTCTCGTGAATGACGGCGGCGAGAAATTTGATTTCCGCATCAAGGTGGCCGGTGCGGTCCTTGCCGCTCTTGCAGTTGAACATCGGCGTGCCGCCAATCATGTCGGTGAGCACGGCGATGCGGCTGGCGATTTTATAGACATCGCCCTCCCCTTTCTTGAAAGATTCGTCATTCCAAATTTCGCGAATTTGCGCGGCCAGGTCGCGGGCAATCCGTTTGTCCTTCTCGGAAACATCATCGCGGGCCAGGTACTCGCCGAGCAAGCCGCCCAGTTGGTCCTTGGGATTCAGGCTGCCCACGAGTTGATGCAGACTGGCGCGGTTGGTCTCGAGCACTTCATCCGTCCAGCCGAATCTGGGAATCGGCACATCCACGCCGCATTTGTGCCATACGCCCATCGCGCCCGGGTTGACGCCCCAGTTGAAGGCGAGCACGTTGACCTTCACCTGGATGTTGACGTAATCGTTGGCGACGGGATCCCACACGGGCATGAGGATCGGCTCACCCCGGCTGATCGCTTCCCATGCCGCCTTCTGGTCCTGCCACAACCGGTCGTCCCCACCCCAGCCGGCGGTGACCAGGCTGAGGGAGCTGATATGGAGCGTGACCGGTTCTTCAATGCCTTCGCGTTGACGGCGCAAAGCCTCCTGCAAAATGGGTTGGTTGTCCGTCACCGCCACGCGCACGGATTCCACCGCGCGGTGGATATTGGCCTGTTCGCGCTCGACCGAGCCGACCGGCAAGCCCCGCGCCGAATGGATGCCGTGGCGCACCATCGAGACCACTTTCCGCCCCCGTGAATCCGTCAATTTCGAGACGCAAAGATTGACCGCGTGGTCGCGCTCCGTGGTGGACTCGGAGCACACCCCTTCCAATCCCGCCACTTCATATTCATGGCTGACGCGCTCGCGCTCGCCCAATTGGCGGGCCGGCGTGACAGTGCTTTGCGTGGAAACCGTGCGGTCATCCACCCGAAAGGTGACATCCGTTTGCACCGTACTCCACTCCTGGTCGCGGTTGAGTGTTTCGACATAGCACTCCTTCAACATCGCCTCCAGCGCCTCCCGTGGCGCCGGCTGGCCGGGATGGGCGAGTTCAAAGGCCTCGACGAGCTTGGTCATCATGTCCGCTTTGTGGGCGTCAACCATCTCGTCCGGATGTTCAACTTTAACGCCGGTGCGGGCGCCATTATTGCGCTCTTCGCTGTCGTGCACAATCTGGTCCCGCACTCCCTGAATGTGACCCAGGCCTTCCATGTTCACCTCGCCATGCTCGCCGCCCTGCGCAATTCTCTCCAACACCCGCAGCGCCGCGCCGGTCCAATGGCCCATGGCGTAGGTCACGTTGGCTTCGGACAGGGGATGGTTGTCGTCAAAGGCGTGGATTTGCGCCTGTTTCAGACCCAGCTCCGTGTCATGCCGCTCCAAGTCCACGCGCAACGCCATCGCAAAATCCCGCACCGCGGGATCTTCGCTCGCGACCAGCGGACCGAGTTGCGCTATCAGCCCAGCCAGACGCTCGCGCTGGGCGTCGATCTGGCCGTGCAATTGGTTGATCGCGACGGTTTCATAGGGCGCGGCGTCCAACAACTCCATTGTCTGGATGACGCTGAGGAAGGCTTCCTTCGCAATGCCTTTTTGCGGCTCCTGCGGAAACGTCTGCTCAATCCGCTCCAAAATATCGCCCCCCTCCATGGCGTGCCGGGCTTCGAGGCCCAGATGGCCGACCACGGCCTGATGCCGGTGGGCCAGGGATTGAAAACGGGTCGCGAGAAAATCTTCCAGAACCGGGCCGACGATGCCGCGCAAGGCCACGTCATCCATCTTCTTGTTATAAATATCTGGATGATTCAACAGTGTCTGCCGGACGAGCAGACGCAGTTCGCGTTTCTCGCGCGGGCTCAGTGCCTGGTCGATGTCGCGGCCGGTGACGGACATGAACATCACATCCAGGCCGCCATCCACGAATTTTTGCGCCTTGTTGAAATTGCCCGCAGTCACGCGCGCGCGGATGCTTTCCGCCGTGGCGAGCGCCGTCTCGATGCGGCGGGTGGAAAGATTTTTGCCGTCGGTGTGCTGCCCCTCGAGGTGCAATTGAAAGACCCGGTTGGCGATTTCCGGCCCGTAGGCCTGCGTGAGCGCGGCGCGGAATTGCTCGATGGCATTGCGATTGGCGGTCTGGACCTCTACACTCGGCGTCCGCCACTGCATGAAGCGCGTGCCCAAGGTCTCACTGGCCTTGACGAGCTTGCCCTGGTCATCCGTCAAAACGCGGTGCGATCCGCTAAGAAACTGGGAGCGGACTTGGGAAACATCCCGAAAATGGTCAATCGAGGGCATGGTGCGAGAGGTTCGGATTTAGACTCGCACCCCGCTCGCATGCGGTGGCCGGGAACCGCCGGGGCTGTCCTTGCCGGCATGCTCGAGTTCCTTGGCCCAGTGCTCGGCATTGTCCACCAACGATTGCAGCGCGGCCTCGAGGCTCGCGGCGGTGAATTCGCCGAGCCCCATCCGGCGCGAGAGAAACACGGCACCCGATTGCGGGTCGAGGCCGAAGGTCGCACCGTCCGTGCCCAACCAGAAAAGATTGGCGCGCAATAACATTTCGTACGCGGCCAGTTTCGCCGCCGGCGGCACCGGCCCCACGACCGTGTACAGCGTCAGCGTGTTTTGGTCGGCGTCGTGCTGAAGGTGGACGGCGTACTTGCCGTCAAACCGCAATTCGCAATGGCCGTCGGCGTCAGGCACCAGGCCGGGCAGGCCGAAGCGTTGTCCGAAATCAGTGAGAGTTTGGGCGAAGGCAGTCATGGCTAGGAAAGTTTGCCGCATAAGAGCCGCCGATGGAAAGCCTATTCCCGCGAAAAAGAGCCGTAGGGATTTAACCTGGGTACCACCCATTAATCCTAGCCAAACGACGTTAGGAATCCTTCAGGCACCGCTCCATGAACTGGCGCCGGCAACGGTAGCGCGCGGGCCGGCCCGCGGCATCCACTTGAATGAAACCCGGGCGCACCAGGAAGATTTTTTCCGGCTCGTACTGGAATTCGAATTTCAGGCGCTCCTGGATGCGGCGGGCCAGTTCGCCCAAAGTCTCGGGCGGAAGCCCGGCGGGTGCCTCCTGCACAACGTAACCGCGATGCTTGCGCTGGTAATTCAGGAAAAACGCCGCCGCGGGCCGCTCGAGCAGGGAAGGATGGCTGTCCCGCGAAACGCTCTCGATTTGCTCGTCGGTGACCGTGCGCGGCCCGATGAACGTGTGCCGCATCCAATGCTCCAGCACGTACAATTGCGCCTGATGCAAAAAACCGAAATCGCCCGTGCGCAGGTACGCGTGGCCGTCGTCGGGGGCCAGCCGCGCTTGAAAACAGCGGACGGATTCCGCCTCATCCGTCCAATAGCGGCCCACCACGCCGGGACCACGCACCCAAATTTCCCCGATTTCATCGTCCGCCAAAACCTCGCCGGTTTCGGGCTCGACGATTTTGACCACCGTGTCGCGCACCGGCACGCCTTGGCTGACCAAGGTGCTCACGTCCGCGTGCGTGGCAGCCGCCGGCACGACGCGCCCGGCCTGCAATTCCCGTCGGTCCACGGTGAGCACGGTCAACTCCGTGCCCGGCGCGCGGGCCGTGACAATCGAGGTGGCTTCGGCCGTCGCATAAATGGGCCGCAGCGCCGCCGGCGCAAAACCGGCGGGCGCCAGCAGGCGGGCAAAATCGTCAAGTTCGGTGCGATGGAAGTACGCGTTGGTGATCACGGCCGCTTTCCACGACGACAAGTCCAGACCGCGCAATTCCGCCGCCTCAAGCCGCTTGCCGCAGCGCATGACAGCATCGATATTCGCGCCGCTGGCATTGGCGTGGTAACGGCTGACGGTTCGGAACCACCGCGTCGGCTCGGCGAACGTGCCGGGGCTCATGAAGACCGACTGGCCGTCTTCGTAATAGAGCGGCAAGACCACCTGGGTCTGGAAACCGAAATCGAAATGCAAATGCAAGAAGCCCATGAACACCAGCTTTTCCCCCAAGCCAAAGGCCGACTTGGTAACGTCGGCAAAAAAAGCGAGTTGCGCATGCGTCATCGGCAGGCCGCGGGCCGGGCCGGAGTAACAAGAATACAGCACCGCCGCGAGGTCGTCCTCCGCCATGGCGGGTTCCTTCCACTCCTCAGCGTCGTCGTCATCCACTTCGGCGGGGTCCAACAAGGCGATTTCGCTGAAGCGGGCCACCTGCGTGTAATCGCGTTCCCAAACCTCGAGGCCGGCGGCATCACTGGCCAGCACCACCGGCTGGCAGTCCTCCACGATTTTCACCAGCGAACCGTTGGTGTCCGTGCCCGCGGTGGCGGGCGATTCGGCTGGAACGGGCACCGCCCCCGCATAGAGCGCGCCAAAATAAGCCGTGATAAAATCCAATCCCGTCGGGAAGGCGACGACCACGCGGTCGCCGGGAGCAATTGACTTCTGCAACGCGGCGCCGAGCGCGCGGGCGCGAAGGTCGAGCGCGGCGGCGGTGAGGCTTTCCTCGTGCTCGCCGTCGCGCAAGTAAATGAACAGCCGGGCGTCAGGTGTGTTTTGCGCCCGGGCGCGCAGGCGGCGGAGGAGAGTCGGCGAAGGCGAGGAATCACTCATGGGAACGGAAAATTTACAGCGCGATGCGGGCGAGGGGTTGCAGGGTTATTTCTTCGGTCAATTCCTGGTAGGACAGCACCGGCAGTTCGTAGAGTTCCATTTCCGTGAGCTTGCGCACGTAACGGCGGATATCGAGCGAGGTGAGCAGGACGGGGCGCGGGCCATGCGGCGGCAGCGGGCCCACTTCCTTTTTAATCGAGCGCACGATTTTTTCGGAAACGCTCGGGTCGAGCGCCAAATAACTGCCGGAGGATGTCTGGCGGATAGCCTTGCGAATGGTTTCCTCGACGTTCGGCTCGAGCAGATAAACAGGCAGGATATTGCGCCCGCCGCTGTATTTGTAACTAATCCAGCGCTTGAGGCTCGAGCGGCAGTATTCAGTCAGCAGCACCGTTTCCTTTTCGCGCTGGCTCCAGTCGATCAAAGCCTGGCCGAGCGCCTTGAGGTTGCGGATGGAAATTTCCTCCTGCACGAGGCGCTGGAAAATCTCGGCGACTTTTTGCACCGGCAGCACGCGCTCCAGCTCGCGCACGAGATTCGGGCTGCCCTCGGCCAGCTTGTCGAGGAGGAAGCGGGTTTCCTGGATGCCGACAAATTCGCCCGCGTAACGCTTCAGCACAAATGAAAGATGGTACGTCACCACCCGGGAGGCGTCCATGAAATCCAGGCCCTGCTTCTGCAGTTTATCCCGCTCGGATTCCGGCACCCACAACGACGGCGGACCGGGCAAAAAGTCGGCGCCCTTTTCCGCCGGAATGTCGAGCAGCTTGAGGTTTTCTTCCGTCTCCCGCACGAGCAAATGGCCGGGCCGCAACACGCCTTCCGAAATCGGCACCTCTTGCAGGAGGATGAGGTAACGCCCGCCCGTCAACTGCACATTAAACCGCAGATGGATGCCGGGAAAGGGCACGCCCAAATCATGGTACAACGCGCGGCGCACTTCCGTTAGTTGATCGTTGAGCGCCTCGGGCGAGAGGACCTCCTTCAACTCATCCGCCACGTCGAGCATGAGCGGCATCGTGATGGAAAACTCGGGCGTCGGCTCGTCCGTCGCCGCGGCGGGAGCGGCCCCTTTCGCGCCGGGCGTCTGCGCGGCCGGCTCCATAACGGTGGCTGAAAAACGCTTTTTCTTATCGACCTTCTTGCGGTCCTCGTCGTCGCGGGCGGTCTGGCGCAAGGTGTAGCCCAACGCCAACATTAGACCGGCGAGCACCAGGAACTGCGGCTTCGGAAAGCCCGGCACCAGCGCAAAGCCCAGCAACAAGTAGCCCGCGATGATGATCGCCATGGGCTGGCGGATGAGCTGCGCGAACACATCCTTGCCCAAGGCCTGGTTTTCCTCGGAGGACACGCGTGTCACCATGATGCCCGCCGTGATGGAAATGAGCAGCGCGGGGATCTGGCTGACCAGGCCGTCACCGATGGTCAGGATGGAGTAAGTCGTGACGGCCTTCATCGCCGGCATGCCTTTTTGAAAAATGCCGATGGCCAGGCCGGCCAGAATATTGATGAACGTGATGATCAACCCGGCGATGGCGTCGCCCTTGACGAACTTCATCGCACCGTCCATCGCACCGTAAAGCTGGTTTTCCTGCTCGAGCATGCCGCGGCGTTTGCGCGCCTCGTTGACGTCAATGGTGCCTGCGCGCACGTCGGCATCCACGCTCATCTGCTTCCCAGGCATGGCGTCGAGGGTGAAACGGGCCGCCACTTCGGCCACACGCTCGGCGCCCTTGGTGATGACCACGAACTGCACCACGAGAATGATGATGAAAATGACCGCCCCGACCACGAAGTTGCCCGCGACGACGAAGTTGCCGAAGGTGTTGATGATTTCGCCCGCGTAGGCGTGGAGCAGAATCAGGCGCGTGGTGGAGATGTTCAGCGCCAGGCGATACAGCGTGGTGAAAAGGAGCAGGCTGGGAAAAGTCGAAAATTGCAGGACACCCGGGATGTAGAGCGAGATCATCAGCAGCGCGGCCGAGATCATCAGGTTGATTGCCAGCAAGGTATCCAGAAGCCACGGGGCAATCGGAAGCACCATCAGGCAAATGACGACCACCACCAAGCCGGCCAGGGCGAAATCGCCAAAACGCGTCGCGGCCATGATTATGCCCGACAAGGTGCTCGGTTTATGGACGGCGGTGCTCATGCGGAAACGGGAACAAAGTCGGCCAAGGCGGCGCGGGCCTCACTGGTTTTACCCAAGCGCATCAAGGCCTGCCCGCGCAGATAGGCGGTGGCGCGCCGGTCGGCGGCGGGGGCTGCACGATCGCCCGCGAGGAGCGGCGCGAGCGCCTTGAGCGCATCCTCGGGCTGGTTGAGTTCGAGGCAGGCCCACGCGAGAGAATTGCGCCAGCGCGGCGCCGCCTGGTCCATGCCCGCCAAGGCCTCCAGCAACACCCGGGCCTTGGCGGCCTGGGCGTTTTCGAGGTACACAAAGGCCAGTAACTCGAGGAAGGCTTGTTCGTCAGAAGTCATGGAAGTTAGCCGCGCAGCAAGGCTTGGCGGTACATGTCGAGCAAGGCGCGATTTTCCAGTTCACCCTCGAGCAATTGTCCGGCGGCGGCGAGTTTCTGCTGCTGCGCGGGGTCCGCCGTTTTCCCCTGCAAGTCCTGCACCCCTTTCAGCGCGGACCGCAGGTGCAAATGATAGGCGGTCGGCGAAAGCACGCCGCGTTGCAGCAAAATCGGCTTGAGCAGATGCAGGCATTGATTCGACCACGAGCGCCGTTCAAACAACGCCGCCAGTTGGTTCGACAGCGGCGCTTCCGCCGGGGACAACTGCGACGGCGAGTCCGGCAGCTCCGCCTGCACGGGGCGGGTCTGGACGGTGACCCGCTCGAGGCCGTAGTTGAAATTGAGGTCGATGCCTGCCATGGCGGATAAAGATGGAATTAAGCGGGTGAGGAAAGGCGGTGGGCCACGGTGATTAAGAGCGTGCAGGCCTGATGAATCAAGGCCGCCGTCGCCGCCTCATCCAGCAGGCCACTGAGCACCAGTTCGTTCTCGTCCGTCAAGGCCGGACGCAGGGCAAACGGGTGGCCGTGGCGAAAATGACAGGCTTCGAGCGCCCGGGTCAAGGCCTCCACGTTGCGATCAGGCATGGGCACCGCCGTGTAAACGAGCAGGCCGGCGTCGGTGCGCTGCAAATGCAGCGTCACGCCCTCGCCTTCCCACGCGAGATGGCCGGCCTGGTCGAGGGCCAGCGTCGGCAGGCCCAGCGCCTGGCCGAGATCCTTGACGGCGTCTTCAATCATCCGCCGGCCTCCTCTTCCTTGATTTTCTCGTCGAGCACCATTTGAAAAGTCCCCAGCAGCAAATCGCGCGGCTGGTCGGAGTTAAAAATTTTCACCGGAATCAGGCGGATTTTGCCATGCATCTGGGTGAGAAAATAAATCACCGCCGGCCGCCCGGTGCAGCCCGCCTCGCGCGGCAGTTGCCGCACGTCGTCGGGGTTGACGAATTCCTGGTTCACCAGCATGAGCACGCGCTCCGTCAGCCGCAAATCGGTGAAGGGATTGAGGAGTTGGTACTGGGCCTTCAGGCGCGCCATCAACTGCATCATCTCCTGGTGAAAGCCGTCCAGAAAACGGAGTTGATAAAAATCATTCACCACGGACTCGAGCCGCGTGCGGTCGCATGACGGATCGCGCGCACCGAGGTCGGCGCCCACGGACACCGTGAGAAATTGAATGGCGGCCTCGAAGTCTCCCGCGCCAATCAATTTCTTGAGCGTGACGAAGGCCTCGCCCACGTTGTGATAATCCACCACGGTCGCGCAGTACATCTGGCGCAACTGGCCGAAGCTCCCGAGCCCCTTGTCCACAAACGGCGCCGCGCCTTCGGAGATATTGCGGCCGGCCTTGATCTGCGGGCCGGACTCGCGCTCCAGTTGCTCCATAGCCTTGTCGAGGGCCTTGGTTGCCTCCTCCTTGCCGTCCTCTTTCAATACCTCGCGCGCAAACTTCATCGCGGTGTATTGCTGCGCGGGCTCCTCAAAACATTGCTGGGCCACCGCGCGGACGACCTCGTGGTCGAGGTTGGTCATGGCCTCGATGCGCACCTGCAACATGCGCAGGTAGCGAAAGTGCTTCCGGTTGCGCTCCATGTCCGGCAGCCGCCGCACTTCGAGCACGGCCCGCTGGGTGACTTTTTGCGAGCGCTCGGCCTTGCCCTCCGCCTTGCACGAACGCACGCGCTGGGGCCGCGACGGCGCGGATTCGCCGCCCACTTTCCCGCTGCCCGCCTTTTGCGGGGTGGTCGGGCTCAGGCGCAACGCCTGCCCGGCTATCCGGGCGGCCATCCCCTGCCGCGCTGCCGCTTCGGCGAGCCCGGCGGGAGCCATCCCCCCGCGCATCGGTACATCCAGGCGGTGATCCATGGCGACGCGGGCCTAGGGTTTAAAAATGTGCGGCATGGGCACCGGCGCCGACGACGCGCCGGGCGCCGCATTCGGGCCCGGCGGATATTTCGGAATACTGTAAAAGGGCTTGGGCGTCAGCACGGGATCCGGCTCCGCCGTGGGAATGAGCAACTTGAAATCCTGGGCGTTTTGGTTCGCGGCATTCAGTTCCACAATACGCGGCGTGATGAGGTAAGCGCGTTCCACCTGGCTATGTTCCGTGGTCGAGGTCTTGAACAAATACCCCAGCACCGGCACGTCCTTCAGCCAGGGCACGCCGGTCTCCGACGCCTTCTCCGTCGAACGGTAAATGCCGCCGATGAGGAGGCTTTGGCCTTCCAGAATGACCGCCTGCGTGTTGATGAAATTCTCCGTGGTCTGCGGAATGCCCTGCACCGAAGAGCCCTGGCCTTGCACCGCCCCGTCCCGGATGGTGACCAGCAATTTGATTTTCTGCTGGTCGTTCTCGAGAATGATTTGCGGCGTGACGCGCAGCGCCAGCCCGGTCGTCACTTCATATAAACTGGAATTAAAGGTGCCGGGCACGGAAACATAAAAGCTGCTGTCCTGCGAAATCACCGCGCCCATGTTGTCAAACGTCATGATGGCGGGCTGCGACACGATGCGGGCGTTGCCCAAGCCCACCTGCGCCTGGATGTTGGCCAGCACTTTCAAATCGCCGAGCACGAGGGAGGTCGAGGCGGTGACCTGGTTATCCGGAATGCCCGTGCCCGCGGGGCGCAGCGTGCCGGTACTGCCGGCATAGCCCACGCTGACTTGCTGCAAACCCAGGCTCGTCTGCGCCGCGCTGTTCAAGTCCACAATCACCGCCGTGATGGCAATGACGCGCACGGGTTTGTCGAATTCCTTGATCAAATCCTCGTAAAGGGGCATGGCGGCCTGCCGGTCCTTGATGATGACGGCGTTGCGGCGCACATCGGCGGTGACGGAGGAGGTGATTTGCGATGTCACCGTGCTGGCCGCGCCGGAGGCGGACGCACTGGCGTCGCTCTTGCCCGCGGGTGCGGCGGCCGGCTTGGCACCCAGGCCGGAAGGCGCAACGGCCTCCGCACTGATGGGCTTCATCGACTGCGGCTGGCTCTCGCTGGAACTCAGCGAGCCGCTGCTCCCGCCGACGGTGGAGTTGGACATGATTTGGGCGATGAGCGTCGCGACGCCCGGCACCTTGAGGCTGGTCTGGCCGTAGCCGAATTCCAAATCGTAAGCCCACGCATAGGTCAGCGGAAACGAACGGATGCTCGTGCGGTCGGCCAGGGTGATCGGCGTGGCCTTGGCGAGGGACTGGCTCAAATCATCCACCAACTGCAAAAAGCGCGGCGGCCCGGAAATCATCAAGAGATTGTTGTTTTTCTCGACCTTGGCCTGGATGGTCGGGTTGAGCAACCCGAGGCCCTGGATCATCTCCAGCAATTGCGAGACCTCGTACCGATCGCTGATGAACACGCGGGTGACGACCTTGTCCTGGCTGCTGACCCAGATCGTGTGCCCGTCGTTGTACCACACAAAATCATAAACTCCGGCCATGTCGTTGAGCACCTTTTCCAGCGGCACATTCGAGAAATCGCCGTTGACGACGCCCTTGAGGTCCGCGTCCACCACGACGGGAAAGCCCTGCAACTGGCCGAGGCTTTTCAAAAAGGCCGGGAGCGGCTGCTTGTCCGCGTGCAACGACCAACTGGGCGCGCCCGCCGCCGCCGGCGTGGAGGCGGGAGCGTCGGCGGCGCCGGCAGCCAAACCGGCGGCCAGCAGCCAGCCCAAGGTGAGCAAAGAGCGCCTCATGGCCGGGCAAAACGCCAGCGGCCTTGGTTCCACGGTTCGGGCCCGGCCGGAGCGGAAGCGGCCGTGCTTTCGAGGAGATGCTGTACCCACAGCTTCAACTCATGCAGAAAGCCGTTGGCAAAATCAAGCACGGTCATCTCGTCCAAGGGTTCAAGCGGCAACCGGGCGTAGAGGAGCAACTCGCGGGTGGCGGCGTCAAAGGTCAGGCCGGAGCGGCTTTTCCCACACCCGTCGAGGGAGAAACGCAGCATCTTTTCCAGTTCGTCGGCATCCAGTTCATCGCCGGTTTCCGCCGCGGCCACCCGGCCGCTCAAGATGACGCCATTGTCCCGCGCGGGACTGAACGCCAACTCGTACAATCCGTCCACCGTGAATTGATGCCGCCCCTGCGCGTCCGCCGGGGGCACCGCACCCCATTCGCAGACGCGAAAAAAATCGCGGACATATTCGCTCAAGAGCATGGCAAAAAGGGTGGCTGGAGGCGGATTCGCGTCAAACGATGCGGCCGGAGTTGGCCATTTGCGCGAGCGCTTGGTTATAGCTGAGGGCGGCCTGGGTAAGTGAGGAATGGGCCTCCCCGGTCTGCTGCAAGACCGCCTGAAAGGCAGTGTCGAGCAGGGCCTGGCTGGAAGCTTGCAACTTGGCCATGGCACCTTCGCGGGTGGCCTCGGAATTCATGATGCCGCCCCCCGAATCCGCGCCCTTTTGTGCGGAGTCGAGCACCGTGGCGATGGCCCGCTGGCTTTGCTCGACCTTGAAATACTCACGCAATTTGCCGTCGCGTTGCGTGGAAAGCTCTTCGGCAATCGCGGTTCGTTGGGCGAGTTCTTCCCGGCTCGGCGGCGTCGGGCCGGTGCCTTCCGGCTGGGTTCCGCCCGTGCCCCCTTCGGGTTGAGTCCGGCTGGTGCCTCCTTCGGGCGGCGGGGTGCCACCGGTGCGCGGCGGCGTACCCTCGGTGCGGCTCATGCCTTCGACCATGGTGCCTTCCGGCCGGGTAGTCGTGCGCGAGGTGGACATGTCGTGCATTTCAATATCGGTGCCCGAGCCGCCACGTCCGCCACTGCCGCCCACTCGGGATAAAGAGCGGCCGGCGCCCTCATCGGTGGTGGGTGTGGGCGAGTCAACAGTGGGCGAGCGTCCTCCCGGAGGGGTGCCAGGAGGCGTGCCCGGCGGAGTGCCCGGGGTGCCGCCGGTCATCACTTCCAGCTTTTTCGCGCCGAGTGCATCCACTTCCTTGCTCAAGGCGGTCATTTTGCCCAAGCCTTTGAATTGCACGGCGGCGGAGGACAGGCCCATCACCACCCCCACCACCCCGCTGACCACGGCGGCAGCGAGCTGCTTGTCGGCCTGCTTCATCGTGGAGTCGTATTCGCCCTTCATCAAATCCGATTTCGCCTGGCCCATGGTCAACTGCAATTTCGAGCGCTGTTCATTCAGTTTTTGAATAAGCCGCAGCAGCATAGTGACGACATCCTCGCCGGCATCGTTCTTGGCGTTGGGATTGTAGCTGCCCCGGGATTCCTCGACCACCGGCTTGTTTTCCAGCACCAGGCGGCCACCGCTGAAATGCACCCGCACCATGTCCGTGGAGTTCATCAGCACGACGCTGTCGCCCTCGACCCGCACGTCCGAGCCGGGAAATTGCGACTTGAGCTTGCCGGCCATTTCGCGCGGCGTGAGTCCGGTGGGAATGAAAGGAGCGGAGGTGGAGATGGGGCCCATGGTGAAGGGAGAGGTTGAAGTATTAGACGGACTGGGAAAGGGCGCGGGAGGAATGCATGGACTGCAATACCTGCGAGTAGGACTCCATGATGGCGAGCGCGGAATCCGTGACAGCTTTCATCGTTTCCATCGTGTGCTCGGCCAGTTTGAGGGAAAAGTCCTGGTCGCGATTCGCCAAATTTGCCCGCGCCTGCAGGCCGGTGCCCTCGGATTCGCGGACCCCCGCATAAGCGCTCACGCTGGCGGAGCTGGCGCCCGCCAGCCCGGTGACCGCGCCGACGCCCTTGCCCACGAGCGTCAACCGGCGGCCCATGGATTCGGCGAGTTCGCGGTTCGCCGCGCTCAGGGCTTCCTTGGTCGCCTCTTTCGCGGCCTCCTGGGTGGACTGCTTGACCACCTCCTTGGTGACTTCCGTGCTGGTCTGTTTAACGGTTTCCGTGACCACTTTTTGCGTCGTTTCCAGAGCTTTCTTGGTCGCTTCCTCGGTAACTTTCGCAGCCGTCTGGGCGGCCGTCTGCGCCGCAGTTTTGGCCGCGGCGGCAACCACCCCCACGCCCAGGGCGGCGACGGAGACTGCGATGGTCATGACATCCCAGGCGATTTTCATGCCCGGAGCGGACTTCTCCATGGCGTCCACCGCCGGGGTGGCTGAAACAACCGACATCAACATCCCAATGCCTGCGATGACTGCGGCAATCAGGGGCGCCGCCGCACCGCCGCTGGCCACGGCCGCCGCGATCGACGCCGCCAGCACGACCACCGAAACCACAATCGCCAGCACCTTCACCAGCACCTCCAGCACTTTCATGATCGGCTTCAAATTCATCGCCTCGGTCATTTTCTTCAAGGCTTCGGCCGCATCGGTTTGTTGATTGCGGGCGGAAGTGAGGACCATTTCCTTGGCAGCGCGGGCGATGACATCCGTCGTCGTCGCGGTGTTCCAGGCCTCGAGAAAAGCGATGTCGATGATTTCCGAGCCGCCCGTCTTGCCGCGCTGGCCACCCTGCCCCTGGCCTTCGCCGCCCGACCCGCCGGAGCCACCGCCCCGCGCATCTTCCACCGGGGGTTTGCCGGTTTGAATGGTCACCTTCACCATTCCGCCCGGCTCGCCCGGGCGCGTCTCCGTGGTTTCCAGCGTGACCGAGTCGCCAAAAAACTCCTTCAAATCCTTGAGCTTTTTGTCCATCTCCCGGCGATGGTCGGGCGTCAGGACGACCCCCGGCGCCACTCCCGGCATGTGCAATTGGATTTCCTGGCCCATGGTGGAAAAGAATTAGCGGCCGGCCGGCGTGGCGCGGGAATGTTCGAGGACGGCGAGCAATTTGGCGGCCTTGTCGCGCACGGCCTGGTGGCGCGGGTCGCCGGCGCCGATGTCGGCCACGCCGCGCAGGGCATCCTTGGCGCGCTCCAATTCGCCCTGGGCCATCAGGCAGGTGGCGATCTCCAGCAAGTTGGCGGGGTTGGTGGGCTCCAAAATCAAGCCCATGGCGTAGCCCTCCATCGCGCCGGTCAAATTTCCCCGCATCTGGCGGGTGGCCGCCAGCGTGCGCCAGAAACGCGGTTGCGAGGTATCGAGCAGGCAGCACAACTGCAGGAGCGGCTCAGCCTTGTCATACTTGTCGGCCCGGTAGAACTGCACGCCGAGGTCGTACACGCCCTCAAGCTGCTGGTCGGTGACGTTGTTGAGCGTTTTTAACTGGCCGCCCTGGCCAAAAAACAAAAGCGCGACATCGCGCAATTCCTGATCGGCGAGCAATTCCTCGACGGTGAGCTTCGCGGGGGCTGCAGTAGGCA
This sequence comes from uncultured Opitutales bacterium, assembly GCA_964562015.1. Lineage (GTDB taxonomy): Bacteria > Verrucomicrobiota > Verrucomicrobiia > Opitutales > JABDGR01 > CAZLRH01. The sequence continues at coordinate 37,288 of CAZLRH010000017.1, read as the reverse complement.
TGGCGGGGAGTGGAGAAGGGGGGAAATTAGTCGTTGCCGGCGATGCGCGTCAGGCCCGAGGCCATTTGCTCGAGGCCCTTGATCAACTGGCCGGAAAACGTCTGCCAGTTGGAAATATTGATCTGCATGTCGCTGCTGAGCGATTTTATGTTCGTTTGAATGGCGCTGATGTCCGTCTGCAATTGCTGGGAGACGGACTGCCACTGGTCCTTCGAGAAGCCCGAGCCGCCCTTGCCGGAATCCGTGCTCGGCGCGGTGAGGGACATGTCGACCTTGATGGTGACATCGCCATGGGTGACCGTGAGGCTTTTCATTTCCGCCGCCAGCTTCTTGATTTCCTCGGCCGCGTCGGCCCCGCCGCGCTTGTTGTCCTTGTCGCCCGAGATGTTGGCGGCATTTTTGGAGGCTTCGGACATGCGCTTGCCGAGGTCCTCGACCTTCTTGTTGAGTTCGTCGAGGCAGTCGCGCATGTCCTTGAGCTGCTGCGTCACCCGGTCGGACACTTTGATAAAGGCAATTACGATATCTGACTGGGTGGCGTGGACGACCGGCGTGCCGGTGGAGGTCATTGGCCCCGGCCCGCCTAACGGCGTTTGCCCCTTCTTGTTGGGATCTTCCTCCCGCAGGGCGCGGTCCGTGTTGGACAGGAGGCGGTCGTAAGCCTGCAAAACGTTGGGATTCAAGTTAACACTCATGGTCGGGTAGGTTAAGATTGGCTCCGGCCCAGTCGCCGGGTGGTCATGGGAGAGGAGGAAAGCAGGATTTATTCCGACGCCGGGCGGGCGTTTTAGACGCGGTTGATCAGGTGCGGGCTGGCCTGGCGCGGGCGGCCTTTGGCCACGGACGCAACCTCGGGCAGGTGGCGCTCCATCATCTGTGTGCACATCTCCATCAAGCGGCGCGCTTCCGCCGTATCCGGCACCGGGCCGTGCAACGTTTTCTCCGGCAACTTGCTCGCGGCCTCGAGAAAGGCCTGGTTAAAACGTTTCTGGCGGTCGATGGCGGCATCGGCGATGGCCATGGTTTGCCGGATGTCCGCGAGGAGTTGGTCCACGCCCCCCTCCACGATCGGAGCCCCCGGTTTATTCTGCACGAGCAGAATGTCATTATCACCGACATTGGACGAACTGGGAGTGGTGCTCATAGGTGGAAATGGGCTCTTGGGGAGCGTGATGGTAGTGAATGGTTTTGGGCCAGCGCAAATCCAATTTTGTAAATTTAGCCGGGGGCATCGCCTCAGGACCCTAACGGTCGCGTGAGTTCAAGCTCGACCGTTAGGCGCCGAAGGGGTGCATGACCGCGGGCTCTTCCCGCAGGCTGAGCGGCGGGCGCGGCGGCGTCCAGTGCGCGCGGGCCAGATTTTCCCGCGTGCGCTCGACCGCCCGGTCGAACAGCGCGAGATCGATATCCTCGGTGACGGCGCAAAATTCCAGGTCGCGCGTGGGGCACTTGGTTTTGCGCGGCAAAAAGGAGGTGTGCCCGCACGGCCGGTTGGCGCAGAACCCGCTGCCATAGATAAACGCCGGCACCCGGTAGCCCCAGGCCATGTGCTGCGGCGGCGTCGGCCCCAAAATGCCCACCGCCGGCCGGCGAAAGGCTTCGCCTAAATGGATGCCGAGCGTATCCGGCGACACAATCAATTCCGCCTGCGCCCCCAGCGTGAAAACATCCAGCGCGCTCAATTTGCCGAAAAAAGTGCGCACGCCGGGCAATTTCGCGAGTTCGGCGTTGTGCTCCTCCGTGTCCACCAAATAGACCGGCCGGCCGTAGTGAGCCAAAAGGTGCTGCATGAGCTTGAGCCGGGACGCCGGCGAAAGGGTGCGCGTGCGGCTGGTGCTGTTGGCTTGAAAAAAGATAAAAGGTTCGGACGGCACGCCGATACGCCGGAAAAAAGCCTTGGGCGGATCGAGCACGGCCGGCGGGGCAAACTCCCCCCAATCGGGCAAACCGTCGAAGACCATGCCGCAACTTTGGTAGAGCCAGCTCACCATGCTTCGGTTCATGGCCCAGCTTTTGATGCCGCCGCCCCGGTCCAGCGGAAATTGCAGGCCCGGCAGTTTGTACGTGGTGGCCAGAAATTCCTTTTCCGGCACATTTTGCAGGCACAACTCAATGGCCTGCGGCAGGAACGCCCGATACAGCGGCTGCGAAATTTCGGACACGCCGACGCGCACCTGCCCGCGCCGTTGCGCCCGCCAGCGGTACCAGTCGCGGACGAAAGAAATCAGCCAAATCGAATCGCCCAGCGCCACCTTGAAAGTCCCGGTCAGCAGCAGGACGGAGTCGTCCGGCTTGATCGTTTCCCCGGCGTAAAACGGCACATCGGGCTCCGGCCGCAATTTCTGGACGTGGCGCAGCGACGCTCCCAACGGCTGGCCCCAGGAATAAAACTTCTCACCATCGCTGAGGAAGGAATGGAACATGGCCGCGCGGATGCGCCCCCCGTTAAAGCCCGAGGGCCGCGCGGCAGTCAAGCGCGTCTGGCGCCGGGCAACGGCACGGCTTGGCGGCCGCCCCATTTTCGGCGCGCGGCGTTTTAGCCCGCGCAAAAGATGATTGCCCGAGTAAACGGAGCGCGGGCTAAAGTGCCGCGCTCCAAAAATGGACCAAGGCTTTCATACTGTACCACGACACTGCCAATAACTGTCCACCCGCGACGCCAGCCGCCGTATGAGGTTGGAAAGCTATCGACCTAGCAAGTCGGATCATTTCTCACGACCCAAGCCATCAAGTGGGACAGGCGCAACCTGACCCCTTTTTGGCACTTCGCGCCAGCAGGCGCACCGCCGCGCCGTCCGTGAGGGCTGTTAATTTTGATTTTCAATGACCGGTGCTAGCTGGCGGCTGGTGCCTTGCGCGTGCGTCATTGAGCAACTTATTGGCTTGGTCGCTTGGCAGGTGTGCCGTGTGCGCTAGTGTGTCACGTGGGTCGTCCTCAGCAATCTTGGTCGGCCGGGAGGTCAGTTTATCCTGATAAAAAGTAAGAAAGAATCCGTAACTACTTCCGTGCTGCCTGATATTTTCCCAGTCCTGCTTGCCTTCGTCTTCCGAGGGAACATCAGCATACATCCACACATAGTCGTTATCAATGTTTTCAGGCGAACCGATGCTTACGCGAATTTGGTCTTTTGTCATCCCTTCTTTCAGGCCGCCGAGATATTCGATGTGCTTAAACACATAATCAAGCCGCTCCTTCCCTTGAAGCTGAGCCGGATTTTTGCTGCAACCGGCAAGCAGAACTAAAAACAAAACTGAGATGAGATAATTCATTGGCTTGCGGGAGGTGGAGCATTCGGGTCTAGGAAAAGCACAAAGAGGCCAGCTTGAACCTTTCGACCTAAGTATTTCGAGGCAGGCTTTGGGTTAGGGGTGGCGGAGGGCGGTAAGGCCAATTTGCTGACGGAGCCGGGGCTGGTCGAGCCGAATTGCGGGGCCACGAAAGCGGCGCCGCGGGCCTTAAACCCGACCCCGGCCCGGCGCTACGCCCAATCGCCGGGGGCAATTTCACCAACGGCTTGATAATTGTTGTTGCCTCAAGTATTCCGCCGCCGCTAATTGTACACTCCCGTCTGGGAACTGCGATGGCTACAGGCAAGGAAACCGAGGGCGCTCCCCTCATTCTCAAGGTACTCTCTGGCGTCCACTTGGGAGCGGAGATTGAGTTGGGCGTGGAGCCGCTGGCGGTGGGGCGGGACCCCGGCGGGGACATCGTTTTGGAGGACCGCCTGCTGGCCGACAAACACCTGGAATTGCGCCGCGCCGGCGCGCAGGTGGAGGCCCGCATCCTGGCCGAGCCGAGCGCCCTCGACGGCCAGCCGCTCGGGCCGGGCACCCATACTATTCCCCTTTATAAAGTATTAACCGTGGGCTCGACCCATCTGGCCTTTGGCGCGCGCGACGCCGCGTGGCCGGTGCTGCATTTTCCCGAGGAAACCCTGATTGAATCCGCCAAGGCCCGGCCCGCGCTCGCGGCCGCCGCCAAGGCTGCGCCGCCGGCGAAACGCCGTCCCGGCTGGGGCCTGGCCGCGGCCTGTGTCGTGGTGGCGCTGGGCTTGCTGGGGGCCGCGGGTTACGGTTTCGCCACGACGGGGCTCAAGCCCGAGCGGTCCGTCGCCGACGAGGAAGCGGACCTCAAGGCGGCGCTCAACCAGTTCAAGGACCGGGGCGATTTAAGTTACCACACCAACCAGCACGTCTTTCAAATCATTGGCCGCGTGCCGGACGACCAGACGCTGAAGGATCTGCGCAACACCCTGAATTCGCTCTGCCTGCGCCTGCGCTTCAATGTGCAAAGCTGGGAAGCCATGGTCAATAGTTGCCGGAGTGTCATCCAGCTTTACAATGTGGACATGACGGCCGAACCCGTGGGCATGGAGCGCATCCGTTTGCGCGGTTACTCGCCCACCGTCGCCGGCCTGAACGGCGTGGTCGCCAACATCCAAACCCTGCTGCCGCGCACCGACGCCTTGCAGGTGGACGTCGGCGTCGGCGAAACCACCGCGCAGACCATTCGCGATCTTTTGCGGGAATATTCCCTGTCGCCTTATCTCAAAGTATCCGTGCAAGCGGACAAAGTAACTGTGGCCGGACTCCTGCCCCGCGACGCCGCCGACCCGTGGGCGCGGTTGCAAAGCACCCTGCGGGCGCGCCAGCCCCAAACGCCGTTAGACCTTACGGGCGTGCAGTTGGTGGACGAATCCCGCTTGCAAAATCAAATCCTCGGTGGCCAGATTGTGGCCCTGCGCTCCGGCGACCTGGCCTGGGTGCGGCTCAACAACGACAACGTCCTCCACGCTGGCTCGGCGCTTGCTGAGGGATGGGTGTTGTCGGACATCACCCCGACCGCCGTGCGCGTGCGCCAGGGCGACGTGCAACTCCAATTCAACCTTTCCCCCCCATGAACTCCGTGCCCCCAGCTTCCGACGAAGCGTTCACGCTCTGCGAAATGCAGACCAAGCTCAACGCCGATGAAAAGGGTCAGTACAGCGACGAGCTGCGCGCATTTTTCGAACTGTCCTACAATCAGGTCAAGGCCAAGGTTGACGCCGGCCTCGCCCCCGATGAATTCGACAAACACCAGAAGCTGCTCGAAGCCACGGCGCTCGCCGCCGGCATCGTGGACAGCTATTGGAAAATCCTTTATGGTCGCGACTAATCCGCGGCCGTAATCCACCCCGCCCGTCCAACCTCCAATCACACACTACCATGGCTAATGTATCCTTCTCCGAGATGGCGTCGAAATTCGGCGAACTCATCCAGCAGAAAACCGACAGCGTCTATAACAAGATGACGTCGATGACCGGCTCGACGATGACGGCCTCCCAAAGCGCCGAAATCACCGCGTCCGTCAATGAATTGGGCATCGTGACCCAGCAGCTCATGAACGCGCAGAAGACCTACAAAGGCGTCTTCGACAAGATCAACCGCACGGTGGACTAAGCGCCGCTGCGGCCCTCCCGCCCGCCTTCCTTCCTTAACCATACCCGCCCATGCCCTCAGCTAATGTATCCTTCTCGCAGATGGCGTCGAAGTTCGGCGAGCTCATCCAGTCCAAAACCGACAGCGTCTATAACAAGATGACGTCGATGACCGGCTCGACGATGACGGCGTCCCAAAGCGCCGAAATCACCGCCGCCGTCAACGAGCTCGGCATTGTGACCCAGCAGTTGATGAACGCCCAGAAGACCTACAAGGGGGTCTTCGACAAAATCAACCGCACGGTGGACTAGTCCGCCGTTTCCCGCCACCTCCACCTCCTTCGTCCTCATTCCATGGAAGCCCCCGACATCCTGCTCCAGCGGCTCGCCGAAGCCGGCGCCATTGCGGTTTATACCAACTGCAACACCGAAGCCGCCAAAATCTACGAGGCCATCGCCGCGTGGAAACCCAACGCCGCCGTGGCCTACTTGGGCCTGGCCATGAATTATCAGGCCAAGGGCGACATGGATGGCGCCATCAAGGTGCTCGAACAGGCCGTCGCCGGAGCCGGGGCGAATCCGAAGAAGGACCTGCTGAAAAGTGTCCTTGCCCTGTATCTCAGGATTGCGGGCCAATCGGCCCGCAGCGACCAGATACGGGACGAGATCCTCCAAAGCAGCAAGGACCCGGAGGCGCTTGCACTCGTTCAGGACTTCCGCTAAATTAATCCCCAGCCGCCCGCTGTGTCGCTGCCGGTTAGGCCGGGAGCGGTGGACGCGTGCGGCCCAACCCACTACCACCATGGATATGAAAATTGGCGAGAGCCTGTCCAAGGTCGTGACCGATGTGGCCACGAAGGGAGGAGGGTCATCGCACGGAGCCGGGGCGGGCGGGCTGGACTTGGGGCACCAGGCCAAGTCCCAGGACATCGCCACGTTTCAAAGCGCCATGGGCCAGGGCCCCGGCGGAGTGGGCCAAATGGCGCCCGCGGGCGCGGCGGGCGGGCCCGACGGCGCCCAAAAGGCGGCCACGAACATGCTCACCAACATGCAAAAGCAGGTGGATCAGCCCCATCAGCAGCTCCACCAGCAGCTCATGGAACTGACGCAGAAGAAGGAAATCACCGCCGCGGACATGGCCATTGTGAACGCCAAGGTCATGGAATTGGGCATCGTGACGCAGACGCAGATGAACGTCGTTAAAAAAACCAATCAAAATATGCAGACATTCCTGAAAAATCAGGGATAATGGCCGCCATGTCCACCCGCTCGCGCTCATTCGTGCTCGCTGTCGCCCTCTTCTGCCTGGCGTTGCTGAGCGGTTGCCAGGAAAAGGTCGCGCTTTACACCAACCTGCCGGAGAGCCAGGTCAACCTCATGATGGCGCTGCTTGTGCGCATGGGCGTGCCGTGCGAAAAGACCGCCGGCGCCGAAGGCCAGTTTACTCTGTTAGTGGACCACAAGGATTTCCCGGCGGCCATCAACGTGCTCAATTTTTTCGGCTATCCCATGAACCATTCGACGGCGCTCGCCGATTTGGTGAAGAACCAGGGCCTCATTTCCTCGCCCGGCGCGGAGGCCATGCGGCACAATTTTGCGCTCGCGGACGAATTGGGTAAAACCATCGAGCGCGTCAACGGCATCGTCTCCGCGCAGGTGTTCATCGTCCTGGGCGCGAGCGACGATCCAACGGCGACCCGCGTTTCGTCCGCCTCCGTGTTCATCAAATACCGCGAAGGCCACCCGATTGAAAAGGAAGTGCCCAAAATCAAGGACCTCGTGCTCAATAGCGTCCTGGGGCTGGAAGCCGACAAGATTACCGTGGTCACTTTCGGCACGAACGAATGGGATTACACCGACTTTTCCGGTATCACGGGCTACGATCCGGCTTCGGCGGCCACGCCGATGGATTGGCCGTCCTGGGCCGCGCCCATCGCCGCCCTCGGCATTGCCGTGGCGGGCTTCGGCGGCGTGGCCGCGTGGCGCACCGTGCGCGGACGGGCCGCCGCCAAGCGGGAGGGCGCCCATGCCGCATGATATCACACCGCCGTGGCCGTGGGCGCCGTCGCCCGCCTGGGTTGGCCGCATTCTCGCGCTGAACTTCGATCCGCTTTCCTTCGCGCACGCCGGCCACTGGCGCCAATTCGTGGATCCCGCGCTCGCGGCGAAGCTCCGCGGCCAGCCTCGCGTGCGCGCAAACTTTTTGCGCTGGCTGCGCGCCCGCCTCGGGCTGCCGGAGGAGTATTGTTACGACTTTGCCGAACCCGCGCGCCGGCTCGCGCTGTTGGAGACGGCGGACTTGCGCCGGCTCCTGCGGTTGGCCGCCCTCACGCTGGCCGCGCCGGTTTTACGCCGCTTGGTGCGGCCCAGCGAACGCGCCCAACTCCAAGCCCAGCTTGGTGACGAGGCCTGGCACTTCGTCCTGCAACGCGCCCCGCTGTACCATTGGCCGGAAAGCCTGCCGCGCCCCGAAATTAATTTGGCCAATCTCGCCCACGACATGTCGGCCGCGGAAGACCGTTTGCTCGCGGCCGCCACCCACCACTACCCCGCTCCCCTCGCCCGCCGCCTGCAATTGCGTTTTCCGCCCGCCGAACACCAAACCGCACCCGCCACCGAGCCCAGCGCGGACGAGCACGCCGCCGCCTGCCACCTGCTCGCCACCCTCGCCCCGCGCGAAATCAATCCCGAGTTGCAACCATGCTTCGCCTGACCCGTGACGCCCTGACTGTCCGGCCCGCCGGCCCCATCATCAAGGCGGCGGATTATTCCGTTTTGGTCGAAGCCCTCGACGTGCTCGCGCGCGCCCAGGCGGAGGCCGCCGCCCTCGCCACCGAGAGCAAGACCGCGTTTGCCGCCGAAAAAAAACGCGGCTACGAGGAAGGCCTGGCCGAAGGCAAAAAAGCGGCGGCGGTGGACGTGTTCGAGCGCCTTGAACAAGGCATTCAATTTTATCAACACCTCCAGGGCAGCATTGTGGACCTGGTGCTGCAGGGCGTCGAATCCATCGTCGGCGAATGCGACCGGGAAAAACTGCTCCAGACCAACCTCGACCGCGTGCTCAAGCTCGCGCGCGGGCAGACTTTCGTCACTTTCAAAGTGGCGCCGGAGCAGGTGGCGCAAGTGAAGGCCAAACTCGAGGAACTGCTCGCCCACTCGCCCACCTTGGAGCATTTTGAAGTCAAGGCCGACCGGGACATCGCACCCGGCGGCTGCATCATGGTTTCCGAAGTCGGCGTTGTGGACGCGACACTCGAAACCCAACTGCAATCCCTGCGCGACGCGCTGAAGCAAACCTCGCTCTGAGTTGCCCGCCCTTCCTCCATGGACACCCTGCTCAACGGCACTTCGGCCAGCGAATTGGCCGGACTTTTCCGCGAGGCCATCGCCACGTCGCGCACGGTGCAGGTGCGCGGCAAGGTCTTGCAGGTGCAGGGCACCATTATTCGCGCCTCGGTGCCCGAGGTAAAAGTCGGCGAGTTGTGCCGCCTGCGCAATCCCGAGGGACCGGAATTGCTCACCGAGGTCGTGGGCCTCTCGCCCAATGCCGCGCTCCTGTGTCCGCTCGGCGAATTGCGCGGCCTTTCCTCCGCCACCGAAGTCATTCCCACCGGCGATTCCCTGCGCGTGGCCGTCGGCCCGGCTCTGCTCGGGCGCATTCTCGACGGCTTGGGCCGGCCGATTGACACCGCCACGCGCGGCCCGCTGATTTCGACGGGCTTTTATCCCGTCAATGCGGCGCCGCCCGACCCGCTCACCCGACCCATCATTTCCAAGCCGCTTGCCCTCGGCCTGCGCGCGCTGGACGGCTTGCTTACTTGCGGAGATGGGCAGCGCCTCGGCATTTTCGCCCCCGCGGGCGCGGGCAAGAGCACGCTGCTCGCCCAAATCATTCGCAATTGCGAAGCAGAGGTCACCGTGCTGGCGCTCATCGGCGAACGTGGCCGCGAGGTGCGGGAATACATCGAGCACGACCTCGGCCCCGAGGGCATGAAAAAAACCGTCGTGGTCGTCGCCACGTCCGACCGGCCTGCGATGGAGCGCCTCAAGGCCGCGTACGTCGCCACCGCCGTGGCCGAATATTTCCGCGACCAGGGCAAACGCGTGATGCTACTCATGGATTCGGTCACGCGTTTCGCCCGCGCCCAGCGCGAAATCGGCCTGGCCGCCGGCGAACCGCCGACGCGCCGCGGCTTTCCGCCCTCCGTCTTTGCCGAATTGCCGCGCCTGATGGAACGCGCCGGCACTGCGCCGGGCGGCTCCATCACCGCGCTTTACACTGTGCTCGTCGAGGGCGACGACATGACCGAGCCCGTGGCCGACGAAACCCGCTCCATCCTCGACGGCCACATCATCCTTTCGCGCAAGCTCGCCTCCGCCAATAACTATCCGGCGATTGACGTGCTGCGCAGCGTCAGCCGCGTGATGAACGCGCTCGTCACCAAGGAGCATCTGCAAAACGCCCAGCGCTTGCGCGAATTGATGTCGAAACACGAGGACATCGAATTGCTGCTGCGCATCGGCGAATACAAGTCCGGTGCCGATGCCGATGCCGACGAGGCTGTGAAAAAGCAGGACGCCATCGGCGCGTTTCTGCGCCAGGGATTGGCCGAAACTTCCACCTTTGCCGAGACCGTCAAAAAACTCGCCGAACTCACCCGCAAATCATGAGTTACCTACTCGAGGGACTGCTGCGGTTGCGCCGCAACCGCGAGGATCGCGCCCAGCGCGAGCTCAGCCAAGCCCGCGCGGCCCTGGCCACCGCGGCACGCGCGCTCGAGCAGGCGCGGCAGGTGCTTTCGGATTATCGACAATGGCGGCCACGGGAAGAAAACCGGCTCTGGCAGATGGTCATCGGCCACGACGTGCGGCGCACCGACCTCGACGACCATCAGCGCCGCCTGCAAACCGTCGCCAGTGGCGAACACGAGCGCGAAGAAAAATGCGCGCAGGGCGAAACTGCCCTGCAAGCCGCCCAAAAACTCGCCGAGGAGCGCCGCCAAACCTGGGTGCGCGCTTTGCGCAACGTGCAAAAACTCGAGGAACACAAGGAAATGGAACTGGCGCGCGAGGCCAAGGAAGCCGAGAATCGCCTCGAAAGCGAACTCGAGGACTCCCGCCATTTCGTTCCCGCCGAAGCTCTCCTTTAATCACTCACCACCATGGACAAAATCACTGGATACCAGTCCGGCCAGACCGCGCCCGGATCGGAAGAAAATAAAAAGGCCGGCGTCAAAAGCCCGGCCAAACCCGACGATTTGCAAAAGTGGCAGGCCGCTTATGAACAAAAGCAAAAGGACGCCGGTCGCGCCGGCAGCGAGGGCAAAGGCACCCGCGCGGGCGGCTTGTCCCGCGACCCGGCCAAGCGCGAAGACATGAAAGTGCTCAAGGAACTCACTGAGGAAGTGGTGCAGACTCCGCGCGGGCTCGACGACCTCGCGCCCGACGCCACCGGCAAGGCGCCCGTGAAGCCGGGCGACCCCACCCGCAAGGACCCGGAGAAACCTTCGGAGGGCGAGGGCGGCGCCACGGCCACCGACCTAATCATGGCCGCGCCGATGCAGTATTTTGTCACGCCGGTTCCGCTGCGCCTCATGGAGTACACCGACCCTTCGCGGGCCGCCTCCTATATGCAGGACGAAAAGAAAACGGAGGGCGCGGCGGCCTCGGCCGCCGACCTCGGCGAAGGACGCTTCTCGCCGGAAGCCCGCCTGGCCAGCGACAAGAAGGAAATGGAAAAGGACGCCGAGGTTTTTGGCGTCGCCATGCTCCAGCAATTGAACCAGGCCGCCGGTACGCCGCTTATTCCGGAATTGGCGCAGACCCAACCGGTGCCGGGCAAGGATCTGCAGGAACTCGTCGAACGCCTCGTCGAGCGCATGATGGTCACGGACACTTCCCTCGGGCAAAAGCCCGAAATCGTCCTGAAACTGGATTCCAAATTCTTAAACGGCGCGGAGCTGTCGATTCGGATGGAGGACAACCAACTCGTGGTCAGCCTGCGCAGCGGCGATCCCAAGGACCTCGCGTCGCTGAAAAAATTTGCGGGCGACATGCAGCACAGCGTGGAAGGCCAGTTGACCAAAGGCTTGCCCAACCTGCGCCTGCAAGTGAATGTCGAAGCCCTCCCGCGCGGATGAGGGCCGCCCGGATTTTCCAACTCCCATGAGCGAGCCGCAATCCTTGGTGCTACCCGACGCCCCGCCCGCGCTGCCGCGCGAACGAGCACTCTTTGGCGTGGCCCGCGTCCTGGCGTGGCCCGCGCCCGCGACACAATTGCGCCTCGAACGCGTGCCGGAACCCGCGGCCGCCGCGAGCGGCTGCAACCTCTGGTGCCAATGGGAAGCGGGTGGGTGGCAGGGCTATTGCGGCTGGACCGCCGAGCAATTGGCCAAACTGGCCCCCGAGGATTTGCGCGCCTTTCTCGACCCCCATCCGCCGGCGGACTTGGCGGATTTCGTCTGGCCGGCGGTGCTCGCGCCCTGGCTGGAACCGCTCGAAGCCCAGTTGGGCCGACCGGTGCGCCTCAGCGCATGGAGCAAAACTCCACCACCCCAGCCGCTCGAGGGAGTGAAAGTGAAGGTCTCGCTCACGCCTGGCGGCGAACTCGGCCTGCTCCTTTTGTTGAATGACCAAGCCTGGACGGCATTGACAGAAAGCTGGCCGCGCGTGGCCGCAGTGACTGACGCCACCGGCACCGAGGATCTCCCCTGTCCGCTGGTGCTCGAACTCGGCCGCCGCACCCTCCCGGCCTCGGCGTGGGCTGGCTTGGCCGCGGGCGACCTCGTGCTTTTGGATTGCCAGCCGGGCGCGACCGAACCTAATTACCGAGTCCGGGCCGGGGCCAACCGTTATTTCGGCGCGAAAGCCGCCGGCTCAAAAATCGAACTGCTCGCACCCATGGCCGCCGAAACTCCGCCCGCTCCCGCCCGCGCCGCCGACCACTGGGCCGACGATTTGCCCATCCAGGTGATTTTCGAGGCGGGCCGCGTGGAACTGCCGCTCAAGGAATTGCGCAGCCTCCAGGCCGGTTATTGCTTTGAGTTGCCCAAACCGCCGGGCACGTCCGTCGCACTTGTCGCCAACGGCGTGACCATCGGTGAGGGCGAATTGGTACGCCTGGGTGATGTGTTGGGCGTGAAGGTCGTGCGTCTTAAATTGCCATGAATAGCATTGAGATTCCCAGCCCGTCCAATCTGCTACTGTTGATGGTGGCCCTCGGGCTGACGCCGTTTTTCATTTTGATGGTGACTTCGTATGTGAAGCTGGTGGTGGTGATTGGTCTCGTCAAAAACGCCCTCGGCACGCAGCAAATTCCGCCGAACATGGTCGTCAACGGCCTGGCCATCGTGCTCAGCGTCTTCATCATGGCGCCGACGTTTCGCGAATCGTATAACATCTTTCAGGCTCAGGGGGTCACCAGTTGGAATGCCGAAACTTTGTTGCCGGCGGCGACCAAATCCGTGGAGCCTTTCCGACAATTTTTGCTCAAGCACACCAAGCCCAAAGACCGCGTCTTTTTCCTGCGCCACCTGCAAAAGACATGGTCGGCCGAGGCGCAAGTCGGCCTCGATGACCATCACTTGCTCGTGCTCGTGCCGGCCTTTGCCGTGGCGGAACTGACCTCGGCCTTTCAAATCGGCTTTCTGCTTTTCCTGCCCTTCATCATCATCGACCTCGTCGTCTCCAATGTACTCCTCGCCATGGGCATGATGATGGTGTCGCCGATGACCATCTCGCTGCCGTTCAAGTTGCTGCTTTTCGTGCTCGTCAACGGCTGGGCCACTTTGTTCCAAGGGGTCATTTTGACTTACCAGTAGCGCCCATGAATCTCGACAATTACGTACAGTTGACCGTGCAGGCCCTCCTGCTCGTGTTGTACCTGTCGATGCCGCCGATTCTCGTGGCCACTGTGGTGGGCGTGCTGGTGAGCCTGATGCAAGCGCTCACGCAAATTCAGGATCAGACCCTGGGCACGGCCATCAAATTGATCACGGTGACTATTACGCTCGTGGCGACCGCCTACTGGATGCGCGGCGCGCTGCTGAGCTTCGCGCTGCAAATCTTCCGCAATTTCCCGTATCTGACCTGACCCGCGGGGGCCGTCGCGAGATGGCCGGGGCTATGCCGCCGTGAATACCTTCATTCAGCTCAACGAGTGGATCATGGTGCTGACCCTGTGCACCGCCCGCTTCATGGCCTGCTACACGGCCTTCGGTCCGCTGGGTCCGCCCGTCGTCACCGGCGTCGCGCGCAATGTGCTCGTGCTCACCTTTGCCGTCGGAATGTATCCCAACCTTTGGCAGGAATTTCAGGCTCATCCAGTGTCGGGGCTCTTTGTGCTCATGCTGTTGTTCAAGGAGGTTTTCATCGGCCTCTTCATCGGCTTTTTCTGCTCGCTGATTTTTGAAATCATCCAGTGCATCGGCTCGCTGGTGGACACCCAGCGCGGCAGCAGCATGTCGTCGGTCTTCGACCCAACGCTGGGCGACCAGACCTCCGTGCTCGGCGCGCTGCTGCAACGCCTGTTCGTGGTCCTTTTTTTCGCGGGCGGATTTTTCCTCGTGTTTTTGACCGGGTTTTACGAATCGTTTCAACTCTGGCCCATCCTGAGCTTCGACCCGTGGATTCACCCGCTGTTCGGCCCGCTGATGCTGCGGGAGATGGACAGCTTCATGCGGCTCATCCTGCTCTGGTCAGCTCCGATGCTGGTGGTGATGGTGCTGGTGGATGTCGGCTTCGGATTGATCAACCGCTTCGCTCCGCAGTTGAACGTGTTTTTCCTCTCCATGCCCGTCAAAAGCGCCGGCGCGCTGTTTATGCTCATGTCACTCATCTGGCTTTACCAGGATATCATTCTGCGGTCGAAGTTCCAATTGACCCATACCTTCCAGTTGATTAAGACCATGATTCATCCGTGAGCGAATCCTCCGGCGAAAAAACTGAACTGCCCACCGAGAAACGCCTGCGCGACGCCCGCGAAAAAGGCCAGGTGGCGAAAAGCGCGGACATCGTTTCCACCGCGCTGCTGCTCGCGATTTTTCTCTATTTCTTCGTGGCGTGGCCGGGCATTCAGACGAACCTGATGGCCCTGTTTTCGCAAACGGCGGCCGTCGTGCCGTACCAGGATTTTGAGGGCACGGTGTCCGGCCTGTTCGTGTCGCTGGGCGGGCTCTACCTGCAATTGGTGATTCCGCTGATGGTCGTGGTGATTGTGGCGGCCATTGCGGGCAACGTCCTGCAATTCGGCTTTTTGTTGACGCTCAAGCCGCTCACCCCCGACCTCAACAAGCTCAGCCCGATTTCCGGCGCGAAGAAAATCTTTTCAATGAAGTCGGTCTTCAACTTGGGCATGAACCTGCTCAAGGTCTCGTTTCTCGGCACGCTGCTCTACATCGCCATCCGCGACCAATTGAACTCGCTGCTGCAGTTGCCCTACACCAGCCCGGCCGGCCTGCTCGCCTACCTGCCCACGGTGCTGCACACGCTTTTCACGTACACCATCCTGGCCTTCGTTGTGTTTGCGGCCATCGATTACGGCTACCAGCGCCACAATTACATGAAGGAATTGAAAATGACGAAGGACGAGGTCAAACGGGAATATAAGGAGCAGGAGGGCGATCCCATCATCAAGGGCAAGCGCAAGCAGCTCGCCCAGGAAATGGCCATGAACGACAGCGTCGAATACACCCGCAAGGCCAGCGTGCTGGTGACGAACCCGACCCACCTCGCCATCGCCCTCTATTACAACAAGGAGCAGGGGCAGTTGCCGTTCGTCGTCGCCAAAGGCGAAGGCGCCACCGCCCATGCGATGATCAAGGCCGCGCAGGAGGCCGGCGTGCCCATCATGCAAAACATTCCGCTCGCGCACGACCTCTTCGACAACGGCCACCTTATGGAATACGTCCCCACGGAGCTTATTCGCCCCGTGGCCGAAGTGCTCAAGTGGGTCGAGAAAGAAGGCCGCACCAAGTCAGCTTGATTTCGGCGGCGTGGACGGCGCGGAGGCTTTCAGCACCGCCGGATCGAGTTGCGCGAGCTCGCCCTCGGCATCCACGGGCCGCATGTCGAGCCGCGTAATCTGCTGCGGCGTGACTCCGAGGAAATATTCGTGGTCGCGGTAACGCACCACCAGCAGCGCCTGCCGCTGCCCGATCATCCGCTGGTGGCAAATCTTGACCTCCGTGCCCGCCACCAAGCCGCCGACCCGCTGGCCCAGCCGCCGGTACAGCCAGATGACAAACCACCCGAGTCCGCCGAGGACCAGGAGATAAATAATAATTACAGTTATCAAACTGCCGAGACTCGGAGCCAGCTCCGCCGGCAAGGGCGCGGGGCCGGCGGCCGGTTCGAGTGACGGCATGGCCGAGGGCGCCGCCGGCGTAGAGAGCACGGGAAATGGCGTATCCGGCCTGGGCGCAGGCGTCCCGGTGGTCGCGGCGGGTGTCGCCGTGCCCTCCGCGGGCGCGGGGACCGAGGCCGCCGCGGGGGCGTCGCCTACAGCGGCATGCAGCATTCGCTCCGGCACTCCGGCCAGGCTCACTCCCGCCGCGAACCAAAACAACGCGGCACGGCCAGACACGATATTCATAAAACTAGAATTTCTGTTTACCCGACTCCGGCGCAAGGCTATTTTCGCCGACGCGGGCGCGCTGCGTGCTAGGGAGTGGGCGCGGCGCCGGGAAACCATTCGGTGTGCTGGTCGCCCTGACGGCCAAGGTAGGTCACCCGTTTGCCCGTCAGAAAAGCAAAATAGCCTTGCACCCCCGCCTCCATGGCCCGGCGGGTGAAGTCGCGGTATTTCTGCCCGTGCCGCTGGCTGTCGAGGATGTTCGCGCGCAATTCCTCGGTGGAGAATCGAGCGGCCACCGGAGGCAGGCCTTCGTAATTTAGAGGAGTCACCAAGATTTCCCCGTCGGCACTGTAAAAAGTCTTTTTCATACCGACGTAATCCACATGGTAATACTCCACGCCCGCCCCGAGTAATCGCTGCACTACTTCCGGGAAGGAAAGCGTGCCCGCAAGGGTTTCGCGGGCGGTCTGGGCAATGACCGTGGTGTTCAAGGCGGTTTGACGTTTTAAGTGGATAACCCTGCCTAACTAAAGGAAAACGACGATCACCGAACAATGTAAAAGTGCCAGGCTTGTTTTCATGTGCAAAGGCTGCACCGGTTGAGGTTGTTGAGTTCGGCCGCGCGCTTCTGGACTTGCTGAAGCAAACGGGCCGTTGTATGGATGCGGCTGTGGGCATCGAACGTTATCAGCCTTTGCTGGAGGAATTGGGTCGCCGCATCAACCATCCCGGCCTCGAGGTGGACGAATTCGGCCGCTGCGTCTTGAATGTGGGCGCGGATTTTCAATTGACCCTGTATTACGACGAGCCCACCCAGGCCGTCACCGTGTTTTGTGGTCTCGCGCAATTGGCAGCCCGCGACATTGCTGCTTGGGCGCCGCATCTATTGCGCGCGAATCTTTTTTGGTCCGAGACGAGCGAGGCGACCTTGTCGCTCGACCCGGAGTCGGGTGTGGTCGTGCTGGCGCGGCGGCTGCCTGAAAATGGCCTCGATTACACCGTGTTTGAGGAGGCGTTGCTGCGCTTCATGGCGGCGGCCAAAACCTGGCATGAACGCCTGCACCAGCCGGCGCCCACTCCACCACCCACGCCGGCCGCCATGCCCGCCCGCGGGGAATGGCGCCCCCAGAATTAATTTCTACGGGAGAAATTTTGCCTCCGCGTTTTTGACCGCGGTTCATCGGATGGATTTTTGGCGGCGCTTCGGCGGCCCAGGAAGCTTTTTCACAATGCATTGGATTTGCGCCAGCACCCCGGCCCGCCAGGTTTGATCGACTGCCGTATCGGGACCCGACCAGGCCTCGCCCTGCCGCTGCAGGCTGCGGTCGTAACCGTGGTCCTGCAAAACAATGCTGACCAACTCCGCCCCGGGCAAACGACGGACCAAGTCCAGGACATTGATCGAAACCGGAGACCAACTGTGCGCCTTCGCGATGGTAAACGTGGCCTTGTGATCGGAATTGAACCGGCTCGGAAAAACGCCCTGCTCGTAGAGATCCTCGTCGGGCACGATGAGGAAAAGATGCCCGCCGGGTTTGACCAGCTTCCACCATTCGCGGAGCGCCGCGCGGGGGTTATCCATGTGCTCCAGGCAATGCGAGGAGTAAACGTAATCGAATTGCTCCCGCACATATTTCGTAATCCGGTTCGCGTCGCCTTGCCAGTGGTCAAACCGGCGCACGCGGCGGTGGACGGGATCGGGCCCGCACCCGATGTCGATCCCGCGGCCGCGCAGGATTTTTTTCTCCCGCGCGCCCCAGATTTTTTTAGTTTTGCTCGTTTCGTTCATAGCCTCGTGGCGGCGGTGTGGTGTATATCCGCCGGGCTCAAGGGCTGGCAAATAAAATGGCCTGGCCGCCGAATTATCGACGCCATTATTTCGCCGCCACCGCGCCCGTTGGAGTTGCGTCCGGGGTGGGCATCACTCAGGGTGGGTTGTTCATGAAATCCGACAAGGAACTGTACCGCCAACTGCGCGCCCTGCCGGCGGAAAAACTCTGGACGGAGGAAGTGCCGGCCTTCGACCGGGCCGCGCCGCGGGAACGCATGCAGCGGGTCGCCCTCATTCGCGCCGTGGGCGTGGCCTTTTCCGCCACCGGCAGCCCGGAACAAAAAGCGGCGGTGCGGGCGTGGTTGACGCGCCTCTTGCAGGACCCCGAGGAAAAAATCCGTCGGTATGCCATGGCGGCGCTGCCGAAAATCGGAGCGGGCACGAACGAGGAGAGCCAGCTTTTGTCGCTGCTCAAAAATCCGGCGGGCGAGCGTGAAAAAAAATCGCTGGGGCAGACGCTCGCGAAAATCGGCGGCCCCGCCACGCTCGCGGCGGTGGTCGCCCAGCCCGGGCTGCTCCCGCAAACCGAGTTGAAAGTGAAGGCCAGCCTTGCGCGCGCGGAAAGCCCAAGCACCATCCGCCTCGACGCTGTTTTCTCGCCCGGGCGCGGGTTGCGCATTCACCTGCGGTGCCGCAAGGGACTCGAAACCATCGTCCGCGACGAGGTGCAGGAATACATCAACCAGCACGGCAAATTTCGCCTGCTTGAATTTCGCGGCCAATGTGTCGCCATCACCCCGACCGCGCCGTTTTCGCTCGGCGACTTGTTCTCGCTCCACTGTTTTGACACCGTGGGCTTCGGTCTCGGCGTCGTGCGCGCGCCCTCGCCCGCCCAATCCATCGAGCCGCTCGCGGAGGTGATCACATCCCCGCTGTCGCGGCAGTTGCTGAAAACCTTCACGGAAGGCTCCCTGCGGTACCGGCTCGCGTACGTGGGCAAGGGCCACCAGCGCGGCGCGGTGCAACTCGTGGCCAATCGCGCGTATGCACTGTGCCCGGAAATTCTCAATGACGCGCGGCAGGCCCCGTGGGCGATTGACCTGCACGCCATCAAGCACGGCTGTTCCGTTGAGTTGCGCCCTAAAATCACGCCCGACCCGCGCCTCGCGTTTCGCACCGACGATGTGTGGGCCGCCTCGCATCCGCCGCTGGCCGCGTGCATGGCGCGCCTGGCCGGGCGGGTGCCGGACGAAATCGTGTGGGATCCTTTTTGCGGTTCGGGCCTCGAACTCATCGAAACCGCCCTGCGCGGCGGCGTGCAAATGCTCCACGGCACGGACCTCAGCCCGGAAGCCCTGGCGATTGCGCAGGCGAATGTCGCGGCGGCAAAACTCACCACGCCCGCGCGGTTCGCGTGCGCCGATTTTCGCGATTTCGAAAAAATCCAGGGCCTGCGCCCGCGCAGCATCACCCTCCTCATCACCAACCCGCCGATGGGGCGGCGCATCCGCGTGCCGGATTTGCATAAGTTGATCGCGGACCTTTTCTCGGTCGCCGCGAGGGCGCTCAAGCCCGGCGGCCGGTTGATTTTCCCGAACCCGGTGCGCCTGGCGCCCACGGCCACGTCGTTGAAATTGCAATCGCAGCAGGTAATTGACCTCGGTGGCTTTGAGTGCCGGCTGGAAGTTTATTTGAAGGTGTGAATTCCGGGGAAAAGAAGTTTAGCCCCGAATTGACACCTCGAGGCGCGGATGCCAGACAAGCCGTACTGCTTATTCATCCATGACTTTCCATTCCCGCCGTCTGGTCATTCTTGCGTTGCTGGCCGTTTCCATCGGCTTGCTGATTCCGGGCCTGGTGATGCCGGTGCTGACTATTCGCGGGGTGCTGCAACCGGCCGGGGTTGCGCGCATGGTGCCCGCGCTGCTGGAAAAGGGGCTTGATGACGACACGGTGAAATTGCTCAAGTCGATGATGAGCCCGGGCGTGGTTTCGCTGCTGGAGATGAGCGGTGGCGACTTGCGCCAGGCGATTCTCGCCAAACTGACGCCGCAGGTGCAGGCGTCCATGATGAAGAGCACGGAGTCCACCGAAATTTACCTGCAAACGCGGAGCATCGCGGGCTCGGTGAAACATCTTTACGAAGTGGGCAGTCCGTTGCCGGCGACGCTCATCCTGCTGTTCAGCGTCATCATCCCGTTTAGTAAAGGTGGGCTGGTGCTGCTGTCGCTTTTCCTGCCGGAAAACGCCCGCCGCCGCACGCTCGCCCTGGTGGAGCTCGTGGCGAAATGGTCGATGGCGGACGTATTTGTCGTCGCGATTTTCATCGCGTACCTCGCCGCGCAGGCGAGCCAGACGCGGGCGGGTGATCCGAACGCGGGCTCGGCGGCGGCGGTGGCCTTCAGCGCCACCTTTGGGATGGGCTTTTACTGGTTTACTTCGTACTGCCTGTTTTCGCTCGCGTCGCAGCAATTTGCCCACCGGTGGTTTGCGGGCGCGGGAAGAGAGAAGAACTGAGTTTTGGACAGAATTAACCGAATTTGGAGAATTGGCCCGAGCGACATCGTCGGAGATGGCAGGCAAACTGTCGCTGAAAATCAAATTTATACTCCCTGCTAATCAAGTCTGGCTGATTCAAGACGGGGCGAGGCCGCGGCTTCCAATTCCTCCCAGCGGGCGAAGGCCTGCGCGTGGTCGCGTTCGAGGGCGGCGAGGCGCTGGGTGGTCTGCTGAAATTTGGCCGGATTGCTTTTGTACAAGGTCGGATCCGCGAGCTGAGCCGCGACTTCAGTCTGTTCGCGCTCGAGGGCTTCGATGCGCGCCGGGAGCGTTTCGAGTTCCTTGCGCTCCTTGTTGGTAATTTTACGGGCGGCAGCGGGACTGGAAAGCGTGGCCGGGTCGGCCAGCGCCGTGTTTCCGCGCACGACGTTTTTCGCGGGCGCGGTCTTGGTGGTGGATTTTTCCGCGCTGGCGGCGGCGGGCCGCTGGGAGAGCCAATCGGTGTAACCGCCCACGTAATCACCGATGCGGCCTTGGCCTTCGAAAACCAGGGTGCTGGTGACGACGTTGTCGAGAAATTCGCGATCGTGGCTAATGACCAGCAAGGTGCCGTTGAACTCGACGAGCAAATCCTCCAGCAGTTCAAGCGTTTCGGCATCGAGGTCGTTGGTCGGCTCGTCGAGCACGAGGACGTTGGCAGGCTTGGTGAAGAGACGCGCGAGCAACAGGCGGTTGCGTTCGCCGCCGGAGAGCACGCGCGCGGGCGTGCGGGCGCGGCCCGGCTCGAAGAGAAAATCCTGGAGATAGCTGATGACGTTGCGCGTGCGGCCCTCGATGGTGACGGTGGCGTTGCCATCGGCGACGTTGTCGGCCACGGTTTTCGTGTCGTCAATCTGCGCGCGCAACTGGTCGAAATAAACGACCTCGAGCTTCGTGCCGTGGGCGACGGTGCCGACGGTGGGCGCGATCTGGCCAAGGAGTAATTTAATCAACGTCGTCTTGCCCGCGCCGTTGGGGCCGATGAGGCCTATCTTGTCGCCGCGAATGATGGTGGTGCTGAAGTCGCGCACGAGCGGGGGCTGGCCGGGCCAGGCATAGGACATGTTTTCGACGTTGACCACTTTGACGCCGGAGCGCTCGGCCTCGGCTAAGCGCAGCGTGGCATTGCCGGCGCGGTCGCGGCGCGCACGGCGCTCGGCGCGCATGGCCATCAGTTGGTTGACGCGGCTCTGCGCGCGGGAACGCTGGGCGCGGACGCCGCGGCGAATCCAGGCTTCCTCCTGCGCGAGTTTTTTATCGAAGAGCGCCTGCTGGCGCTCCTCGGCCTCGAGGACTTCTTGTTTGCGGACGAGGTAGGTGTCGTAATCGCACGCCCAACTGGTGAGGCGCCCGCGGTCGAGCTCGACGATGCGCGTGGCGAGCCGCCGGAGAAAGGCGCGATCGTGGGTGACGAAGAAAAGCGTAAGCCCGGAACTGAGCAGAAATTCCTCAAGCCAGAGAATGGATTCGACGTCGAGGTGGTTGGTCGGTTCGTCGAGCAGAAGCAGGTTGGGTTGGGCGGCGAGCGCGCGGGCCAGGAGGGTGCGGCGCTTGAGTCCGCCGGAGAGCGCGGAAAATTCCTGGAGCGGATCGAGGCGGAGGCGCAAGAGCAGGTCTTCGAGGCGGACCTCGCGTTCCCAATCTTCCTCGTGCCCGCTGGGGTCGCGCGAACCAGCGGCCACCAAATCGTGGATGGTGCCGTGCACGTCCTCGGGGATTTCCTGCGTCAGGCGCGTGGCAACTGAGCCCTCCGGGCGGAAAACGGAGCCGGCATCGGGCTTCATTTCCCCGGCGATGACGCGCATGAGGGAAGTCTTGCCCGCGCCGTTGCGGCCGACCAGGCAGACGCGTTCGCCGGGGTCCACTTGGAAATTAACTTTATCCAGGATGGGCGGACCGCCGAAGCTGAGGTCGAGATCGAGCAGACTGAGCAAGGCCATAAGTACCCCAAGCTTACGCCCGAAGGCACCGCGGTGCAATGAGCAACTGGCCCGTGGTCAGGGCGGCGGACAACTTTAGACATGAAGATGCCATGAATTAGCATTCCCTTGCGCAAGTTCCTGGTATAAAATCCGCATCTACCCCATGAAATTGAAACACGCCCCTGCCCTGCTGACCCTGCTGCTTTGCACGAACGCCTTTGCGGCCGATGCGCCCGGCGCAACCCCAACGCCTCCCACCGACCCTTATGCGGCGGCGGCCAATGCCGCGGCCAACGCCGGCCGGCGTGGCAATCGAGGCGGGGGGGCCGCGAATGGCAATGCCATCACCCTCCATGAAGGCGGCGCCGGCCTGCCCGCGTATCCGCTCATCGCCCGGGAGGAAGCGCCCGCGACCCACGACGCACGGATGCAGTGGTTCAACGAGGCGCGTTTCGGGATGTTTATCCACTGGGGCGTGTACTCGGTGCCGGCGGGTTTCTGGCAGGGCCGCTCCATCAGCGCCGAATGGATCATGAACACCGGCAAAATCCCCCGCGCGGATTACATGGCGTTTGCCAAGGACTTCACCGCCGCCAAATACGACCCGGTGGCCTGGGCCAAGCTCGCGAAGGAAGCAGGCGTGAAGTACGTCGTCATGACCGCGAAGCACCACGATGGTTTCACGTTGTATGATTCCGCGTATTCAGATTGGAACGCCGTGAAGGCCTCCGGCGCCAAGCGCGATTTGATCCAGCCGCTGGCCGACGCCGTGCGCGCCGAGGGTATCAAGTTCGGGCTTTATTACTCACAGTCGCAGGACTGGACGAATCCCGGCGGCGGCACCGGCAACACCGCCCCGTGGACGGAAGAGCAAAAGCAGGGCCAAGGCAATTTTGACGAGTATCTGCAAAAAATTGCGCTGCCGCAGGTGCGCGAACTTTTGGACAAATACCATCCGGCGTATCTCTTTTTCGACACCGAGTACTCCATGACCCCGGAACGCGCGCGGCCGTTTTTCGACCTCGTGACGAGCTATCCCGACGTCATTATGAATAACCGCCTCGGCGGCGGTGTGTTTGGCGACACCGCCACGCCGGAACAGCGCATCGCGACCGACCCGCTGGGCCGCAGTTTTGAAGTCTGCATGACCATCAATGGCTCATGGGGTTACCGTTCCGACGACGTGCGCTGGAAATCGGCGCAACAATTGATTCGCAATCTTTCCGATATCGCGAGCAAGGGCGGCAATTATTTGCTCAACGTGGGGCCGACCGCCGAGGGCGTCATTCCCGCGCCCGAAGTCGAGCGGTTGCAGGCGATGGGCCGGTGGCTGAAGGTCAATGGCGAGGCGATTTACGCGACACAGGCCGGGCCGTTTTACCCCATGCCGAGTTGGGGTCGCGTGACGCAAAAGGCGAAAGCCAATGGCGGCGGCACGCTTTATCTGCAAGTGTGGGACTGGCCGGCGGATGGGAAAATCCTGCTGCCCGGGATCACCCAGGCGGCGCGCTCGGGCAAGTTGCTCGCGAACGGCCAGGCGGTGAAGTCCTCGCTGACACCCGAGGGCCTCGTGGTGACGCTGCCCGGCGCCGCGCCCGACCCCGATGTCTCCGTGGCCGCGCTTGAATTTGACGCCCCGGTCAAACTCCCGCTGCCGACGAGGCTTGCGGCGGCGGCTAGTGCGGCCAAGCCCTAAGCCCGCACCGTTTCCGCTTTAGTTACAGCGGGATCCGCGGTTCCTTGGCTTAAAGCTTCTCCTTGACGCGCCACTGATCGGATTGTAACGGCTGCTCCTCGACCGGCTTTCAGCCGGCGGCCCCACTTACTTGCCGTCGCCCGGCAGCAGCGTTGGTTTGTCCGCGTCAGGCTTTTTCACCCAATCAGCGTAGTAATCATTGTATTTCGCCATGATACTTTTTATATTCGCCTGCATCCAATTGTCCGCATCAGGAACTTTTCTGACCCAGCGGCATTCCCCCAGCCAGTCCGTGAGATCGGTGCCGCCCAGTTTCTTCTGCGGCACGGGCTCCAGCGAAAAGCGGGCCTTCCAAAACCCCATGCGCGGCTCGTCCAGCACGTAATAGGTTTTGTCGGGCAACAAGTCCGCACTCATAAAATCAGCATTCTCGCCTATAACCATGAAGAGGTGGGCACCCGGCGGAAGGGGGCAGGCCAGTTTCTTCTTGGCTGCGATAATGCCCAGCAGCGTGGGCTTGCCTTCCTGGATTTCAAAGACACTGGATTGAATGGCGAAGCCCAGTCCCGATGGCCGCAGAAAGACTACCTGCGCCTGGCCTGCGGGCGGCCCCATGACCGCATTTTGGTCCGGCAACTCTTCCATGTGTACGACCGAACCCGCGCAACCGCTCAAGATTACGGCTGCAAAAAAGCACCCGGTGCGCCACGCGCAAGGGATCCAATTCCGAGCGGACTGATTTGCTATCTGTGTTTTCATGACAGAATGATGGCGTAAGTATTGGCAATGGCAATATCTGTCAACATCTATCTCACGAAAAGCGGTTGCGTTGCTCGAAATGTAGGTGGCGTCGACATCCCCATCACTGTCCGCCTTTTGCCCGAGCGGGGCCGTAATCACGAGCGAGGATACGCAGCCACCGCAGAAGATCGGGGATAACCCGAATGTGGCTGCCTCCGTCGTGATAAATCGTCTTCACCGGAAGGGTGCGCACGATGAACCGGTGGGCGGCGGCGTGGAGCAGCATTTCTGTTTCAATTTCGAAATGAGTGGAACACCAGTTGCGGCTGGCCAGAAAAGTGCGGGAAACGACGCGGAATCCACATTGCGAATCAGGCACGGGCAGGCCGGTGCGGCCCTGGATAACGTGCGACATGAATCGATTCGTAATTTGCCGGGTCCAAGGCATGGGTGCCCGGAAAACGTCGCGTTGGCCAATGAGCAAGTCGCACGGGGCCCTTTGCCATTCCGTCAGCATGGCAGGAATATCCGCAGCGGCGTGCTGGCCGTCCCCATCGAGCAAGAGAATGGCGTCCACCGCGGGCCGCGCAAGTAGATGGCGCCAGCCCGCCGCGAGCGCCGAGGCCTTGCCTTGACAGTCGGCTCGGGCAAGAACTTCGGCGTCAGCGGCGGTGGCACGGGCGGCGGTGTCATCCGTGCAGCCATCGGCGACGACGAGGCAATCCGGAACATACTGGCGGACAGCAGCAAGGAGACTGGAAATATGCGCAGCTTCATTGTGGGCCGCAATGAGCCCAACAATGTTACTGGCCCTCACGCATTCCGAAGGGCATGGCACGGTACTGCCATCGGGCTGGGCGGAGGCCGGTAACTGCGCGACAGAGGATAATGAGGAAATCATGATGCCCGGATCTGATGACGGTAGTGAAACCACCCGGCCATTGCGGCGGAAAAAACTGCTGATACAAAAAAGACTTCATACATTGTAACTATGGCCGACAGTGGAGTAGCCCCAACATGGGAAAATACCACCAGCGCGGCGAGAAGGGCAAAACTCAGGGCCCAGAACAGGCTTATTAGTTGATTACAGAAGAAGAAGGCTGGGTGTTGTTGCCCAGCCAAAGAAGTCCAGGCCTGCGCATAGGCGAGCGTAAAGGGACGGCCTACCGCCACCGAGAGCAGGGCGAAGACGGCTAAGAGCAAAGGGCATAGAGCGAACCGCCAACGCACAGGCAAACCCCCATTCAGCCCGGCAAGGGCTAGCACCGACAGCAGGGCAAAGTATGCAGCGATGCCGTACTCCAGCGCATTCCATCGCGTTTTAGTCCGGTGGGCGAGCGCCAGCATCGCCCCCAAAGCGAGCGGGGGGGCCAAAATCGGCCAGGTTTCCTGCCCCAAGCCGTAAATCAGCCAAGGCAAAACCCCAGTTAACCAACGGATAAGGGTATTGGTTGGCCTTACCCTCGGGATAGCACAAGCTCGCACTCGAACATTTTTGGTCGATCCAAAATCCCAGGCAAGCAAAATGGGAAATTAATGGCCGCCTTGTCCACCCCGCCAGGTTTTGGGCGTTTTCCAAGTATAACCGCTTGACAGGATAACGCTGAAATATTGGTATTCGCGGTCATGAAAGGTAAATCGTTCGTCGCGGCGTTGTTCTGCGCGGGACTGGTAGGTTTGGCCGGCTGCCGGACGGCGCCAATCTATAATGCCACCGATGTGGCGATTGCCACGCCCCTCGGCCGCCAGGCACTGACCCTGGATCAGGTCGGCGCAGTGATCGTATCGGCGGGCAGTTCGCTCGGCTGGGCGGTGCAGATCGTTAAACCGGGCGACGCCATGGCCACGCTTCACCTGCGGGGACACACCGCGGTGGTGGAGATTCCGTACTCGACCACAACTTTTAGCATAATCTACAAGAGCAGTGACAACCTGAACTACGACGCCAGCAGAAACTACATTCACTCGAACTATAATGGTTGGGTTACAAATCTCAGGTCTGCGATACAGCGGATTGCGGCCAATGCACCAACCGCTGTCAGCACGGCGACCGGCCCTAGCCAACCCCAGTGATTTGCCCTGACTAAGCGGAGCCAGGTCGCCCTGCGATGGCCATGCCTAATCCTCAATCGCGCCGCATGCTCAAAAGGATTTTGCTGGCCGCAAGCTTGGTCGTGACGGGATGGGCGCTTTTGACTTTGCGCTGGCAGAGTGACTTGCTGGATATTTTCCCAAGCCAAATGCCGGAAATTCGCGATTTGCGCAATTTGCAGGCACGCGGCGGCCAGAGTTTTGTCTTGCTGGGGGTGGTGACCAATACCGGTGGGGAAAGCACCGCCCAGTTGACCGAACGACTGAATCAGGCTGCAAGAACTTTGGCCAAAACACCACTGGTGGCAAATGTAGAGGTTCTACCCGACCCGGCAGGGCTGGCGCCTGCGGCTTGGGCCGCGGTCTTCATTGGATTGCCAACTGACAAATTTGCGCAACTGACCCGGGCAACGAGTGAGCTGGACATACGCGCCCGCTTGCAGCAGGCACGCGCAGACTTGTCGGGTT
Organism: uncultured Opitutales bacterium; assembly: GCA_964562015.1. GTDB lineage: Bacteria > Verrucomicrobiota > Verrucomicrobiia > Opitutales > JABDGR01 > CAZLRH01. The sequence continues at coordinate 10,071 of CAZLRH010000017.1, read as the reverse complement.
GGCCGGACCCTGCACTTTGGGCAAAAATACATTATGACCCGTTGGGATTCGCCAATTTGATCATCGCGCCGCGCGCAGCAGGCGTGGCGGCAAAAATCCCGGCCCCGCCCAATCCCATTCTACGCGTGACGCCCTCCGTGCCCACCAGCACGCTCCCGACGGCCACGCCCGTGGTGGCGGCCGTCCGCTCGGCACTGGCGGAAGCTGGCTTCGCTCCCGGCACCGTGGCCTTGACCGGCCAGGCAGCGTACGTGGTTGAAATCGGGACGCAAATGCGCCGGGAGATGATGGAGATGACAGTGAGTTCGGCGGTCTTAATTGCGTTGGCTTTCTTGCTAGCCTATCGCTCATGGTTTCCGCTCATCGCGTTATTGACCCTGCAAGGGGCAGGTCTGCTGGCTGGTGTGCTCGTCGCGCGGCTGGTGTGGGGCAGCGTTAATGTCTTCAGCGTGGCGTTTTGTTCAGTCGCGTTAGGTCTGTGCTCCGACTACGGCGTGGTGGTTTACCACCACCTCTCCCAAGGGGGAGATTGCGCGAGCGCAACCTGGCGTCGACTGCGACGGAGCATGATTTATTGCGTGCTAACGACCGTGGTCGGTTTGGGCGCGCTAGCCGCAAGCGCGCTCCCAGGGTTGCGTCAGTTCGCGGTGTTAGTGACGGCGTGCCTGGTGGTGGTATCGGTGCTCGCCCTGGGCCCGTGGGCACGGTGGGTACGCATACACATCAAGCCGCAAACATCGGCCCCGGTGCCGGAAACCGAACGGCCGCCGCCCGGTTGGTTGCGCCTGGCGGGTTGGGCCTATCTGACGGCCGGGTGGTTGCTGTTGGCTTGGTCATTGCTTCACTTTGACCGTTTGTACGATTTTTCATGGGCGCGCCTCCTCCCGGCTGGCTTGGAAGCCCAACGCGGGCAGGATGTGCTCGATGGCTACTTGCCCGCCAAATTAATCGCGGGCGACGAAACCGCATGGGCCGCCAATCGGAGGGCATGGGCCACCCATACGGATGTGGCCCTCGCTCCGATATTCGAAGCCGAGGGATTCAAGCCGGAATTGGCGCGGCCATATGAATTCCTTTTCCACGCGCTGGACCAGTGGATCAAGGGCGATGACACCCTGGAAATCTGGGCGCGCGGCTCGACGGCCTATTCCCGGTTGCAAAGTGCATTGCCTGATTTGATGAAAAGCAATCTAACCCAGGTGCTGATGTGGTCTGTGGCCGCCATTCTGGTTCTGCTGGTGGCAGGAATGGGCTCGGTGACGCTTGTGCTACGGACGTTGCTGGCGCTGGCGGCGGGAGTCGGCTGGTGGCTGGCGGGGTTGGCCGCGCTCCATGAACCACTGTCCTTGGTGGCCTTTGGGTGCCTGCCCATTTTGTTTGGCTTGAGCGAGGATTTTTGCATTTTTCTGATCTTGTTTGTGCGACAGGAAGGCCAACGCTGGCCTCTGGCCGTCCGGCGGCTGGGCACACCGTTGGCGTTGTGCACGTTAATCACGGTCATCGGATTTGGCACGACAGGATTCAGCACCCAACCGGCCCTGCGCAATTTCGGCCTGGTGCTGGCGCTGGGCATTTTGAGTTCGTTTATGGCCGCCTTACTGGGCCTGCCCACCCTGCTGGCCGGCGTGCGGGCCGACGCCCAAGGACACACCGGACGCATGTACACGTCGTTTTGGTTCGGCCTGGCGGCACTGGGGGCGCGGGTGGTGCCGCGGATTTTAGCACAATGGCTGGCGGCCGGAACAGGCCGCATTTACGCCGCGATGCATCCCCGGTGGTCACAAATGGTGCTGGAAAACTTGCGGTGCTTGACCGGCCAACGATTGCCCGCCAGCGCAGCCCGAACCGTGTGTGCAAATTTCTCGAGAAATTTGGCTGACTATTTTTATCTTGGCACGCGACCACGCGGAGAAAGAGCAAGTTTGTTTCCGGAGAATCACGGCCTTGAACATTTGGTTGCCGCGCGGGCAGGCGGTCATGGCGCGCTATTATTGACGTGCCATTACGGATTTTTTGAGGGTGCGGGTACGGTGCTCCAACAGTCCAATTTTCCGCTGATCAGCCTCACCGCGCCTGAACCGTCGTCGAGCCTGACCGCGTGGCGTGCGCAGTTTCGCTCGCGTTTGGGCATGGAGACGCTGGCGCTCGAACCGGATCCCTTTTTCCCACTGCGAATCGTGGAAAAATTGAGGGAGAATTGTTTTGTGGCGGCGTTGATTGACCGACCTATCGGATCGTTCGTGGAGGTGCGCGTGCCCGGCGGGGTTCTGCGTGTGGCCGGAAACATTATCCTGGTGGCACAACTGGCCCGCGCCCCCGTTATTCCGGTGCTCGTTTCCCGGCGGCCGGACGGCCGATATCGCACGTGGGCCAGCGCACCCATTTACATTGAAGACCAAGGCAGCCGAACAACGACCGCACAACACTACGCTCAGCGGATAATGGATTGCCTCCTCCCGGAGCTGTCCCGAGATTGCGCCCAATGGACTCAATTTGTGCCGTTATCTAAGCCGACATTCTAGCAGTGTGAGCCTCTATGACGGCAGTTGGCCGCCACCACGGCGCGGTCACTCCAGACCATTCGTCAGATGCTAAATAAGATGTAAGAAACAACGGGCCGCGGCTACTAATGTTGGGTGATGCGCCACGCGCCCGAACATGAAGCCCGGTTCAAGTCCTGGCTGGAGGAGTATCGTGGAATTATTTTCAAAGTGACGCGCGCGTATGCGCAAAATCCGGCTGACTGGGCCGACTTGCGGCAGGAGTTGCTCCTGCAATTATGGATTTCCGCTCCGGCCTTCAATGGGCAGGCCAAGGCTTCGACTTGGGTTTACCGTGTGTGCCTGAACACGGCCATGGCGTGGCGGCGCGGCGCGAATCGCCGGGAGCAGCGGATTGAAGCAGCCCGAGACGTGAGTGAAATTGCGGCGGGCACGGCCTCGCCCGCGGAAGATATCAGTGAGCGGGATTTGTTGGAGAAACTTTATGCCACAATTCATGCGTTGCCGGATTTCGACCGCGCCCTCATCCTTTTACAACTCGACGGCCTGGCCTATAGGGAAATGGCCGAAATTGCGGGCCTGACTGAAAACCATGTGGGCGTGGCATTGACCCGCGCGCGCCAGCGGCTCGCTGAAACCATGAAAGGAGTCACCGATGAACTGGCATGATTTGGAAATAATCTGGCGACGGCAGGAACCGCCCGCAGGGGCGGATGCGAACCTCGCGGCGCTCCGGCAGACCTTCGAGGTCCGGCATCGCAAATTGGCCCTCAGCCTTTTAATTCGTGACTATTCCGAGGCGGGCGCGGGCGCTTTTGTCGCAGTGGTCTTCGGCTTTATGGGCTGGCGGATGGGCTCTGCCGGATGGCCGTTCATGATCGTCGTGGCCCTCGTCCTTGGGTTGGTGGCATTTTTTTTGCGTGAACGCGTGCGGGCACGCCGCCGCCGCTTGGGCACGGATGCCTCGTTGCTCGCCAAGATCGACGCGGATATCACCGAACTGCGCCATCAGCGCCGCCTGTTGCTCAATGTGGGGCTTTGGTACCTCGGACCGATCGTGGCCGTGCTAGTCATTGTCGGCGCCACCGTCACTTATCACTCCAAGCCTTACGCGCTACAACGCGACCCCTGGTTCCATGCCATCATGTTCCTTTTTAATGCCACCTTGATTGGGTGGGTGTGGTGGCTCAACCGGCGGACCGTGCGCAAAGTCATCGAACCGCGACTCGCTGAATTGGAAAAACTGCGACGTGAATTGGCGTCGACCGCGTAGTCGTCGGCTGAGAGGAGATTTTGACAAAGCGCCGGCATTTTTTTATCACTCTGTCCATGTCATCGCTACGTTGCCATTTCCTACGTTTTTCTTTCGGCGCTTGGGCTGGACTCATCCTGCTTGGGGCGCAGGGAATCACCGGTACACCGCTGGCCGCGGCCGCTGAGATTGGCCCGGTGGTTTCGACGCAATGGGTGGCGGACCATCTGGACGACCCAACGGTGCGGCTGGTGGAGATCGATGATGCGGCTGCGCCGGTTTATGCCAGCGGCCACTTGCCGGGTGCGATTGGTTTGGTGTTGCAGAACGATTTAATGGACCCACAGCGCCGCGATTGGGTGTCGCCCTCAGTGCTCGAGAAAAGGGCCGGGCGGCTCGGCCTTAGCACGGAGCAGACCATTGTTTTCTACGATGCGGGCGGCGTCGGAGTGAGCGGACTCTCAAGCATCTATGGTTATTGGGTGTTCAAGTATCGCGGGGCGGGCAATCTGACCGTCCTCAATGGCGGGCTGGCGAAATGGAAAGCCGAGAGCCGTGCCGTGACCACCGAGGTGCCGCATTATTTCGGGGCGGAATACGACGTCGCGGGCACAGATGTGTCGCTGCGCACTTTTCGCGACGCGATTTTGCGCTCGTTGCCGGGGCACACTTTGCAGTTGCTGGACGTGCGCACGCACAAGGAATTCATCGGCCAAGCGAATGCACCGCCGGGCAAGGACCAGAATATCACCATGGAATCCGGCCATATTCCCGGGGCGAAAAATATCCTCTGGTCGGTGGCCTTGAATGCCAGCGGCACGTTTAAAACCAAGCCGGCGTTGCGGCAGATTTACCAGGCCTACTTGAAGCCGGGCGGTGCGCCAATCGTCACCTACTGCCTGCGCGGCGAACGCGGCGTGGTCACGTGGTTCATCCTGCACGAAATGCTCGGGCAAAAGCGCGTGAGCCTTTATGACGGCAGCTGGACCGAATGGGGCAACCTCGTGAATGTGCCCATCGCGCGGTAGTTTACCGGCAACTCACTTGCTCTTCGCAGCGATGTCGCCCAAGCGCTGTTGCACGGCCCAACCGTAGATGTCGGCGTACTGGCGCGCGCTTTGCGTCCAGGAAAAATCCTTGTTCATGCCGTTGCGGCGGAGGGCCAGCAGGTCGTCCGGCCGGTCGCGATAAGTGCCGGCGGCCCAGCGGCAGGCGTGAAAGAGCGCGCGGGCGGTAGGCTCGTAAAAGAGGAAACCCGTGCCGCGGCCTTTGCCCTCGAGGTACTGGTCCACGGTGTCCACGAGGCCGCCGGTGGCGCGCACAATGGGGGGAGTGCCGTAAACCTGCGAGTACATCTGGTTCAGGCCGCAGGGCTCGAAGCGGCTCGGCATCACAAAAAAATCGGCGCCCGCCTCGATGAGGTGCGCGATGCCTTCGTCAAACCCGATAAAGGCCCCGACCCGACCGGGATAACGTTTGGCCAAATGGATGAAAGATTGCTCGAGCGCGGGGTCGCCGGTGCCGAGGATGACGACTTGCGCGCGCATTTCCTCCATCAACGACGGCACGATGGCGGCCAGCAAATCCAGGCCCTTTTGGTCCACGAGCCGGGCCACGGCGGCGAAGATCGGAACATTCTCCTGCGCGAGGGCGAAGCGTTTTTGCAAGGCCGCCTTGCACACCGCTTTGCCGGCCAGATCGGTGGCATTGAAATGCGCGGGCAAATGCCGGTCGGTCACCGGGCTCCATTCGTCGGGGTCGATGCCATTGACCACGCCAATTAAATCCGCGGCCCGATAGCGCAAGACGTGGTGCAGCCCGCAGCCGCCCTCGGGCGTTTGAATCTCGCGGGCGTAATTGCGCGAGACCGTGGTGATTTTCGTGGCGTGGTAAATGCCGCCCTTCATCAGGTTGACGGCGCCGAGGCATTCCAAATTATCGGGCCGGAACAAATCCTGCGGGAGGCCGGCGAAATCCAGCAGTTCGCGGCCAAAATAGCCCTGGTGCTGGAGGTTGTGGATGGTGAAAACACTGGCGGCGCGGCCCAGCGGCCGGTGGCGGTCGGTGGTGTTCAAGTACACCGCCGTCAGCGCCGTGGCCCAATCGTGGCTGTGCACGATGTCGGGATGCCATTCGCGGGCGTAGCACCAGTCGAGCGCCGCGCGACAGAGAAAAGTGAAGCGCTCGTGGTTGTCGGAGAAAACGCCGCCGTGGGCGCCGTAAATGCCGGGCCGTGCGAAATAGCGGTTGAACTCGACGAAGTTCACGCTGGCCTTCGAGCCCGGCGGAGTGGCCTCCCAGACGCGGCAAAATTCCTCGCGCCAGCCGCCGAGGGTCACCGTCACCGGCTCGGGAAAGGCCACCCAGCTTTTTTCGGGCTTGAGCAAACCGTAAAGCGGGATGACGACGCGAACCTCATGCCCGAGCGCGGCCAGCTCTTTGGCCAGGGCGCCGACGACATCGCCGAGGCCGCCGACCTTGGCGTACGGCGCCATCTCGGGCGAGACCATCAGGATTTTCATGGGTGAGGCGCGAAGGGTAAGTGGAGGGCAAGGCGGACGGCGTTCAGGCAGGACCGGCGCCGGGGCCGGTTTCGGCGGGCACCCCAGAGCGAACCGGAATTTTGGGGCCGAGTCTAATTTTAAAATTCAACAACGGCAGCAAAAGCAGCAGCCCCGCGAGGGTCAGCCCCAGCACCGCATAACCGGCGAAGTCGTGCACGGTGAAAAAACGAAAGGCCGGATTCTCGACGAATTGCCCGTCCGCGGCCTTGACGAGGTGCGGATGGCCCCAGAAATCGGCGTCGAGCGCGCCATCGCCGTTGGCATACGCCCAGCCGGTCAGAAACAAACTGCGCCCAATGTTCATCACGAAGGCGAGGATGGCCGACATGACGAGCAGCAGTATTTTCTTCCACCAGCGGTTCAGAAAAACCGCCGCCAAAAACGAACCGGAAAAGAGGCAGGCCGTCAGCGAGCGGATGCCGGAGCAGGCGTCTTCCACCCCCACCGAACCGTGGGGCAAAATCAAAACATTTCCCTGCGGATAGATATCGAAGCCCAGAAAATCAAACACGCCCGCCACAATCGCCACCACGTATTGGAGCAGAATGGCTTTAATACGGGTCTCGAAAATCAGCAAAATCGGCGCCGACAGCAGGCAGGCCATGGCGGGGAAAAAAAGCAGGGCCGGCATTTGGCGGCGCACGGCGAAGGGCGGGAACTGCCCGTGCGCGTTTTGCCGCGAGACCAGAAAGCCCATGGCCAGCACGTAACCGGCGAGGCCCGCCGCGAGGAAAAAGGCCGGGTCGGTGTCGGGTCCGGCCACCGCACGCAAAAACCCGCCGATGGCAAACACGAGCAAACTGCCCGCAACCACGAAGATCGCCGCCGTGTCATAAAATTGGCCGGAGCGCGTGGTAGACACCGCCGATGCGCCGGGCTCACCCAGGAGAATGGCCTTCAGTTGCGGCCAACGGTCGTGCACCACGTAAGCGATGAAAAACGGCACGAGGTAGCCAAAACTGAAATCGTCGCGCGAAGACCAGTAGTGCCACTGGTCCATCACGACCAGAACCCCCAGGCCCAGCGCCACCCAGGCCGCAAGCCGGACCTCCGGCCGCAGTCGGAAAAAATCGCTTTGAAAAAATGCGCTCATGCCCAAGGGAGCCCACCATGCTGACGGCGAATCCGGTGCGGGGCAAGACAGGGTGCAGCGGGACTTGTCACATTTTGGTCAAGGCCGCCGCGCGCAGATGCAAGTCCCCCGCCTAAAAGGTCGCCTGCCCCGGCAGCGGGGCCGCGGGTTGGCCCGGAGCCAGGTTGTTTTGCGAGGAGACCGGGCCCGCCGGCGCCGCGGGCGCGGCCTTTTCCTTGGCGGCGATGTCGCTCATCATCTCGTCATATTCGAGGTGGCTGATGCGCCCGTCCTTGTACATCTGCTCGACCTCGCTGCGCTGCAAATCGTGCTTGGCCGTCGCGCAACCGGCGCACGCGAGCAGCCAAGCCAGCGCGGCCACGCACAAGATTTTTTGGCCACCGACCGGCGGAAGAATGGGAAAAGGCATAAGGTTATCCACGCGCAAAGGCCCGGAACTGACAATCTTAAACGACTTGAACACCGCCGTATTAATAAGCCATGACTTTCAGGCTCGGGATTTTTGCGAAAGCCAAGTCGCGCGTGGCCAGCGGCCATTGATGATAAAGTGCCGTGGCCGCAATCCAAAGATCGTTTTCCCCCAAGGTAAAATTCAACCGGCTTTGCAGCCGCCCGGCAAAAATCGCGAGTTCGCGCCCGAGGGCCACCGGACGAAAGCCCCAGAAGAAGCGCCGGGTCGCGGGCGCGTCCATCCCGATGGCAAATTCACCCAGTGTCACCACGCTGACGGCGTAGTCGGCGCGATGGTGCAGGCGCAAAAACGCCGCCGCCGGGCCGGGCTGCCCGGCACGAACCTCGCGGCTCAAATCAATAAAGAAAGTGGTATCAAGCAGCATGGCGGGGCTGCGGCGAGCGCGGCGGATGCTTTTTCCGCTGCTCAAGGCGCGTGAGTGCGGCCTCGGGCATCACACCTACACCTCCGAAGTCGCGAAACAGCTGGTCGAGATGCGTCTCGATGTCGGGGATGGGTTCGCGCGCGGTGACGATGCGTCGCACGACATCGCCGAAGGATTCCCGCTTTTGCTTCGCCTTTTTCAGCAGGTGGTAGGCCTCCACATCCAAAGTGATGGTTTTCCAACTCATGTAAAACCCATACACGAGTTTATAACATAGGTCAAGTAGCACCGTGTTTGAGTGGTGTCTTAATTTCGCCAAAAACAAGACGGCGGGCTGAGGGCAGCCCGCCCTACCCCAAGAAGAAACTTTAGGTAGGGCGCGCTGCCCTCAGCGCCCCGTTTCAAATTAAGACATTACCTGTTTGGGTAGTGGTAGAGCTTGAAGGCCCTGGCTCGGTGTTGGCTGCCAGCACTTGAAGGATTAACTTCGCCGACCATGGGCGTGAACGCTCCGGCAATGTCGCTTTTCCACCCCGCCGCATCGGTATTGCACCGGGACGAAAAGGGGGTAGGATTAACGCTATTTTACCCAGCCGCCCTTGCCCATTGGGTATGCCCATGCGCTTCGCGCCACCAGACTTTGTCCATTTCCAGCCGCAGGCCTTTGACGGGGCTCGTCCGGGCGCCGGCCTGCGGAGCGTCCGGCTTTTTGCTTTCGTCGCAGCCTGCACCGCGGCCAGTGCCTTCGCTGCCGAAGAGCCGGTATTGACCCGGCCAGATGCGCTGTCCGTGCCCCGCACCGAGGCGGCCGCGACGCCTGCGGACACGACGGCGGCTTCGAGCATTTTCGATTTTACGCAGGTGGAAAAGCTGGCGCGCGACTCGGCCGCAAGCCCGTACGTTTCGCAGCTCGGCGATGCCGGAGCTTTTTTCAAAGGCCTCGGTTACGACCAATTCACCGATATCCGGTATGACAAGAAAAAGGCGCTATGGCACGACCTGGGGCTGCCGTTTGAAATCGAATTTTTCCACCCCGGCTCGCTCTTTGCGAAAACCGTCCTCATCAATGAAGTGGTGGACGGGCATTCCGTGCCGATCCCCTTTCGCCTGGAGAATTTTGACTATGGCAAGGACTTGGTCATCCCGCCGGGCACCCCGCCGCCGCCGGGCTTTGCGGGCTTTCGCGCCCACTACAATCTCAACTCGGCCGCTTATAAAGACGAGCTGGTGGCGTTTCTGGGGCCGACGTATTTTCGCGCGCTGGGGCAGCACGAGCAATACGGCTTGTCCGCCCGCGCCCTGGCCCTCGAAACGGGCCTGCCCAAGGCCGAGGAATTTCCTTATTTCGAACAATTTTGGCTGGTGCGGCCTGCGCCGGGCGCCACCTCCCTCGTCATTTACGCTCTGCTGAATAGCCCCAGCGTCGCCGGCGCCTACCGCTTCGAGGTGCATCCGGGCGCGGACACCGTGATGGACGTGACGAGCACGTTGTATTTTCGCAATAGCGTGGACCGCGTCGGCATCGCGCCGCTGTCCAGCATGTATTGGTACGGGGAAAATTCCTTATCCCACCCTTCGGATTGGAGGCCGATGGTGCATGATTCCGACGGCCTGCTGATCGCCAACCGGGCGAACCCGATGCTTTGGCAGTGGCGACCCCTCGACGTCGCGCCCTATGCGCGCTGGAGTGATTACCCGCAAAAGGAACTGGCCGGCTTCGGGCTGCAGCAACGGGCACGGAATTATCGCGACTATCTGGATTTGGAAGCGCTTTACCACCGGCGACCGAGCGCGTGGGTCGAAACGCAGGGCGACTGGGGGGCGG
>CAZLRH010000016.1:0-72342 GCA_964562015.1 uncultured Opitutales bacterium | reverse complement strand
CTGCTCTCCCACCATTTTCAGATCTTGGGCGATTTCCGATGGATCGAGTCGGGCTTATTCGGTGAGGGTCAAGGTCAGGCTCACGTCGTGTCCCTGGGCGATGGTCAAGGGTACTCCGGGTTTTAAAAACACTTGGCTGTTCACCCCCACCGCTTGGTTGCCAGCCGACCGCGTGGTGCCGGCAAAATTTGTGATCGTTGTCGTAATCGAGCAATGAGCATTCAAATAGACCACGAAGCCACTCCCGCTCCGGGTAACGGAGATAATTGTAATCTGCACCGGGCCGGGGGTCGGATCGTAGGGCGCGTTCGGCAGGGGGCGGATGGGAGCCGGGGGTGTTGGTGGATTGGCGCTGTCAATAGTCACATCCACCGGAGTATTTTTACCCAGGCTCCCGGTGAAGTGGAGAAAAACTCTTTCGCTGGAGACTGGTGAAGTGGTCTGTGCTTCAAGCATCCAAGTGACGCTGGTGAGAAAAATAATCAGGTAAGTGAAGCGTTTCATGTAAAAATGAGTTGAGTTGAAATAAGGGGAAAAACAGCTGCGGGTGATTTCAATTAGAAACTGCCGTGAGCGTGAGTTCGAGGGGACCGACGGCCGGCATGTCCGCAATACGAATGGTTTGTCCTGGCTTGATGATCACTTGGCCGGTGACGCCTTGCGCCGCTACCCTAATTGCATTGGTGACCTGCGGCGGCCGCGGCGGCGGCGCGGTATTCGTCAACCCCAGCACAGGCAGTTCAACTATTATTTGATAATCAACGAGGTAAGCTCCCTCGGGAGCATGCGATGACGGACTTGGAGGGGAGATCGAAATACTGAGGGTACCCATGACTGCTTCCCGGACATTGGGAAATTCCACGTCCTTGACGTCGTATTGTCCTGACGATCTCCCTCCGGACACTACAACCAGCGTAAAATCCATCGCGGTGTCTGCCGCCACCTGGCCTTGGACCCGGACAGCGAAGTTTTGTTCTCCAGGTCTGGCGGCGGGAGAAGATTGCGCGCAAAGGCCGACCGCGCACACGATCAGGAGACTGGCGATGATTAGTGTCTTTCTCATGGCGATGGAAGAAGGGGGGGTGGGATGAGATTCGTGAGGAAGCAAAAGTTAGTTGGGGAGTTCTGTGACCGTAACCGAGAGGGAGCCTCCGCCCTCTGAACTTGAGGCAGTGGCCGTTTGACCAGGTCTGAGCGTGGCCTCGCCTTGGGCGCCAATTGATCGCCGCTGGTAATTGTCTTGAACAAAGAGCACGGTGAGCATCCCGAGATAACCGATACGGTAGCCATCGCCCGCCGCCGAAATGGCGAGAACGATATTTGCTTCGGCTGAATCTCCGTCGTCGAGGACTCCGCCGATGCGGGGAATGGTTATGGTGCGTCTGATGTCACCCACCCCAATGACTGTAAAATCAATCGGATAGCCTGGGTAAATTTCCCCATACACATGAACTTGTACATTATGCGAAGGTAAATCCGTGGCCTTGGGCGGGAGGGAGGAGGATGTGATCGGTGCGTTGGTTGCTGAAGCTGGACTGGCTGGGGCAGTTACTCTGGGCGATTGAGGCGTTGCTGTCGCCGGCCCTGTCGCTGCGGCCGGGTTTCCCGGATGGTCAGCAGGAGGCGGTGCGGGTGGTGGTGCCGGCGCAATCGTTCTCGCGGCGGAAGCGGGGTTGGGTATGGCTTGTTCGGCGATGGGGCTTGGACTTGCGAGGGCGCTCGGGGCCGGAGCTGTGGCGCTCGAATTTTGCGCAAGGGTGACGGGCAATGGCTGGGCATTGCTGCCCGCAGCGGCCGACAAATGCAAAAAGGGTAGGATGGCCAGTACCACCACTGCGGCGGCGAGGGCGATTTGGGAGGTCTTGTTCATGGTAAGAATGTATTTTCGGAGCGTGCTCATGATTCCCTTGGTCGCGCCGCCGGCCAAGGAGGCGGCGGTCACGTGGGCGGCAAATCCCGCCGGGGCTGCCTCGACGGCATGAGTGGAAACGGCGGAGGCGAGCAACACCGCCGGGGCGTTGATGCCTTGGCGGGAAAAGTACTCGCGCAGTTTTTCCAGGGCACGCTCCACGCGCATGCGAGCCGCATTTTCAGTCAAACCCAAGGCATCACCAATTTCGCGATGACTTTTCTGCTGAAAAAAGCGCAGCACCACGGCCTCGCGGTCCCGGTCGCTGAGTTGGCTCACGGCGTCGTCGAGCACGGGTCGAAGCTGCTCCCACGGAATTTCAGGCGTAGACAGGATTTGTTGCATAATCGCAGCCTCCTGTTCGCGTGCGCGCCGACGGTGCTGGCTGACGGCGGCATCGCGGGCGGCATAACGTGTGCTGGTATGGAGCCAGCCACCAAGGGTTGGCCGATGGCAGAGCAGATGCGCCTTGCGGGCCAAATCCGTAAATACCCTTTGGGCCACATCTTGGGCCTGCTGGGTGTCGCCACCGGCCAGCCGCCGCGCCACCGAGTAAACCATGTCCACGTGCCGACGGACAATTTCGGCAAACGCCGCCTCGTCACCGTGGCGGGCATACCGGCGCAATAAGTCACCCTCGGAGGTCATCGGCATTCATACTATAACAGGCCCCCGACAAAAAAACGCACAAACTTTCTGCTCAACCTGGAGCGGGCGCACGCACCGGGAGAAAAGCTCTTCCCGGCCGCGGCTGGGCTCACTTTCCCCCGCTCGCGTCCTTGTCCACTTGCGCTTTGAGAAAGGCGAGGACGTCTTCAAATTTGCCGCGGTTGTTGGGATCGACCACGCACAGGTTTTCGTGGGCCTTGAGGATAAGCCGGGCGTTGGCCAATTCCTCGTGGTCGGGGGTCGTGAGCACCTTGGCTTGCTCGGCGGAGAGGGCGGGCGAGGCATCCCCGTCCACCGTGACGAGGCGGTGCAGGCCGAGGTTTTTCACCAGTTCGAGGTTGCGCGGGCTCAGCCCCATGAGCGCGAGGCTGCCGGGCGGCTGGTGGCGGCGGGCCTCGATGGCCGCCCCGGCGATGATGCCGAGGAAGGTTGAATCCATCCCGGTGCAGCGGGAGAAATCGAGGATGAACTTGCGGCGGCCCTGCTTGAGCAGCTTGTCGAAAAACTGGGCCACGGGAGCACAGTTCAGGTAGCTGGCGCGGCCGTTGATGACGAGCACGACCGGGTCGGCTGCGGCATGCACGAGAAAAACCGGAGAGGTTTCGGTGGCCATGCGTATAAGGGAAAATATAAAACGGTAAATTCGGCAAAGCACGCCAAACATGCGGAAAAAGTTTTCCGGGCGGGCGGATTTTAGGTGACAAAACCGCGTCAGCTCTTCAACAACTGGCGCAACACGTAGGGGAGAATCCCGCCGTGCCGGTAGTACTCGACCTCGATGAGGGTGTCGATGCGGGCCCGGAGGGGCACCCATTGTTCGCGGCCGTCGGCGCGCTTGATCACCAGTTCGAGCATTTCCCGCGGCTTGAGGTCGTTGCCCAGGCCCGGCAGGGAAAAAGTCTCGGTGCCGTCGAGGCCGAGCAATTCGGCGCTTTCGCCCTCGGCGAATTCCAGCGGGAGCACGCCCATGCCGATGAGGTTGCTGCGGTGGATGCGCTCAAAGGATTTCGCCACGACGGCCTTGACGCCGAGCAGCGCTGTGCCTTTGGCGGCCCAGTCGCGCGAGCTGCCCATGCCGTAGTCCACGCCGCCGAAAATAATCAGGCCGGTGCCGCGTTGGGCGTACGCCTGGCAGGCATCGTAAATCGCCATGACTTCGCCATCGGGCTGGAGTTTGGTGAAACCGCCCTCCTTGCCGTCGGCCATTTTGTTTTTAATGCGCACGTTGGCAAAAGTCCCGCGCGTCATCACGCGGTCGTTGCCGCGGCGCGAGCCGTAGGAATTGAAATCCACCGGCTGCACGCCGCGCTCGCGGAGGAATTTGCCGGCCGGCGTCTCGGCTTTGAACGAGCCGGCGGGGGAAATGTGGTCGGTGGTCACCGAATCGCCGAGGAGGGCCAGCGGGCGCAAATCGGCCAGCGGAGTAATCTTGCCGGGCGTGAGGGAGAAGTTGGCGAAGAACGGCGGCTCCTGGATGTAGGTGGATTTTTCGTCCCAGCGGTACTGGGCGCCCTCGGTGACGCGCACGGCATTCCACTCGGGGTTGGCGTCCTTGAGGGTCGAGTATTTGCTGCTGAACATTTCGGGCTTCAGGCCGCGCAAAATGTTGTCCTGAATTTCCTGGTGCGTGGGCCACAAGTCGCGCAGGAACACGGGCCGGCCGTCGCGGCCGATGCCCAGCGGCTCGCGCGACAAATCGATATCCACGCGGCCCGCGAGGGCAAACGCCACCACCAGCGGCGGCGACATCAGGAAATTCGCCTTGATGGAGGAGTGCACGCGGGCTTCAAAATTGCGATTGCCGGAGAGCACGCTGGCGGCGACGAGGTCGCCCTCCTTGATGGCTGTCTCCACGGCGGCGTCGAGCGGGCCACTGTTGCCGATGCAGGTTGTGCAACCGTAGCCGACGAGATTGAAGCCGAGTTGATCGAAATACTTTTGCAGGTCCGTCTCAACGAGGTAATCGGTGACGACGCGTGAGCCGGGCGCGAGGCTGGTCTTGACCGTCGGCGCGACGCGCAGGCCTTTTTCCACCGCCTTTTTCGCCACGAGCGCGGCGGCCAGCATCACCGACGGATTGGAAGTGTTCGTACAACTCGTGATGGCGGCGATGAGCACGGAGCCATGGCCAATTTCCGGCGCCGCCGTGGCGACGGCCACGCCGTTGCCGTTATTTTTTTCCGCCCCCGCAAATTGCACAGGCACATGGCGGCTTAGCTCCGTCAAAGTCTTGCCATAACCGCCCTCTTTGAGGTCCTTGTGAAAGAGTTCGAGGAAACGTTCCTTGAGGTCGGGCAAATCAATGCGGTCTTGCGGGCGCTTCGGGCCGGAAACACAGGGTACGATGGTGGCGAGGTCGAGTTCGATGGACTTGGTGTAGTCCACCTGGCCCTGGCGCGGAATGCCCCACATGCCCTGGGCCTGGTAGTAGGCTTTCACGAGCGCGACCGCATTTTCGCTGCGGCCGGTGGCGCGGAGGTAGTCGAGGGTTTGGTCGTCGATGCCGAAGAAACCCATGGTGGCGCCGTATTCGGGCGCCATGTTGGCGATGGTCGCGCGGTCGGCGACGGTCAGCCGCGCGGCGCCCTCGCCGTAAAATTCGACGAACTTGCCGACAACTTTTTCTTTGCGCAGTAATTCTGTGACGCGCAGCGTCAAGTCCGTGGCGGTGACGCCTTCGCACAAAGCCCCAGTCAAATGCACGCCGATGACTTCCGGTGTTTGAAAATAAACGGGCTGGCCCAGCATGCCGGCTTCGGCCTCGATGCCGCCCACGCCCCAGCCGACGACGCCGAGACCGTTGATCATCGTGGTGTGCGAGTCGGTGCCCACGAGCGAATCCGGATAGAACCAGAGAGCGCCGTCCACTTCCTTCGCAAAAACCACTTTGGCGAGGTACTCGAGATTTACCTGATGGACGATGCCGATGGCGGGCGGAACGACGCTGAACGTTTCAAACGCCTGCTGGCCCCATTTCAGGAATTCGTAGCGTTCGAGGTTGCGCTGAAATTCAATGCGCAGATTTTCCAGGAACGCTTGCGGCGTGCCGAAACGATCCACCTGCACGGAGTGGTCAACCACCAAGTCCACCGGCACCAGCGGCTCGATGAGACCCGGGTCGCGCTTGAGCTTGGCGACGGCGTCGCGCATGGCGGCGAGGTCCACCAGCAGCGGCACGCCGGTGAAGTCCTGCAACACGATGCGGGAAACGACGAACGGAATCTCGGTGTCCACGGGCTTGGCGGCATGCCAGGCGGCGAGGGTGCGCACGTCGTCCTCATTGATGCGCAGGCCGTCGCAATTGCGCAGGACGGACTCGAGCACGATGCGGACGGAGACCGGCAGGCGGGAGATTTTCCCGAGGCCGGCTTCTTCGAGCGCAGGCAGTGACGCAATGAAACCTGGGCGGCCATCCGGCGCCGTGAAGGCGCGCCGGGCGTTGAACGGAATAGACGAATCGGGCATGGAGAAAAACAGCGGAGGGTTTTAAGGCGGAAGCAAATTGACGTCGCGAACGAGCACCCAACGGCCATCCGGCTCCTTGCGCAAGAGCGACATGGTGTAGCCGCTCTTGGTGACCGGGGGACTGCCGTCACTGGGCACGAGGGTGATGGAAAGAGCGTTCCACATATGGGCGAGATGGCCGTCAATGTGGACTTCGAGGGTATCGGCGCGGCCTTCGACGGACAGCTTGTTCTGGTTGGCTCGGGCCAGACTCAGAAAGTTTTCGCGGCCCCGCAGCATCGGGCATCCGGCGCGCAGAAATACCACATCGTCGGCCATCATCCGACCCAGCGCGTCGAAATCGTGGGCGAGGCTAGCCTGCATCCAATCTTGCACGAGCTGGCGGATGGCTTTTTCGTCCGGCGACATGGCGGCTTCTTTTGCTGGGAGTGATCCGCCAGGCTACATCTTCAACGCCGCCTGGATGGCCACGAAGTCGGGCAGCACCTTCGGATCGTCGTTGGACGAGGCGTACTTGATGACGCCGTCCGTGCCGATGACGAAAGCCGAGCGCTTCGAGACGCCCTTGAAGCCGAGCAGGTCACCGTAGAGCACATCGTAGGCCTTGGAAACGTCCTTGTTGAAATCGGAGAGCACCGGGATGGTGATCTTGTTGGCCTTGGCCCAGGCTTCCTGGGAGAACGGGCTGTCCACGCTGATGGCGTAAACGGCGGCGTTGAGGCTGCTGTAGGCGGCGAAGTTTTCGCTGACGTTGCACATTTCCGTGGTGCAGACGCTGGTGAAGGCCAGCGGGAAGAAAAGCAGGACCGTCTGTTTCTTGCCGAGGGTGTCGGCGAGGGCGACGTCTTTGAGGCCGTCAGCGGTTTTGGTCTTGAGGGAGAAGGCGGGGGCCTTGGTGCCGGGTTGGAGAGCCATGAGATGCAGTGAAGTTAAGGTGGAAAGGAAGGGAAGGGAGCGGCAATCGTACTCTCCGCGCGTCGCACCGCAAGGGGAAATGCGCGGGGTTCACCCCCGGCCAAACTGCTTTTGGCATTCGCCAAAAGGAAAAACCTCATGCATTTTTAACTTTTTACCTTTCATCTTTTACCTTTCTTTCGATCTTTTTCCATGTCCACCCTCGCCGCCCTCCACCGCAACACCGAGCACTTTATCGGCGAAGCCGAACTGCGCGAACGCCTGCACGCGGGCCAGCCCCTGCGCGTCAAGCTCGGCGTGGACCCGACCCGGCCCGACCTGACCTTCGGCCATCTCGTCGTTTTCAACAAGCTGCGGCAGTTTCAGGACCTCGGCCACCAGGCCGTGCTCATCATCGGCGACTTCACCGCCATGATTGGCGACCCCTCGGGCCGTTCCTCGACCCGCCCGGTGTTGAGCGAGGCGGAGGTCAAGGCCAACGCCGAGACTTACCTCGAGCAGGCCTTCAAGATTCTCGAACGCGATCGCACGGAGGTGCACTACAATAGTGAATGGTTCGCGAAGATGACCTTTGCCGACGCTCTCGCGCTGGCCCGCAAGATGACCGTGGCCCGCATGCTGGAGCGCGACGATTTCTCGCAGCGTCACGCCGAGAACACCCCCATTTCCATCGTCGAGTTTCTGTACCCCCTCATTCAGGGCCATGATTCGGTGATGATCAAGTCCGACGTGGAACTGGGCGGCAGCGACCAGTTGTTCAACATGCTCGTCGGGCGCGTCCTGCAAAAGGAAGCCGGCCAGCCCGAGCAGGCCGTGATCTGCACGCCCTTGCTCGTGGGCCTCGATGGCGTGAAAAAAATGTCGAAGAGTTCGGACAACTACATCGCCTTCAACGATTCGCCGAAGGAGATGTTCGGCAAAATCATGTCCATTTCCGACGCCGTCATGTGGGACTATTACCGGCTGTTACTGGAGCTGGACGACGAGGCCATCGCCCGCCACCAGGCCGGACATCCGATGGACGCCAAGAAGCATCTGGCCTCCTCGCTGGTCGGCCTGTTCCATTCGCTCGACGCGGGCCGTTATGAACTTCAGCAATTTGAAAAAGTTTTTGCGCGCCACGAGATTCCCGACGACATGCCGGCCTTCAAGTGGACTGAAGTCGTCGCGCTGGACGAGGTGACCGTGGTGGATCTTCTCGTCGCCACGGGCAAATTCGCGTCGAAGAACGAAGTCCGCCGTCTCATCGAGCAAGGCGCGGTGAAGATCGGCCCCGACAAAATTTCCGACCCCTTTCGCAAATTTCAAAAACCGGTGCATGAATATATTTTCCAGGCCGGCAAAAGAATTTTTGTGAAAATCGTGCCGTGATTTCCGCCCATGTATGAACGTCGCAGCGATCCGCTATTACCCCGGCCGGAATTTTTCCGCCGGATGTTTCGGCATGGCACGGTGGCGGTGGTGATTTTGGCGGTTTGCCTCGCGATCGGAGTTGTCGGCTATCATCACTTCGAGCCCTTGCGCTGGGTGGACGCGTTGTTCGACGCCTCCATGATTCTCGGCGGCCAGGGCCCGGTGGAACCACTTTCCACCACGGGGGGCAAAGTCTTCGCTTCCGGCTACGCGTTGTTCAGCAGCATTATTTTTCTCAGCACCATCGGCGTTTTTGTCGCGCCGATGATTCACCGGATGCTGCACCAGTTTCACCTCGATGCCGCCGCCGTCAAACATGCAGCAGCCAAGTCAGTGAAGCCTAAGTGAAGTTCGAGTCCCGATTCGACGCTTGCACCCTGCGGCGGTACCCATTATTGCCGAGTCGAACCCTTTGCTGTTCACCCACCCCGGTGAACGATTCAAACCGCAAACTTAACCTCCCGGCGTCCGGTCTTCCGAGGCTCGCGGCGCCGCCAACCAAATCCTGGTGCTTTCACCCCGCACCGGGTTGCAGTTCACTCTTAACCGACCAAAACCTTTCCCATGGACATAGCTTTAGTTACCGGCGCCGACGCCGGCCCGGGCCTAGCCATTGCCCGGCGCCTCCTCGGTATGGGCTGCCGGGTGTACGCTCTCGCGACCCAGTTCGCCCGCAATCCCTATCCTCACGACGACTTTATCCCCCTCACGGTCAACCTCGCCGACCCCGCCGCGCTCACGCAGACGGTGGACGATGTTCTGGCACGCGAAGGGCATGTGAGCTTTGTCGTCCACGCCGCGCGGCGCTTACCCGCCCCGCTGCTCGACACCCCTGTGGCCGATTTGGCCGAACGTCTTAACGTCGGCCTGCTGTGCCCGTTGGTCCTCGCGCGGTGCACGCTGCCGTGGCTGCGCAAGGAAAAGGGCCATTTCATCGTGCTATGCTGGAATGGCGAAGGCCCCGCGCCGGGCGGCCCCGTGACCGCCGCTATCGAGGGCGGCCTCCATCATTTTACCGAGCAACTGTTTGACGAATTGCGCGACGACGGCATCCGGGCCACGACAGTTTATGCGCGCCCGAACACCGAGACTGCGCCCGAGGCGACGCTGGCCATTGACCCGCAATCGGCCATCAATCCCGAATTGCTGGCCGACGCCGTGGAGAATATTGTCCGCCTGCGCCCGGCCAATGTGATTTCGGCCCTCGTCATCCGGCCCGCCGCGACCGTGGAATCTCCGCGCCTGCCGCGCTCGACGGAATTGGCCGGCCTGGCCTCCCGCGAGGTGCAGCTGCCGTCCCGCCAGAATTTCCCGCCCGAGCCCGAACGCATTCAAACACCGGCGCGCGCCCGCCCCGCGGATGCCCCGCCGCCCGGTGAAGACGACCTCACTGAATACGCCGACGAAGAGGACGATGATTTTGACGGGCCCACCGAGCCCATGCCGTGGGCCGGTCGCAATCAGTCCGACGGCGACGGCGTTGAGGGTGACTCCCGCCCGGGCAACGACGGCCAGGAAAATTCCGGCCAGGACCGCCCCGCTTCCGAGGGCGGCCACGAAGGCCAGGGACGCCGCCCGGCTCCGCCTCGCGACTACGACGGGCAGCGCCGGCAGGGCCAGCCCCAACGTCACCAGGACCAAGGCAATCGCCGTGGCCAGCGCGGCGGCAATCAAGGCGGAAATCAGGGTGGAAACCAAGGCGGTGGACGCCAGGGCCAGGGCCGCAACGACCGTGGCCGCGGTGGTTTCGATCGCGATCGCCAGAACCAGCCTCGCCGCGGCGACCGCCCGCCGAACACCCGCGGCGGCGATTATCCGCCGCCCGACCGCGAGGCTCCGCCGCCACGCGCCCCGATTTCAGATTACCCGGACCCCGAACAGGAAGCCGCCAAGCGCGCCCTCGCCCGCGACGATTCCTTCCGCACCCCGCACAGCGACGCTGAGGACGACGCGCCGGAGACCGGCAGCCTCCCGCCTTATGCCGAGACGGAATTTCATTCGACCCAAGGCCGGGACACTGATCTTGAAAATCGCTCGCGTGGCGAACCGCGCGACGATTCCCAGCGAGATTTTCGCGATGAGCCGCGCGGCGAAGAGTCCGGCCAGCCCGCGGAAGTTCCTGCGGGCTCGGAGGCTTCTGCTCAAGAAGGACAGCCGGCGGATTCTGCGCCGGGAGCGGCAAACAATCCCGGTGGCCCGCCGAAAGTGCGCTATCCCGAACGCGAGCGCCTGGCTCAGCAACAGCAGCGCCGCCATCGCCGTTACGGACGCCGCCCGCCGCCCGGTGGTGGTGGCCGCGGGCGTGATGGGGATTAGGCTGCTCTACAAGACTGCATTCGACAGAATTGACAGAATTTCCTGAATGGCAGCAAACCATTCATACGGAGCCGTCGTTTGGGGAAATTCTGTTAATTCTGTCGAAGAAATCGTGGCTGCTTTGTCCGCTTTCCGCGGGCGGCGGCATTGGTATAGTATAACGCCATGAGGGAAGACCGGGAGCTTTTGCACCAGTTCGTCGAATATCATTCGGAGAGTGCCTTTGCCGAACTGGTGGAACGTCATCTGGGCCTCGTTTACTCGGCGGTCCGGCGCATAGTCCACGAGCCGCCGATGACCGAAGACATCGTGCAGGCGGTTTTCATCAAATTGGCGCGCAAAGCGGCCGCGTTGCAAGCCGGGCAGATTCTCGCCGGCTGGCTTTATCGCACCGCGAGAAACGAAGCCCTCGCCACCTTGCGCGCGGAAAAACGCCGCCAACAGCGTGAAACGATCGCCATGAATCTCGCCGAACAAGACTCACCCGCTGATCAACATTGGGAACAGCTTGCGCCGCTGCTGGAGGAAGCCATGGCGCAACTCCCGCGCCTCGAGCAGGATGCCATGCTTCTGCGCTTCATCGAGGGCAAGACCTTGCCCGAAACCGGCCACGTCCTTGCGCTCAGCGAAGAAGCCGCGCGCAAACGGGTGGACCGCGCCTTGGATAAACTGCGCGCCCATTTTGCGCGTTATGGCGTGGCCACCACGGCCGCGCTGCTGGTCTC
This sequence comes from uncultured Opitutales bacterium, assembly GCA_964562015.1. Taxonomy (GTDB): domain Bacteria; phylum Verrucomicrobiota; class Verrucomicrobiia; order Opitutales; family JABDGR01; genus CAZLRH01. The sequence goes on along the minus strand of CAZLRH010000016.1, from coordinate 60,930 downwards.
CGGCCTCGGCGCGCACGCCGCCGGACCGGCACCCGCGGGCTTGGCGGCCAAAGTTGTGGGAGTCTCCGTCACCAGCGCCGCTGCTGGGGGCGGCTTTTCCCATGCGTTGGGCAAGTTTTTTGCCATGTCCACCAAAACGAAAACAACCCTGGCAGCTACGGTCATGCTAGCCTTGGCGTTGATTCCGCTCGCCCTGCAATCCGAGGCCCTTTCGCTTATCAATGAGCAGAATGACGTCCTCGCCGAGAAAAATGCCCGGCTGCGCGAGGAAGGCGACCGGTTGAAAGTCCGTATTCGCGATGTCCGCGCTGGTGCGGCACCCGCCCCCGGCGCGCCAGTGGCATCGGATTACCTGCTAGTGGATTTAGAAACTGCGAAAGGCTTTGTGGATAATTTGGGACGGGACTCTTTTAATCCCGACCGGCGTACAACGCTTAAATTTGTTTCAGGCACGGTCGTCGAATCTCCTGTAGATTACATCCAGTGGCTCGCCCTGACGCCGGACGAAGTGGAAGCGCTCGATGATGTTTTTACCACACTGGACAATCGCTTGAAGGATTTTGCCCAGACCCAACTGCGGGAAATTACGCTCGAACAGGCTGTGGAAGGGCAAGATCCTGCCCTCGGCCTGGACCAAATGCCAGGGTCGAATACCGCTTACTTCATCCCGCCAATGAGTACTGATGAAACCATGCGCCTGCGCGAGTGGTTTTCCGACAACCTCATTGCAGCCGTGGGCCCGGAGCGCGCTGCCGTGCTATTCAGCAAAGCGGAGCAAGAAGATTTTGGGCTCCGTCCGGGGATTTCACGTACGTTTATCTTCGCCGATACCAGGGACGCGAATGGTAAAATTCATACCCAACTCGCCACCATAACTTCTTCCGGAGACGGGCACGACGGCTACGGAATGCGGACTGGGGACATTACTGAGGAAGACTTATGGTTATTCGAGCAGTTTCCCGGCCCCCGTCGCATCCACCCGCCGACCCCATGAAAGCCGGCTCATTCATGCTGCTCGCCGCCTTGGTGGTGCTGACTTTGGCGTTACTGCCGTGGTCGGTGCAACGTTGGAATTTGGCCAGTGCCCAAGAGGCGCAAGCTGAACTCACCCGGACCCATGCTGCCTTGGCGTCCGACTTGAATCACTTACGCGCGCAACTCCATAGCGCGGAGATAGTCGTGGCAAAACGTGCCGCCCGCATCCAGGCGCCTGACGACGGCCACTACTATGTTGCGGTGCCCAAAGAGTTGATCAAAAGCACCGGGCTGTTTTTTTTGAGCGACTACCAACTCACGCCTGATGCGATCGGTCTGCTTGGGCTTACCGCTGACGAAACCTCCGCCCTCAATAATCTGTTGATGGAATTGAAAACCCAGGTGCAGGCGCGGCTGCTCGCAACCGCCCACGAATTGGAGCCCGCAAGGTTGCTCAGTCTCGTGGGGCATCCCATTTTTGATCAGGCGGACGCGAACGAACAAATCGCCGCCTACCTCATTCCGCCACTCCGCGACGATGAATCCGCAGAATTACGCGAACGGTTCGCTGAAGGTGTCGCCAAGATCCTTGATCCCGACCGCGCTGAATTATTCATGGCCCAAATGCTCCTAAATGTTTCTGATATCAAAAACGGGCAATCGTGGGTCTTGGCCGTTCGACTCGGAAAAATGACTGCAAGTGATAAAGCTAGGTTTGCCTATGGTCCAGTTCCCAGAAACAGTAATCCAATGCAAATGACGTCTTCTTCGGAGGGGATGCCGTCTCGCTGGGCTTTTTTATTTGAAGGTGACGGCGCGCTGACTCTACCACCGGCCTTGAACGAATCGCCCTAATGCGCTAACCCATAGGCCGGTTTCGACTTTGAGCAGCTTATTGCCTCCGGTTGCTAATGCGGCCCCACCCAGTCACTCCTGCACTTGGCGGCGCATTTTTTGAAACATGTCCGCGAGCGAGCCGTGGTTATCGGCGTTTTCGCTTTCCTCCGGCGGACTCACACCCGGCCGCGCGGCCTTCAATTCCGCGAAGGCGCTCAAATATCCCACAGCTTCGGCGTCTTCTTTTCATCCCATTCGCCGTCCTTGACCAGCGCGCCGCTGAGCCGCGTGATCCAATCCGGCGTCATGACATAGACCCAGGCCTCGCCCAGCGACGGCCCGGATTGCGATTCTGGGTCGGGCTGATGTTGAATTTTTAATTTTGAATCTTCAATTTCCGCAAAACACTCCCGCCGCACGCGCTGGTATTCGTTTTCCTGGGGCTCCCGCCCGGGCCGGTAGCCCTCGAGCTCGTCGAGCCCGCGCAACGCCGTCTCGCTTTTCAGCACGAGCCACCAGCCGCGCACCCAACCAGCCGCAGTCTGGTCCCTCGGGTCATGGGTCGTGTCTTCGGCCATGGCCGGGTATCCGGCTTTCCGCAAATGGAACAGCCGCCCACGCACCCGCGCGCGCTTGCTCTCGACCACCCGGCCGGCGCAATACTTCTCCCAGAAACGGCCGCCCGGTTTGAGCGTCCCGTACACAAACACCGTCAATGGTTCTTCGGCCTTCACGTCGTTTCATTGGGTTTTCTTCTAAGGAGCAAACTTCATTCCCTACCCGTTGAACAACTCATTTTCACATTCTCTTTAAGCGCCACAGGACACGAGCGGCTTTTCCTAACGGTGCGATATAAGAGAATATAACTCATCTTAATCACCCACGGCGAGTGTGGGCAAATTTTGGCCTCTGCGCCGGTAATCCCTTGTCTCCCTTGGATTTACCGCAAGCGGTCGTAGCCGCCATTCACGGCCTTGGTCACGACGGCATAGCTCAGGCGGAATTTCCGGGCGGTCGCGAGCTTGGACGCCCCGCCGGCGACGGCATGTTTCAACGTCTCACGGAGTTCCGTCGTGATTTTGGTCCGATGGCGGCGGCTGTGGGAGCCCTTGCGGCGTCCGGCCAGGCGCAGGTGAAATTGCTCCACGAGGGCGAACGCCAAATCGCGCGGGGCGAGACCGCAATCTCGGACCAGCGTCTGGAGCCGGAGGTGGAGCCGCTGGGCCGCCTCAGTCTCCTTGCGCAACGCCGTTTCCTGGTCCCGCAACCGGGCCTTGGCCCGTTCCAGGGCACGGGCGCGAACTTGAAGATTCATGCGGTAAGTGTGGTTTGATAAATGCGCAGTGTTGAAGCGGTGACGGCAGTGGCCGCAGGCCGGGCCTTCCTTCCGCGCCGTACCGGGCCGGAGGATCGCTGCCGCCTGAACCAGACCCTCCGGGCCCGACTCCGCGCCCACGCGCGCCCCTTTAGCCAACTCAATCCACGATGATTAATATCCCAAATACTTGTCAATAAGTATTTTTGGATTGACCGCGATTTTGGCGGATGGAAGGCGGGGCCGCCTTCCGGGAAAAACCTACGGTCCCATGCCAACCAATAAGGTTGTCACCACGCCCGCCGGGGTGATTTTGCGCACGGCGGAGTTGTCGGAGTCGGCGAGGTAGAGGTTGCCCGCGGCGTCCACGGCGATGGCGCGCGGGGCACTGAAACGGGCGTCTTTGGCCGGGCCGTCGGCCATGCCGCCGGCGATCTGCCCGGCGAAGGCGGAGACCGTGCCATCGGGAGTGATCTTGCGCACGAGGTTGTTATTGGTGTCGGCGATAAAAAGGTTGCCCGCCGCATCCACGCACAGGCCGCGCGGCGCGCCAAAGGTGGCGTCCTTGGCCGGGCCGTCCTTGAAGGCGGTTTCCGTGGATGAGCCCGCCACGGTGGTGACCACGCCCGCGGGCGTGATTTTGCGGATATTGGAATTGCCCTCGTCGGCGACGAAAATATTTCCGGCCTTGTCCACCGCGATGCCACGCGGGGTGCTGAAGCGGGCCTCCGCGCCGGTGCCATCCACATTACCGACCGCGCCAGCCTTGCCCGCCAGCGTGCTGACCACACCCGCGGGCGTGATTTTGCGCACGGTGGCATTTTGGTTGTCCGCCACGTAAACGTTGCCGGCGGCGTCCACCGCGACGGCGGTGGGCGTGCCGAAACGCGCCGCGGGTCCGGGCCCATCCTCCGTGCCGCTGACGCCCACATTGCCCGCGAGCAGGATCATTTCGGTGGGCGCGCCGGATTTAGAGGCGAGAATTTTGCGGATGACGTGGTTGTCGGCGTCGGCCACGTAAAGATTGCCCTGGGCATCGACCGCCATTTCGCATGGGCCGCCAAAAGCGCTGTTCGCGGCCGGAGGCGTGGCGCCAGGCGCGGGAATCGCCACGGCCGATAACGGCGGCGTGAGCGAGACTTGATAGATGACGTTGGCGCTAAAATCCGAAACGTAAAGTTTGCCGGCCCCATCCACGGCGACTCCGCGCGGGGTGTCGAGCGCAACGTGAAGCGGGAGACTGTCGGCAGTGGCCACCTTGGCCGCAGCCGTCGGCGCAGCGGGTTTGACCGGCACGGGCGCGGCGAGATTTGGCGGAGGCGTGGCGGGCGTTTCCGCGGCACATAAAACAGCGCAGGGTGTGAACAGGGCGAGGGAGAGGAGGCGGGGTAATTTCATGGGAGGAGAATTTAAGATTCAAAATTCAAAATTGAAAACGGCCGAGACGCAATCCAGAGAAGCAGGAACCGCAGATGACGCAGATTTGCGCAGATAAGGGCTAGGACCTGTTTTGAAACCCCCAAACAACCACGGATAACACGGATGGCACGGAGGGGAATGCTGAAATTATCGAGCTTTTGCGCCAGGGCATCCGTATTATCCGTGACATCTGTGGTAGTTTTAAAATCGCACCACGACCGGAAAAGAAGCTACGTCATGAAAGTATAAATCTGCGTTCATCTGCGTAATCTGCGGTTGCAGCTTGGCTTGGAGTTTCGCGGTTTCTGCTTGGTCTCGAGTTTGTCGTCTCGGTTTGGGGTGTGCAAAAATGTCGCTTTTTCACATCAAGGCGTTAAGAATCAAGGTTAAGCCTGACAACCCATGCCCGCGAGCATTTTAGTGGTGGATGACGAGAAGAACACCCGCGAAGGGTTGGCCGCTGCCTTGGAGCCGGATTATGAGGTCTTTCAGGCAGCCGATGCGGAAGAGGCGTTCCGGTTGCTCGACGCAGAGTCGTTCACCGTCGTGCTCACGGATTTGCGCATGGCCGGCAAATCGGGCCTGAAGGTCATCGAGAAGGCGATGCAGATGCCGTACAAGCCGGTGTGCATCATGATGACGGCGTACGGCAACGTCGAAACCGCGGTCGAAGCCATGCGCCGCGGCGCGTACGATTTTCTCACGAAACCGGTGAGCCTGGAAAAGCTCGAAATCCTCATCCGCCGCGCGCTGCAGGAACGCCAGATGGTGAAGGAGAATACGGAACTGCACCAGCGGCTCGACCAGCATTTCGGCTTTCAAAACATCATCGGGCATTCGAAGGCGCTGCTCGATGTGCTCGAACAGGTGAAGCAGGTGGCGACCTCGCGCGCGAGCGTCCTGCTCGAGGGCGAAACCGGCACAGGCAAGGAGCTTGTCGCGCAGATGATTCACCAAAACAGTCCGCGCGCCCGCGGCCCCTTTATTCCGGTGCACGCGGCGGCGATTCCGGCGAGCCTGCTCGAGAGCGAGCTGTTCGGCCACGAAAAAGGCGCGTTCACCGGCGCGACGGAGCGGCGCATCGGGCGCTTTGAGGCGGCAGACGGCGGCACGCTGTTCCTTGACGAAGTCGGCGAACTCGATGCCTCCACGCAGGTGAAACTGCTGCGGTTTCTCGAATCGCGCACGTTTGAGCGGCTGGGCAGCCTGAAGCCGATTCAAGTGGATGTGCGCCTGGTGTGCGCGACGCACCGGGATTTGACGGCGATGGCGGCGAAGGGAACCTTTCGCGAGGATTTGTATTACCGGCTGCATGTCGTCCCGATCCGCCTGCCGCCCCTGCGCGAGCGCGCGGAGGACGTGCCCTTGCTCCTGGATCATTACTTAAAGCAGTTTGCACAAGAGAATGAAGTGCCCGTCCCGCAACTGGCACCCGGCGCAGTGGCGGCGCTGCAACGCTATGCGTGGCCGGGCAACATCCGCGAGCTGCGCAATTTTTGCGAAAACGCCGTGGTGCTCAAACGCGCGACGATCAAGGAATACGACCTCGATGCGAAATTTCTCGGCGTGCCGGCCGGCGGCGCGGCGACAGGGGTGGACACGGGCCGCTCGCCCTTGTCCAAAGAGGATAACGAAAAGAAATTGTTCCGGCAGGCGCTGGTCGAGGCGCGGGGCAACCGCACGCAAGCGGCCAAGCTTTTGGGCATTTCCCGCCGCACACTGCACCGCAAGCTCGTCGAATGGCCAGAGCTGGATGTGGGTGGGTGAATGCTGCTCGCGCAGCGCCGCTCAGGAAATATGCGCGCCCTGGGTGTTCACGTAGACCGCATAGAGGGACTGGCTGCAGGCCATGAAGAGGCGGTTGCGCTTCGGGCCGCCGAAGCAGATGTTCGCACAGGTCTCGGGCAATTTAATCTGCCCAATGAGCACACCGTCCGGCGCAAAGACCATCACGCCGTCAAAGCCATCGCCCGTCCACGCCGCGGAAGACCAGACGTTGCCATCCACGTCGCAGCGAATGCCGTCGGAGCCGGCGACTTTCCCGTTGAGGGCGAGGGTCGCGAACTGCTTGTGGTTGGTCAGCTTGGTTTTGTCCACCACGTCGAACACGCGGATGCCCTCGGCGGGGCTGTCGGTGTCGGCGACATAGAGTTTTTTGTAATCAGGGGAAAAACACAGGCCGTTGGGCTTTTTGAGCGCGTCGGTGGCGAGGGCGACCTGCCTGGTGGCGGGATCAATGCGATAGACCGCCTCCTTGATTTGCGGCTCGGCCTTGCTGCCTTCGTAATTGCCCATGATGCCGTAGGCCGGATCGGTGAACCAGATGCCGCCATCGGGATGGACGACCACGTCGTTCGGCGAATTGAACGGCTTGCCCTGAAACTGGTCGGCCAGCACGGTGACGCTGCCGTCGAGTTCGTAACGGACCACGCGGCGGCCGGTGTGTTCGCAGGAAACCTGGCGGCCTTGAAAGTCGAAGGTGTTGCCGTTGGAGTAATTGGACGGATTGCGAAATACGCTCACGTGTCCGTCGTCTTCAATCCAGCGCATCTGGCGGTCGTTGGGAATGTCGCTCCATAACAAGTAGCGGCCCTCGCCGCTCCACGCGGGCCCTTCGGCCCAGCGGCAACCCGTGTAGAGCCGTTCGATCGCGGCATTGTTGATTTTGTACTTGGTAAAGCGGGGATCCAGCACGACGATGTCCGGGTCGGGGTAGCGCACGGGATTCTGGCCGGACCAATCGCGGTCAGCCCCCCACGCGGCGGGGGCGAGCGCGGCGCCGACGGCGGCGGTCACGGTGGTCGCGAGAAAGCGGCGGCGATCGGGGAGCGAAGTCGAAGGAGGAGGCGGTGGGTTCATGGGGTAGGGGATGGGGGAGCCTAAAACTGCCGCCGACCCCGCATCTTTTCAAGTCCAAGTCGGCCCGTCACTTTGGCCGCGAAAGTCGGCGGAGAAGGCGAAAAGCATTGCCCTGGGACGGGCAAATTTCTTAAAGACTTAGTTCCCACCGAGGGTGGTGGGCGGCCCTGTTGGCCTCTCTCTCCTGCGTTCCCTGCGCCATGCGAATTTTCTCCTGCCAGGGCTTGCTCGTGCTCGCCGCGTTCGCGGCCCACACCCTCCACGCGGCCGAAGCGCCCGCGCCTGCGGCGGGGAGCCAGCCCGCGGCCAGCGACGGCTCGATCCAAGTGTCCGGTTCCGATTTGTTGCAAGCGGCCGTGGGCGAACCGCTGGCCCGTTATGCGCAGTTGAACGGCTTGAAGGCCAAAGTTGATCTTTATGGGACGGTGCCGGCACTGGTGTTATTGAAAGGCAACAAAGCGCAACTGGGCCTCATCGCGATACCGCCCGGCCAAAAACCACCGGAGGGTTACACCACCGTCGAGTACTGCTTTCAGGTCGCCTACATCCTTGTCAACCCGGAGAATCCGCTCAACGCAGTGGACCGCACGCAATTGGTGGGCATTTTCGGCACGGGGACGGAGAAGGAAATTGCGACGTGGGGCGATGCCGGCCTTTCGGGCCTGTGGTTTGGCCGCACGGTCATTCCCATATCGACCAGCGCGGATGACGGCGTCGTGCTTGAATTGTTCAAGAACACTGTGCTTGGGCAGGCCACGATTAAACCAGGAGTGCGCGTTCTCAAAACCGCCACCGACGTGGCCAAGGCGGTCGCCGGAAGCAACACGGTTATCGCCCTGAGCGGCTATGTGCCCGAGACCGACGCGAAGGCCCTGCTCGTCTCGATGGAGGCGCGGTTGTCCAGCGCGGTGCCGGCGGCGGCCACCGGCGGCACGGGTGCCTACGCCCCGACCGAGGACAACGTGTACAGCGGCGCTTATCCGCTGCGGCTGCCGTTTTATTTGGCGTTCAAGCCGGAGAACAAAGAGCGCCTGCGGGAAGTGCTGCGCGTGCTGCTCAGCAACGAATTTGCCCAACACCTGCGCGACCAGCATTTGATGCCCGTGCCGGAGACCGAGCGGAAAAAATCCCTCCTTGGGCTTGACATCCCGGCGGACACTGGCACGATATCCCCTCCTGCGGCCCCGTAAGGGGCTGGCGCGCTGAGCGCCGGGGAATTTACGCGAGCGTAGCTCAGATGGTAGAGCACGACCTTGCCAAGGTCGATGTCGAGGGTTCGAATCCCTTCGCTCGCTCCATTTTAAATGGAGCTTAAATGGCGGAGAAAACCGCCTTTTCAAATTCGCACAGGGCTGGGGAAAAGTGCGCTTCCGGGAATTTTTAGACTACCGAACGCCCGGGCTTAGGATTCCGCTTTTTCCCACACCTCGCGCACGAGGAAGCGCGGGCGCTGTTGCACGCATTGGTAGGCGCGGCCGACGTATTCGCCGATGAGCCCGATGCCGACCATGCAGACGCTGACGAGGAAAAACAGGATCGCGAACAGGCTGAAGACACCGGACACGCCCCAGGCATCGCCTTCAATCAGCCGGCCAACCACCAACGCCACCACCAGTACCAGGCTGCCGGCCGCACAGGCCATGCTGAAGAGCGTGAAGATTTGCAGCGGCACGAGGGTGAACCCGGTGATCAAATCAAAATTCAGGCGGATGAGCTTGTAGTAGCTGTATTTCGATTCGCCGGCGGCGCGGTGTTCGTGCGCGACCTCGACTTCGCCGTTGCGCGCCGCGAATTTATACGCCAGTGCGGGAATGAACGTGGCCCGCTCGCCGCTGCGCACAATGGCTTCGACGACCGGCCGGCGGTAGGCCCGCAACATGCAGCCCTGGTCCGTCATGCGGATCTCCGTCGTGCTTTCGCGGACCTTGTTGATGATGCGCGAAATATTTGTGCGCAGAAAGGAGTCCTGCCGATTCTGGCGCACGCCGCCGACCGCATCGAAGCCCTCCGCCATTTTGGCCAGGAGCTTGGGGATTTCCTCGGGCGGATTCTGCAAATCGGCGTCGAGGGTGACCACGATTTCCCCGCGCACGCGCTCAAAGGCGGCGATGATGGCCAGGTGCTGGCCGAAGTTGCCGTTGAAATCGATCACGCGCACCTGCGTCGGGCGCTGGTCATGAAAACCTTTCAGCAGCGCGAGCGAGCCATCCCGGCTGCCGTCATTGACGAAGATGATTTCGAAGGGGCGGCCCAGGCCGTCGAGCACTTTGGTCAGCCGGGCAAAGAGCGTCGGCAGGTTGGCCTCCTCGTTGTAAACGGGGACGACAATGGAAACTTCAGGCGAGGGCATCGGGGAGGATTTTTAACCGCAAAGACGCCCTGAACGCAAAGCGGAAAAGAATATGAAGTTTTTCCACAGATTCCACTGATTTACACAGATTTCCAGAAACCTATCTGTGATAATCTGCGGAATTGGTGTATTCTTTTTTCTCTTGGTGGCCCTTCGTGGGCTTCGCGGTAAAAATCACCCCAGTATTTCCCGCAGGGCCCGCACGACGCGGTCTTGGTCGCGTAGCGTGAGCAGCGGGAACAGGGGGAGGCTGAGGATGCCGTCGGAAATGCTCTCCGCCACCGGAAAATCGCCGCGGCGCCAGCCATAATTTTTCTGGTAGAACGACAGCAAGTGGCAGGCGATGTAGTGGACGCCGGCACCGATCTGGCGTTTCTTTAATTCCACGATCAAGGTGTCGCGATTCACTTTGGCGTGCCGCTCGACTACGGGTGTGAAAAGGTGCCAGGCATGGGTGTGCTTATAACGCGGGGCGGCGGGCAGCGAAAGGCCGGGGATTCCGCGCAGTTTTTGCAAATAACGGGCCGCCAGCGCGCCGCGCTTTTTATTAAAGCCCGCCAGCGCCGGCAGTTGGTGAATCCCCAGGGCGGCCTGCAAATCCATAAAGTTCGATTTCAGCCCGGCCTCGACGGTATCGACGTGCACACAGAATTCACTCAAGCCTTCCGGGTGTGGCTGGGTCTTCCAACTCGCGCGGTCGGCTCCGTGAAAACGCTGAATCTCGATGCGCCGGGCCAGTTTTGCATCACGTGTCACGACACAGCCGCCCTCGCCGGTCGTCATGTTTTTATTCGGATGAAACGAAAACACCTGCACGTCGCCAAAACTGCCGACCCGCCGGCCTTTGAATTCCGCGCCCATGGCATGCGCGCAATCCTCGACGACGCGCAGACGGTGTTTTTTCGCGAGCGCATAAATCGCGTCGAGGTCCACAGGGCAGCCGGCGAAGTGCACCGGCATGATGGCGCGGGTGCGTTTCGTGATGGCGGCGGCCACTTTCGCGGGATCCATATTGTAGGTGCCGCGGTCAACATCGGCGAGCACGGGCGTGCCGCCGGCCAGCACGATGGTGTTCAGTGAGGCCACAAACGTCAGCGGCGTGGTGATGACCTCGTCCCCGGGCTGCAACTCGAGGGCCTTGAGCGCCATCCACAATCCCAGGGTGGCCGAGACGCAGCACAAGGCGTGGGGCGTGTCAAAATAGGCGCGCAGCATTTCCTCGAATTTGGCCGCGCGCGGGCCGGTGGCGAGCCAGCCCGAGCGCAGGCACGCGGCTACTTCGGCAATGGCGGCCGGCGATATTGTGGGGCGGGCAAAAGGGATGAATTTTTCAGCAGGCATGGAAAAGCGGGGACGACGGAAGGCGCGGCCCCGGCGGGGATTAAGAGTGCAATTTCCGCCCGGCACAAATTCTAAAATCAGGCCGCCTTCCGGGCGGAACCAGGCGGGACTTGGGCGGTCACACACGTAACGCTTGAAAAAATAAGCTAATCATCTCATAATATAGCACATGGAAGGAACGTCCCCCATTTTTATAATATTGTGCTTCCTGGTGGCGGTCACGATTTTGGCCTGTGGTTACGCGTTACTGAGCCGGAGTGCGGCGGTGCTCGGCTTGTTTCGTCCGTACTGGAGCATCATGGACTCCCGGGACCGGAGGGTGTTCCGGATTTTATTGGGACTGGCGGGATTGGCGCTCGCGGCCGGCTTCACTTATTTCTGGTGGCGCACCATGTCCAGCACTCTCGAATTGCCGCAATGAGGGGCGAATCATGTGCGGAAAAGCACGCTTTCGCGCTGAAACAGCATCACGGCCACGCGCAGGGCCACGCCGGCATACAAACACGTGGTGCTGAAGATCAGCGCGATGTAGCCCCAGTGGTAGGTGCCGGAGAGGATTTCCTTGCTGATTAAACTGATATTGAGCACCGGCACCAACGCGAGCCAGAGGTCGAGTTCGAGGCCGGGCAGCGTCGCCGACACGGCCGGGATAAACATGAAGATCATCAGCGGCTGCAGGTAGCTGTTCGCCTCCTTGACGCTGCGCGAAAACAGGCCCACCGCGAGCATCAGCGAGGCAAAAAACAAGGTGACGGGGACCATGAGCCCAAAGACCAGCAACAACGAGACGGGATTGATCGTCAGTGAAAGTTCGCGGGCGGCGCCGAAGCTCGTCGCCATGGATGCAAGCACGACAAACGAAAGGCCCGTCGAGCACAGCGACAGCAGCACGGCGACCAGCGAGACCGTGAGCACCATCAGGCATTTGCCCAGCACCAGGTTGACTCGTGCCACGGGGCTGCACAAAAGCGTCTCCATGGTGCCGCGCTCCTTTTCCCCCGCGGTCAAATCCACCGCCGAGTAGATGGAGCCCGCCAGGCACATCATGATGATGAGGTAGGGAATGATGGCGCCGACGAGATTGCCGCTCACTTTTTCCGGGGGCGCCACGTTGGTTTCCTCGATGGCAAACGGAGTGATGAAATCGTCGGGCAGATTGTGCTGCGCCAGCCGCTGCTGTACCGTGTCGGCGCGCCACTCGCGGAAAAATTTTTGCAAAACCCCCGCCGCCGCTTCGGATTTGATTTCGCCCTGATATTCATAAATGCGCACCGTGCCGGCCGCTCCCGTCGCCAGCGCGACCTCAAAGCCCGCCGGAATTTCCACCGCCGCGCGCACGGATTTGCTGGAAATTTGCGCAGCGTAATCCGGACTCGGCGGCACGAAGACGCAATTCTTGAGCGCATGCAGCGCGGCGAGCGTTTGCGGCGAATCCTCGCCCCCGAGCACCATGACGCGGGGCGTCTCCTGCATCGCCTGGCGGGCGACCTTGAACCCCACGAAGCCGAGGCCCGCCATGAGCAGCGGCATCACGACGACCGGCACCACGAACATCGAAAGGATGGTGCGCCGGTCGCGCAGGAGGTCGATCAGCTCCTTGCGGTAAACAATGCCCAGTTGCCGGAGGTTCATCGTTTTTCCTCCACGTAATGGACAAAAATATCCTCGAGGTCCGCCCGGCCCGTGCGCTCGCGCAGTTGCGCCAGCGTGCCTTCCGCGAGGAGGCGTCCGTCGTGGATGATGGCGAGTTGGTCGCACAGCTTTTCCACCTCACTCATCACGTGCGACGAAAAAATCACTGTCTTGCCGCGGGCGCGGCAGTCCCGGATGAAGCCGACGATGGTGCGGGCGGAAAGCACGTCGAGGCCGAGGGTGGGCTCGTCAAAAATCATCACGGGCGGATCGTGCACGAGCGTGCGCGCGATGGACACCTTCTGCTTCATGCCGGTCGAGAGCTTGCCGCAGCGGCGGTCGCGAAACTCCTGCATGCCCAGGAGCGCGAAAATTTCGTCGATGCGCGGGTCGAGCACGGCGTCGCTGAGGCCATGTAAACGGCCAAAATAGCGCACCAGCTCGAAAGCGGAAAGCCGGTCATACAAAGCTGTGGCCGTGGAAAGAAAACCCACCTGCGCGCGCACTTTTTCCGGCGCGGCGACGAGGTCGTGCCCGGCCACCGTGGCGCTCCCGGAAGTCGGCTGCAAAATGGTGGCCAACATGCGCAGGCAGGTGGTTTTGCCCGCGCCGTTGACGCCCAGGAGCCCGAAAATCTGCCCCGGTTCGCAGCGAAAGCTCACCCGGTCCACCGCCTGAATCGCGCCACGTTTTTTGTCCTGAAAGACCTTGGAGAGCTGATGAACGTCAATCATGGGGCCGGTGGAAAAAATCCGCTCCCGCACAATAGCGCTTCCGTGCCAGTGACACAACCTAAATGGGTGACGCACGTGGAATGAATGACCAGTGGCCATTTTCGGGTCGAAAATGGGCGTGGCTTGCTATTATCGAAAATAGGCTAAAACGATAATAGCGCAGCGCCTTATTAGCGGCGGCGAAAATAAGCCCGGGACTTTAAGCAGGGCCCGGGCCCAACCGGGCGGGTTCCTCGAGAATATCGAGCAAGGCGCGCGCGCAATACACGCGGTCGCGCCGCGCCGTTCCGGTCAGGCGCACGATCCCCAGGCGCTCCAGCCGCATAATGGCGCGCTGGGCCGTGGTGAAGGCGATGCGCAACTTCCGCGCACACCCCTTGGTGGTGAGAAAGGGATTGGCGGCCAGCAGTTCCACCACCCGCAAAGGAGTTTTGGTGGATTCGCCGGCCACGAGGCGCTGCCATTGGGCCAGCTTTGCATTGAGCCGCGCCGCCCGGCTGAGGGCGTCCTCCGCCATGCGCGCCACGCCCAATAAAAAGTATTCCAGCCAGTCCGCCCACTCCCCACGTTCACTGACGCCGCGCAAGCCGTCGTAATAGTCCCGCCGGGACGCCTCAAAAAAGGCGGACAGGTAAAGCAGCGGCATCGGCAAAATTTGCCGTTCGACTAAAAACAGGGTGATCAGCAGACGCCCCACCCGACCGTTACCATCCAGGAACGGGTGAATGGCCTCGAATTGATAATGGGCCAGGGCAATCGCCACCAGGGGTGGAATTTCCGCCTCGTGGAGAAACTTTTCCCACGCGGCCAGGCAAGGGGCCACTTCGTCCGGCGGGGGCGGGACAAACGCGGCCGTCGCGGGCGTGCAACCCGGCCGGCCAATCCAGTTCTGCACCCGGCGAAAGGCGCCGGGCGTGGCATGCTGGCCGCGCACTCCCGTCATGAGCTTTTCATGCAATTCGCGGATGAGGCGCACGCCCAGCGGCAGTTTCTTCAGCCGCGCCATCCCATGTTCGAGGGCGGCCACATAATTACCGACTTCGCGCAAATCATCGGGGCTGCGCTCCACCACGGCCCCGGCTTCAGCCGCCAGCAATTCTCCCAGCGTGGCCAGGGTGCCTTCAATCCGGCTGGACAGCACGGCTTCCCGTTGCGTGAACGGGCGCATGCGCACATGCGGGTTGGGCAGGCGTCCGCCTTCGCCGGCGAGTTTTCCGATCAGGCGGTCCGCGTCGGACAAGAGTCCCACGAGCCGCGGCGTCCACTCCAGCGGCGGCGGCAGCGGCGCCGGCACAAAGGCGGCGTAACCGCCTTGCGGCACTTTTTTTCCGGGAATCGTTTTGCGGCGGGCCATGGGGAGCGTGGGATGACCGCGAAAATAGCAAATCTCGCTATTAGCGTAAAGTGCTAAAAACGAAAATAGCGGCAATCCTTATTAGCGCGGAAGAAAATAGGCGCAAAGTCCGGAATCCGCATCTTCCGGCGGGGTGACGACGGCGGCGGCGGCGCAAACGTACTGGAAACTCACACCGGCTGGCCGGCCGGGTCGCGCTTGAATTGCTCGATGTAGGCGATCCCGACGATGGCACGGGACAGGCGGGTGTTGTCGAAGGCGTGGCGCATGTCGCGAAAATCGCCGTCCTCAATCACCGCGCCAATGGCTTCGTCGAGCGAGGCCGGCTGGGGATGGAAGGGCCGCGGGCTGAAATAAACGCCATGCTGGTGAAGAATCTGGTCATCCGCCGCCATGCGGTTGCCCGGATTGACGTAGAAGGCCGCGTCGAGCATCGCCTGATCATAGTGGTGGGTGAATTGACTCCGCAAATCGAGCGCGATGCCGGTGAAGAGGCCGGTGACGTCGCGATGGCGCGGCACGTGATCCACTTCGAACCAGGTATCAAAATTCTCCTCGTCGATGAGGCTTTTGCCGTTGTTCGGCTGGTTGCGCAGAATGGGCGAACGCAAGACGCCCGCGCCGTACGCGGCCTTCACTTCCGCGCGCAAGGCGAAGAACACGCCACCCTTGAAGGGCGCGCGGTGCTGGCGGGCAAAGGCAAAAATATCGCGGCAGATTTCCCCAATGGAACTGCCTTCGGGCCGCGGGCTTTCAAAGAGCGCGAGGTCATTAAAATGTCCGGCGAGCGAAACATTGAAGGCCGTGCGGATGGTGACTTCGCCGGTGTCCTTTTGCGGGATGAGAAAATCCGCGGTGTCGTGGCCGTCGGTGGGCAGCCAGACCATCGTGCCACCGATGGTGACCATCTCGCCGAGGATGGGAAAATAATCCTCCATTTTATCGCCCAGGCCGCCGAGGCCGAGGGAATATTCGCTCGCGGAAAAACGTTTCGAGCGCATCAACGACGGTGTGACCCGGCAGTGCAGCACATCCTTGATGTCGCCGAGCACGAGCGCCTCGCAGTGGTCGCGGCTCCAGGGTGCGACCTGAAAAGTTCCCGCGGCCCCGGCGAACGGCAGGGCTTGGTCCCACCGCGCGTGGGCCGCGGCGCCCGCGCCGGTGGCGGCCAAAGCCTGGCCCAGGGTGGCGTGCCGGGGAAAACTTTCCGCAAAGCCCGCCAGGGCCAGCACTTTTTCGGGATAGCCTTTCAGTCCGACCAACATCATTTCCCCGCCGCCGTTGCGCATTTGGCGCATCGTGGTGACGAGCACCCGAATGCCCGCGCTGCTGAGGTATTCGAGTTCCGCGAGGTCGAGGATGACGTAACGCACCGAGGCATCGTTCAAACTGGCGCCGAGGCGCTCCTCCAGTTGTTTGGTGGTGAAAGCGTCGAGGCGTCCTCGCAGGGCGAGCACGAGGGCCGGGGGACGGTGCTGGACATCGATATTCATGGCGGCGGAAAGATGAGGGAGAGGCTAAACAGGCGGCGGGCGCGATACCAGATTCTATTTTCCGTTTGCCAAAGGGGGCGGGAAGTTATGCCAAGGAGGCTGCCATGCCCTCACCGATTGACTTAAGCGTCCAGATTCTGGCCGGGCTGGGCTTGTTTTTCGTGGGCTTGCAGATGCTGGGTGCCAATTTGAAGGGGCTGGCCGGTAAAAAATTCCGCACTTTGATTGAGCACGTCAGCGGGCGGCCCTTGGCGGCGGCGTTGGGCGGGGTGGCGGCCGGCTTCGTGACGCAGAGCGGGCGGACGACTTCCTACCTGGTGGCGGGGCTCGTGCAAGCGCGGCTGGTCGAGGTGCGCAAGGTCTTGCCCCTCATCTTGTGGGCGAATTTCGGCTGCACGTTGATTGTGTTCGCCGCGGTGCTGCCGTTGCGGGAGGTGATCCTGGTCTTGGTCGGCGTCGCCGGGCTGGGCTTGGCGTTCGATTATCCGCCGAAATGGAAACCCATCAATGGCGCGCTGTTTGGCGTGGCGCTGATGCTGTTTGGCTTGAGCGAAGTGACCCGCGCCTCGGCCGGTTTCGCGCAATACGAATGGTTCAAGGCCGCGCTGACGGCCATCCGCTTTTCTTACTTCCTCGGGTTTTTGGTGGGGATGCTGCTGACGTTTCTGGCGCAGTCGCACATGGCCATCATTCTGATCACCCTCGCAATGACCAAGGCGGGCTTTTTCAATTTTGAGCAGGCGGCCATGATCATTTACGGCACGCATGCGGGCTCGAGCCTCATCACCTACGCGCTCGCGCCCAATATCCGCGGCACTGCCCGGCAGGTGGTGATGGCGCAGGTCATCTACAATCTGGTCGGCGTCGCCTTATTCGGCACGTTTTTCTACATCGAATTTTTCAGCGGCCTGGACGGCCTGCACACGGTGCTCGAACGATTTTTTGACACCGCCGACCGGCAGGCGGCTGCGGCGGCGTTGGTGCTGAATTTTGTCACGCCCCTGCTCTTGTGCGGGCTGCTCCGGCCGTTTTATCAATTTCTGGAAAGCCGCTGGCGGCCCGGCATGAGCGAAACCCTGGCGCGCCCGCAATTTTTGCAGGAACAGGCCCTCGAAGACCCCGGCACCGCGCTGGTGCTCGGCGAAAAGGAGCAACTCCGCCTGCTCGACTGGCTGCCCGGGCACCTCGAGGCCGCGCGCGCCGGCGGTCTGCCCGCCGAAATTCAGCGCCGCCAGCTTTATCACGAAGCCTTTCTGGAAATCGCGGAATTGACGCGCCGCTATTTCAGCGACCTCTTGCACCGGGCCCTCCCGGCTGATGCCACCGAGCAGTTGCTCAATTTGCAAAACCGCCAGGAACACCTTGAAGGGCTGGAGAGTATCGCCTGGGAAATGCTCCAGCTTTTACAGGATCAGCACCTGCGCCCCAACGACCCGGTCGCCGAAGTCGGTCTGCGGCTCATCGAGGGCTTCGACACCCAATTGCTCACGCTCTCCGCGGCCCTGACCCAGGACGACGCCGAAGAACTCGCGATGCTGCGCACCATGACTGCCGACGGCGGCGAAACCATGGGTAACTTGCGCCGCTTTTATTTTGCCGGCGGCGAAACGCTGGCCCCGGCCGACCGTCCACGGCTGCTCCATTTCACCAACCTTTTTGAACGTGGCACCTGGACGATGGGCCGCTATGCCGACTTGGTCGCGGCCTGCCGCCTGCGCCGCGCGGGGAAGAATTGAGCGAAACTACCGGTACTCCCTCTTAGACGCCAGGGCACTGCGCAGGGTGTCGGCGTCGGCATAGGTCAAACCGCCGCCGCTCGGCAGGCCAAAGCCGATGCGCGAAACTGCGATTTCACGCCCGGCCAGCAATGTCTCCTGCACGTAATGACATGTCGCCTCGCCTTCAATGTCGTTGGACAGCGCGAGCACGACCTCCTTCACGACGCCGGAATCCAAGCGCGTTCGCAACGTGGCGAGATTGAGATCACCGGGACCGACGTTGTGCAGCGGCGAAAGTTTTCCATGCAGCACATGGTAAAGCCCGCGATACGCCCCGGCGCGTTCCAGCGCCAGCAAATCGGTGACGGTTTCGACGAGACAAATTTGTTCCGCGCGGCGCGCAGGATCGCGGCAAATGTCGCAACGCACGGGCTCGCCCTCGTCCGCGCCGCCGGCCAGAGGCGTGACCTCGGTCAAGTTGCCGCACTGGCTGCATCGCTGCAAGCGGGCGGCGGCCTCCTGCAAGGCCACCACGAGGGGCGCCAGGCGTTCGGGCCGCTCGACGAGTAGGTGGAGGGCGATGCGCTCCGCCGAGCGATAGCCCAGCCCCGGCAGTTGCCGCAGCAATTTCTGGACATGGTCGAAGGCGGAGGACATGGGCGGGAAAGAGGAGGAGAATGTAGAATGGAGAAGGCGGGAGGTAGAATACAAAACAAATGCATGTTGGCTGCCGCTTTTACTGGCCTGTTCTTGGCCTAGTTAGCCCCCTTGTTCATTCAGTGAAAGGCATTGACCGGGCACCGGTACTTGATAAACAGCCTCCGCAGATTCGTGCCCGAAGGCCGAAATTCGTCCGAGCTGACTGCTTCACCTAAACTTCCCTTCCACGCTTTGAAAACTCTTCTTCGCAGAATTTTCGTCCCTAGATTCGTGGGTGGAGCGGCACTCTTGGCCAGCCTGCTGGCACTGGCGTCGCCCCCCGCGCGGGCGCTGACGATTATTTCGACGTTCGACTCGTCCATCACCGGCGACCCGAACGCGGCCACCATCATCTCGTCGATCGATGCCGCCGTGCAAGTGTATGAAACGAACTTTACCGATCCGATCACGGTCAAAATAACGTTTAAGGAAGGCGGCGGGCTGGGCTCCAGCAGCACCTTCTATTTTAACGACGTCAATTATCTATCTTTTATGACGGCGCTCTCCAGCCACGCCACCACGGCCAACGATGCCACCGCGCTGGCCCATCTTTCACCCTTTACCGCCAACAATCCTGTGGATGGCAACACCACGATTTCCCTCACCACGGCCAATGCCAAGGCCCTCGGCCTGTTCAGCTATTCCGGCACCGATGGCACCATTACTTTGAACACCTCGCTCATGAATCTGGATCGCGTGACCATTGATCCGGCCAAATACGACCTGCAAGCGGTGGCGGAACACGAAATTGACGAGGTTTTGGGGACCGCCTCGGGTCTGGGCTCCAACGAAATCCAGCCGGTCGATCTTTACCGTTATGACTCGAGCGGCGCCCGCAATTACACCACGAGCGGCGATAACGCTTATTTCTCCCTCGATGGCACCACTCTGCTCGCGCGGTACAACCAACACACCGGCGCGGACTACGGGGATTGGTACAGTTTCAATGGCGGCCAGACCCCGCGGGTCCAGGACGCTTACGGCACGCCCGGAGTGATTCCGGCTTATGGCGAAGAGTTAACGCTTTTGGATGTCGTCGGCTATACGTTCTCGCCCGTGCCCGAACCAGGCGCCACATCGCTGCTCATGGCGGGCATGGCGCTTGCCGGTGCGGGCGTCAGCCGCCGGATGCGCCGACGCTAATTACGGGCCAGCAAAATTCGCGGCCACGCTTAAAACATGCCCGGCATCTGGAATTGCGCGGTGACTTTGTTAATCTCCTCCTGATTGAGATTCTTGGCCTGCGTCGAGGCCTGCTTCACCGCTTCGAGAATGGCGTCGGCGACCAGCCCGGCATCCTCCTTGAGGAATTCCGGGTCGAGCTTGAGCGAGAGGAAATCGCCCTGGCCGTTGATTTTCACGCGCACGGCGCCGCCGCCGGCGGTCGTTTCGAGTTCGCGCGCGGCGAGCTCCTGCTGCACGGCCTCCATTTGCTTTTGGGCCTTTTGCGCCTGTTTGAGAAATTTGCCGAGTCCAGCCATGGGAAGATTGGGGTTGCGGGTGATGAGCAAGCCCGATTGGCCCGCAAAGGCAAGCCGCAAGCGCGGGCCGGCGGTTCGCCCAGGGCGCAGATTGCACAAAAAAAGTAATTGCGGCCCCGGCCACAATTGAGGGAAAAATGCGGCGGCCCAGCGCATCCCACCTCCTGCCTTATTTCGCCATGCTTCCACCCCCGATGCCCAATGAAGGCGGCTTGTCCATGGACCGCCGCACATTTCTCAAACTCACCACCCTGGCCGGCCCCGGACTGGCGGCCGGCAGTCTCCTCGGCTTGGGCACGACCGGCCGCGCGGCGCCTGCGCCCAAGGCCACGGCCGCACTGCCCTTTGCCGAGGGAAAGTTGCCGGAGCCGACGGGCGTCGCGGATTTTGCGGTGATCGGAGATTTTGGCGCGGGCAATGTGCTGCCGACTGACCCACTGACTTTTGTCAAAATCAATCCGGACTGCCTGGCCGTGGCCGAGGGGATCAAGCGGTTCGCCCCGCCGGCTGGCTCGGCCTACGTGATTTCTGTCGGCGACCAGATCTACATCCCGTTCAACAACGACGCCAATCCCCTCTACCCGAAAAGCGCCGAAACCAAACTCGCCGCCGTGGGCGACTACGACATCGCCGTGGGGCAGCTCTTCCGCCAGTACATCAAGTTTCCCGCGAACAGCACCAGCGCCTACAAAAAGCAGGGCTCCGACACCGCGCGCTTTTTCTGCGTGCTCGGCGATCATGACTGGTGGCACCAGCCGCGCGCGCAAGTAAACACTAAGTTGTACTACAAGATGGATGACGCCGCCTACCCGGCGTCGGCCGAGGCCCAGCCCCAATACGCGATTGATTCTCTCCCCGGCCAGGACAGTGCCTTCGCCCAGTACTTTGGCGAGCAAGGGCAGTGGAGCGGCACGAAAAATCCGCGTTATTGGGATTTGCGCCAGGGCGACGTGCATTGGTTTGCGCTCAGCAGCGATGCCAACGAAACGCTGCTCGGCACCCTCAGCAACGCCTATTACCAGAAAGGCAAACTTCCAAACGGCTTCACCCCCGGCCAGGACAATTTGCAAAATTCCGTGCAGGGAAAATGGTTTCAGCAAGCCGTGGGCGCGTCGGATGCGAAGTGGAAAATCGTCCTCACGCATTACCCGCCCTACGTTTCCAGCGCCAATGGCGACCTGCACGGGCACAACCCCGCAACTTACATGCGCTGGGGTTACGAGAAGTTCGGCGTGGACGCGGTGTTGAACGGCCACGCGCATCTCTATGAGCGCCTCTTCGTCAACAACTGCACGTACATCGTCTGCGGCGCGGGCGGCACTTTCGAGTCGCTGTCGGAGTTCACCAGCACGCCTTTGCCCGGCAGCCAGGTGCGGGTGCCGAACCGTTTTGGCTTTATGACCGCGCAATTGCGCCGCGGGGTGCTCGAGTTGCACTACCTCGTGGTCAACGCCCAGCTCGCCCCCGGCCCGCGCGAGGTCGTGGACCGCTGCTTCCTGCTCAAGGGCGGTCAGTTGTCTTCGGTGGATAATCTTGAAAACGTTTCGAGTATCATTTTCCAACAAGGCGGGGGCGTCTTGAACGTGCGCCAGGCCCTGACCGTGTTGCCCGCGGGGGCGCTGCTGGGCGCGGGCGACTGCCGCAAGAGCGGCGCGGGCACGCTCGTCGTGAGCGCCAACAGCGGCTATCAGGGCCGGCTGATTCTGTCGCAAGGGACGGTGCGCCTGCTCGGTGCGCAGGCGCTTCACGAGAACGCCACACTGAGTTTGCAAGGCGGGCGGCTCGACGCCCACGGCGTCGTGCAAACCTTCACCACGCCGCTGGAATTGAGCAGCACGCCCTCGCGCCTCACGGTGGATGGGTCCACGCAACTCGCGTTTGCCGACACCTCCAAGACTGCGTGGCGGGGCGGGTTGATCGCGCTCGACGGCCCGTGGAGCAGCCAGGTGTTGCGCTTTGGCACAAACGCCAAGGGGCTCACCTCGACGCAAATGCGCATGGTGCGTTTTGGGGGCCGGTTTGGGCCTCCCATCAAACTCGACTCCCAAGGCTACGTGAAACCCGCCGGACCGCCGGTCATTACCCAACAACCGGGGCGCAAGAGCGCGCGAGCGGGTGGCACCGTCGAATTTTCCGTGCGCGGCGCGGGCTACGAATCCGTCCAGTGGACGCACAATGGCCGCGCCGTCCCCGGGACGACGGGCGTCACACTTAAAATCACCGACGTCACGGCCGCCGACGCCGGCCGCTATCAAGTGGTGCTGACGAATTCGGTGGGCTCCGCGCATAGCCGGATGGCGACGCTGACGGTGGCGGGGTGAGCATCGCAAAGTGCAACACACATTCCATGCGCGTTTTCGCCTGAACCCTTGAGCGCTCGCTCCACTCAAGTCAGATCCATTTAGTTCAGAAACAAGTCCTCTGCCTATTTCTTCACCGTAAGCTTGGCCGTCTTGCTCGTGGCGTGGGAGCCGGCGGCGCCGGTGACCAGAACGGTGTAATTGCCCGCGTCTTTCGTGGTGATTTTTTTGAGGCTCACGGTCACGGTGGTGGCACCTGCGATGTGGCTGCTGTTTTTCAACGCGCTCCCATTGCGCCGCCATTGGTACTTCAGCGGCCCGGTGCCCGCAGCCTGCACGGTGAATTTCACGGTGGCGTTGGCTTTCGCGGAGACACTGGCGGGCTGCTTCGAAATGGAAACGGGAATCGTGCGCACCACCAGAGTGGCTGGGGCGCTCGTGTCTGAGCCGTCGAGGTTGCGCACAACACAGCGGTACTGGTCGCCGTTGAGGGCCAACGTGGCGCCGTTGATAGTAAGGGTCGCGGACGTCGCCCCGGCGAAGTTGCCGCCGTTGGTGAGATTGGCAAATGCGCCGCCCGCGGGTTTGCGCTGCCACTGAAACTGCGGGAGGCCGCTCGCTGCCGCCGCAAAGGTCGCACTGCCACCGACGGTCGCGGTCTGATTGCCGGGCGATGGGGAAATCACGGGCGCCGAAATCGCCACGACATATTCGGGCAGATTCATGCCGGTGCTGGCAAAAATACCGACGAATTCCCCGGTGGTGCCGTTATATTGCGACACCGTGTTGTTGCCGTTGGCCACCAAGAGATTTCCACTGGTGGAAAAGGCGAGGCCGCTGGGGCTGTTCATGCCCGTGGTCGCAAAACTGCCCAGGTAGTTGCCGGCGGCGTCGTATTTCGAAATCGTGTTGTCCCCGGCATTGGTCACCAGGAAAGTATCCGCCCGGACCGTCGTCAGTCCCCAAAGCAGGAGCCAGCAAAGACTGAGTTGGCCCCAAGACCGGGGCCGCGGCGCGGGCGCAGACATGAATAAGGACGTTAGCAATAACTTCGCGGACAGGCAATAGCACACGCAGTCTTGGCAGGCTGGGTGCGTTGGTGTTTAGTGGCGGCATGATGCGTGTCCTCGGTCTGAGCTGGCGGGCCGGCCTTTTGCTGGCCGGGGCCTGGCTGCGCGCCGCCGCGGCGCCCGCCTGGCCGGATGACGGCGTGGTGGACGGCTCCTGGGGCGTGCAAATCCATTTCACCAGCCCAGCCGCCGGCGAACTGAACATGCTGGGCGGCAGCGGCACCCGCTGGGTGCGCACCGATCTTTCCTGGGCCGACACGGAAAAGCGGCCGGGTGTTTACGATTTTTCCGCCTATGTGAAACTGGCCGACGAACTTGCGAGCCACAACCTACGGGCGTGGTTCACTCTCGATTACGAGAATTCGTTCTATGAAAGTCGCCGCTCCGTCGCCACGCCCGCCGGCCGCGCCGCCTTTGCCGCCTGGGCCGGGGCCGCGGCCCAGGCCTTGCACGGACGCGCCATCATCTGGGAAATTTGGAATGAGCCCAACAATGCGCATTTTTGGGCGCCCCGGCCCGACCCGCCGGCCTACCTCGCCCTCGCCCTGGCCGCCACCCATGCGCTCAAGGCCGCCGACCCCGCGGCGGTCGTCGTCGGCCCCGCGCTCTCGACGACGGATGCGGACTTCCTGCGGGCGTGCGGCCGCGCCGGCCTGTTCGCGCTTTGGGACGGCATATCCATTCATCCTTATCGCCGGGCGGCGCCGGAATCCGCGGGGCCGGAGTTTCGCGCCCTGCGGGCCGTCATCCGGCGGTATACTCCGGCGGACCGCGCGCCGCCGCCGTTGCTGGTGGGCGAATGGGGTTACTCGAGCGCGTGGGAGGGTTTTACCGAAAACTTGCAGGCTTCCACCGTGGCGCGCACCGCGCTGTTCGACCTCGCCTCCAGCGTGCCCCTGACCATCTGGTACGACTGGCGCGACGACGGCGTGAACCCGATGGATCCCGAGCAGCATTTTGGCCTGGTGCACAATCCCTACCTGGCCGGGCATTTCCCCGTCTACGAGCCCAAGCCCGCGTATGAGGCCGCGGCGGCGCTCGGACGGGAATTGAAAAACTACCGGCTCAACAAAGTTTTGGTGCAAAACGCCGGCAACGCGTTTTGTCTGCTGTTCGAACGCCGGCCCGGCGTGCCGGAATCCGTGGCGCCGTTTAAACTGGCGGTGTGGACCGCCGACCCCGAGCAACGTGAATGGGTGACGCTGCCCATCGGGCCGGGGGCGTTTAACAGCGTGGATGGTCGCGGCCATCCCTTGCCCGAAGCCTCGACCACGGGACCGAGCCTTCAGTTGCAATTGACGGACTTGCCGCAGTACCTCACGCCCGTCACGCCCTCGCCGCGCTTGCGCGTACTCGCCGCGGCGGAGCGCTGGCCGCAGGATTTGGTCGCGCCCGCCGGTTCCTCCGCCCTCGTCCATCAAACCTGGACCAATCCGCTGACGGAAAGCGTGGGTTTCATGTTGGGCATCGAGCCCACGCCCTCATACCGGGAAGGGCCGCAGGACACCACGATTTACGCGAGCCAGAATTTCGTGCTCGAATCCGCGCCATTCACCGTGCCCAGCGACGACTCGCCATTGCGCGTGCGCGCCGGGGCGGACGGCTGGTGGCAGGAAATGTGGATCGCAGCGGCCCCGCCGCCCGAATTTTCGCTGACTCCGCTGGGTGACCAGGGCCTGCGTGTCGGTTTGCCCAATGCCGCGCCCGGCCGGTTGCTCGTGCGCGCGGGCACCGCCGATTACCGCACGGAAAACCTGAGCGGCCCGCCGCCGGAAGCGACCGTGCCCCTGCGCGACTTCAATTCTCCCTACGGCACGCTCCTGACCGCCACCTTGACGAATCCCGGTGGCGGCATCATGGCGCAGCAAACCCTCGGGCGCGTGCAGCGTGTCACCCTCAATCCCGGCCGGCCCGGCGCGGGCACCGGGCTGCACGTCGCGCCGGAAGGCCCCTCCGATGTGCCCGGGAATGCAACTGTTACGTGGGACAATTCACCGGAGGCTGATACCGGCGCACCCGCGGCCCTTTCATTGCATGTGGATTTTATGTCCGGCACCGGTGACCGCTATTATCGCTTCGCGCCGGGTCTCACCGCGACCACCGCGCAATGGCCGCTCCGCGTCGGTTTCTGGGCCTATGGCGCGGACACACCGGTGCGGCTGACGGTGCGCTTGCGCGACGTGACCGGCCAGGTTTTCCAACCCACCCCGGCGCTAGTCGAAGGCAAGCACTGGCAAATGGTCTGGTTGGATCTCGACCCGCTGTTGTGCGAGCACTCGGACGGCTTGAATGACGGCGTGCCGCACACGCCCGCGGTGTGGGACAGCTACTTCATCTTGGACAAAGTCGACGCCAAGCCCGCGCAAGGCACAATTTATCTGCTTCCGCCGACCTTGGTTTTTCCGGCGGAATGAGGGACGAGAAACTCGCGCAAGGTCGCCGAAACGCAAAGTTAAAGAAGAGTAACCGCAGATTACGCAGATCAACGCAGCTTTCTGGACTCGGTCATCTGCGCAAATCTGTGTAATCTGTGGTTACTCTTTTGCTTCTAATCAGTGCCGCTGCGCGAGTATTTTCCCGTCCATGTTTCCCTTCAAAGCCTTGGCGGTTCACCAGGTTTTCCCGCCTTTTGCTGCACGATAAACAGCGGGCGGTTCTTGGACTCCTCGTAAATGCGGCCAACGTATTCGCCCAGAATGCCGAGGCACAATAAATTCAAGCTGCCGAGGCCGATGACCGCCACGATCAGACTCGTCCAGCCGGGCACCGGCTTCAGGCCGAGAAAAAAATAAGCGATGAGGTTGTACGCGAGGTAGCCCAGGAGCGGGAGCAGACACAAAAAGCCGACGAAATAAAACAGCCGCAGGGGAAAAGTGGAAAACGACACCGTGGCATCGATGGCGAAACGCAACATCCGCAGCAGGCTGAATTTCGTTGTGCCGGCGACGCGGGCGCGGCGGTCGTATCGCACGATGGTCGTCGGATAGCCAATCCACGCCACGAGTCCGCGCAGGTAGCGGTGGCGCTCGTGCAGGGCGTTGAGGGCATCCACCGCGCGGCGGCTGAGCAGGCGGAAATCCCCCGCGTCGAGCGGCAGGGGGCTGTCGCTGATGCGCGCAATGAGCCGGTAAAACCACCGGGCCGTCCAAAGCTTGAAAGATGACTCGCCTTCGCGCGAGGCGCGCACGGCGTAAACGATGTCATATCCTGCGCGCCATTCGCGCACGAGTTGCGCGACGACTTCCGGCGGGTCCTGCAAATCCGCGTCCATCGTCACCACCGCGTCGCCCGCGGCCAAATGGTAACCGCAAGTCAGCGCCGCCTGGTGGCCGAAATTGCGCGAGAGGCTCACCGCCCGCACGCGCGGATTCGCAGCGGCCCACTCGACCAGCAGCGGCCAGGTGCCGTCCCGGCTGCCGTCGTTCACGAGCAGGATTTCCACAGTGCAATTTTCGTCGCGCTCCAGCGTGGCCGCCAAAGCGTCCACCGCGGGCCGCAAATGCGGGACCACGGCCTCCTCATTATAGAGGGGAACGACGAGCGAGATTTTGGCGGCGGGGACGCTCATGAGAAAATCGCGCGCGCCGGATCGAGCGGCTTTTGGCCCACGAGCGCCATGTTCCACGCGAGCCAGCGCAATCCGGGCAGGCGCGTGAGGAAATCATCCAACCGCGCCAACGGGCGCCACCACCACAAACTTGCGGGTGTTTCGAGATAAATCATTTTCCAGTAACGATGGCGGCCGGGGTCCTTGCGCTCCACCAGATAATATTTCAAAAACAGGGTCAGGGTGGAAATCCAAAAAAAGTGGACTTTCGCGCCCGGGAAATACTCGCGCACCAGCCGCAGTTCGACCAGCCCCAGCGGCGCCTCGTCGTCCGTGCGCACCGCCTGCGCGAGCCGCCGGTACACGTTGATGACGGGATTGTACTTCACCGGATCCCACGAGCAATACGTGCCACCGGGCTTGAGAATGGCGCGCAGGCGCGTGAGCAAAGCGCGTTTGTCGGTGACGTGGTGGAGCGTGTTGGCCAGGTGCACGATGTCGAACGATTCGGCGGGAAACGCCAGCGTCTCCGCCGGGCCGATGTGCGTGCGCACTTTCACCCCATGGTGCGCGGCGAGCCGGTGGGTGAAATCCGCCATCGCTGGCGAAATGTCCGTGGCCGTGACCTCCGCCCCGAGTTTCGCGAAATAAACCGCCGACTCGCCGAGGCCCGCGCCGACATCGAGCAACTTTTTCCCGCGCACGTCGCCGAGTTGCTGCAACAGCCAGCGATTTTCGAGCGCCGCCGGCCCGGTGAAAGTGACATCCACCGGCAGTTTGGCGACATCCACCGATTCGGCCCACCGGTCGTGAAAGGCCTGCTCTTTATTCCAGATATCGGAGGTCTTCACGAGGGGCGGGCGGGGCGGATTTCGTCAATCGCTTGGGGTGGGCGCACCGGGCAGCCGGTCGACTGCTTGGGTCCAAATGATGCGCGCGCCCCGGCGAAAGGTGACGTAAGCATAGAACCATTGCAACAAAACGGCGAGGCGATTGCGGAAGCCGACGAGAAACAAGAGGTGCACGCCAAGCCACATCGCCCACGCCGCCAAGCCGGTGAAGCGCAGGCCCGCGGCTTGCGCGACGGCGCGGCTCCTCCCAATCGTGGCCATCGAGCCTTTGTCGAAATACTTAAACGCCGGGCGCGCGGGTGGGGGTGCGCCGCGACTGGCCGCCTCCAATTCTGCGGTGATGATTTTGGCCACATGCGCGCCCATTTGAATCGCGCCCTGCGCGACGCCGGGCACAATCTGGCCCTTGGCATCCTTGAGGAACACGCCATCGCCGAGGGCAAAAGCGTTTGGGAAACCCGGCAGCGAACAATCGGGCTGCACCTGCAGCCGGCCCGCGCGGTCTTTCGGCACGGGCAGTGCAGCCATCAAGGGCGCGGCCTGCACGCCCGCGGCCCAGATGATATTGTCAGCCGTCAGCGTCTCGTGGTCGAGTTGCACCGCGCCCTCACGCACATCACGCACGGGACAACTCAGGAGCACCTCCACGCCCAGCCGCTCGAGATCGCGCTTGGCGTGCTCCGAAAGCTTGGGATGAAAAGTAGCCAGCAAACGCGGCCCGGCTTCAATGAGGACGATGCGCGCCTTGGTCGGATCGATGCGGCGAAAATCGCGGCGCATCACCCGCTTGGTCAATTCCGCAATGGCGCCGGCCATTTCCACGCCTGTCGGGCCGCCGCCCACGACGACGAACGTGAGCAGCCGCGTCAATTCGGCCGGATTGGTTTCGGCCTCGGCGCGCTCGAGGGCCTGCAGGATGTCGTTGCGAATGCGCCCGGCATCGGCGAGCGACTTGAGGCCCGGCGCGTGTTGCTCCCATTCGGGATGCCCGAAGTACGAGGTGACCGCTCCGGCGGCGAGCACGAGGTAATCCCAGTGGTAGGCCGTGCCGCGCACTTGCAGGGTTTGCGCCGCGAGATCCACCACCTCCACCTTTTCCATAAAAATACCCAACCGCCGCCGCCCCGCGAAAATGGTGCGGATGGGCTGGGCGATTTCCGGCGCGGACAAACCCGCCGTCGCCACCTGGTACAACAACGGCTGAAAGAGATGATGGTTCTGGCGGTCCACCAGCACGGTTTCCGCATGAGGCGAGCGAAATTTCTGGCAAAAACTCAGCCCTCCGAACCCGGCGCCCACGACGGCGACGATTTTCTTGGTCCTGTCCAGATCATTGCGGAATTCCATGAGAGGATGGCGGTTACACCGTCAATTTGTCCAAAAATGTGACCGGTGCAAGGCGAGGCCACAGTCATCATCATCGCTGATGGGAACGAAAAGCAGGCTCAACATGCACCCGGGCTTGCCACCCGGAACGGAGCCCCTTTTGCTGCGACGATGCCGCCTGCATCGGTGCCACCTTCCCGGGTCGAGGAATTGATTGGACAATTACAGCTCGGGCCGCATCCGGAAGGCGGCTGGTTCAAGCGGGCCTTTACCTCGCCATTGACGGTGCAGCCGCCGGACGGCCGCGGGCTGCGTCCCGCATTGACGATGATTTACTACCTGCTGGCCGCGGGGCAACATGCGCGCTGGCACCGGGTGCGGTCGGAGGAAACGTGGGCGCTTCTGGAGGGCGGCCCGCTGGTCGTTTGGACGTTCGACGCGACAGCAAGAAACATCGCCGAACATCGTCTCGAAATTGGCGCGCAGGCAACGCCGCAGACTTTCGTCGTGCCCGCGCAATGCTGGCAAGCCTCCGAATGCCTGGGTGCCTATGCGCTCATGGCCTGCTCCGTCGTGCCGGGTTTTGACTGGGCCGATCATGCGTGGCTAAGCGACCACGAAGCCGACCGGACTGTTTTTGGCAATATTGCGCCCGCCCGCCTCGCCGCCTTCGCGTGAGGGCCAGTATTTCTCTGGAAAAGCTCAAGCCGTCGGCGGCAAGGAGCCCGGATCAGAGACGGTTGTGCTTTCCGGCGGCGGGGGATTTTCCGGGGGCTTGGGCTTGGTGAAGATGGTGATGTCCGCTTTGGGCGTGCCGAGAATTTCCTGCGCGCGCTTGAGCGCGTTGCGCGTGGAGATGTTGGGATTGTGCGGCACGATGCGATGGAAGTTTTTCTCGCCGAGCGTGTCCATCAGGCCGGAATTGCGGAAGACGCGCTCGAGATCGGCGCTGGCGCCGGACACCAGCACGTCGCTCCCGCGCGTGCGCGCGAGCCGGATGAGGTCGCGCAGGGCGAGCGCGCAGGTGGCGTCGAGGTGCCGGGCGTTTCGCATGCGCAGGATGATGATTTTGTGGCGGTGCGATTCCACCAGCAGGCGGGCTTGCTCGTAAAACAATTCGCTCGCGCCGAAAAACAACTCGCCCTCGACGTGCACGATGGAAATCTCCGGCGTTTCCGAGGCGCTGCCGGTGTCCCGCTCGGTCAATTCGCCCTTGTCGTTGAAGGCAATCTCGACCAGTTGCGGCGCGCTGACTTTTTTCAGGAAGAGTACAATCGAGGCGGCGGTGCCGAGATAGATGCCGGAATCGAGCCCGTAGGTGAGCCCGCCTAAAAAGGTGATGAGAAAAACCGCCGCGTCGGATTTGGTCGTGCGCAGAATCAACTGGATTTGCTGCCCATGGATCAACGACAAGCCCACGAGGATGATGAGGGCGGCCAGCGCGGGGTGCGGCACGAAGGCCAGAAACCGTCCCAACGTCACGATAATGACGAGGACAATCAGGCCGCTGAACATGCTGACCATCGGCGTGCCGGCGGTCGTGCCCGCGGTGAAGGTCGAGCGCGTGGGCGAACCCGACGCCGGCATGCCGCCGGTGAAGGCGTTGGCGAGGTTCACCAAACCGAGCGAGAGCATTTGCTGGTTGGTGTTCACGCGCTCGCCGGCGAGGGTGGCGAGGGCCTTGGAAATCGCGGTGCTCTCCATCATGGCCATGAACGCGATGGCCAGCGCGCCGTTGGCCAATTGGTGCAGCCGTTGCAAATCGAAGGCTGGAAGCGTCGGGTGCCACGCTCCGGGCGTGAGCGCGGGCAGCATCTCAGGATGCCAAAGGATACCATGACTTACGGCCCACGCCCCCACCGCGGCCGTGAGCGCCGCAATGAGGATGATCGTCAGCGCAACGTTCGGGAGGGTCTTGGGCGCCCAGCGTTTTAGTCCCAGGCACAGCGCAATCGTGGCCACGGCGATGCCGGCGGACGGTGCATCCGCGAATTGCAGGTTGTCCGCCAACGCGCGCACACCCGCGACGAGGTTGGCGGCCTTCGGGGTGTGAAGGCCCAGCGCAGAGGGAATTTGATTGATGACAATCAAAAAGGCCGCCGCGGTGATGTATCCCGTGACCACGCTGTGGGAAATGAATTGCACCAGGCTGTCCAGCCGCAGCAACGCGCCGAGCGTGAGAAAAAATCCCACCAACAACACCAGCACCGGCACCGCGACGAGGGCGTCTTCGGGTGTCATGCTCAGGGCCGCGAGCGTGCTCATCAACAAAACGGCGGTGGCGTTGGAGGGGCCGAGAATGATGAACCGCGAGCTGGCCCAAATGGGCCCGAGGATGGTTGAAGTCACCGCGCAGTAGAGGCCGTTTTTCACCGGCAGACCCGCGACTAAAGCGTACGCCATGACCATCGGCAAATCCAGCAGCGCGACATTGATGGCGGCCTGGGCATCGTCCCGGGCCTGCGCGCGCGTGTAGCCGCGCAGCCAGTGCCGCAGCGGAAACAAATCAAGCCGCGTTTGCCGAAAAAACTCGCGGGCGCGCACCTTGAAGCCCGCCCATCCACCGCCCGTCCCGGGCAACGGCACGAAGGGAAGACGGGTGTCGCCGGCCGCTGCCACCTTCGGCACCGCGACGGCGGGGATTTCGGAAGACTCGTTCGCCATGATGCGCGCTGGGCGAATGGTACCGTACAGACGAAACCGCCCGCGCGCAAGTGCCGGAGCGAGATTTTAACCAACGAAACGGTGCAAAAGTCCGATGCTCAAGTTACCAATCATGCGTATTGCGGCGGTGCTGCTTGATGCGGCCGCGATGTTTTTTGTCATCGACCATCCGTGCCTTCTGCGCCCGGGATTTTTGCCGGCGGCGGCGGCGCTCCGCCTGGTGTTCATGCTGCCGCTGGGCCGCGGCGGCGGCGCGGCGTTGCGAAAGTTTCTCCGCCAATTCCCACCAGGCCTGGATGCGGTTAACGACCTGCGAACGCTCGGCCTGGCAGCGCGCCTCGACGCCGGTCGGCCCATGGCGCAACCACACGGTGGACGACGTTTTATTGATTTTCTGCCCGCCCGCGCCGGTGCCGCGCACAAACCGCTCCTCGACGTCATCGGGCCGCACCCCGAGAGCGGTCAGCCGTTGGCGCAAGGCTTCGTCCAGGATGTCAGGAAATTGCGCCATGGGGTTGCATTGCGGTTCAAAACTCAAACTGCGCCGAGGCCAGGCGGGTGGCGAGGTCGGCGAGCACGCGGCGTTCCTCGGTTTCGCCGCCGGGGGCGACGAAGGTCACGGAGAAACGCACGAACGCGCCGGCATCGTCCCACGGCACGGTCGAGACGAGCTTTTCACGGATGAGCCATTGCGAAAAATCCTCGGCGGTGGTGAAGCTCGTGCGCTGGCCATTTTGCACCACTGCTTTGGGTGCGGGCGTGTACAGGAAGAAGCTCGCCTTGGGCTTGGCCACCGCGAAACCGCGCTCGCGCAGGGTGCCCACGAGCTGGTCCATGCGCCGCGAATATTTCGTCGCAATCGCGGTGGTGATTTCGGGATTGTCCAGCGCGAGCCCGCCCGCCTTTTGCACGGCGAGAAACTGGCCGGAATCGGAATTGTCCTTCACGTCGCCATAGGCGCGCACGGCGAGGGCGTTGCCGCACACGAAGCCAATACGCCAGCCGGTCATGTTGAAGGATTTCGAGAGCGAGTGCAATTCGAGGGCGTGGTCCTTCGCGCCTGGAATTTGGAGAATCGACAGCGGCTTGCCTTCGTAAACAAGGGAAGCATACGCGGCATCCTGGAGGATGAGCAGGTTATTTTCGCGCGCGAAGGCGACGACACGCTCGAAGAATTCGCGCGTGGCGGAGGCCCCGGTCGGATTGTTCGGGTAATTAATCACGAGCACTTTCGCCTTTTTCAGCACGTCGGCGGGAATGCTCGCGAGGTCGGGCAGGAAGTTGTTTTTCGGCGTGAGCGGAAGGTTGTGCACGAGGCCGCCGTAGTATTTGGCGTGGGTGCCAAAAACGGGATAACCCGGCGTGGTCATGAGCACGTAGTCACCGGGATTGATGAAGCACGCGGGCAGAATGGACAGCGCGGCCTTTGAGCCGATGGAGTGCAGGACTTCCGTCGTTGGATCGACGGTGACGCCAAACACGCGCTGCATGTAACGCGCCGCCGCAGCCTTGAATTCAGGACCGCCATTGTCGGAATAGCCGCGATTCTCGGGCTTGGCGGCCTCGTCCTGCAAGGCACGGACCACCTGCGGAAAGGCCATTTCGTCGGGCTCGCCGACGCCAAGGTCGATCAACGACACTTCGGGCCGGGCGGCGCGGGCCGCGGCCTTGGCGCGCTTGATTTTCTCAAACTTGTAGATGGCGGTGTCTTTGCCGTAGCGGACACCGCCAATGCGTTCGGCGAAAAGGTTTTGGAGGAACGAATCGGGCATGGGAGGGAAAAGTGTTTTAGTGTTCTGGTGATTAGTGTCCTAGTGCTCGGCGGGTGGGCACGGTGAGTGCGACCGGTGGGTCGCGGGAGAAAAAGAATGGAGTCGGTACTTGTGCCGGGAAAGGTTTTTCCCTAAATTTTTTGTAAACGCAAGCTCGCGCGCAGGGTCGCCGGGCCGCTTTTTCCTTCATGCAGATCATCTCGAGCATCACCGAAATGCAGGGGGCCGCCATCAACCTGCGCACCCAGGGCAAACTCATCGGCCTGGTGCCAACGATGGGCGCGCTCCACGAGGGCCACCTCCAACTGATTGACGCCGCGCGCGAAAAATCCGACATCGTCATCGTCTCCCTTTTCGTCAATCCCACGCAATTCGGCCCGAGCGAGGATTTTTCCAAGTACCCGCGCACGCTCGAGGCCGACCTCAAAGCCTGCGAAAGCCGGGGCGTGGACATCGTCTTCACCCCGAAAAAAGAATCCATCTATCCGGCGGATTATTCGACCTACGTGTCCGAGGAGCGGATGAGCAAGGGGTTGTGCGGCATTTCGCGGCCGGGGCATTTTCGCGGTGTCTGCACGGTCGTGAACATTTTGTTCAACATCACGCGGCCGGACGTGGCGGTGTTCGGGCGCAAGGACGCCCAACAGGTGGCCATCATCAAGAAAATGGTGACGGATTTGTGGTTGCCGATTCAGGTGGTCGTGGTACCCACGGTGCGCGAGGCCGACGGGCTGGCCCTGTCGTCGCGCAACCGCTACCTGCTGGACGAGCAGCGCATCGAGGCGCGCAAACTTTACCAGGCCCTGCGCGAAGGCAAACGCATGGTCGATGAGGGCACGCGCTCGGTGGACCGCGTCCTCGCGGAAATTACCCACATTCTCGCCCAGAGCCGCCGCATCCGCCTCATCTACGTCGCCCTGGTGGACCGTGAAACGATGGCGCCCATGCGGGATATTATGCCCGGCAAATGCCTGCTGCTCGTGGCCGCCTGGGTCAACGATGTGCGGTTGATTGACAATATCGAGATTTAGGGGTGAGGTCGGCGCGGTGAAAGACTCTCCAGCAGGCCACGCATGAAGGAAAAAAACCCCAAACCCGTCACGGACGCGGCCTATGATGTCATCATCGTCGGGAGCGGTATTGCGGGCCTGAGTTTCGCGCTCAAGCTCGCCGCCCGCGGCCGGCATGTGCTCATCCTCACGAAAAAGGACCGTGCGGAATCGAACACGAATTACGCGCAGGGAGGCATCGCGGCGGTCACTTCGCGCACCGATGATTTCGATTCGCATGTGCGCGACACGCTCGAGGCGGGCGACGGCTTGTGCCGGGAGGACGTGGTGCGCACCATCGTCGAGGAAGGCCCCGCCCGCGTGCAGGAATTGGCGGAACTGGGCGTGAAATTTTCCACCCTCGACAACGGGCAACTCGCGCTGGGCAAGGAGGGCGGGCATTCGGCGCGGCGCATTTTGCACGTCAAGGACATGACGGGCCGGGCCATCGAGGAGGCGTTGCTCCACGGCACGGCCACATCCCCCAACATCACGGTGCATGAGCATTTTTTTGCGGTGGATTTGATCACGACCAGCAAGGTGTCGCGCCGGAAAAAGTCCCCGGCGGAGGACCGCGTGCTGGGTTTGTACGCGCTCGACGTGCGCGGCGGCGGGGTGCGGACGTTCAAGGCCCCCGTCGTCATGCTCGCCACCGGGGGCGTCGGCCAGGTTTATCAATACACCACCAATCCTGATATTGCGACGGGCGACGGCGTGGCCATGGCCTACCGCGCGGGCGTGGAGATCGCGAACCTCGAATTCATCCAGTTCCACCCGACCGCGCTTTACTCGGTGCGGGGCGACCGCTTTTTGATTTCCGAGGCCGTGCGCGGCGAGGGCGCGGTGCTGCGCAATGTCGCGGGTGAGGCGTTTATGAAAGGCTACCACCCGCGCGCCGACCTCGCTCCGCGCGACGTGGTGGCGCGTGCCATTGACGCCGAGATGAAGCGCCTTGGCTCCCGCCACGTCTGGCTGGATTTGACCCGCGTGAAGGACGCACGGGGCATGTTCCCCACGATTTGCGAGCGCTGCGCCCGCGAGGGCATCGACGTCACGAAGGACATGATTCCGGTCGTCCCCGCGGCCCATTATTTGTGCGGTGGCGTGCGGACCAACTTACATGCGGAAACCGCGCTCGCCGGCCTTTACGCCTGCGGCGAAGTGGCCTGCACCGGCTTGCATGGGGCGAACCGCCTCGCGAGCAATTCGCTGCTCGAGGCCGTGGTGCTGGCCCACCGCGGAGCCGAGGCGGTGGAATCGTACCTCGCGGGCGGCCCGCGGCCCGACACTGCCGCGCCCGCGTGGGTGGACGGCGATGCGCAGGACCCGGACGAGCGCGTCGTGCTCACCCACAATTCGCTCGAGTTGAAACAAGTGATGTGGGACTACGTCGGCATCGTCCGCACGACGAAACGCCTGCAGCGCGCACGCGCCCGGCTCGAGATCCTGGCGCGCGAGATCGAGGAGTACTACTGGAATTTCAAAGTCGAGCCGCGCCTGCTCGAGCTGCGCAACCTCGCGCTGGTGGCCGGGCTGATTATCGAATGCGCCTTGCAGCGCAAGGAAAGCCGCGGCCTGCATTACATTTTGGACTACCCGGCCAAACTCCCCGAGGCCCGCGAAACCGTGGTGCGCAAGACGTAGGAATTTTGGCATGGATTTCAGCGCCGGAGGCCGGTAGGCATTCTTGGTGTCTTTGGTCATTGCAGCGCAGGAAGTGCGAAAGAAGTTCGGCGAGGCGGAAGCCCTCCGGGGCGTGACATTGTCCGTGCCCAAGGGAGAATGCGTGGGGCTGCTCGGACCGAACGGCGCGGGCAAGTCCACGCTCATTGGCATCCTCTACGGTTTCGTGCAGCGCACGAGCGGCGAACTGCAAGTTTTCGGCCTCGATCCGCGCACCCAGTCACAGGCCATCAAGCGGCGCGTCGGCGTGGTGCCGCAGGAAAACGCACTCGATGACGCGCTGACGGTAGGGGAGAACATGATGCTCTTTGCCCGTTTCGTGGGTTTGTCGAAACCGCGGAGTCTGGCCCGCGTCGCGGAATTGCTCGCGTACATGAACCTCGACCACAAAAAGGATGCGCTGATTCACGAGCTTTCCGGCGGCATGAAGCGCCGGCTGGCTTTCGTGCGCGCGTTGCTGGCCGACCCGGAGTGCCTCATCCTCGACGAGCCCACCACCGGCCTCGACCCGGCCGTGCGGCACTTGTTGTGGGACAAAGTCGCCGAATTGCGCCGTGCCCAGAAAACCATTCTCGTCAGCACCCACTACATGCACGAGGCCGAAGCTCTCTGCGACCGCGTGGTCGTGATGAATCATGGCGGCATCGTCGCCAACGACACTCCGCGCGCGCTGATTCGCACGCATGCGCCGGGCTTCGTCGGAATTTTTACCGCGACGCCCGCCCTGCGCGCGCGGCTCGAGGCGGCGGGCTCGTTGGCCGTCACGGCGCGGGGCGAAACGCTCCTGGCGCGCGCCGCCACGCTCGACGAACTGGTGCGCCTGCAAAACGAAATCGGCGTGGAGGCCCAGCAGTTGCGCCCGGCCAACCTCGAGGACGTGTTCCTCAAAATCACCGGAGAGGAGCTCGGCGAAAATGCGTGAATTTCTTTATCTTTCCTGGCAAATTGTCCGGCGCAACTGGCTGGTCTATTCGAAGGATTTCTGGGCCAACATTTCGCCGACGTTTACCGAGCCGGGCTTTCTGCTGCTGGCGCTGGGCGCGGGCTTGGGCCCGTTTGTGGAGCGGGTGCACGGACACAGTTATTTGCAGTTTTTGGCGCCCGGGGTCGCCGTGAGTTCGGCGATGTTCACCGCGTTTTTCGAGACCAGTTACGGCTTTTATGTGCGACTGACTTTTGAGGCGATTTTCAAGGCCATGCTGACGACGCCCATCGGTGCGCGGGAAGTGGTGGCGGGAGAATTGATGTGGGTTTTTCTCAAGGGCGCCATGATGACGGCCGGCGTGAGTCTGGTGCTGGCGTGCTTTGGCTTATTTAGTTTTGTGGCGTGGTTGCCGGTGGTGCCGCTCATTGGGGGCTTGGTGGCGCTGCCGTGCGGGGCCATCGGGCTGATTGCGAGCGGCACAGTGCGGAACATTAATCAGTTCCAGGCCGTGTACGCCTTCATCATTTCACCGCTGTATTTCTTTTCCGGCATCTTTTTCCCGGTGGACGCCGCGCCGGGGTGGTTTCAGGTTTTCGTCAACATTTCCCCCCTTTACCATGGTGCGCGCCTCGCGCAAATGGCGTTTTGGAACGAATTTCACGTGGTTCCGGCGCTCGGCCATCTGGCGGTACTGCTCGGTTACGCCGTGGTATTAATCGCGGTCGCCAACCGCCTGGTGCAGCGCAAACTGGTGCTCTAACCGGCAGTTAGGACTTGGTAAAGGAAATGTGAAAAAGGGTGGGGCGGCCCGGGGCCGGACGCTTGGCACGGCTGGTGCTAAAACGGAACTAAACACGACGCAGTTAGCTTCCGCCTCCGCCACCCTCCTCGCCTATGAAACCTTCGACCAGCCACTTGCTTGAACGGGCTGTCGAGCCGCGCGGCGAGATGGCCGCCGCGGGGCCCGCCTTTGCGGCCCGCCAGCCTATGTCAACGGCGCCCCGGCCACTGCCGCGGCCGGATTGGCGGGACGCACCGTTGTTTGTCCCGGAGGACGACGCCGCCAGCGCCGCCCGCGCCGCGCGGGAATTGGATTACGAGATTCACCGCGCCATCTTTAACTCGATGCCGGCCTCGGTCGCCGTCATCGACGTGCACGGGCGCGTGCTGGAGGTCAATGAGTCGTGGAAGCAGTACGCCGGCGAGAACCCCTTGTTCGGCGCGAAATCCGGCGTGGGAGAAAACTATTTTGATATTTGCGCGCAAGTCCGGGGCGAGAGCATCACGGATGCGGCTATCATCGCGCGCGGGTTGCGGACGGTGCTCGCGGGCGAGCGGATGGAGTTCGTGCACGAATACCGCTGCCACCTGCGGGAGGACAAACGCTGGTTCCGCCTGCGCGCCAGCCCCTTCCAAGGCGTGCCGAAACTGGGCGCCATGCTCATTTACACGGACATCACCAAGCGCGGGGAGGCCGAGGAATCCCTCCGCGAAGCCGTGTTCAAATACCAAAGCATTTTTGAAAACGCCACCGAGGGAATTTTTCAGACCACGCCCGACGGGCAGTACCTCTCCGCCAATCCCATGCTCGCGCGGATTTACGGCTACGATTCGCCGGAGGAACTGATGATCGCGGTCAAGAGCATCGCCAGCCAGCTGTACGTGAATCCCGAACGCCGCAACGATTTCATCCAGGTGCTCGCGGAAAAAGGCGTCGTGTACAAATTTGAGTCCGCCATTTTTCGCAAGGACGGAAAAATCATCTGGATCTCGGAAAACGCCCGCGCCGTGCGCGATGAATCCGGCACCGTCCTGTACTACGAAGGCACGGTCGAGGACATCACCGAGCTGAAACAGGCCGAGGAACGCATCCGCAGCCAGGCGGCCCTGCTCGACATGGCCCGCGACGCCATCATGGTGCAGGACCTTTTGCACCGCGTCGAATATTGGAACCCGAGCGCCGCGCGCATCTATGGGTGGAGCGCGGCGGAGGTTCTGGGCCAGAATGCCGCGGGCCTGATTTACCGCGACCCGGCGCAATTCAACCGGGCGCTGGCCGTGGTGCTGGAAAAGGGCGGCTGGTCGGGCGAGATGAAGCAGGCCCGCAAGGATGGCACCGAAGTGATCGTGGAAACCAGTTGGACGCTCGTGCGCGACACCCGCGGCCAGCCCCGCTCCATTCTGGCCATCAACACCGACGTGACCGAGCGCAAGCGCCTCGAGAACCAGGTCGCCCACACGCAGCGGATGGAAAGCATCGGCACGCTCGCCGGCGGCATCGCGCACGATTTCAACAACATCCTTTCCATCATCACCGGTTACGCCTCGCTCGGCCGCACGACGGTGCCGACGGACCACCCGCTTCAACGCAGCCTGGTCGCCGTCGAGCGGGCCGTCGAACGCGCCCAGGGAGTCGTCCGCCAGATACTGACGTTTAGCCGGCAAAAGGAACCAGAACGCCGCGTCATCGCTGTGGTGCCCGTGGTGCAGGAGGCCCTGCAATTCCTCCGCAGCACGCTGCCGGCCAAGATTGAAATCGTGAGCGAATTCGCGCCGGATTTGCCCCCGATTCTGGCCGATGCCACGCAGTTGCATCAAATCCTCATGAACCTCGGCACCAACGCCGCCCACGCCATGCGCGGGCACGCCGGAAAACTGGAAGTGCGGGTGAGCGCGTTTGATTTCGAGGGCAGCCAAGGCGGATTTGCCGCCAGCCTGCGCACCGGCCGCTATGTGCGCCTTGTGATTAGCGACAACGGTTGCGGGATGGATTCCCGCACGCTTCAGCGGATTTTCGAGCCCTTTTTCACCACCAAGAATCTCGGCGAGGGCACCGGCCTCGGGCTCGCGGTGGTGCACGGGATAGTGAAAAACCACGATGGCGCCATCACGGTGAACAGCGAAGTCGGCAAGGGCACCGTGTTTCACCTGTACTTCCCGGCGCTGGAGGCCCCGGAGGAGCAACCCAAGCCCGTGCTGGCGGAGGCCCCCTGCGGCCAGGGGCGCCGCGTGCTCTATGTGGATGATGAGCCGGGCATCGTCGAGGTCACCACGCTGAATTTGCAATCCCGCGGATTTGCGGCCTGCGGGTTTCAATTTCCCGAAAAGGCGCTCGCCGCCTTCCGCGCCGATCCGGCGAAATTTGATGCCGCGGTCTTGGACTTGTCCATGCCGCGGATGGAGGGCCCGGAATTGGCGCGCCACATGTTGGCCGCGCGGCCGGGCCTGCCGATTGTGGTTGTCTCCGGCTATCTGCGCCCGGACGACCAGGAAAAACTGCGCAAACTCGGTATCAAACACATTCTGGAAAAGCCATTTTCCGTGACCAAGTTGAGTGCTGTGCTCGAGCAATTGCTCGCCGCCCAAACCCTCCGCTCGCCGTAGCGCCCGCGCCACCTCATGGCATGACCATGTCGTGCATGCCGCCCATGCCCATGTCGTCTTCGCAATCCGGGCACGGAGTGTGGTCGTGCTGGCCGTTCGGGCCGACCCATTCGACAATCGCCATCATGCCATGGTCCTCGTGGAAAGTGATGTGGCAGTGAAACACGGCCTTGCCGAGGTAATCCCGCGGAAAAAACCGGATGGTGAGATTCTGGCCCTTCGGGATGATGACGGTGTCGCGATAGCCGTGAACCGGCACGGGCTCGTCGTTCATTTTGGTCACGATGAAGGGGTTGGTATGGATGTGGAAGGGGTGGTCTTCGGTCGTGCGATTGAAGAGTTTCCATTCCTGAATCTTGTTCAGCGGCGCGGTCTCCGTCACCACGCTGGGGTCGAACACCTGGTGATTGATGAAAAAGACCGGCGCTTTGGCGCTCTCGCTGAACACGATGCTCTGGCGCTCCACGTTGGTGTACTTGCGCAAATCGAGGAAGGGGATCAGCTTCGCCGGCAATTGAATGGGGGCCACCGGCGGGCCGGCCACGCGCAACGTCAGCACCGGCGCCGGAGGAAATTTAAGAAAACCCTGGTCGAAATAAGCCTGCTCAAGCGTGTAGCGGCCGGGTTTGGCGGCGATGACCAGCACATCCGCCCGCTGGGCCGGCGCGAGGAGAACTTCGTCCGCCGTCACCAGTTGGTCGCAGGTGTTGCCATCGAGGGCGACGATTTTGAATTTCAGGCCCGGGAGGCGGAGGCGAAAAAAGTGGTCGTTACTGATGTTCGCCAACCGCCAGAGCCGGACTTCGTTCGGATGCATCGTGACCGTCGGCAGGTACTGGCCGTTGACGAGGATGGTTTGGTCCGCGGGATGACTGGATTCGGGCAGAATCGTGGAGCCGTCGGCGGAAAGCACGATGCCTTGCAAATCCATCACGTCTTGCTTGACGTGGCGCAACGACGGGAAGGGGCTGAGCGGATTGCCGACCAGAATGGCGCCGGTCATGCCGAAATAAATCTGTTCGTCCACCAATCCGTGCATGTGCGGATGATACCAGAACAGGCCGGCCGGGTGGTTGGGCGGCAGGGTGATGGAGACATTGGAAACGGAGCCCGGCTTCATCGTCCGCAAAACATTGTCCGAGATGCCGGCCGGCGAAACGTGAAAGCCGTGGGTGTGCAGATTCGTGTCCTCGTTGAGGCCGTTGACGATGGTTAAATTCATCGTGTCGCCCGGGTTCACCGCGAGCGTCGGGCCCGGATACTGGCCGTTGAAATTGAGCGTGCCCGTGACCGTTCGCCCCGCGATGGTGACGTTCCCGGTGCCCGCCACCATGGTGTATTGGAGGACGCCATTCTTCGACTTGATCACCGGCGGCGGCCGCAGCGCCTGGCCGGACACCAACGGCAAACTGGCCGTCGGCGTTTCCGCGGTCGGCTGCGCCAACAGCGAACGGGCGAAAGTTGCCGCCACCGCGGCAGTAATTAATAAGAGACGAAAGGACGGAGGGGCAGGGAGGAATTGCATGACCGGGGCAATAAGGAACGGAATCCGGCCTTTTGCCTTAACTTGGAGCGTTTAGCCTGGCGAGTTATTTCCGGCGTATTCGACTCCCGCCGTTTGGCCTCTTTTCACGCTTGGGCAGTCAGTTCTTCCTCGGTCAGCCAGGTTACCGGTTCGGGAAACTTGGGATGGGGCGTCTCATCCTCGTTCAGCCCCGCCGCCGCCGCGAGCCGGGCGCAAAATTCCGTGTAGGTTAATACCTCGAACCGACCGTCCTCGTGCTCGACCAGCGCGGTGAGCGACTCCACCCAATCGCCCGAATTCAGGTAATGAATGTCGCCGAGCATCTTGTTTTCCGGGGTGTGGATGTGGCCGCAAATGACGCCCTGGCACCCGCGTTGGCGGGCCAGCGCGCGCAGGTGGTCCTCAAACCGTCCCACATGGCTCACCGCCTGCTTGACCCGCGCCTTGATGGCCTTGGATATGGAATAATATTCCTGGCCGCGCCAGGCCCGCCAGCGATTGTACAGGCGGTTGAGGCGCAGCAGCGCGCGGTAGCCGATGTCCCCCAGCACCGCGAGAAAACGGGCGTGCGTGGTCACGGCGTCAAACGCGTCGCCATGCAGCACCAGGTACCGGCCGCGCGGTGTCTCGAGCAAGTAGTCCTCGACAAGGTGGAGGCGGTCGAGTTGCAGCGGCAGGTAATGACGCAGGAAATCGTCGTGGTTACCCCGCAGGTAGATGACTTCGGCGTC
This sequence comes from uncultured Opitutales bacterium, assembly GCA_964562015.1. Taxonomy (GTDB): domain Bacteria; phylum Verrucomicrobiota; class Verrucomicrobiia; order Opitutales; family JABDGR01; genus CAZLRH01. The sequence continues at coordinate 17,896 of CAZLRH010000016.1, read as the reverse complement.
GTGCCGCTGGGCGATTTTGAGCAGGCGGCGCACGCACTTCGTGTGTTCGCGGGTCCAGCGCAGGCCGCGCCCGAGGGCCCAGGCATCGATGATATCGCCATTGAGAATCAACCGGGGCGCCCGGGTGTGCTTGAGAAAGTGGGTGACCTCCTCGGCTTTGCAGTCCGTGGTGCCCAAATGCAGGTCGGAGAGGATGATGGTGCGGTACGTCAGGATGGGCTTTTTCATGGATGATGGCGGCGCAAGGTGGTTTTTAGAAAATCAAATTCAACTGGTTCGTAATAAAATAGGAAGGCGGGCGGAGGCGGCCCGGGCCGCCTCGAGCGTGTCCGCAAACCGCGCGATGATGGGATCCCAGGAAATACCCTGAGCGGTTTGCCGCGCCGCTGCCCGTAACGTCGGCCACTGGTCTCGGCTTTCCAGCGCCCGCAGGGCCGCGGCCTGAAAGCCGCGGGGAGCGTTGTACGGCGCGAGAAAGCCGTTTTCGCCCTCCCGGATATGGGTGCGCCCGGCGGCGTAGTCGTAAGCCACCGCAATTAGCCCGCTCGCCAGTGCCTCCGTCACGACGTTGCCAAAGGTTTCCGTGCTGCTCGGGAAGAGGAAAAGGTCGCCCGAGGCATAGTGCCGCGCGAGGTTTTCGCCGAGGCGGACGCCCGCAAAATGTATTTCCGGATGACGGGCTTGCAACTGGCGGCGCAGCGGACCGTCGCCCACGAGCACGAGCCGCAGATCGGGCTGGCGCGCGCGCAACGCCGTCCACGTTTCCACCACGAGTGGGAGATTTTTTTCCGCCGCCAGTCGCCCGATGCACAGCGCCACGGGCGTGTCCGGCCCGGCGCCCCACTCGGCGCGCAGGGCCTCGTCCCGCCGCGTCGGCGCAAACAGCACGGTGTCCACCCCGCGGCCCAACAGCCGCAGGTTGCAAAAACCAGCTGCGGTCAGCGTTTCCACCAAGTCCGCAGAAGGAACGAAGGTGCAGGCCGTCTGGTTGTGAAACCAGCGCAGATACGCAAACCCGAGCGATTTGAAAAGGCCGACACCGTAGTGTTTAGAGTAAGCGTGAAAGTTCGTGTGAAAACTGGAGGTCGCCGTCACGCCTAGCGCGCGCGCCGCCCACAATGCCGAAAGGCCCAGCGGTCCTTCGGTGGCTATGTGCACGACTTCCGGCCGGTTGACGGCCCAGTGCCGGCGCAAGGTGAAATACGCAGGCAAACCGAATTGCAGCCCGGCATAGCCTGGCAGCGGCAGTCCCGGCACCAGGAATTCTTTGGACGGCTTTTCCGGTTTATCGCGGTCGGCGGATTTTTGCCGCGGGCGCACGACTTCCAACTGATGCCCGGCGGCGGCGAGGCCGGCGGCGAGCCGGTGCAAGGTCATGGCCACGCCATTGACTTCGGGCGGAAAGGTCTCGGTGACGAGGGCGATTTTCACGTAGGCGCTCTTTGCGCCGGTCTTCAGCTTGTCGCGCCGCCGCAGGCACTTCAACCTTGGGAATGTTAATTTCTGATGGCGAAAGTCGGACAAAAGTCACCGACGGATCGCCCGCGTCTTCGGCATCGCCCTGGCGCAGACAACTCCCTTAACTTCGTCCGGATGCCAGCGCCTGAAAAAGTCAAGACGCTCCACCTCCTCACCGGCCCGACCGCCGTGGGGAAGTCCGCGCTCGCGCTCGCGTGGGCGGAGGCGCACGGCGCGGAAATTCTGTCCTGCGACGCCCTCCAGATTTACCGGGGCATGGATATCGGCACCGCGAAGCCCAGTGCGGCCACCCGCGCCCGGGTGCCCCACCACGGGTTGGATTTGCGCGAACCCGCGCGCACTTATTCCGTCGCCGAATACCGTGACTATGCCGTGCAAGCCGTCGCCGGAATTCACGCGCGCGGACGGAACGTGCTCGTCGTCGGCGGCAGCGGTTTCTACCTAAAAAGCTTTTTTGCGCCGGTGGCGGACGACGTCGAAATTCCGCCTGCCGTTGAAGCCGAAGTGCGCGCCCTCGATGCCGGCGGCGGCCTATCCGCGCTCGTAGAACGTCTGCGCGCGGCGAGCCCGGCAGGCACGGGCGCCGTGGATTTGCAAAATCCCCGGCGGGTGGCGCGTGCGCTGGCCCGCTGTCTCGCGAGTGGGAAAAGCGTGCCCGAGCTGGCGGCCGCCTTTGCGCAAAAAGGCACGCCGTTCGATTTGCTCGAAAAGAAAATGGTGCGTCTCGAACGCGACACCGCGGCCTTGGAAATCCGCATTCGCGCGCGCACCGCGGAAATGTTGGAACGCGGCTTGATCGGCGAAACCCGCGCCCTCGCCGACGCCCTCCGCGCGAATCCCGCCGCCGGATCGGCCATCGGTTATCGTGAAACCTTGGCGTGGCTCGATGCTGGCGCGACCAGTCCACAGTCCACGCTCGCTGAGGAAATTTCCCTTCACACGCTGCAACTCGTTAAAAAGCAGCGCACTTGGTTTCGCACGCAGTTGCCGGAACACCGGCTGGTGAATTTGACCACCGACACCGTAGTCGAATCGACGGAATTATTTAATTTCTCGGCTTGTTCCTCAAAACCGTTCCAAAAGAGCTTTGGACAGAATGAACAAAATTTGGAGCATTCGCCCGGAGCTGATGGAAATCCTGTAAATTTTATTAATTCTGTCTAAGCTCCTTGCCCATGTCCCTGCCTGTTCATTTCGAGGTCTTGTCCCGCGATCCGGCCAGTTCCGCGCGGCGCGCCCGGCTGCGCACCGCCCACGGAATCGTGGAGACGCCGGCCTTCATGCCCGTCGGCACCCAGGGCACGGTCAAGGCCATGACGCCTGCGCAGTTGCGCGAAACCGGCGCGCAAATCATCCTCGGCAACACGTATCATCTGAATCTGCGGCCCGGCCCGGCCTTGATTCGCGAACTCGGCGGCCTGCATAAATTCATGGGTTGGGACGGCCCCATCCTCACCGACAGCGGTGGCTTCCAGGTTTTTAGCCTGACGAAATTGCGCAAAATTTCCGAGAGTGGCGTGACGTTTCGCTCGCACCTCGACGGCGCGGAAATTTTTCTCGGGCCCAAGGAGTGCATGGAAATTCAAGCCGCGCTGGGCTCCGATATCGCCATGGTGCTGGACGTATGCCCGCCGTGGCCCGCCGAGCCCGAAGCGGTGCGGGCGGCCGTCGCCCACACCCTGCGCTGGGCTAAGGACTGTCGCGAGGCCTGGGGCGTTCTTGGCCAGCCCGCGCAGGGCCGCCATTTGTTTGCGATTGTGCAAGGCGGCTCGCACGAGGATTTGCGCAAGGAGTGCGCCGAGGCACTGGTCGCGCTGGATTTTCCCGGCTATGCCATCGGAGGCGTCAGCGTCGGCGAGCCCGAACCCGAAATGCTCGCGGCGGTGGCGATGACGCTGCCGCATTTGCCGGCGGACCGCCCGCGCTACGTGATGGGCGTCGGCACGCCTCCGCAATTGTTGCGCATGATTGGCCTCGGCGCGGACATGTTTGACTGCGTGCTGCCCACGCGCCTCGCGCGCCACGGTTGCGCGATGACGCCCGACGGCCCCATTAATCTGAAGAATGCCCGCTTCGCGCACGACGCCCGCCCGCTCGTCGAGGGCCAGGACAATTACACCTGCCGGAATTTTTCCCGCGCCTACCTGCGTCACCTCACCATGTGCAACGAAATCCTCGGCTGCACCCTGCTCACCCTGCACAACCTGCAATTTTACCTGGACTTGATGACGCAGGCGCGGACGCATCTGGAGGCCGGTGATTTTTCGCCCTGGGCGCACGCGTGGTGCGCGCGGTACGAGGCCGGAGCGAAAGAGGTCGAGGCTGTGGCTATAGGCGAGTAAATACAGAGTGCAATTAGGGGTTGCTGACGTCGCTGCGCCGGCCTAAGAGTGAATGAGAAAATCAAGTATGAAGCAACGTCCCCATCCCAGTCCTCAGCGCGCCCGCCTGGCCCTTCAAGTCGGGTTGACTCTGTTGCTTATACTCGGGGTGGCAGGTGTATGGCGGTTTTTCCTGCAAGAAGACGCGAAGCCCGTCGCGCCTGCATCGACGGCAAGTCGGCCCGCATCCATCCTCAAAGATGGGCCGGTTGCTATGGACATCCTTCCGCCGCAAAGCACCATCGTTTCATTCGCGAATTTTACGGAAGCCACCAAGAAGCTGCGGGATTTAATCGCCCAGTTTCCACCGGGTTACTCGGTCCAGTCCGGGGGAGGTTACTGGTCCCGTTCTCCCGAGACCCAGCCGGTCACACCCATTCAGATTTTCCTCCCGCTTAAGCAAGCCGTGATCGACCTCGTGAACTCTTTGGCCTGGCAAGACCCGGTAGGGACCATGGTTTGGGCGCAAGACCTGCCCGGGGATATCTCGGCGTCCGACCGGCTCGGCCTGATGGTGCTGGCCGCTGGCGCTGCGGCCGAATCACAGCCGGCCATGGCCGCGGATTTTGTCCAGCAAATGCCCGCAGATGCGGTGGCTGCCCAATTGGATAGGCGCGTGGCTCAAACTTGGGCTCAAACCGATATACCCGCGGCACTTGCGTGGGCGGATTCCTTGTCGAAAGAGGGGGCCGGCCGGCAACATGCCATCATGGCTGTTCTCATCGCGATGGCAAAAACGGACCCGGTGGAGGCTTGGGTGATTGGCCTGAAGTACTTCGTCTCCGACCATTATGTCAGCGGACTCACTTCCATCGCGCTGACTTGGGGTTCGACGGATCCCGTGGCGGCGGGTAATGCCTTGGCGTCTCTGCCGAGCAGTGAGTTTGAAAGTGGAAGATCTTTCGCAATGGTAAACGATTTTATGAGAAGTTGGACCATGCGGGATGGACCCGGTGCGGCCGCCTGGCTGGCCACTTTGCCAAAGAGCGCATTCCAGGCCATGGCGGCGGCAAGTTTGAGCGATACCCAGCAGGTTCTCGATGAGGCCAAGCGAACCGGCGGCGCCATTATTATTGTTGGCAACACGATGATGGCGGGTGGCAAGGGCGTGGTCCGTGCATCGCCGCCGACCACGCCCTCGAACTCTGCCACCCCGTAAATTTCGCGCTCCTTCTTAAGCTGAATTCAGCGGACGTAAAATCGCCGCGAATTCTTTTTCCCAAGCGGCGAACCACGTTTGCGGATCCACGCCTTGGGCACGCAGTGTTTCAATTCCGATTGCATCGTGGCGTTTGGCCAGGCGGTGGCCGTTTTCATCGCACACCAGCGGCGCATGGCACCAAGCCGGTGGCGTCCAGCCGAGCGCGCGATAAAGCAGTAGTTGTCGGGCCGTGCTCTTGAGCAAATCCGCCCCGCGGACGACTTCGTTGATTTGCATTTCATGGTCATCCGCCACCACGGCGAGTTCGTACGCCGGCACGTCGTCGCGCCGCCATACGATGAAATCCCCGAAATCTTTGCCCGCCGTGAACTTTTGCGGGCCATGAATCACGTCGTGAAAAGAAATCGTTTCGCCGTCGGGCACGCGAAAGCGCCAGTGCGCGGCCAAATCTGCCGGGGTTTTCGCCTCGCGGCCCGCGTCTGGCGGGGGCCGCCACGCGGCCGGATAGATCGGCTCGGCATCTTCCTCGTCGGCGTGCGGAGCCTGGGCCGCGCGGCGGACATCCGCGCGCGAACGGGTGCAGGGATAGAGAAAACCGCCGGCCTGCAAACGCCGCCACATTTCGAGATAAATTTCCCGCCGCTGGCTCTGCGCATACGGCGCGTGTGGACCGCCAACGTCCGGGCCCTCGTCCCAGCGCAGGCCGAGCCAGCAGAGGTCGGCGAAAATCGCGGGCCCGGAATCCGGATGGCAGCGCGCAAAATCCAGATCCTCCATGCGCAGGACCATACGTGCGTCCGGCCCGGCCGCTTTCGCCCGCGCACCCGCCAACCAGAACGTGCGCGCATGGCCCCGATGCAGCCGCCCGGTGGGCGTGGGGGCGAGGCGTCCGCGGTAAGGCATGAAGGAAAGAACTAAAGGATAAGGGCTAAATGCAAAATGCGAAAGGGTGGCGGCGCAACCCCAGAGTCGAGCCCGAAGTTGCTGGATGAGCCGGCTGACCTCACCAACCGGATGCAGCCGTGGACGCCGTGCCCAGCTTTGAGCCGTGAACGCGGCGGGCCGTTTCAGTCTTGCCAGCAGGAAGCAACGTCTTCAATGTAATCCGTTTTACCAATCGTTGCGCGCGTGGGCTCACCCCGGTCCCGCCGCCGCCAAGGTCTCCCATGGGTGAGTTCCGGTCATCGTTGCCATATTTTTTCGAAGGGGTGATGGTCGCCCTGCTCTTCGCGTTTTTATTCACGCGCTGGTGGATGCGCCTGCTGCGGGAAAAGCGCGAGAACGTCCTCAACCTGGCCCGCAAAGAGGGGGAATTGCTCGCCTGGGACATCCGCTCGCAGGCCGAGCAGGAAATCACCAAGACCCGCGCCGCCTTCCTGGACGAGCAGCAACGTCTGACCGCCGAACGCCAGCGCGCCGAAACGGAACTCGCCGAAACCCGCGCCCGCCTTGAAACCCGCGCCGACGAACTGGCCAAGCAGGAATCCTTTTTCAACAGCCGCCGCGGCGAAATCGAGGCGTTGCGCGACCAGCTCGAACAGCAATCCCAGCTCTACCGCACCCGCTTGCGCCAGCTTTCCACGTTGAACGAGGAGGAATTGCGCGCCTCGTTGCGCGAGGAGGTCCGCAAGGAATGTGAGCGCGAGTTGCGCCAGGAACGCAACGAATTGCTGGCCCGCGGCGACGCCGAGCTCAAGGACGAGGGCCGCCGCATTCTCATCGACGCGCTCCAGCGTCTGACATCCACCGTGCCCGCCGAAATCGGCGCGACGCTGGTGCGGATTCCCGGCGAGGAAATGAAGGGCCGCATCATCGGCCGCGAGGGCCGCAACATCAAGGCCTTCGAGTCTGCCACGGGCGTCACGCTGATGATTGATGAAACGCCGGACGCCGTGCTTGTTTCGAGTTTCGATCCCGTGCGCCGCGAGGTCGCGCGCCTCGCCCTCGAACGCCTGGTCGCCGACGGGCGCATCCACCCCGCCAGCATCGAGGAGACGGTCAAGAAGGCCGAGGAGGAAATCCGCGAAAATGTCGCCATGCTCGGCGAGAAAGCCGTGCTGCGCCTGCATTTGCAGCGCGTGCACCCGGAAGTGCTTTCGTACCTCGGCAAATTGCATTTTCGCCTCTCCAACAATCAGAACACGCTCGAACACTCTGTCGAAGTCGCGTCGATCTGCGCGATGCTCGCCGCCGAGCTTGGCCTCGACCCTGAGCCCGCCAAGCGCGCCGGGCTCTTTCATGATTTGGGCAAGGCCATGGACCGCGACATCGAGGGCAGCCACGCGGTCGCGGCGGCGAACCTGCTGCGCACTTACGGCGAGGATGCCAAAGTCGTCAATGCCGTCGCCGCGCACCACCAGGAAGTGCCTGAGGAAAGCATTTACGCGCCGCTGCTGATGATTGCCGATGCCGTCTCCGCCGCCCGCCCCGGCGCGCGCTCGGAATCCATCGAGGGCTATTTGCAGCGCGTGCGTTCGCTGGAGGATTTGGCCCGCTCGTTCCCTGGCGTCGTCGAAGCCTATGCCGTGCAGGCCGGCCGCGAAGTGCGCGTCATGGTCTCGCCGGAAAAACTCACCGACCTCGAAGCCCGCCAGCTCGCGCGCGACCTCCGCAAAAAAATCGAAGACACCTCCTCCTTCCCCGGCACCATCAAAGTCACCGTCATCCGTGAATCGCGGTTTAATGAAGTGGCGAAGTAGGAAAGGGGAAGTGTTTTAGTGCGAGGTGTTCTAGTGGTTAGTTGAAAAGCCGCAGGGTGCAGTTATTGCCGTCGGGATGACATTTAAACGCAACGGTAAAGGCCGTATTTGTACAGCACCGACGGTTTGGTTTTTCCAGTGGGATGGAGGACGAGGACGCCTTCGTCCACGGCGGCGGCCTCATATTCAGCACGGTTGGCGACCAGCATTTCGCCGCGGTCAGCGAGGCCCTCTGCAGTTTGAAATTCATAAGTGAGGTAATTGTGCCGAACGCCTTTGCTGCCAATGCGACAATGTTTGCCGGTGATTATGCCGTAACCAACCCTCCCCGTTCGGTACAAGCGACGGATTCGCCACGGATTGACGTAGGCGAGCCACCAGAAGAGGCTCAGAATTCCGTTCCAAAACGCCGCAAATAGCAGGATAAATCCCCACGGTGCCCAAAGGGATGTGCCCGGCTCGACCACGGCGTCGTAGTAGAGCGGCGGCCAGCCCAGCCCGCGTACATTGACCGTCCCGTATGCCGGGGCTTCAACCTTCTTGGCAGGCTTCACGATTCCTCCCACGCCTCCCACGCGGTTGAAGACGGCGGCGGACACGTCCGCGCTCTTTTGCCGCGTTACGCCGTCGAGCGCGTAGGCATAAGTGATCTCATAATGTTGCGTGGTGTGCCCTTTGCTCGACGAGGTATAGTAACGCGTCGCGGTCACTTTCGCCGCATGATTGGTTCCGGCCAGCACCCAAATTGGATACCCGATGGCCGCCCCTGCCATCGTAATCCCGATCAGCGAGTGCGGCAGGATGAACAGACGCAGCACCCATAAGCCCATGCTGGACGAAAGCGGCTTGAGTTTAACGCGTCGCGGCCACGCCCGCAACTCCGGCGGAATCTCCGGTAGATCGCGTGAGACGGCCTCGGGTGGTGATTCGTTCATGCGCAGACAACCAATGCCTACACCACCTCCGGCACCACATATGGCGCGCGATACAGGGGCTTCACCAGCGCATTCGCGGCGTCGTGGTTGACGAAACGTTCCTTCACCGGGTCTAGCATCAGGGGCATCCCGAGCGTCACTGGCGTCTGCGCGAAATCGATGCCGTTGGCGGCGAGGTGCTCGGCCATGCGGTCATACATTTCACCGAAGGCCGCGTTGCCCTTAATCTGTTCGCGGATGGCCTCCGGTGCTGCGCCTTTCCCCAAGCGGTGTGAAATATTGGCGGTGTGCGCGAGCCCGGACGAGAGGTGGCCTTCCAGAATCGGCGCGTTCAAATCGCTCGTTTTGCGGCTGCGCACGGCGGTGATGAAATTTCCCGCATGGCTCGACGATCCGACAAAATCCTTCAGCAATTTGCCGTCCTTGTCGTACGCGTGCGCGGAAACGTAATCGGGCACGACGACGGTGCCGCCTTCGCAATGGACGATGACCCCGATGCTCGCGCCCACGTTGGCGGGGAGATTCGCGGGGTGGAAGCTGTCCATCGCGCGGTCGCCCGTTTTCACCGGCAGGCCGCGCACTTCAAACAGCAGCGGCGCGGCGGCGTAATCTTGCATGACGATAAATGTGTTCGGCGTTTCAGCATCGTCCTTGTAGCCGAGGCGCCCGCCGGCGGTGAGCACGCGCGGGGCGAGCGTTTTTTCACCGAGGAACCAGCGAGCGATGTCCACTTGATGAACGCCTTGATTGCCGAGGTCGCCATTGCCGTACTCCCAAAACCAATGCCAGTCGTAATGAAATTTCGTGCGGCGCGGCTGCGCATTAGCCGCCGGGCCGAGCCAGAGATCATAATTCACGGTAGTCGGCACGGGTTGCGGGCCCGTGGTCTGGCCGATGGTGTCGCGGCGTTTATAACACAGCCCGCGCGCGGCCGTGATCTTGCCCAAATTGCCCGCCTTTACCCAGGCCACCGCTTCGGCGAGGCTGTCACTCGAGCGGCACTGCGAACCGACCTGCACCATGCGCTTGTATTTGTCGGCGGCCTCGACGATTTTCCGGCCTTCCCACAGATTGTGCGAAACGGGTTTTTCGAGATAAACATCCTTGCCCGCCTGGCAGGCCCAGACGGCCTGCATCGTGTGCAAATGATTCGGCGTGGCGATGACGACGGCGTCGATGTCATCGGCCTTGAGCAAGTCGCGCAAGTCGGTCGCGGTCCGCACATCGCGGCCGGTGGCGCGGATTTTTTTCGCCATGGGCTCGAGCACCGCGGAGTCCACATCGCACAACGCCGCGACCCGCGTGCCGGGCACTTTGCTGAAATCGGTGATGAGCGCGGCGCCGCGTGAATTGAAACCCACGAACGCCAGCCGGATGTCGCTGTTCGCGCCCGTGACCTGCCCCCATGAACGCGGCGACAACGCGGCGCCGGCGGCGAGGCCCGCGGTTTGCAAAAACTGGCGCCGGGAAAATCGCGGCATGGGGTGGGGTGCAACCGAACGGCAGCGTTCAAATTGCCCGCCCAGTTTACCGCGCGCCCGGGCCATGTCGAAATATTTATGTAAGCCGGAAAGGAAGGGGGTGCGCGAGGGCGCGAGGAATTATGGAAATGTATAAAGAGAAAAAGTGATAATAAATGACAGTCAAAGACGTTCGCCGGATTAACTGCCTCCCCGGCTTTTCCCGCGTCTCGCCACTGTTTTCGCCCGAAATTCCTGCTTTTTCGCACAAAAACTTCTTCACACGTTATTCACCGCGAAGTTATCCACCGGGAGCAAACGGTGTCCGGCCTAGGTTATTCACGTTTTTTCGTTGCGGAAATGATTGATTTTCGCGGCCTTGCGGAGTTATTCACCAAGGGCCGCTTATTCACCTTCTTTATTTTCACAACTTGTTGACAGTCAAAACTATTTTGCGTCACCCCCTTGCGCAAAAAGAAGAATTCTGCGATACTCATCGCACGGTTCTTTGAAAGAACGGAGCGGGAAAAGTGGTCGCGGCCCTGCGAGGGGCAGGCGGCCACCGGAAGCGCTCTGGGATAATCCCGGGTAACCGGGGAAAGGCTCGGGCTAACTGGTAGCTCGGGCCCCTGGTGATGGCCGCCACCCTCGGGTGGAGTTGGCGCGCCAGGCATGTTTCACCACTCCCGGCTCGTGGAGTCGCATCCACGGGTGGTATTGCGACAAGAGGGAGTGTGAGGTTAGGCTCACAAGCAAAAGTGGCGCCGAACCGAGTGATCGCCGCGGCTATTTTGCCGCCGTGGCAGCACATGGTGACCCCAAGGTCTGGGTCGAAGTTGACTACCATGCATACCAGTCCGTCGGACACGGAGGCGCGAGGGCACCTCGCGGGAAGGCTTTGCTCTCACGAGCACTGTACGAAAACTTCCGTGCCGGACGGGAGGCGCGACGGCTCCAGAAGCGGGAGCCGCCCGGCCTTATTCGAGCCGTGGGCGCGCAAAAGCGCGTCGGCGGCCTGCACCAGCAAAAGTCGGCTGAGGGATAAGAGGCAAGACTCGTACCACCAAGCCAACGCTCCGGGGGAAGTTCCCGGGGGCCGTCTTGATGGACTTACGGTGACGAGGCCGGGTTGCAGCGGTCTCATCTCCTTGTGCGGCGTGTGGATTCCGGCAGGAATCTCGCGAACCGCGCTGAAAGGCCTCACCCAATAATCGTCGGGAGCAATCCTGGCGGCGGTCCTGCCAAGAGACCGAAACCTCCGCGTTGCCGCGGGGACTGGCGTCGGGGAACCGGCCGCCCACCGTTTGGTGGTGCGCCTAAGGTCCGGTGAACGGGAAAGAGCGCGTGGCGAGCGCCCACTCCCACTTTTGGGGCCCCGGAGGTCGTAAGACTTCCGGGGCTTCACTGTTTTTGGGCTCCGGCCTACCCGCGCGCCGACGCGCCCACGGAACTACTACCGACCGCGAGAGCTGCACCAGCGGTGACTACGTTATCGAGGTATTGGGAACCCGACCCAGTCAACGCCGTGATAGAAGTATGACTGACTGGCGATGAAAGATGCGCCCAGCGAGACCTCAGAGCCTAAGCAAGCCAACTCAATGAAGAGGGAGTCAACCCCTGCACAGGGGTGCGCCACACCACCTCCGAGAAGGCAGGTTTGATATCCGTCCCGAACAAGGGATGTGAATCGATGGCCACCGATGCAATCGGGACTATCTCGCAACGAATCACTATTTTTTTTCATTGAAAATGTCTTTCAAAATGTTTGGCACCCCATTGCGATACGCATCTGCTTCATAAATCGCTGGATAATCAGCGCGCTGCACCCAGAGCATAAAATTGGTGGGAAGGGTGTTTCGCCCTCTGCCCGTATTGGCACTGAAAGCGATGGTGGCCTTGCCCCCATAGGCAAACCACAAGAACTTAACATCCCTAAAGTGTTGTTGTAAAATTTCCGCTCGATCCTGGCCCAGGGCCGCTACGAGATTATCACCCAGCGTCTGCAAAAGTTCCCGCTGATCAGCTTCACTCAGGGGCGGTATTTGGTAAACCGTCTGCTGGCCAGGATGCGTGCGAAGAAAATTTCCGACCGTGACATCATCTATTTGCTGGGGATCGATTTCATGCAGATTTTCCCGGCCATATTCACGCATACGTGAAGTCCATTGATCGAAGAGGTCTTGCACCCGCGTGGCTTCTAAGGAAGACATCCCGAGCAGGGCGATGGCGGACGGAGTGAGCTTGCCATTCTGGCCGATGGCGTCAAACTTGAGGTCTGAAATAGTCTTTAGCTCCAAGGGAAGGTAAAGGCTCTGCTCAGTCGAAGCTAGAAACGCGGATGAAGGTAAAGGTTGCTGCGCCGAAGCAGCGGATACCTTCGCCAACAAAGACTCATGTTGCTGCAATAGCCTTTCGAGCTCGCCTTGTTTGGCAGTGAGCCGACTATGCTCCCACCATGCAAAAAGCATTGCGCCCGCGAATATCAACCCGTCACGGAGCCATCTTTTGGTGGTGGTCATCGGCGTAATATCAAGGCGCCTTTGCTGGCGCAGCAGAGGCATCCAAAGCCTGAAAAAGATATTGCAGCTCCGGTGGCACCACATCTCGACTTCGGTAGCTGGAACTGCTCGACAAATGCTGATCATTCGGCGAGTAAGCGATAAATATTGCTGAAATGGGCGCGGGAGCAGCGCCGGAACGGGTGCCGGGGCGGGTCATCGAATCTGCAAAAGCCACCGTAAGTCCCGCCCCCGCCAGCAGCCAAAACTTTGGCGAATACTTGATGCGATTCAGCACCAATGCCACCTGCGCAGGACTGATCACCGTGGCGAGGGCCTCGCTCAGTTTGGCTAAAGCCTCCTCCCGTTCGGGTAAATTCAGCGGCGAAACCCGATATATAGATTGCCCTCCGGGATTTCGCCGGAGAAAATTTAACACGCCGGAGTCCTGTTGCGCATCCAATTCCTCCTGCGCCACAGGGCGAACAGCTCCGCGCGTTAACTCCTGCAGGCGACCAATCTCGTCATTGAGGATTACCTGCATCTGCGTGGCCTGTGCTTCGGTAATGCCGAGTTTGGTGTAAGTCTCCGGAAGCAGGTCACCTTGCAGGCCGAACAATGACAGGGGAAAACCGTTTAGCACATCCACTGGCACTTCAATTTGAAGGCTATGTGGACTCTCAGGTGAAGGGGTAAGCACATGAGACCTAAACCCCCTGGGCTCCGAAACTGTTTTGCGCGCTGCTAGTTCTGACTGCAACCGCCGGTTCTGTTCCGCCAGTTCTGCTATCTTGCCGTCGCAATGCAAAATGGAAAGATATTGGAGGATTAAAAAGCCGGAGATAGCCATGATAGCCACCGCCCGTACCCATTGACTTCGAAAAATCATGGATACGATCCGTTGAGCAGAAAAAACTTCAATGAGTTCCGGTATCATTGTAAAAATCATTCAACTACGTTTTGCGGTAGTCAAAGGACTCATTTGATGGATGGGAATTATGAAATGCCCCGGAAAATACTTCGCGAAACCTCTGGCCAGCTTACATTTTTGCTAAAAACCTACGTCGCCGCTGCCAAGGCAGACTGAGTCCGTTACTGATAGGAAGTTGCTTTTTTGGGGAGGGGAATACAAGGGGTGGCGGTTAAGGGGGAGTGTGGCGGAAATGCGGAATGTTGATTGCTGAATGCTGATTGATAAAGAAAAATTCGCCCCGGTATAACTCAGGGACTGCACAGCCCAAAATGTAGGGATTATCCGGTTGCGAAACAATGCTTTTTCACGGCACAGGGCAAGGCTCCGCCGGACTGAAATTGGGGCCTCAGTCGGTCCAGAAGACGGGTTCGTCGTCGGGCGGCGGGGTTTCGTCAAAGACGAGGAGCATGCCGTCGTCGCGGGGTCGGACTTTGGGGTTTCGGGCCGGGGCTTTGGGTTGGCTCAGGCCCTGGGTTTATGCCTCTTGTGCTTTTTGTGGTTAAACTTTTTCTTCTCGTTTCAGGACCCGATTTTATTCACCACAAAAAGCACAAGAGGCATAAAAAGGAAGATGAAGAAAGGACCGTGTCTGCATTGAGCGCGGGATGGGGCGATTCGGCGCAACGCGACGCCAGCCCTCGAATCTCATGCGCGGGCTATTGATTCCTGCATAATTAATGTCCGAGGGCCGTCGCAAGCGACGCCCCTACCGCGCACAGCATTTTCAGGCGTAGGGGTGCCGCTTGCGGCGGCCCTTTTCAGGAATTTCGAGCCCGACATTACTTTTCCCTGGCTCCATAAAGCGCCGCTTTGCGCAGAGGCTTGCGCACCCTCCTACTTCACCTTCTTCGGCGCGCTGGTCGAGAGGTCCATGTTCAGGTGATCCAGTTTCGGCGCGATGATATACGAGCAGTAGCCTGCCGTCGGGTGCTTGTTGAAGTAATCCTGATGGTAATCCTCCGCCGGCCAGAAATCCCCGGCCTTCACAATTTCGGTGACGATGGGCCGGATGAAGCGGATTTGCGCGGCGGCCATGGATTTTTCGGCGGCGGCTTTCTGCGCGTCGTCGTAGTAGAAAATCACCGAGCGGTATTGCGTGCCCACATCGTTGCCCTGCTGGTTCTTGGTCGTCGGGTCGTGCAACTTCCAGAACCACTCGAGCAAATGATCATACGAAATCACGGCGGGGTCGAATTTCACCTGGACGACTTCGGCGTGGCCGGTCGCGCCCGTGCAGACTTCCTCGTAGGTCGGGTTCTTCACCGTGCCGCCCATGTAGCCGCAGGTGACTTCCTTGATGCCCTCGACCCGTTGCAGCACCGCTTGCGTGCACCAGAAGCAGCCCGCGCCAAAGGTCGCGGTCGCCCAGGTGGGGTCGGTTGTCGGTTTGGCGGCGGGCGTGGATTTCGGATCGGCCGCGGGCTTGGCGTCTGCGGCGGGTTTCGGAGTGGTGGGGGAAGTTTGGGCCATGGCGAAAAGAGCGGCAAAACCCGCTAGCGGCAGCAGCCACAGCCAGACGCGGCGGCGGGAGGCGGGCGGGGTCACGGGCGAGGAGAAAGGGGTGAGGGGCATGGGAAGGGAAGGCGGAAGAATAAAGGAGAGGGAACAAATGCTATACGCTAATCGCTGAAGGATAAATGAAATAGCGAAACGACAAAAACGCAAATCGGTGCTCAGTGGCCAGGCGACTCGCGGTGGTCTAAGAATTATACGGATTTCGCCGCAGTCACAGATGCAGGAAAAATGGCGGGTGGTGCCTGGGGTGGACTTGGGTGGAAGCTCCCGCTCGATCGCGTTGCAGGACGGTTCGGTCGCAAGGCGGACGGGTCATAGCCTTTAAGCCGGCATCTATCCGTGTCGTCCGTGAAATCCATGGTTTCGACTGGATTCTGCTTTGTGATAGACACCCAGGGCCGCGCGAAGTTCGCCGGAAAAGAGGCTTTTGACAGAATTAATCGAATTAATAGAATTAGAGAACTCTTCGGGATTTTGCGTCTAGGACCTCATCCTTATTACAACGGCGCGCTGAGGGCAGCGCGCCCTACCTCAATCAAGGCCTTTAATTTTCTTCCTCAATCACCACCCTTGATCGTCTTCTTAAGGTAGGGCGGGCTGCCCTCAGCCCGCCGCCTCATGCTGGATACCTTGCAACTCGGTCAGTAATTCCACCCGCTCCATTTTCTTTTCCGAAAATTCTCCCAATTCTGTTAATTCCGTCTAAAAACAAAAACTCTTTCTCCCCCCATGATTCCTCCGCCCCGCGATCTGCAGCTCATCGGCACCGAGGTCGCCGTCCTTTGGCCTGACGGCGTGGAGGACTATTTTAGCGGCGAATTTCTCCGCACCCGTTCCCCCAGCGCGGAAAACATTGGCGAGCGCGACATCTTCGGCCAGCAATACGGCGGCGACGGCCCCAAGGAATTTGCCGGCGTGACTGTCACCGGCTGGAAACCCGTTGGGAACTACGGCATCGCCTTCATCTTCAGCGACGGCCACCAAACCGGTATTTTTACGTGGAAATTTTTGCGGGAGTTGGGGGAGGGAACGAGACCTAAGAATACGGATCCGACATGAGGTCTAAATTTCGCCGTCAGTAATTGCGCCGGTACTCTCGGACCCTTTATCTGCCAGCTTTTTAGAAAAGGACATACCTCGGTTTTCATCCTTCGTTAATTTTGCTGGAGAAGTGCCGAGCAAAGCGAACCAGAGTAATGTAGGAACAACGAATATACCGCTGTAAATCAGCAGCAACAAAAGGCGGGAATTGCCGCCGAAAATTAAAACTCCAAAAATCTGTACTAGCACGATGCCTTGAGCATAGCGGAACCATAAGGCCAGCGCTCGCTTCGATCTTGAAAAACAGCCGCCAATCAAGGCGCCGTTATAACTCATGTTCATTAAGATTATGACCGTGTCCAACGTCTTTGATTTTGCGCCAGAGCCATCACTTAAATCGGGAAATGAGGCAATCGCGAACCAAACGAAGACGCCGATGGCGCCAGCTATCACCGCCAAGGTCCGAAAAACGATGAAGAGGTAGCGTTTCATTAAATCCAACGATCGAATCCATAAGCTGAATTAGCTGCCTTATTTGCCCCGCTTAAAGAATCCCGCTCCGAGGGCCACGATGCCGGCGCACATGATGATGAGGCCGAATTCGACGAGGGGTTTGGTCATTTCCGTCAAATAGTCGGTGGTGAGGAGCCAGATGAGGGCGCCGAGGGTGGCGAGGAGGACGGCGATGCCAGCCAGACGGCCGGGGGTGCTGAAAATGGGGCCAGGGGTCGGAGTCGCGGCCCTGGTGGAGGGTTGGGGCTGGCTGGAGCCGGAAGGGGGCTGCGGGTCGGTGGAGTTCATGGGTGGAGCGGTTGTGACAGTACCCTTATCAGGATGCGTGCCAGACGGAGAGCTTTTTCACTAAGGGCTTGCTTGGCAAGGATATAGGAGCGGCCACGGCTGGTCGGGCCGCTAGAAATATGAACCTAAAATGTTCATTGTCCGGACATTATTTGCTGAGCTAAGTACATATTATGCTCAAGCTCGCATCTAACTGGACAGAAGACGGCGGATAGGCAAGTGACAGAATGTAATACAATTAATGGATCCGCAGGCCTGGAAATGGGCTGTCCTGGTCTGCGGGAGGAGCGCCGAAGGGCCCTAGCTGGATGGTCAAAGGACGGTGAAAAGGCCGGTGGTACGACCGGAATCGTCACCTGAGCGTCGTTTGGGGATATGGGGCTCCGGCCACCGATAAATGGGCCGTTGCGCAAGTCATTATCTTGGAACAACTAGCATAAATATGGTTGAGCCAAAAAAATTTCCAAAAAAAGTCTTGTCGGGCGGGCGAATCGGAGTATTGTTCGCGGCTTTTCCTCTTTTCGCGTCGGGGTAACTTGATGTGGGGAGGGGGAGAAAAGGAAGTTGGCTGAGGCAGAAGATTTTCGCAAAAACCGCTTGACGGTCGCAAAGTTTTCAGTCTTAGTTGACCTCTTGCCCCTATAAACCGGGGCTCAACCGATAACTCGGGCCGCAAGGCCAACACCGTCACGGGACGGCGGAGGGATCGGTGTTCTTTGAAATTTATTTTGTGCGATTGAGCGGATTCTCGTTCAATTATTTAGAAAAGCCCAGTGAACCTGCGATGGCGAAGGGCAGGTTCACTTGTAAAAAAGTAAACGTGCAATAGAACTATCGCAGTGTTCATCTGGGGATAGTAGTTCCGAATCACCAGATTTGGAGCTCTTCGAAGTCTAGTACTTTCGGAGAGTTTGATTCTGGCTCAGAGTGAACGCTGGCGGCGTGGTTAAGA
>CAZLRH010000015.1:4103-74924 GCA_964562015.1 uncultured Opitutales bacterium | reverse complement strand
CCGCGGTCGTCACGCCCGCGTCCTTGAGGCAAGCCTCAAAGGGTTTGACGGAGCGCTGGGCGAGGGATTCGCAAAGTTGTTCGAGTTTCGCGCGGGAAAGCGTGATGTTCAGATGCTTCGGGCCCGAAGCGTCTGCGGTGATGAACGGCAGATTGATGTCGGTGGACTGGGCCGAGGAGAGGGCGATCTTGGCCTTTTCGGCTTCTTCCTTGAGGCGCTGGAGGGCCATCGGGTCGGCGCGCAGGTCGATGCCGTTGGACTTTTTAAATTCGGCCACAAGCCAGTCGATCAAGGTTTCGTCCCAGTTGTCGCCGCCGAGGTGGGTGTCGCCATTGGTGGCTTTAACCTCGAAGACGCCGTCGCCAATTTCGAGAATGGAAATATCATAGGTGCCGCCACCCAAGTCGTACACGGCGATGGTTTCATCGGCCTTTTTGTCGAGGCCGTAGGCGAGCGACGCGGCGGTCGGTTCGTTAATGATGCGGACGACTTCGAGACCGGCGATCGTGCCGGCGTCCTTGGTGGCCTGGCGCTGGGCGTCGTTGAAATAGGCGGGCACCGTGATGACGGCCTTGGAAACTTTTTCGCCGAGAAAGGCTTCAGAGTCAGCCTTGAGCTTGGCCAGCACCATCGCGGAAATTTGCTGGGGGGCGAAACGCTCGGGCTTGCCGTTGACCTCGCACTCAATCATCGCGTCGCCGTTCTTGCCTTCGACGACCTTGTAGGGGAAGCGCTTGATTTCTTCCTGCACCTCGGAAAATTTGCGGCCGATGAGCCGCTTGGCGGAATAGACGGTGTTGCGCGAATTGGTGACGGCTTGGCGCTTGGCGGCCTGGCCGACAAGGCGCTCGCCATTTTTGGCGAAAGCGACGACGGACGGCGTCGTGCGCGCGCCCTCGCTATTGGGAATGACGACGGGCTCGCCGCCTTCCATGACTGCAACGCAGGAGTTGGTGGTGCCAAGATCAATGCCGATAATTCTGCTCATTTGGCAGAATACTTAGCAAAGGGCGTGCCGGGGCTTTAAAGAATGAACTCAAGGTGTTGATTATTAATTGCTTAATGTCAAAAATCAATTGAAATATCGTCTACCCCAATTCGGAAAATTGCGCCAGCTTGGCACAGTTAGTGTGACAATGGCCCAGCCTTGGCGCAATTAGGTTTATATCAAGTGGAACAAAAAGCTGGTTTACCGCTCTGACTGCGACAGGCATTGATTTAATAAAATAGTCGATTATCATGGCTGCAGCTTTTCTTCACCATTAAAACACGAAAAAATATTCACATGACCAAGCAATTCGCCCTCCTTTCGCGCTCAACTTTCTTTTTCGCGGCCCTCGTGGCTTTTTTCTGTGCTGGAGCTATGAATGCCTCTGCAGCCTCAACCTTGGCTAAAAACCTGCAAGGTACCTATAAGATCACGTCCTTTAAAGTTATTCTGAACGGACAAGACAAAGGCGCGGATGTGCCCAAGGGATCAATCAAAGTAGGCCCGACCGGGTTGACCGGCTCCAATAGCCCGGCCTTGGTTTTCGCGAAGAAGCTGAGCATTCAAAGCTTCAAGACTTCCAATATCAAATCGGCTCTGACCTCCTTCAGTTGCAGTTTTACCGGCACTACCGAAAATGGAAATACCGTCTTCACCGCCGGTTCCACCATCAAGGGCACGCTGAATTCCAGCGGCCTGACCTTGAAGCTGGCCTTGAAGGGCACCCACAAGGGCACCCCGCTCACCAGCAGCTCGGCCGTAGCTGTCGCGAAGATGTAATAACGCCCTTTTTAATTTTTAGTTTCTATCCGTCACGCTGGCTCCTGGATATCCGCATCGCCATACTTTGGAGTTGAATCGAGCCGCTTGATTTTATCCCACTCAATTACCATGAAAATAATGCCTGCTGCACTGACCCGGACTTCGCTGTATCTCGTTGCCTTGGCTGCATTTTTGTTTGCCAGTGCCACCACGGCAGTCGCCGCCTCGGCGCTGCCGAAGAACCTGCAGGGAACGTACGCCATCACGGCCTTTCAGGTCATCCTCAATGGCAAGGACAAGGGCTCCGATTTGCCCAAGGGCTCCATCGTAATTGGCCCGGCGGGTTTGTCCGGGGCCAATAGCGTGATCATCTCCCTGTTGAAAAAATTGAACATTCAAAATCTGAAAGTCATCCACCCGGTTTCCACCCTCACCACGTTCAGTTCAAGTTTCACGGGCACGACAAATCAGGGGAAGATTGTTTTCACCGCCGGGACCTCTGCCAAGGGCACGCTCAACACGAGCGGCTTAAAATTGAAGATGGTTCTCAAGGGCACGTTGAGCGGCATGCCGGTTTCAGGTTCGGCAAATGCGCTCTGCACGAAGCAGTAGCTGCGAACGCACGGTTGCCCCAGCGGCAAGAATCAAGACTTAAGCAGGTGCACTTCCAGCCAGCGGGCCGCCTGATTTTCAGTTGAAGGCAAGCCTTGGGCTTCGCTGCCGCTGTTACCTAGCAAGCCGCGCAGTTTTGCGGAGTAAATCCGGGCTTGTTCGCGCACCGAGGGAGATTCACATTCGCGCAAGCGTGCCGCCAGCGCGGCCGGTTTTGCCGCGCCTTGGATAAACTCCGGCCACGCCGGCTCCTTGAGCAGAAGATTCGCCATGCTGAGGTAGGGGACGTTCACCACGCTGCGGCCCACCAGGTAGGTGATGGGATTGGCCCGATAAACAATCGCCCCCGGAATGCCCGCGAGCGCGCACGCCAGCGACATTGTGCCCGAACTCGCCAGCACCATGCGGCCTTGCGCAGGTTGCTCAACACCTTGAAGGGTGATATGCGCCGCGAGTTCGGGGCGCGCCGCGAGACATTTTTCCATCACGGCCCGCACGCCGGCATTGGGGAAGAGGGTCATGGCTCGCGCCTCCGGTCGGTCTGCAAGGTATCGCGCAAAGCCCTCGAGCATCACAGGAAAGATTCGCGCCACGGGCGCTTCGCGGCTGCCGGGGAGTAATAGCACGGGGCCATTGGCGGCGTAAGTGACGGGAAGCTTGCGTCCGGCGGCGGCGAAAGGATGGCCGACAAATTTCACCGGCAACGTTGTGTCGGCAAAACACGCAGGTTCGAACGGAAAAATAACGGCGAGGGCGTCGAGCAATTCCGCCATCGCAAACCGGCGGCGCGCCTTCCAGGCCCAGATTTGCGGAGAGATATAGTAGAGGAGGGCAATCTTTCCGCCGCCGAGGCGGCGGAGACCGTCTTGCCGCAGCCGCTGGGCCAGACGCAAATTAAAACCGGGATAATCCACCAACAAAATCGCCCGGGGTTGATGCTTTGCAATCCAGGCGACGGTTTGCTCGAACAAGTCCTTGAAGAAAAAATAATTCTTCAACACCTCAACCAAGCCCACAACCGCATGGGCCGTGAGGTCGAAAAGAGAATAGGCGCCGGCCTGTGCCAAAGCCGGACCGCCCAGCGCGGCCACTTGGAGTTGCGGCTGACGTTGCAGGAGAGCTTCCAGCAGGAGCGCGGTGTGCTCGTCGCCCGAAGGATCCCCGGCGATGATGAGCAAATCCGGCGGCGGTTTGCCATCGGGCCAGGGTGGCAGCGTGAGGGGAAGATTTTTCACCGCAAAGACGCAAAGGTCGCTAAGGAGGAGGAAAAAGGGAAATTCGCGCAGCGGAGCGGAGATACAGAGAAGAGGGGAAATATTTCCTTAACGGGCGACAATGAATGGCCCGGAGTTTTCATAAATATCATCGGTGAAAATCGGTGTTAATCTGTGGATAAATTCTTCGCTTCGCGTCCTTTGCGTCTTGGCGGTGAGTTCTCTACTCACAATCCGCTCGCGCGAATTTGTCCGGTGATGGTCAGCGCGATTTCGAGCGCCTTTTTGCCGAAAAGCAGATCAATTTTCGGGGTTTGTCCGGTGCGCACGGATTCCACGATGGCCGTCAGTTCGCGTTTGAGGGGCTCCACCTTTTGCACGGTGATGTCCTTGCGCATGAGGCCGGCGGGCGTGAGGTGAATATAATGTCCCGCGCACTGGTCGAAATCCACCGACATATAACCCGCGCGCTGGAACAAGCGCCATTCGCGCGCGCGTTTTTTACTGAGGCGCGAGACATTCAGGTCTGCGACGCATCCGTCCTCAAACACCAGGCGGGCATTCGCAATATCCATGTGCGGAGTGAGCACGGACGACCCGGCGGCATCGATGCGTTTTATGGGCGCGTGCACGAGCTTCAGCACGAGGCCGATGTCGTGAATCATCAAATCCAGCACCACGTCCACTTCCTTGACCCGCGGATTCACGTGGCCCTCGGTGGCATTGTCCGGGTCGTTGGGGTCGGGGATAAGCGGCGCCAGGCGTTCGGTGCGGATGAAGCGCGGCTGGCTGACGTTTTGCTCCAGAAAATCCATCACGGGATTGAAGTGCTCGATGTGGCCGACCTGCACGAGGCGTTTCGCGGCCTGCGCCGCGACCAGAATTTTTTCGGCATCGGCCAGAGTGGCGCACAAGGGTTTCTCGATGAGCAGGTGGCATCCCGCCGCCAGCAACGGGAGCGAGACTTCACAGTGCCGGTCCGTCGGCACGACGACGCTGACGAGGTCGCAGGCCTTCCCCAGCGCCTCAACGGACGTGAACACCGGGCAGCCATGCTTCGCCGCGATTTCCGCGGCGCGGGCGGGGTTGGTGTCAAAGACCCCGGCGAGGGTGACGCCGGGGATCTCGGCGTAGAGGCGGGCATGGTGCTGGCCGAGGTAGCCAACGCCGGCGACGCCGGCGCGAAGGGGAGCGGGATCGGGCATGGGTTATTTATCCACGAATGGCCACGAATTGACACGAATAAAAAGCAGAATGGCCTATCGGACTAAAGAGTGGAGCCGCCGGGTAACCTGACCCGGAAGGCGAATTTCCGCACCGCGATGGAATCAGCAGAAACCTTGAGGATAATGCGTAAATTCGAACAAAGTCCCCTTGGGCAATTACAGAAAATTGCCGAAATCGAGATCGACCATAAACATAAAAAAGCAACAAAACAGGACCTTATAGCCAATGACGGCGTACAGATTGAGCGGGGACCATTTCCGGCGGTAGACCATGAATAAAATCCACCCAACCGCAGTAAGGAGCACGAGAAGACCACCGAAAAAAGGCACGCTGACAGTCCAAGTGTAATAAAGTTGGTCAATATGCAGGTCAAAGTACGGCTGGTGATCGGACTCCCGGATGACTCCCATGAGCATCCAGCCAAAGGCGGCGAAAAGGACGAGCAACAGCGTGACGGCGGCCAGGGAACCAGCGACCCGCGCGGCTTGGCGCTTGGGTATCACAAAGGCAGCCTTGCTCATAGGCGGCAAAATAGCGCGCGAGGGCCCAAACATCCAGTCTCGATTGCTTGATCAGGCAGGCGTTGCCGCAAGGGAACACGCCCCAGTATTGTTTTGCATCGGGCCGATGAGTCCCGATTCTAGCGGAATTCGTGGCCAATTCATGGTTCCCTTCAAAATCAGCGTGCTGGTGTTCGTCCGCGATGGGGCAGGGCGTCTGCTTTTGATCAAGCGGCGCAAGGCACCAAATCTTGGTTGCTGGAGTCCCATCGGCGGCAAGCTGGAAATGGGCCTGGGCGAGTCTCCTTTCGAATGTGCCGTGCGCGAAACGCGAGAAGAGATCAGCTTGGCGATCGAAGGCAAAGACCTCCACCTGTTCGGCTACGTTGCGGAAAAAAATTATGAAGGCGGCGGACATTGGCTGATGTTCCTGTTCGATTGCGCGCTGCCCGTGGCCGCGTTGCCCGCGGCCGGAGACGAGGGCGAGTTTGGGCTGTTTTCGCGCGCGGAAATTGAAACGTTGGCTGTGCCACCGTCTGACCGCACACTGGTGTGGCCTTACTACGACCGCCATCGCGGCGGTTTTGTGGCCTTGCGGGCGGATTGCGCTCCCGGCCGGCCACTGGCGGTAATCGAAGAGCAGGTGATGTAATCACCCGCCCGCGCTTGACACCCGGGGCCGGGCCGGACGCAATTGCGGCATGGAAGTTGTCGTACGTGAATCGAGATTGGGAGGCGTGGGCTTGCCACCGGGTGAACTGGGTATTCCGCTCGAAGTAACCTCCCGGCATGCCGCCCATATTCGCGTGCTGGGTTACGGGCCGGACGGCTGCTACGAGTTTGAAACCGAGAAGGCGGACGAGGCGCTCAACCGCATCGGCGAAAAACCGGTCACCTGGGTGCAGGTCACCGGCATTTGCCAGGTGGGCATCATTCAGGAGATTGGGCGGCGCCTGAATATTCATCCGCTCGCGTTGGAGGACGTGGCGACGACGTGGGGGCGCTCGAAACTGCAGGATTACGGTGAACAGCTTTTTGTTGTGGGCAAGGCCGCCGTGCTCGATGCCGCGGCCAAACGCCTGAGCATCGAGCAGGTGTCCATGGTCGTCGGCGCGAATTACGTGGTCTCGTTCCAGGAAACGGAAAGCCCGTTATTCGACCCGGTCGAGGAGCGGGTGCTGGATCCGCAGCGCATCATCCGCAAAAAGGGCCCCGGCTATTTGTTGTACGCGCTGCTCGACACTTTGGTGGATCATTTGCTGGCGTCGATTGACGCTGTGGAGGAGGAAATCATCGAAATGGAGGACGGCGTGCTGGACAAGCAGCACTCGCTCGACATTCAGGCCATCTATCGGCACAAGCGCGCCGTGCTGATGCTCTCGCGCATCGCTTCACCGATGCAGGAGCTGGCCAAGCGCATTGAAACACTCGACAGCGATCTTGTGCCGGACAGCCTGGATTATTTTTTCCGCGACTTGGCAGACCACTCAACCCGCGCGGCCGAGCGCATTGCCCACGCCCGCGCCGTGCTCCAGAATTTGCAGGAGTATTACCATATCGAGGGCGACCACCGGAACAACGACGTGATGCGCGTGCTGACGGTCATCGCGACGATTTTCATCCCCATGACTTTTGTCGTCGGGGTGTACGGCATGAATTTCAATCCCGCCGCGAGCCACTGGAACATGCCCGAATTGAACGAGCCGTATGGCTATCCGATTGTGATGGTGGCCATGGCCCTTTACGCCGTCATCATGCTGGTGTTCTTCAAGCGGAAGAAGTGGATGTGAGACGTCGATTCAAAATTTTAAATTGAAGATTCAAAAGGAGAGTGGAAAAGGCCGGCTTCAGGATTTCAGGGCGGTCTTTATTGCGTCGGGAATGTCGGTGGTGAGGTAGTGAAACCCACGCTCCCGCCAGACTTTGGCTTCAGTCGCGCTATTCACGGTCCAGACCGACAAAATCGCGCCCGCGGCGAACAGCGACGCGTATTGCTCGGGCGTGAACGTCCAGGTGCGGTTTTGGCCGATGCCGTCGAGATGCTTGGCGCGGATGGCGGACAGAATCTGGCCAAAAAGATGGGTGGTGGGCTTGTGTTTGAGCAGGAGCAGGGTGCGCCAGGTGGGCCGAAGCTTTTTGATTTTGCGCACCAACACCATTTCAAAACTCATGATGACCGTGCGGGCCGCCGGAAATCCGGGGTTGGTCGACGGGGCGATTAGTTTTGAAAGCGCGGCCAGAACGGCGTCGGTTTCGCGTGATTTTGCTTCGATGAAAATTTCCTGTTCCGGCGTCAGCGCCGCCAAAACGTCACCCAAGGCCGGAATCCGCTCGCCCGCAAACTTCGCCTCTTTCCACGAACCCACGTCCAGGGTCTGCAATTCCTTCAGGTAATTGCGCTTGACGGTGTGGACCGGCGCGCCGGGCGCCACGCGGCGGGTGTCGGTGTCGTGCAGCACTGCTAGTTGGTTGTCGCGGGTGACGCGCACGTCCACCTCGACGCCGTCCGCGCCGAGTTCGGCGGCCAGGCGCACGGCGGCGACAGTGTTTTCGGGAGCACGCGCGGAAGCGCCGCGATGGGCAATGATTTTCATGAAAAAAGGAATTTACCGCGAAGAACGCGGAGCACGCGAAGAAAGAATAAAAAGGAAAACGAATAGAAGCGTAAACTCGCGCAGAGGCGCGGAGGCGAGGAGAGGAAAGCGCCGCCGCATTTACTGAAGCTGAGCCTAGGGGCTGATTTTGCCACTCGGCGGATCGACCAACTTAACCAGCTTGGCGCGGGTGGCGGGCAGGAGCGACGCCGGGCGAAGCTGGCCGCTGGAGCGCGGGCGGGTGGCGTGCACCGAGGCGAGTTCACCGGTGGCGGCCAATTCGGGCGCACCCGGCCCAGCCAGCCGCCAAATTTCAAAACCGTAGCGCACACAGGCCCGGCCCACGGAGACGACCCGCAGGCGCACTTCGATTTCATCGCCAAAGCGCAACGGGGCCTTGAACTGCGCGCAGGCGGACGCCCGCGGCCAGCCGCGTTGCCCGGAGGCGCCGGCGGTGAAGACGGGGATCGCATGCTCGTGCAGGAAAGCCAGCTCCGTGCATTCCATCCAGCGGAAGAAATTGGAAAAATGCGCCAACCCCGCCAGGTCGGTTTCATAGAACTCGACGACGCGGCGATGAACGAAAGCGGGTGGCGGGGAAGAGGGCATCTGAAGACGAAGCGTAGCCGCAGATTACGCAGATGGACGCAGATTAGAAGAGGAAAAAATACCAAACACAATCTGCGAGAATCTGCGAAAGCTGCGGTTGTTTCTTTGCCTTACCCCGCAGGTAATTCCTCGCGTTCGTCAATGAGGTCCACCTGGTGGTCCCACAGCCGGGCATAGCGCCCACCGGCCAGGCGAAGCTCGTCGTGGGTGCCTTGCTCGAGGATGTGGCCATGATGGAGCACGACTATGTTGTGCGCCTTGCGGACCGTCGAGAGGCGGTGGGCAATAACCAGCACCGAGCGCTCGCGCATGAGGTTGTCGAGGGCCTGCTGAATCTGGCGTTCGGTGATGGTGTCCACGCTGGCCGTGGCTTCATCGAGGATGATGAACGGCGGATTTTTCAGCAACACCCGCGCAATAGTCAGGCGCTGTTTTTCACCCTGGGAAAGCCGGATGCCCTTTTCGCCGATGTTTGTGTCCAGCCCTTTGGGCAGGGCGCGGACGAAATCCCACGCCGCCGCGCCTTCGAGCGCGGTGATCATTTCTGCTTCCGAGACGTTTCGCCGGACCAGGCCCAGATTCTCCGCCACCGTGCCTTCAAAAAGGAAGGGGTCTTGGGCGACGAAGCCGACTTTGGCGTGGACGTCCTGCAAGTCCAGTTCGCGCACATCGAGGCCACCGAGCCGGACCCGTCCCGTTGTCACGTCATAGGCCCGCATGAGTAAGTTCGCGACCGTGCTTTTGCCCGCGCCGGTGTGGCCGACCAGGGCGGTCACCTGGCCGGCCGGCAGATCGAGGGAAAAATTCTCTAGCACAGCGGGACGCCCCGCATAGGCAAAGGAAACATTCTCAAAACTCGCACTCAACGGCCCCGGCGGCAGCGGCTTGGGGTGGGGCGGGCTGACGATGTCAATCGGATGGTCGAGGATGTCGAAAACCCGTTCGCCCGAGGCGCGGGCCTGGCTCACCCATTGATTGATCTGATGGAGTTGCCCGATCGGTTCATACAACAACGCCACATAAAGACAGTACGCCACCAGCATGGGAAACTGAAAGGGCGTCGGCGTGTCCTTCGTCGTCATGATCAACCAGCCGCCGACGCCGATAACCGCCACCATCCCGAGATTGGTGACAAACGTCGTGCCGGGGCCGTAAGTTGACCAGGAAAAAATCGCCCGCAAGCTGGCGCTGCGCAGAGTCTCGGCCTTGGTCGTGAAGCGGCGGCTTTCGTGTTCCTGCAACGCGAAAGTCTGGATGAGGCGGTTGCCCTGGATATCTTCGACGACGAGGCTGTTGAGGTCGCTCGACGCTTCCCGCACATTTTTCCAAAGTTTACGGGAATTCCGGGCATGCACCATCCCCCAAATGTAGAGCAACGGCAGTGGGGCCAGCGCGCACGCCGCCAGCAACGGGCTTTTCACGTAGAGCACCGCGCCGATGCCAAAAAGCGTGATGATGGCAATGAGCCCCTGCTCGGTGCCGTCGAGCAGCACGCGCTCGACATTGGCCACGTCGTCAATCACGCGGGAAGAAATCTCGCCGGATTTGCGCTGGTCGTAAAAGGAGACGGGCAGCTCTAGCAGGCGCTGGTGCACATCGCGGCGCAAATCGAGCAGCACCTTCTGTTCAAGGATGTTGTTTGTGCGGATGCGCAGGCTGTTGAACAGCTCCCGCACGCCGTAGAGCAGCACAATCAAAGCCACGCCGCGCCACAGCGCCGGGGCGGAGGCATTGGCCTTGCTCACGCCCTCCAGGATGTGCTGTACCTCGTTGGGAATGGACACGAGCGCGCCGGTGGAAAGCGCGGCCAGCAGCATGGTGAGCAGAAAGAGCCCGCGATACCGCAAAAAATATTTGGAAACCCGCCAGACGGTGTGCATGGATGCACAATGAAGGCAAAAAGCCGCCGGTTGCAAGTTGCAGGTGACCGGGAGTGAGTTTAGATTTTTGGCGGATTTCGCAAACCGCTGGCGACTTATTCCTGTAACTCACCAAATTCCAAACCTTATGAAAACGATTTCCATCCTTGCCACCTGGGCGATTTTATCCGCCTCCCTCAACATGACGGCAGCCCAAGAAGCCCCAGCCGCGGCTCCCGCCACGTCGCCCACCCAAGGCATCAGCGGTGGCCGTGGCGCCGCGGCCGCCAATGCGAATCCCGCCTCCGCGAGTCGCACTCCCTCAGCCGAGGGCACGCGGTTGCCGGAAAATGTCACCCTCAAAGTCTCGGGCAATCTCGCCACGGGCATTCCGGTGGAATTGAGCTGCACCAGCGCCGGGCCGCATTTTGAGATGGAATACATCGTCTCGGAGACGGAGATCAATGGCAACAAGGAGCCCATTGTCGGCCATTTTGGCGCCACCATCACGACGGAAAACGGCGCCTATCGTATTGATTATAACTGCAGCATCCAACGACCCATTGTGAGTGCGAGCCGGAGTGGGGGCGGCGGAGGCCAATTTGCCACGGTTACCTACCGAAATCTCGGGCTCAATTCCTCGGTGTTGTTGAAGATCGGCCAGACGGTGGCAACTTCCACGAACTCCGACGGCCAGAATCTGACCCTCTCCCTCTCGAAGCCGTAGCCGCCAAATCTGCCGCACATGAAAGCCCGATACCCGATGATGGCGGTCGCCGCGGTGCTGGCGCTAAGTGTGTTGTGCGCGCAGGCCACGAGAGCGGCGGAGGGCGAGGTGCCACCGATGCCGCCCCTCAAGGAAAATGTTTCCCTCTCAGTTAAAGGAGTGCTGATGACTGACCTCCTGGTGGATTTCACGTGGTCGGGCACCGGTCCAAATTTAGCGGCGAGCACGCTGGTCACGGGCGCCAGCAAAGAGGGCAATCTGCTCCGTTTCGAAGGCACGATTGAGGAGGAATCAAACCGTTTCCGGCTGACTTACACGCTGTCCGGCCAACTCGTATTTGATGTGGCTTTGCCGCGGCCCGGCGGGGCGGCCTCACGCACCGTGCTAAATCTCGCCCTGAACTCCACCGCGATTCTCAAGGTGGGCGAGCCGCTTACCGTGCTGGATCGCGACGGCAAAAAGATTATCCTGACGCTAACGAAGAAGCCAAAATCTTGAGCACCGGCCCGTAGGGCGATGATCGTCGAGCAAACCAATTTTACAGCCACGAGTCCGGCGGCCCACTCCTCGGACGACCGCGAGCTGTTGCGCCACTATGTCGAGCACCAGTCAGAAATGGCCTTTGCCGAACTTGCCCACCGGCACGTCGGTTTGGCTTTCGGCACGGCGTTGCGGTTGGTGGGCGACCGGCAATTGGCGCAGGATGTGGCGCAGAAGGTTTTCATTCAGCTCGCGCGCAAGGCTTGGACCATACGCGAGGGCAACGCCTTGCCGGGTTGGATTTATCGGGTCACATGCGGACTCGCCGTCAGCGCGCTACGAAGTGAAATGCGGCGGCGCGAATGGGAAGGCGCGGCCATGAAGGAGTCCGAAAATAATGAGCGGTCAACGGTGGACTGGTCGTCCCTGGCGCCGTTGTTGGATGAGGCAATGCGCGCGCTCAAGCCGGCGGAGCAGGACGCGGTGGTGCTCCGGTTTTTTGAGGGGAAGAGCTTGCGCGAAGTCGGCGCGGCACTGGCCTTGAGCGACGACGGCGCGCAAAAACGCGTCAGCCGGGCCCTCGAAAAACTGCGTGGATATTTTTCCCGCCGCGGCGTGGTAACTACGGCCGCAGTGCTGGCGTCGACTCTGGGGGCCCATGCGACGACCATCGCACCTTCCGGCTTGGCGCACTCGGTCAGTGGCGTAGCCTTGGCCGCAGTTGGCAAAGTCGGCTGGGTAGGTTGGTTGGTGCGGCTTTGCTGGACGACGCCAGCCCGGTGGGTTGCGGGGGTGACGGCCATTTTTTTATTCGGAATCGGCGGATTGTGGGCAGCCGGCTGGTGGCAGCATCAAGCCCTGCCGCAGGTTCAGAGTCATCTGCTCACCTTGGTCGTCAAGGGTGCCTTTGTGGCGGGAGTGCCAATCAATCAGACTTGGACCGGGCCCGGCCCTGATTTCAACATCACCGCCCAAATTCCGAACAGCCTGCATAAAGTCACCGTCAGCGGAACGATACTGCCGAAGCGCGGCGGCTATCAGGTCGCCTATAATTTCGAGTGGATGTTTCCCAGCACGACCCAGCAATCCGCCACACAAGCGGGAGTGACTTATCAGCGGCTGGGCACCTCGTCGACTGCGCTCTTGCAGGTGGACGAGCCCATTATCGTGTGGGATTCCGGCGGCAACAAGCTGACGCTTACATTATCGCACCCGCCAGCGCAAAAGCTGCAATAGGGGTTGACGGAAGTTTTTCATTCGCGACAATTTCTTAACCCCGCGGTTGGTTGGGCGTAGAGCGTCATTTTGTTTCCAGCTTCATTGAATCCCCCAATGAAATTCCGTCCTCCCAGTCGCCGTGAAATTCTTAAAGGTGCGGCGTTGTTCGGCGGCGCCACTCTTTTGCCTCGTTGGACGACCCTCCTCGCGGCGGAGACGCCGGTTGCACGAGCGAATCTCGCGTTGGCGGCCACGCCCTCCAGTTCCTACGTTTCCGGCGACACCACGCTCGCCGCGCTTAATGACGGCTTTACCCCGCGTAATTCGCGCGATACCAGCCACGGCACGTATGGCAACTGGAATCGGACCGGCACCCAATGGGTGGATTACACTTGGAGCCAGCCCATCAGCACCAATCAAGTCGAAGTATATTGGTGGAATGACGGTCGGGGCATCGGTTTCCCTAGTTCTTATCGCATCCTTTACTGGGACGGCGCACAGTATGTGCCGGTCCTCAACGCACTCGGCCTGGGCTTGAACGGCAATCAATTCAACATCACGACTTTTGACGAAGTAACGACCACGCGCCTGCGGCTGGAAATCGTGGCCAACGGCGCCGCCACGGATACCGGCATCGCGACTGGCGTCATCGAATACCGCGTCATCGACTCGGGGAAATCTCCGGTGTTTCCACCCACCGTGATTGCGGGCCTTAACCGCAGCGTGGTGATTGGCGGCCAGACGTATTTGGCGGGCAAAGTGAAGACGTTGACCGACGGGCCGGCGGCGGCCTCGTCACTGATATGGACCAAAGTCTCCGGTCCCGGAACCGTTACGTTTGCCAACGCCCATGAGCCGGTCACCACGGCCCGGTTTTCCACCGCCGGCGATTATGTATTAAAGCTGCAAGCGGGTGAAGGCAGTCTCATCTCGGCCGATTCGCTCAGCGTTCGCGTGGTGGAGGCACCGCCAGCCGTCCGCTGGGAGCCGGTTTATTTGCAAGAGTACAAAATCGATAGTCCGGTGCTGAATGGCCGCCTGAAGACCCTCATCACGGCCTGGATTCCACACTGCCTGGAGCAGCTCTCCGACCTGAATCTGGCCCAAGGCGGCATCAATAATTTCATTCAGGCGGGCCACAAACTCGCGGGCCGGCCGGCCGGCCGCCATGTTGGATATCCGTTTGCCAACGCCTACGTGCATAATCTCGTGGAGTCGATGGCGGTGGCGCTTTTGGCGGATGCGCAAGGGGATGCCGACATTCTCGCGGCGCAGTCGTCCATGCGGGCAAAACTCGACGAATGGATTCCCCTCATCCTGGCCGCCCAGGAAGCCGACGGGTATTTGCAGACGCGTTTCACCCTTAACGGTGGCAATCACTGGGACCCGCGCACCCGCACCGAGCACGAGGGCTACACGGCCGGTTATTTTCTCGAGGCCGCGATTGCGCATTTCCAAATGACCGGCAAGCAGGATGCGCGGTTGTACGAGGCCGCCAAAAAGCTGGCCGACTGCTGGGTGGCCAACCTCGGTCCGGCGCCGAAAAAGCCGTGGTATGACGGCCATGAGGAAATGGAACAGGCGCTGGTGCGCTTCGGCCGTTTTGTCAATGACCACGAAGGGGGCGGGAAAGGCGATAATTACATCCAACTGGCCCAATGGCTCCTCGATTGCCGAGGCCAGGGCGGCGGCACGGAATACGACCAGACGCACCTGCCCGTCATTCAGCAATACGAAGCCGTGGGCCACGCCGTGCGCGCCACTTACCTGTATTCCGGCATGGCGGACATCGCGCTCGAGACGCACGACCCCGATTACCAGAGCGCCGTGCTGTCGCTGTGGGACGACATGGTTAATAGAAAATACTACATCACCGGTGGCATCGGCAGCGGTGAAACCTCCGAAGGCTTCGGCAAGGACTTCTCCCTGCGCAACAACGCCTATTGCGAATCCTGTTCCAATTGCGGAGTGCTGTTTCTCCAGCACAAGCTGAACCTCACCTATCAGGACGCCAAATTCGCGGACTTGATTGAGGACACGTATTATAACGCCATCTTGGGCGATTTTGACCTCACGGGCCAATTCTACAACTACACCAACCCGCTCGATGATCAGGGGCGCAATGGGGCCATGCCCGGCCGCGGCAACGCGCGTTACGCCTGGCACAGTTGCCCATGCTGTGTCGGAAATTTTCCCCGCGTGCTCTTGATGGCCCCCACATGGATGTACGCCAAAAGCCCGGACGGCTTGGTGGTGAATCTGTTTGTCGGCGGCACCGTAAACATCGGCGGTGTGGCAGGGACGGACGTGCAAGTGGTGCAAAAGACCGATTATCCCTGGAGCGGCGCGGTTGCCATGACGATCAACCCGGCGGTCGCGAAGGAATTCACCTTGCGGGTCCGCGTGCCCAGCCGCAACGTCAGTGCGCTATATCCGACGGCGCCCGCCACTGGCGGACTCACGTCGCTCGCCGTCAATGGCCAAAGCATCAAAACGGAGTTGCAAAACGGTTACGCGGTCATCACCCGTACCTGGCGGGCGGGGGACAAAATTGACCTGGTCCTGCCCATGCCGGTGCAGCGCGTGAAGGCGGACCGCCGCGTCGCGGCCGACACGAACCGGGTGGCCCTGCGTTACGGCCCGTTGCTTTATAATATCGAGAGCGTGGATGGCAGTGTGGACAGGGTGTTGACCCAGGACACGCCGCTGACCACCGAGTGGCAGCCGGATTTGCTCGGCGGCGTGCGCGTTATCAACGGGGTCTTTGCCGACGGCAGCCCGCTCGTGGCGATTCCTAACTACGCCCGGCTCAACCGCGGCGGTCGCTCCATCGTTTGGTTGCGGGATGCGTAACCGCAATCCCGGCGCAATCTTCGCCAAGCGGAACAAGGAACATCGGACTGCTCACGGGGTTTAAATTTGGGTCGGGTGGACGGTACTCACAGCCAGTCCGACCCGCCCATGACCTATCTTTTACACCGGCCCCATGGGAAGCGCGGAATAGGTGGCCGTACTTGGGGTTCGACATACTTGTAACAGTAGTGTACAGTGTCAAACAACCTCAACCCCTCAGAAATGCCGAATGAAATTCATATCCAAATCACTTTATAGCGGCCTGCTGGCCACCGTCCTGATTGCTCCCTTGTTGGCCGCCGACTCGACGCCGACGACCGCGCCCGTGGTGCTGCCGTCGTTGGATGAGACGCCCAAGATGGCGCTCGAAACGCGCTCGACAGTCTTTTTCATGGAAAAGGGCCACTACCTGCAAAAGGCCCTCGCCGATTTGGACCAGAAGGACTTGCTGCGCTCTTACATGGGCGATCTCGACCCGCTCCACCTTTTCCTCCTGGAGAGCGACGTAAAGGACTTTCAGGATCTGGACGCCTCCACGCTGGCCCGCGACGTGCGCGAGCAGGGCGATTTGCACCCGGCCTTTGCCATCTTTCAAAAATACCGCGACCGCGTCACTGACCGGGTGGCCTGGATCAACAAGCGCCTCGAAAGTGACATCGACCTGACCACCACCGAAACCTACCGCCCTGACCGCACCGATTTGCCCTGGCCCGCCAACATGGAAGACGCCGACAAGCTCTGGGAGAAACAGTTGAAGTTCGAAATGATCAACGAACTGCTGGCCTTGGAAACCCGCGACATCAACGCCGCCAACAAGAAGACCGCGACGCCCGCCAAGGGCGACCAGCCGGCCGCGGTCAAAACGGACACGGATATCACGCCCAAAGTGGCCCCTGCGGCCGACGCCAAGCCGAAGACACCGGCGGAAAAAATTGCCGCGGCCAAGACAGAAATCCGCAAGCGTTATGAGAGCTACCTGCACTCGCGCCAGGAAACCGAGGCCGTCGAAGTTCAGGAAACGTTTCTGAATACCCTCGCCGAGGCCTATGACCCGCACAGCAGCTTTCTTTCGCAATACTACCTCGAGGAATTTGATATCGCCATGCGCAATTCCCTGGTGGGCATCGGCGCCATGTTGAGCGAGAAGGACGGCTACTGCCTCGTGCACGAATTGGTGCCCAACGGCCCGGCCGACAAATCTGGTCAAATCCACCCCGGCGACAAAATCGTCGGCGTCGGCCAGGCCACGGGCGACATCGCCGATGTCGTGGGGGCGAAACTGCGCAAGACCGTGAACATGATTCGCGGCGCGGCGGACACCCAGGTGCGGCTCTTGCTGATCCCGGCGAACGACCAGGGCGCGAAGAAGGAAGTCACCCTCACGCGCGAGGAAATCAAACTCACCACGAATCTGGCCAAGGCCCAAATTATCGACGTGCCCGTGGGCGACAAGACCGTCCCCGTCGGCGTGATCGACCTGCCCACCTTCTATGGCAAAGGCGGCGGCGACAGCAATTTCAGCACGACCGACGATGTGCGCGAATTGATCGGCAAATTGAAGGCCGCGGGCGTCCAGGGCCTGGTGCTGGACCTGCGCCGCAACGGCGGCGGCTTCCTCAATGAAGCCATTGATTTGACCGGCTTGTTCATTCCGCAGGGCCCGGTCTTGCAGGTGCGGGATACGCTGGGCCGCCTTGAGCGCCTGAGCGACACCGATCCCGCCGTGGCGTGGGACGGGCCGTTGTTGCTGCTCGTTTCCAAGATGAGCGCTTCGGCCACCGAGATCATGACGGGCGCGCTCCAGGATTACCACCGCGCGCTCGTGGTCGGGGACCACAACACCCACGGCAAAGGCACCGTGCAGGCCGTTTATGACTTTGACCGCATTGACCCGTCCGAAAAAGGCGCGGCCAAGGTGACAATTCAGAAGTGGTACCTGCCCGACGGCAATTCCATCCAGTCGAAAGGCGTCGCCGCCGACATCGTGCTGCCCTCGACCATTGACTATTTGCCCATCGGCGAAGCCGACCAGAAGCATGCGCTCGTTTGGGACAGCGTGCCGGCCTTGCCGCTCACGTTAAAAGGCGACGGCCCGTGGCGCGCCTCGCTGGTGGATGATCCGTTGCTCGTCAAATTGCGCGACGACAGCATGAGCCGCCAGGGAAAGCTGGACGAATTCTCCTTCCTCAAGGACCGCATCACCTGGGAAAAGGCGCGGCAGGAACAAAAGGAGTACTCGCTCAATTACAAAGAGCGCCTCGCCCAGCGCCTGGCCGACATCGATTACCGCGACAAGCTGAAGGCACGCCTCGAAGCCATGGTGCCCGCCAATTTCAAGAGCACCGATGTCCTGCTCGACGCCGCCAAGGCCCAGGAGGACGAAAAATCCAAGACCGCCAAGGCCGACGACAAGATGCCCTCACCGGCGGCGGCAGTACTGTCGGGCGATGACGATGACACCGAAGCGCCGATTAATTTCGACATCCAGTTGCGTGAAGGCCTGCGCATCATGAGCGACTGGCTCGTGGCCGAACAAGACCGCGCCAAGCTGCCGACCTCGATTGTCACGCTGGCCTCCAAGACCGATGCGACCCCGACAGATGGGCCCGCCGCCACGGTGACGGCCCCGGCCGCCGCCCCGCGCGCGCAGTAGCGCTGGGAATCAGGCTTTTTGCGTCGATGCTAGTCCACCTGCGCTTCGCCGGGGTGCAAATCCTCCAGCGAGCGCCCGGCGGTTTCGATGCGCGTGGCCACGGTGACAATGAGCGCGGCCAGGCTCACCAGCGTCAGCCCGACGAGCGTGGCCACGAGCCCAAAACGCCCTTTAAAAATCGGCAGGAGGAAAAGGCCCACCGTGGCGCCGAGCTTGGCGCAGCCCGCGGCCAGTCCGTGGCCGGACGCCCGGATGCGCGTCGGAAAGAGTTCCGCCGGCAGAATAAACGTGGTGGCATTCGGGCCCAGGTTCATCATCACGTTGAAAAGAATGAATCCGAGAAACACGAGGATCATGCTGGGCGTTTGCTGGGCCTCCAGCCGGGCTCCCGCCAGGGAGAGCAGCACCAACCCCGCCGCCATCCCGGCAAACCCGATGATTTGGAGCCGGATGCGACCGTAGTGATCTACCAGGCAAATATTGAGCACGAAGCCAAGGATGAGAAAAAGGTCCACAAAGGCCGCGCCCTCCGTCGCGCGAAAATCGCTGGCGATGGCGCCCGTCGCGGCGCCGTCCACCCCCGCATGGGATGCGAGGAAGGTCGTGAGAATCAACGGCGTGAAAATGCCAATCCCGTAGGTGGAAATATCCATCAGGAACCACGGGACCGTCGCCAGCAGGGTGCGGCGGCGAAATTTTTTGGAAAAGAGGTCGGCATAGCCGAGCTTTTTTTCCTCCACTTCAACGATATGCTGCGCCTCCTTTTCCATCAGCGAGACCAGTTGGGGCTTTTGCTCGGGCACGATGAGCCCGACGACTTGCGCGGCCTTTTTGAACTGACCGTGCTCGAGGTACCAGCGCGCGCTTTCCGGCAGGCCCATGCGCAGGATCAGCACGACGAAGGCCGGTGCCGCGGGCAGGCCCAGCATCCAGCGCCAATCACCCATCGAGGGATCAAGCTTGAGGACGAGTGCGCCGACGGCAGCGGCGGCCAGCATGCCGAAAGCTTGAAAGCTGAACGCCGCGATAATCATGCGTCCGCGCAGTCGCGCCGGGATGAATTCAGAAATGTACGAGGCGCAGAGGGGATAATCCGCGCCGATCCCGAGGCCGAGCAGGAAGCGCATGGCGGCCAGGCTCCACATGTTCCAGGCACAAGCCGATCCCAGGCAGAAAATAATCACCAGCAGCATATCGAGTACATAGATGGGCTTGCGGCCCACGCGGTCAGTGATCATGCCGCCGAACAATGCCCCCACCAAGGCCCCCAGCGACGCCGCCGCAACCGTCAACCCGATGAGCACATTGCCTGGCTTGTACTGATTGATGACCAGCGGCAGGGCTACCCCGATGATGAACAAATCAAAGCCGTCAATAAAAACGCCCATCGCCGAGAGGCCCCAGATCCGCCAATGGAGGGGCCGCAGTGGCGAAACATCGAGTGCGGTGTTGAGGGCGTTGAGGTTGGAGGAGGCCATGGCGGTGCGCGAACTCCCCAGCGATAAAGATACTTGCGCCCCGCGTAAAGCGCCGGGTTGTTACGGCTGCGTGAAATTCTTGGCCCCGCCTAACCGCAACCCCCGCCTTATTTCGCCGGGGTGGTGGCGTTTTCCGGAGCCGGCAGCCATTTGTCGAGGATTGCGGCGAGGTGGGTGGCCTTGAACGGCTTCGACACGAAGTCGTCCATGCCGGCCTCCGCACAGCGCTGGCGGTTTTCCTCGGAGGCATAGGCGGTGAGCGCGACAATCGGCAGGCGCGGTGGCCCTGGAAAACGGCGGCGAATCTCGCTCGTCAGCGTAAAGCCATCGAGCCCCGGCATCTGGCAATCAAGGAAGAGCAACGCCACGGATCGATTTTCCAGGGCCTTCAGGACTTTCGCGCCGTCGTCCAGGTCGGTGACGGTGCAACCGAGTTTCTTGAGGATTTTCACCGCCAGGCGGCGGTTGGCCGAATTATCATCGACCACCAGCACCTGGCCGCGCTGGGGCGGGAAAGGGGAGGCGCTGAACAATTCCTCCTCCCCGTCGCTCCGTCCGGGCGCCACATAGTTGGCGGCCAGCGTATAACGCGCGGTAAACCAAAAGGTGGAGCCGACCCCCTGGCTGCTCTCCATGGTGATGCGCCCGCCCATGAGTTCGGCCAGGCGTTTGCTGATGGCGAGGCCGAGGCCGGTGCCGCCGTATTGCCGCGTGGTCGAACTATCGGCCTGGGTAAACGGATGGAAAAGCTTCTCCTGCGAAACGGGGTCGATGCCGATGCCGGTGTCCTTGAGCGTGAAACGCAAGAGCACCTCCTTTTCGCCGGCGGCTTCGACTGCCACGGATGCTGAGATGCTGCCGCGCGGCGTGAATTTGACGGCGTTGTTGAGCAGGTTGAGTAATATTTGCCGTGTCTTCCCGAGGTCGCCGACGACCCAGGCCGGCACCTCCGGCGCGCTGTGCGTGGAAAGTTTGAGGCCTTTCGCGCGGGCTTTCAGCAGCATGAGTTCCACCACTTCGTCCAGCACGTGCGAAGGATTGAAGGGCACGGCGTCCAGCTCCATGCGGCCGGCTTCAATTTTCGAGAAGTCCAGCAGGTCGTCAATCAACGCGAGCAGGTGCTCGCCGGACTGGCGGATGATGTCGAGGCATTCCTGCTGCTCGCCGCTCAACTCCGTGGAACTGAGCAGGCTGGCGTAGCCGATGACACCATTGAGGGGCGTGCGAATTTCATGGCTCATGTTGGCCAGGAAGGCGCTCTTCGCGCGGTTGGCGGCCTCGGCGGCGTCCTTGTTGCGGCGCAGTTCATTGGCGGCCTCCTTTTCCGCGGTCACATCCCGCGTGACGCCAATGGTGAAGTCCTCGCCCTCGACGGTCAGAATTTGCGCGGCGATGTGCGCGAGAAAAACCGTGCCGTCGCCCCGGCGCATGTAGGTTTCAAAGTCCTTGATGAATTGATGGTCGCGCACGGTGTTCACCAGCCGGTCGCGGTCCAGCGGGTCGAGCCAGAATTCAATCTCCAGGGTGGTGCGGTCGAGGATGTCTTCGCGGCGAAAGCCGTATTCGCGGCAGAAACTGTCGTTGACCTCGCGAATGCATCCGTCCCGCACGCGGGTCAAAATCATCGGGTCCGGACAGGCGCGGAAGGACGACGCAAAGCGCTCCTCGCTCAACGCCAGCGCACGGGTGCGCCGCGCCACCAGTTGCCGCAACCGGTAATTCCAATACCAGCTTATCAGCGCAATTGCCGCCAGCCCGCCCACGCTGCCGACGACGACGAGGTAATGCTGGGTCAGCCAGGTGAACGTGGTGTCCTCCGGCCGCCGGGTGCCCAGCCACTTTTCCTCGAGTTGCGCCAGGACACCGCGTTTCTGCGCCTCCCCGACGGCTTTGTCCAGCAAGCCGGCCAAAATGGGATCGTCCGCATTGACCGCGTAGGAAATGTCATCGACAAAAAGCGGTGGCGGGAGCCGCTCGAGTTCGTCCACGCGATGGCTCCGAAACTGTGTGAGATGATAGGTGACCACCGGTTCGGCGGCGAGGGCCGCGTCGGCTTCGTGATCGAGCACGCTGTCCGCCGCCTGGGTCGCGGTGTCGGTCGGCACGGGAATGAAATCGATGCCCTGGGCGGTCAAATAATCGCCCGCCTGGCTCCCGCGTTGGATGGCCACCCGCAGCCCCTTCAAGTCTTCGATGGATTGCAAATCCGTCCGGTCGGCCCGCACGTAGACATAAGTCGGCGCCTGGATAAAAGGCCGCGTGAAGATAAAATTTTTCCGGTCCTGGCCATTGGAGCGCAGGTCCGTGGCCACATCCGCCTGATGCTCCTGCACGCGCTTCCCGGTCCCGGCGAGGGCGGCATGTTCGAGGCGGATGGGCACGCCGAGCTGGGCCGAAATCCACCGGCTCAAGTCGATGCTCAATCCCAGCGAGGCCCCGTTGGGGTCATGAAACTCAAAGGGCGGAAATTGATTCTGCGCCACCACCACAATCTCCCGTTTGGACTTCAGGTAAGCTTGCTCTTGCGCCGTGAGCGGAAAAGGCGGTGCCGCCGGGGCCGCCACGGCCCGGCCTGCGGCGAACGCCAGCAGGATACAACTCGCCCAGCCCAACGCCGGCTGCCTGAGTACGCGGCGATTCATAAAGTAGGGGAAACCCGCTGCCAATTTGCCAGA
Organism: uncultured Opitutales bacterium; assembly: GCA_964562015.1. Taxonomy (GTDB): domain Bacteria; phylum Verrucomicrobiota; class Verrucomicrobiia; order Opitutales; family JABDGR01; genus CAZLRH01. The sequence goes on along the minus strand of CAZLRH010000015.1, from coordinate 52,475 downwards.
ACCGCCCGGCTTGCGCAGTGCAAAGTACCGCCCAGGGGCGATTTTAACAAATAAATAACAACGCCCCACCGGGAGGCCGGATGGGGCGTGGAGACAAGAAAAGAGGCGGCAAATCTAAAAAGAACCAGAGGCTTAAATCTTCAGATAGTTTGAACGAGTGGAAGGAGTAGAATCGGAATAGTTTTACCCCCCCCCCCCCTTTTTTTTTGTTTTCCACCAAAAAAGATTACGTCGATTTATGGAGGATCACTCCCCTAAGGCCAGGTTGTTAAGTTATCTAGAGCTATTTTTAAAAGGCCAGATGGAGGTTCAAATATTTTGCGCTAGTATTGAAATGGTCTACAACGTCGAGCTAGACAAACGGGATCTCAATGCTTTTGAGGCAATTGCATTTAAGGACCTATTCAATACAACTGCTTGGTATTCGCCTCTTGAAGTCGAACAAAAAACGATTCCCCCTCATGTTGGCGAGCAAGAAATGTTAGCCGCCGCTCAAGCGGCTTCTCTCGCATTGAAACTGCTACCGAATAAATGAAAAGCGTGAAGGCGCTCCGAAGCATTTTTTACAACCTTACTTCTTACTCCAAGATGTAGGCATCGTCCGAATGAAGGGTAAAGCGCTCTGCTTCTTCATTGGTCAGATGGGCGAGCGTTTCAGCGTTGGTCAACACGCTGTCCTTATCTTTGGGGGACAATTCCAATAATGCCTCGGCGCGGCCCCGAGCTTTGCCGACAACGCTAAATCGGCTTGCTTTAGGCGGTCCAAAAAAGCCGCTAGCTCCATCCGCTGCGACAAATGAAATCTTTAAATGAATGTTATGAAAGGAGAGGTCGGATTTTTTCTTAAGGATTTCGACCGCGGACTGGTAGGCGGCGTGGCCGATTTTGCCATAATCATGAGATTTCCAGAAGACCAAGAAACTTCCGCCAACGTACTGATGGAAGTCGAAACGATGTTTAGATATTATTTCAGCTTGAAATTCTGCTACTTGATTAAGGGTCTTGATTAGCTCCACTGGTGAATTGTTTGCGCAAAAATCCGTGAAGGAATGGATAGCTGAAAACAACACGACGCATGGACCGGTATAGATCAGCGGCTCCGGAGGCTGGGGCCGGCGCAAAAAGCGCTGAAGCCAAGAAGACATATAATCACAGTAGTGACCACCCATGAATCAAGCCAAACGAAAAAAATGGAGGTAATAAGAAGCAGTCAGACTGTCCTCTACTGCATTCTCAATTCAATTGAAGCCGTGAGCAAACGACCTTCCTTCTAATCCTTTAATCTACCACCGATGATCTTCTTAGGGCATCCACCAAAGCTGTTTACGGAGCGTGGATTTCATCCAGTGGGGGCAAGCCCTTAAATAAATTGGCGCCAAACTCCAGATTTCTGTCCTGTGGAGTAGGATTTAAGTAGTAAGTGAAACCTATAGAACAAGATTTAGAGTCATCCGGACCGATTGCAACTCCACCGAGAATTTTTCCATAAAGCGCACTGGTGATTTTGCCGCTTTGAATAACAGTACGAACACGGAAAAAATAGGCTTGGCCTTCCTTTGACGTATTGATGCTTTTAGCATTTCCGTTAGGTGGATTTAGCCAAAGGCTCTGCGTTTTGATCTCCGTATTGTAACCGACTTCTGGTGCCATCCTAGGCCACCGAAAAAGGCTACTGGAAAATTCCTTTGGTAGTTGAATTTCTTGTATGCCATTGTCTGTGGGAGGGAATGAAACCGTGGCAGAAACATCGAAATCAGCCATGCTTCGATATTCAAGCTTGGTGACGGTGACATTGATATCTGCCACCTTTCCCTTCCCGTAGGGGGCGACCCAATCTGCTTCCATAAGGTCAAGACCACAGCCCACTCCATTTGCAGGAACTTGAAGAACGAGTTTGCGGGCATAAAGCGGGATGGGGTTGCCAATTTTACGCAAAACCGTTGTGTATGTATTGTCCCACGGTTGCCATTTTCCCTCCTTTGATTCATGAAATGTGGGTATATCAACACTACCAGAATAATACCCTGTCTTATTGAAATCAGCGCCAAAGCTTCCGTCGCAGTAGCCTTCCGCCGTAAAATTACCATTCGCGTCAGTTTCCCCACTCACCGGAACAATCGCCTGAGAATTAAACTCTCCGCTAAAAACAAATCGCGCATTAACTCCTGCGATCGGCTTGCCATCCTCACCAATAACATGCACGGTCACTCTAGCTTTTGGCAAGCCAACCAGTTGTGCGGCCCCGGCTATGCCCAAGGCCGCTAAAATCAAAACGATGACCGGTGCCTTCATTTGCAGCCCCCCTTAAGGGGCATTGATTTCTTCTAATGGAGGTAAATCCTTGAACAAATTGCTTCGAAACTCGAGGTTGCGGTCAAGGGATGTTGGGTTGAGGTAATAGGAAAACCCGATGGCGCAAGCCTTGGCATCATTCACGCCTATAAATATTCCACCTTGAATTTTTCCGTAAAGCGCACTTAAAATTTTCCCGTTTTGAATTGAAGTGCGGACACGGAAAAAATAGGCTTGGCTCTCATTTGAGGTCTCGATGAGCTTACCGCTGCCCGTTGGCAGATTAAGCCATAGATGATGGGCATCAAATTTGGACTGGTAGCCGTTTTCTGGTGCCAGGCGAGGCCACTTAAAGACACTGTTGGTAAACTCCTTGGGCAACTGAATTTCCTGAATGCCGTCATCAGCATTGGAAAATGAAACCTTAGCCGCTACATCAAAATCATTGCTATTGCGGTATTGGAGATTTGTTATTGTGACAACGAAATCAGAGATCTTGCCCTTGCCAAACGGAGCAACCCAGTCAGCTTCTAATAAGTCAAAACCACAAGGCTGGGTATTAGATGGAATCTGAACCTCAATTCTGCGGGCATAGAGGGGAATCGGGTTCCCTATTCTCCGCATAATTGTGGTGTAAACCCCATTCCATGGTTGCCATTTTCCATCTACAGGATTCGCAAAATTCGGCAGCATTACTCCGCTATTATAGTACCCGTCCTTGCTTAATAATTGGCGAAATACTGGCAGGCCATATTCGGAGTAGCCCTCTCCCGTAAAATTTCCGTTATCGTCAGTGATTTCCTTAAGCTCAATATTTTTACCCAAGCTAACGGCATCTTGATTAAACATAATCGAGGCATGTGCAGCGGAAATCGGCTTGCCGCTTTCATCCACGACATGGACAGTGAAACGCATCTTTGGAAGGCTTAAAACTTGAACAGCACCGATAGAAAGGAGGGCTATAAATAGTAATGAAATTATGAATTTCGGTTTCATTTTGGTGCGGATAAATTAAGAAATTAAATTTCACCATTATCTTTCATGCTGACGGAATGCATTACGGTAGTCACGCGAGCCCGCCGCAGTTCATAGGTCTTCGCGACATTAAGAAATTCATAGAAGGCATGGAGGCGGGCGAAATACCAGCCCGCGCGGCCGTCCAGAAAACCGAGTTGCCAGACATAGACATACAGGAAGCGTTGCAGGGGACGGAACGGCAACTTGCGCGATAGATTCTTGAGCCGGCGCCGCCAGGTCACATTACCATGCTGGAGGTTTTCCGCCGAACGGCCATTGGGACGCTCTTCCAGCGCTACGGCGGCTTCCCAATTCGAATACCGGTTGTGTTTCTCGACAAAGGCTTCGATGGTCGGGAACGCGTAATGGTCCATCAGGCATTCGAGTCGGCCCGTGGTGCCTGCGACGATGACGTGCTCGTGAATTTCATTATCGCCGCTGCGGGTGTCAGCCTCGGCGGCGAGTTTCTCGTAATGGGCCGACTTATGGCGAAAGAGGCGCAGGTTCCAGTTGGGAAAATACGCGTGCCGCAGCCATTGGCCGAGAAACATGAAACGGCGGTTGATCCAGTAGCCAGCGTGCGTGGTTTTAGGATTTTCGACAATTGCACGGACTTCCGCTTCGGTCTCCGGCGGCAGCACTTCGTCCGCATCGAGAAAGAACACCCACTCGTGCGCAAAGGGCAGGTTGCGCAGCGCCCACTCGCGTTTCTTGGGCCAGGTGCCGTTGAAATCAAATTGCACCACCTGCGCACCCAGCCGACGGGCGAGTTCCGGCGTGCCATCGGTGCTATGGGAATCAATCACGATGACCGCGCCCGCCCACGCCACGCTCGCGAGACAGCGCGGCAAATTGGCGGTCTCGTTTTTCACCGGCACGAGGATCGTGACGGGTACTTTATGGGCCGGGGTTGACATGATTGACTGAGCCGATCAAAGGGCGGGTTTGCCAAAGGGAGGGAGGCCAACTAGGTCCGAAGCAATTGGTGGTAGAAGTTATACGCCCATGCGGGCAGGTGACAGCGCAACCAGCGCAGATAAAAGCGCCGATTGCGCCAAAGGGATATTGTCGGTCGTGCGTGCTGTCGGCAATACGCATTAAAAATCCGGGTGCTTTGCAGCGTGAAGTCGAGCAGGAACCGGCTTTTATCTGCTTGTACAGTGTAAGCGTTCGGGTGACGGCGCCAGTCCGCCAGCGGTTCGGGCAACGTGATCACCGCGCCATGGAGCGGAGCGAGGATGCTGAGATAGCCGTCCGCCCACATGGTGATATCGGGCGGGTAATTAAGGGGAAGCACCTGGGCCAGAAAATTGCGGGAAAAGGCCAGCGCGCTGGTCGAATAAAAGAGATCCAAGTCGTGCGAAGAGTAAATGGCCGCCAGGTAGTCGTCGCGATGTCGATGCGCCTCGGCGCCGGCTTCCAGGATTTGGTCAAATTGATTGATCACGCTCAGCGGCGCTTGCACCATCGCCACCCCGGAGCGGGATTCGAACGCGGCCACATAGCGGGCAATTTTTGCCGGCTTGAAGCGGTCGTCGCCGTCCAGTAGAAAAATCAATTTCGCCTGGGAGCGAAGAAAAGCCGAGTGGATGGCGTGTGCCTGATTGATGTAGCCGGGTCGATTTTCATGCCGGCCCTCAAGGAACACGATGCGTGTGCCCAGCCCACGTAAATATTCGACGGTTCCATCCGTGCTGCCGTCGTCATAGACAATGACTTCATCCGGCGCCTGGGTTTGAGCCCACAGCGAGTCCAGACATGCCTGAATGAAAGGGGCATGATTGTAGGTATTTACCAGAACAGCGGTTTTGAGCACGACAAATGAGGGGTGCGGATAGGGGCCACTTACTTCACGGCCTCCAGGGCAAATGATTCCAGCGCCAGAAAACCCGCGGGCATGCGGCCTACATTTTCAAGTTTTTGCAACTCGGGCCAATGGCTTTCTTCCAAGGCAACTTGCTTCACCTCGCGAAATCCAGCTTCACCGAGCAACCGCACCAAGGTTTTTACGTCATAAATAAATTGGTGCCCCCAATCCCGCACAAAGTTGTTGAACACGAAAATGTCCTCGGCCCGCGGCGCCCAGCGTACATACGTATCGGTTTCCCAAGATAAATAGGCCAATTGTTGCGCCGATTTCTCCGCCTGCATGAGGTTCAGGAGAAATTGGACGTCGGGCGTGGTCACGCGCATCACCCCGCCCGGTTGCAGCACCCGGAAGCATTCTTGTAACAAATGGATGCCTCCCGCCAAAGGCAGATGCTCGATGAGGTGCTCATGATAAACGTAGGCAAAGCTGTCCGTGGCAAAAGGAAATGAGCGAGTGACATCCAGGAAGCAGACATTTGGGGTTACCGGCTCATAGTCAGTGTTTAACCAGCCTTGCAGTAGATAATCGCCACAGCCCAGATGCAGCTTTTTCAGTCCCGGTTGGGCGAAATAGTTGCGCACCAGACGCTGATCATGCGAAACGAGCAGGCGCCGCGCCCGCCGCCCTAGATGCCGCAAGTGATAACCAAATGGATCAAGTTTCCATCGGCGCAGAAAATTGACCAAGAGTCGCTTCATTATTGTTTCATGCTCAGCACGCCCGATATTAATTGCCTGGCGATGAGGACGCAGTCTGCTTCGCCACGATTTCAAGTATCCGCGCGAAACGCGCGGGGTCCACGCGCAGGTCGTCCTGCCGGCAGATGGCGGTGTAGTCGAGGCCCGACGCGCCGGGCCCGAATTCGACGAAGTGCGACTGCCCGGAGGCCATGGCCTGCGACCAGAAATCGCCGTCCACATACGAGGTGGGCATGATTTCCAACAGGGTCGCGGAAGGAGACGCGTAAATGGCGTTGGTGAAGGCGCTGCCGTGCGGGCCGGCGATAATTTGCGCCTCCGCGAACAGCGCCATCTGTCCGGCCAGATCCAGACTGCCGGGCTCGATGAATTCAAATCCGTGTTCGCGGAGCATCGGCTCAATTTCCGCCTCGTTCAACAAACGCCGCCAAGTGCAATTCTTGCGGGTGAGATAGAAGCGACGGCGGGGTAGGGCGGTGACTTTCCCGAAATCTTCCCGCAACCAACGGGCCACTTGCGGCAGCACGGGTGCGGCGGTGGGCGGCATGGTGGCCGTCACCACCCGGTCGGCCGTAAAATGCAGCTGGTCGTCCGCACGGATGACCTTGTCGCGGGCGATGCCGAGACGTTCGAGCGTTTGCCACTGATAGGGATGGTCGCGGTGGTTGACCACCCACCAGTCCACGTTGGCCGCCGTGAACCCCGCTTGTTGCAGATACCAAACGCGCGGAAGCAAATCGAAAGTCCAATGCCAGTAATTGTTGTCGCACTCGCCGGTGGAGATGACGGCGACGGTGCCGTTGAGGCGGCGGCAGGCCGGAAAACGCCAGCGGGCCAGGGCGCTATGGCCTTCCATCGACCATATGTCCGGCGAAATCTCCGCGAGCAGGCGATTGTCCTGACCGATGAGGGTGCCGCCGTAGTGGCCCCAGTAGCGTGCCCCAAAGAGCTCGAAGGTGCGCTGCGCCGGCACGCGGGCCTCGGTTAGCGCCGCAAAAACCGGATGTGGTGGCAGGTCCTCCAAGGTGCGCGGCAAGGGCCGAGTGAAATTTTGCGCCGGGAGAATGATCTTGATGTTTCCCGCTTTCGGGTGCGCCGCGAGGTAGTCATCCACCGTGTAATGAATGCCGCCGGGCCGGCCGGGCTGGGAAGCGCCCAGCCATGAAACCGGTGGTATCGTACGGGCCAGACGACGCCACGCGCGCCAGGCCGGCTTGAGAAACCGGAACTGGCGCTTATGGCGGTGCAGCCAGTCACGCATCTTTGGAAACTTCCTTGCGCCGAATGGGCCGGGCGGGATTTCCCGCCACGGTTTCGCCCGGTGGCACATTGCGCGCCACCACTGCGCCCGCGCCCACGACCGAGCCTTCGCCCAAAGTCACGCCCAGCAGGATGATGGCCCGCATGCCAACGAATGCCCGCGCGCCAATCACTATCGGCGAAATTTGCAACGGCAGTTCCGGCGCGGAAAAGTCGTGCGTGCCCGTGCACAAGTACGCCTCCTGCGCGATGGTGCAGCCCTCGCCGAGGTCGATGGGCCCAAGCGCATAAGCATGGGCGTCGTCCCCCAGGCAAGCGCGGTCGCGCAAGGTGAGATTCCAAGGATGCGTCACGCGGGCCCGTTGGTGCACAAATGGTGAACCCTGAATCTTGGCGCCGAACATCCGCAGCCACATTAACCGCCAGCCGTTGAAGGGCTTCGGCGTCCACCGGCAAAACAGCGGCCAGCTAAACTCCCAGAGGAGAATGCGGATGCGCTTGCTGAGCGACCAGGGGGAAATGTACGGCGAGCTTTGGCGGTAGGTGAAGCGCGGCGCGAGCTTCGGGCTGAAATCACCGGTCGACGCGCGCGGGCGCAGCGACTCAAAATCCTCCAAATAACAAGAGGCCACTTCCTCGAGGCGGTAGCGTTTGGCGGTTTCCCACGCCGCCACGCCGAGGGCCGCGCGCCGGGCCGGGTCGCCGGCCAGGGTTACGAGGGCGTGGGATAAATTATCCGCGGCATCGGCAGCCCGATGGTCGAAGACGAGGCCATTCTCCCCGTCGCGCATGAATTCACGAAAACAGTCGAGATTCGAGACCACGCTCGGCGTGCCCGCGCCCATGGCCTCGATGGTGGAGAGCGAGAGCGCCTCGCCTTTTTCCGCAATGGACGGATAGGCAAAGATGCGGGCCCGGCGGTAAAGCTCGTTGAGCTTGGCCGTGTCCGGGCCGAACAAGGGACCCGCCCACACCACACTGTCTCCGGCCGGCGCAAAGAGATTCGCCAAATGCCGACGGTATTGCTCGCCGCCGCCGCCATGCGCCACGGACCACCCGCCGGCGAGCACCAGTTTCCAGCCCGCGAGGGCCGCGCGCGTGCGCGGATTGGTCCACGCGGCGGCCAACAACTCAAGCCCTTTTTCCGGGTGAATGCGGCCAGTGTACAAGACGATCGAATCCCGCTTTTCATCCGGCAAGGGCTCCGGCTCCCACACGCCATCCGTCAAGGGCAGTGGCAAGATCTTGACCAGTTGCGCGCAATTGGGCGCCTGTTTTTGAATCGCCTCCGCCACGGCGAGCGAAATGGTTTGCAAGCGGGCGGCGCGGTGGTACCAGCCCATCTGGCCCTTCGGAAAACGGGCCACATGCACGTACAACCGCCCGCGCGAGACGTCCTGCACCAGAATCGGCAGCCAGAACGAATTGGTCACCAGGATGTCCGCCGCCGGCAGCAGGCGCAGCGCCGCGCGCGAAAAGAAAAAATCATAAAACTTCATCCAGAGTTGCGACTTCGGCATGTCGTAACCCAGGATGCGCAGGTGCTGCACGCCGTCGATGATTTGCCGCTCCGGCAGGCCGTCGCATTGCCGCGAAATGTGCGTGACCTGGTGGCCCCGGCGGGCGAATTCGCGGCCGAGCGCATCCCACGCCTTTTCCAGCGCGCCCCCGCGCAGGGCGGGCACGGGGAGAAATGCTCCTTGGACGATGGTGATGCGCATGAAAATCAGGCCCTAGGCCTTTAGGCTCAAGATGTCTAACTGACGGCGCGCGGCCGTTTCGAGATGAAAACGATTCGCAAAGCACGCCAGGGCGGCGGCGGATTTCTTTGCGCGTTCGGCGGGCGTCCACGCGGCATGTTCGGCCAGCAACCTGCGCACACCGTCAACGGTGTCCGGTGCGGCGAGGCCCGCGTCGTCCGCGATGATTTCCCGCCAGATATTCACACGCTCGGTGAGTAAAACGGGGGTGCCCACGGCCAGCGCCTCGACGACGACAAAACCAAAATTATCCTGGTGCGTCGGCAGGACCAAAGCGTCGGCGGCCTCCACCGCCGCCCATTTCCAATCGCCCTCCAACATGCCGGTCCAAAAAACGTCCTGATTGTCGCGCAAGCCCAACTGGCGGGCCCGGGCCCGGCAGGTGGCCACAAATTCCGGGCTGCTTTCAGGCCCGGCGAGAATCAACGCGGGGGCGGCATCACGGGTGGCCGCAGGATGCACCGCTGCATAGGCTTCCAACAGGAGGTCAATGCCCTTCTTGCGGTCGAGCCGGCCGAGGTAAAGCAGGCAGCGCCGGTTTCGCAATTGCGGGAAACGCGCGTGCCAGTCGCGGGTCCGGACCGCTGGGTCACCCGCGGGGGGCGCCATGCCCATCGCCGCCACCACGCCATGCACTTCCCACGGGGAAAAGGAATCCGTGGCCAACAAGCGCTCATCCTCGGCGGTGAAGATGACCGCCTGCGCATCGCGCAGAACGTGCTGTTCCACCAGTTTCCAGTAAAGTTGTTTCTTCAGATGCTTGAGCGGGTACGTGCGCCGAAACCACGGATCGAGCATTCCCTGGGGAATGACAAAATAGGGAACCCGGGCTTGCATTGCCGCCCGATGAACCGCCATGCCGTGATATTGCCAGATACCCTCAACGGTGATGGCGTTGAACCGCCGGACATTCTCCTCCAACCAGTGGGTGAAATCGGGCGACCAGCCGTAGCCCCGCAGAAAGGGCGAAGGGAAGCCATAGGCCGGATAGGGCCGCCCGGCCAGCCAGGGTGCATTGGGGTCGTCAAAGCAGGCCACCTCCACTTTATGCCCCATCGCCACCAGCGCCCGCGCCATCACATCCACACCCGTGGCCACGCCTCCGCCCGAGGGATTGAGGGAGTGGAGCGTTTTCAGAATATGCATGGCAATCGTTCAGGCATCCGCGAGGACTGCCTGGTAAAGCGCTTCGTAGCCGGCAAACATGGCGTCTTCACTAAATCGCGCGACTTGATTAAAGCCGCGGCGAATAAGTTCGGCGCGCAACGAGGCATCCTGGGCCAGGCGGGTAATGCCGCCAGCAAAACCGGAAGCGTCGGCCGGCGCAAACATCAACGCAGCGTCTCCGGCAACCTCGGGCAGGGAAGTTGTGTTACTGCATAACACGGGGCAACCAGCCGCCTGCGCCTCGAGCACCGGCCAGCCAAAGCCTTCCGCGAATGAGGGAAAAATCAGGGCGTAGGCCCCGCTATAGAGCGCATTCAATGTCTCCGTCGTGGGATGCTCGACGACCATGACGCGCTCCAGGACGCCTTCTACGCGCACGGCGTCCCACCATGCCGGCGTGGGAGGCGCGCCCGCCAGCACGAGCAAGCCGTTCCATCCGTTGCGCACCGCCTCCGCGAGAATTTTGGGCAGCAGCATTCGGTTTTTGCGCGGCTCATTGCCTCCGACTTGGAGTACATAAGGCTGTTGCCGCAACTTTGGCCACGGCGCCAGGGTGGGCGTAATTTCCGCGGATGTGAGTGGCCGGTAGGCGTGGTTGAGGGTCAACGGAATCACGCGCACCCGCGATTCATCTGCGCGTTGTGCCATCCGCAGGAAGTCGGTGCGCGTGGCTTGCGAATCGCAGGCGAGCCAGGGAATTTTTTGCAATTCGGCAAACATCCGGCGTTGTTGCCAGGAGGCCAGCGGCCCGCGTGACGGCTGGAAGGGCAGTTCACCTCGTTCACTGCGCAGGGCCAGTAAATCGTGACACGTTGCGAGCACCCCGCGGGCGGGCAGCGCACGCCGGTAATGGGCGTTGCCGTGATCGCAAATATGATAAATCACCGGTCGTCGGGAGTCCAGGGGCAGGGCGGCCATTTCCTGCGGCAAGCGGCGGATAAAACGCCACGATTTGTCGGCGAAGCCTCCGGCGCGGGCAAACATTCCGCTCCATTTTGCGCGCCAAAATGGCGTGGGTTGCAGCAAGAACGCGGGAATGTTTCGGCGTCTCCAGCCGCGCAGCAGCAAGTCCCCAAACCGCACCATGCTCGGCTGGCCATCAGGCGCGTAATTGCCGAGCAGAATGACTTGAAAATCACTCACGGGGAGGGTTGCAGGATTCGGCCGTCGGGATTGGGTGCCTCGGGCGGCACCGGAATGGCCACCCCCGGTCGCATCCCAGGCGGCGGCGGCTGCCAGGAGCGGCCATAAGTGCGGCGGGCGGGGCGGCGCGGCACATTCGCGACGTTGGAGGGGTTGCGCACGGACGAAAACGTCATGCCGGCCATGAAGACGGCGAAGCCCAGGGTGGTGGGTTGCGACCATTGCGAATTGAACACCAGAAACGCGGCTTGCACGCCAATGAGCAACGGCACGGGATTGCCGCGCCGCAAGGCGCCCAGCCCGACGGCCAGCAATTGGCCGGAGATGGCGACGCGCAAGGCGATAAAACACACGGAAATCACGGGGCCCATTTCGAGCACCAGGCGCGGCCATTCACCTTCACCGAGCGCAAACTGGCGCTGGCCGCTGAGGTAAATCTGCGCCATGTTGGTGCCGCGGCCCACGCCGTAGCCGAGAATCGGGGTGGTCACAAAATAGCTGCTGGGCGGTATCAAATCGTCAATGAAGCGATCCACAATGGCGCCGCGAAAGCCGCCCGAGCCCTCGCCGGTGGAATCCTGCCACCGCTGGCCGAAAGTCTGCAGGCCTTCGTTAAAAAAGCCCAGGGACGAGATGATGGGGGCGACGATGGCGCAGACCACAATACCCCGCGCCACCAGCGCGGGGGGCTTGGGAATAGCCATCAGGGCCAGGGCCGAGGCGGCGAGCACAATCGCGCACATAATCATGTTCGTGCGGCTGATGGAAAACGGCACGGCCACGATGATGCAGGCCAGGCTCGCCACCACGAGATAGAAGGGGAGCTTGCGCTGCAACAAGAGCAGGGAAAGCAGAACACTCAAGGTCAGCGGGTAGAAAATGGCCACCCCGTTGACGAACGAAAAAGTGCCGGTCGGCCGGAAGCGGCCCATGGTCCCAGCCAGGCCGTAGTCGTAAACGCCGCCGACTTGGACATTTACCCGGGAGAAGGGCGAGGAGAAGAATTGCGCCACCAACAGCACGCTCATGGGCAGGGCGGTCCAGAGCAGCACCTTGCCCATGCGAAAAACATCTTCCCGATCCAGCGTGGCCTGAATCACAAAGATCAGCGGCAAGTGCAAAAAATACGTGCGCAGGCCGATGAGCGTGATGACCACATTGGAATTTTCACTTAAAACCCCGCCGATAAAAGCCAGGAAAGCCAGCATCACGGAGGCAATCACATAGCCGTTGATAACGAAGCGCCGGCAGGAAAACGCGATCATGTAAATGGCGACCACCAAGGGATCGCGCGCGAGCAGCAGCACATTGGAGAGCCCGGGCAGAATCCATTTGCGCAGTGCGCCCTCAAACAGCAGCAGCAGAAAATAAGTCCACAGCAGCTTTTTGAGTATTTTTACGGGCTGCGACTCATTCATACGGAAATCAATCTACGCGAGTGGGAAAGTTTAGGCAATCTCAGGAATTGGAGGATATCTGGCCGGAAATGGATTCCGCGCCCGACCCGAGGATCGACTGTAGCCGGCGGCGATAGGCCTCCCATGAACAGGCGGCGGCGCGGGCGCGGCAGGCCGCCCGCAGGCGGGGCAATTCCGCGCGATGTTCCAGCAGCCAGTTGATTTTCTCCGCCAGGGCCGCCGGGTCGCGAATCGGCACGAGGAAACCGGTTTCGCCGGGCGTGATTAAATCATCACCCCCGGCATTCGGAGTGACCAAAAGCGGCAGACCCCGGCTGAGTGCTTCCAGTTGGACGATGGCCCGGCCTTCGACGATGGAGGGCAGGACAAAGGCGTCGCATTGGGCCATGAAATCCAAAATCTCCTCGTTGGGCCGCGGCGGCTCATAGATAAACGGCACGCCCTGATCACGGTAGAAATCCAAGGGGGCGCAGACTTTGCCCATCAGGATCAATTCGAGATTTTTTGGATTGCCCAGAATTTTGATGGCGGCGAATAAATCGGCCAGGCCCTTGCGCTGGCTGAGCGCTCCCATGAAGAGCAGGCGGAACGGCCGTTTAAGGGAATTGCGGACCGCGTCGCTTCCGGGATCGACGGGCGGTGGCGGAGCGCCATAGGGGACGATATGACAGGGTTTGACTTGGCGCACTGATGGCGGCAGCGATTCATACACAAAACGGCTGGGGCAGACCACGGCGTCGGCCAATTCCAACTCTCGCAACTTGCGGTCCATTTTGGCGGGCGAATCACGGTCGCCCTGCAACGTAGGCGCCCAGTCCGGCAGACGTTGCGCCTCCTCGGCAAAAAGCTGGCGCGCATACGGGCCATAGGCAATGGGGAGATGGTAAACGCCCAGCCAGCCCGCCCGCCGGGCCGCCATCAGGGTTTTTTCCGCGCCGTCCTCATAGGTCAACACCGCGTTGGGCGCATTCGTGTGACCTGCAGTTTGGGCAATGAGGCGCGCCGCGGCTCGGTCGAGCGAGTGATAAACGGCATCGACGCAGGCCCACCCGGTTTCATGGCGCAGCAGGTCTTCCCATCCGAGTCGCGGGGCCACATGGCGCATGATTTCACGCGCTGGGCGCACGCGCTGAATCAAGTCGCCGGACAAATCATAGGCCCGTCGATTTATTTCCGCGTGCCACGGTCCCGGCAGCCGCGCCCACGCGCTATCACGGCTCGTGCCGAGTGCGGTGACAAAGCGCCACAACTGGCCGGCCTCCTGCAGGGCCCGCAGGTCGTTGCGCACATAGGTATTGCCCGTCGGGTGCGCGACCAAAAAGCGAGGTGTGGTTTTCAAATCCATGCTAACGACGTCCAGCCAGCCGGTGATACAGTTCGTGATAATCCGAGAGAGGTTTTAAGAACTCGCTCAACTGGGCCTGGCTGGCCAGGGCCCGGCGGCGGTACTCGTCCTCCGGCATGGACGCGGCCTCTTCAAGGCGGGCGCGCAGTCCGGCGACGTCACCGGGCTCGGCCACGAGCGCGTGGGGTCCCGCCGCTTCCGGCAACCCGCCGTCGCGCGTGATAATGGAGGGTACGGCGAATTGGCGCGCCTCAATGGGCGTCAAGCCGAGGTCTTCGCGGGTTTGCGGGGGCGCGACATTCCACTTGGCCTCGCGCAAAAGCGTGTACTTGGCCTCGCCGCTCACGAAGCCCGCGAGCCGCACGGTATTGAGTTTATGTTGCGCGACGAAATTCTCGACCCAGGGGCGCAGGGGTCCGTCCCCCGCAAGCGTCAGCGGCCATGCCTCATGATCAAGGCGTGCCCCGGCGTAAGCTTCGAGCAAGGGTTCGAGGCCTTTGTGGGCTATCCAGCGCGAGAGAAAAACAAAACCGCGGCGCTCCCAAGTGAGGGGCCGCTCCGGCAGCCCGGAAACGGCGGGCATGATTTGACTGCCGGGCCGCAAGCCCGCGGGCTCCCACGCTCGCCGCACATAATCAGAAACATAGCACCGTGCCTGCGCGGAGCGAACCGCGAGCCGCCACAAAATGCGCGGCCACCACGGCGCGGCGAGCTGGTGGTTGTGCATCGTGACAACGACAGGCCGCCCGAGCAGACGCGCGCCGAGCACGATGTCGGGCGAGGCATTTTGGCTGTGCACCACATCAGCCCAGCGAAGGTTTTTCCAAAGCTCGCGGCTGCCGCGGGGCACCACCTCGAAAGGCACGCGTGTGCGTTCGCAGAGGGCACGCAGTTGCGGGTCAAATTGCGTATGGCCCACCAGCTTGAAGCAAAGGCGCGGCTCAAAGCCCGCGGTCTGGGCCAGGCTTTCGGCCATGGTCAAGGTAAACGCCTCCAGTCCGCCGAATTTTCCGAGCGTCGGGCCGGCCAATAAAATACGCAATGGCGGTGATTGGCTCATGCGCGAGGGTAGGCCGGGACGCCGGAGTTGGCCTGATCGTGTGTGACAAAGACGGCCAGCAGTTTTTTTATCGAAACGGCGGGATCGAGAAAATCGGGCGCAGGCACCCGCAGCGGAGGCAGGGGTATCTCCGGCCCAGGGGCGAAAATCAATCCCGCATCCGGCCATGCCGGCAAGCGGGCGGCGCGGGAGGTGTCTTCTTTCGTGCGCGGGGTCAGCACTGGCACCCCGAGGGCCCGCCAGACACACACCGCGCTGCTTTTTTCCACCATCGGCCAGGGTGTCGTGCAAAACGCGCCATCACATGCGGACAGCGCGACCGAAATCTCCGCAGGTGCCAAACTCCGCACGCTCGCAACCACTACGCCAGTGGGCGGCCGTTCCTCCAGTGCGCGCCAAGCTTCGCGCCCCATGCGCATGTTGCCCATGGCCACGGCCACCAGTTGCTTTCCTGACGCGGTTACGGTCCGGTCAAAATTTTCCAGAAACGCGCGCGGATCCCATTCCTCGGTGTAAAACGAGCCAAAATGCCCGAGCCAGTAGATGGGCTTGGATAGGGAGGGCGCGAGCGGCTGCGCCAAGTGCTGCAGGAGCCAGTCGGGATTTTGCGCGGGTGGAACGGACGGCACCGGAAAATTGCTACAAAGCGGCCAGACTTCGGATTTATAGCCAAAGTCCGCAAGCTGGCTTTGGTACCACCGACATTGCACCTGGGTCAGATGCGGACGAAATCCAGCGCCCACCCAGGCTCGTATCACACTGTGTTGCAACCAGCCGAGCACGCGCTGGCGAAACGGCTGGCCGCGATGCTTCTCCAGCCAAAGTTCGTGCAACATCAAATGTCGCCGCGCCGTGGCCGGCAAAAGCTGGAGCAATTGGTTCGCCTGGCGCGCGCCGAGGCCGCGCGGATGCCAGCCAAAGGCGGAATGCTGCACACTCACCCAATCGGGCGTGAACGACTCCACCCAGCGGCGAAAAAGCCCGGACTGCACTGGATCATCCAGCATTCGCGGCAGACGCCATTCCGCCACTTGCCCGGCCATGGGTACCGCCGGCAACGCGGGAATTGCCTTCGCAAAGTCGTCGCGCACGGAAACCAGCGCGACCTCATGGCCGGCTGCACACGCGGCTTGCGCGAGGCAACGCGTGTAGTCACCCACGCCATCGCGGCCGGGTTCGAGGCCCGAACAAAGGAAAAGTAATCGCATTGGCTGTTTCGTAAAAAAAGCGCAGTTAATCGGCCAAGAGTTTCAGCGCGGCCATGGCTTCGTCCACCGTCGCAATTCCTTGTCGTTCGCCTTCCCGGCCCAGAATTGTCTGTTCAGGGTAGCCCCACTGGGCTGCGTGGTCTTTGGCGGACCGAAAACTTTTCCCGAGCAACACCAGCGCGGGCTTTTTGAAAGCAGCTGCCACATGCATCACCATGCTCGAGTTGCATACAGCGAGGTCGCCTTGGGCCATTAATGCGAAGGTCTGCCGCAAGTTGAGTTTACCGGCCAAATTTAAAACCCCATGCGCGCCCGCGGCCAATTGATCGCCCGCCGACTTGTCGCCCGGGCCGCCGACCACGATCACCTTCCATCCGGTGCCCGCAGGCAATTGGCGAACTAATTCTGCAAAAGCGTCGAGCGGCCAACATTTTTCCGCAAACCCTCCGCCCGGCGCCACCACCAGCCGCCGTCGGCCTTTGTCCCCGTTTTCCCCGCGAAGATTGCGCCAGACTTGTTCCGCCGCTTCCCGCTCGGTTTCGGCCATGAATAACTGCGGGCGGCATTCCGGCAACGTGTTCGTTCCGAGCAGTTCTGCAAATCGAAGGGCCGAGCGGCCAACGTGCTCCGAGGGATTATAGGTCACGCATTTTTGCGCTGCGGCATCGCCGCCCGCATAACCTTTCACGCCGAGACGCAGCGGAATGTCGGCGCGCAACAGCAGCAGCGAGCCTTCCGGACTTCCGAGCACGTCGATGCCGGTATCGCAATGAAGGCGCGCGAGATTCGCCACCTCCGGCGAACGCAGAATATAACTCATCGAATGGGCGAGGCCGCGGCCGGAATTATTCGGGTAGAGACAAACCTGCTTGTTGTGCCAGGGCGCATTGATTTCGAGCACTTGGTCCACCCAGGGATTTTGTTCCAACACGGGGAAATTCCATCGTCCGATGCCGGCAATAATTCGCGCGGCGGGAAAAGTTCTTTTCAAGGCCTCAAACAAAGGTGTCACCACCAAAAGGTCGCCGATGTCGTTATTACGCAGGACAAAAATCGATTGTGGCGGCTGCGTGGCGCGGCGTCCGCCCCATCCGCTGAGCCAGGATGCGCCGCGCACTAAAGTCTCCAGGCAATTACGACGCCAGGACATGAAATTTCCAATTATTTTTCCACCGAACGCTTTCGCTGGCAAAAGCTGTCACCGCGGGTGTCGACAATGGTGTAATCTTTGCTTAAAAAGGCCCACGCCTTCTTGATCAATTCCTCAGGTAGGTGCCGATGTTCAAATAGGATAACAGTTGGCCGGAATTTCTGGAGGTCCAACTGCCGCAGGATTTCCCAATCGTAACCCTCGGTGTCGATATGCAGCAGGTCGATTTTTGTCACCGCATTCCGCTGCAACAACACGTCCAGCGGGGCCGTGGGAATTTTCGCCGCAATGATAAAGGGTTCGATGGCTGCCCCCAGATGGCGGATGATGTGCGCCCGGTCAAAGGATCCCAGTTGCTCATACCAAACGGGTAAATCAGGCAGAGCGGCCTTGGCCTCTGCGGTCACATAATAGAATGTGCTGTGGCCCACCGTGCGGCCGATCGCCACATTTTCAAATTGGAAGCGCCCGGCCTCCGGGTAATTCCTTTGCAAACGCTCAAACAAAAATGGCACGGGCTCGACCAGCAGCGCGCGCCAGGATTTTTTCTGTGTCAGCAATGGGTGAATGGGGTCGCCGGTCGAGCCGTCGTTCGCACCGATTTGCACCACGAACACATTTTCGCGGGAGCCAAGCGCCTGGATGAGGCGCCGGCTGAGATCATTCCTCCACCGGCGATAGTGCTCCCGCATCGTCCAGACCACCGGCTGCACGAACGGAATCGATTTGAGAAATTCTCTCATGCTGAATGTTTCACTGCGCTCATCCCCCAGGCACCTATCGTCGTCAGCCAGTATGAAAGCTAGGGCGTGATCAAAGTTTTGGGCGCGGCATTTTTTGCGCCGCGGCCAGCAGCCGTTGGGCGGCTTCGGTCCAAGTATAATTGGCCGCCCAAGATTTGGCGCTTTCGCCGGCGGCGGCAGTGCCCGCGACATCCCGCCAGCGTTCCAAGAGCGCCGCCGTCCAGGCATCTTCGTTGTCATCGGGCAGCCGGAATCGCGCCTCCGGCTGGACTTCGCGCAAGCTGGTGTTGTCTCCGCACAGACAAATTTTTCCGCAGGCCGCCGCCTCGATGACCGGCAACCCAAAGCCCTCGGCCCGGCTGGGATACACGACAAACGCGCACGCCCGATAAAGGGCCGCGAGGGTGGGGTGGTCGACGGCGGGCAGACTCACCACGCCCGGCGCAATATCGAAGCGAAAATTATCCAGGGCCTCGGGAAAGATTTTTTCCAAACCGACGAACACGCAGCGAAAATCCGATTCCGCCTGCGCGGCCCGCTGGCAGGCGCGCAAGAGCAGCGGCACGTTTTTGCGCACCGCATAACCGCCGCAATAGAGCACAAAACGAGCCGGCAATCCCGGCGGCAACGCCGATTTATCCGCCGGTTGCGTGAGCCAATGCGGAGGTCCGCAAGGAATGAGCAATTGCTGCTCCGGCGGCACCTGCAAATACCGCGTCACCTCCTCACCCACGTAACGCGAATACACCACCACCTGGCCCGCACGCGCCGCCCGGCGTTCCTCCCACTTGCGCACGAGCGGACGAAACGGCAGCCGCCCGCGCCGGCTCCACCACGGTTGGTTCGGCGCCGCGCCACCATAGTCGGGCACTTGCCGATAGACCAGATCGGGAATCAGCACGAGATTCGCGTCGAGCCGGCCGTAGTTGTAAAGGTAGGGAATGAACAGCGGCCGGCGGTCGCGTCCTTGGGCGGCCAGCACAGCGCGACTCCAATACCACCGGTCCACATAATCCGGGCTTCGGCTGTGATGGGGCACCACGACCCATTCTCCCGGCAAATGCTGCAGCTCGTGCTGCGCCAGGTTGTGCAAGCTGTCCTTTTCCAGAAAAACGCGCACGCCGCGGCCTGCGGGCTCCGCCGCCAGCGCGCGAATAAGCTCCGCCGTGACCATCGCCAGCCCCGTGCCGGGATAATTCAAATGCCGGCCATCGACATCGAAGGGCGCAGGCGCAGTAGCTATCTTTGTTTCAGCCAAGAGCGGAAGGGATAAGGATTGATGCTTCGACGGCACGTTCGCGAAAAATCTCGCGCCCAGGCAGGCGTAAAATTAGAGGTGAAGACCATGCGGATGGTGCATGGGGCCCAGGGCGTCCTGTCCGTGAGGCGAATCGCGGGAATGGGAAAAGTACTTTGAAAAGGAAAATCTTGTGTCCAGCGTTGGCTTCCACCAAGGGGAACCCGCGTGCAGATGAGAAGGGGACGTCCGTAAAAAGTGATACTCAATTTTGCGCCAGCGCGGTTCTATAGGCTTCAGTCAAAGCCGCCACCGTGTTGGGCCATGAAAATTGCGCCGCCCGCAGCAAGCCGCGGCCTCTCATCTCCTGACGCAATCGAGCGTCTTCCAGCACGCGCAGCATGGCCGCGCAAAGCGCATCCGTGTCGGTGGGCGAGACCATCATGCCGGCGTCGCCCACCACCTCGGGCAGCGAGCTGGTGTTTGAAGTGATGACCGGCAACCCACACTGCATGGCCTCCAGTGGGGGCAGCCCGAAACCCTCATAAAGCGACGGGAAAACGAAGACTTCCGCCCCTGAATAAAGCGCCGCGAGGTCTTCGTCAGCGATATGCCCGGGACAAAGAATCCGGTGGCGATAACCCTCCGCCAGTTTGATTTCCGCCAACAGGCGGTCAATCTCGCTGCCGTGTTCACCCGCCAGGACCAAGTGCCAGTCCTCGTTCTTTGTTTCCATGAGCAAGCGCACAAAACTTCGGATCAAATGCGCCAGATTCTTGTTGGCCGCCAGGGCACACAGACTGAGAATATAAGGCGCGGGCGGTATTTGGTACTTCCGCCGGACCGCGCGAATTTTCTCGGGGTCTTGGACGGAAAAAAATTCCGGCCCCGCCGCCAGCGGAGTGACAAATACCCGCTCCGCCGCGATCCCGGTAAATTCGCACAAATCGGCCTTGGCGGAGGCTGAAATGCAAGTGACCCAATCCTTCTCCGGATCCGGGCTTTGCGCAATTCTCGCGTGAGTTTCCCTCATATAATGGGCCGAGGCTCCATAAAACTCGGGGAATTTAATCGGTAGCAGATCGTAAATCATGAGGAACCTGGCCCTGGCCTGATGGGCGGACCGATGTCCAAGCGGATAAAACAGGGAGTGAAAAATGTCCCATTCACCTTTGGCCGGGGCGCGCCAACTGGTTTTGGTCGCCATTTTTCTAAAGATCCGGCGTGACCAGGAGACGGACGGCAAGCCCTGATTGGGTGTCAATAGCACAGCGGGCAGCACGTGCCGCCACGTGGAAACCCACCGCTCGTCGGGCAGCAAATGCATTTCCTTGACCGCCACACGCCCCCAATAGTCGGCCATCGCATTCGTGTCCGCACACGCCGAGACCAGCAGGGAGGGTTCCTGGGCGGAGTGTCGCAACACCTCGCTAATCACCCGAAAAATCCCGCGCATCGCCGACGGTGTCTTGTATCCGACGCCAAGCCACGAGGCTTCAAAGAGAACGTTCATGGGGAGAAATTCAATATTCGTTCGCGACCCGCCCGCGGGCGACTTGCGCGTTCTTTAACTGCAGGGAAATGGGCGCCGAATCATGCCCCCCCGGCCCTACGCGGCTGGCCGAGGAATCTGCCAGAAGCGCAAATGGCTGCTCAGAATTACTCCGCTCGCACCTTGCGTTTTTTGTGCTTGGAGAAAGGTCCACCATAGTCCTCAGGCCTGGGCTGATTGGATTGGTATTTTTCCATTGTTCCAACGGTTGTGGGAGCGCACTTAGGGATTTTGCTCGGGAGTACTCAGGCACAGGGGGGCCGGACCGGGAAGGGCCAATTGAAGATTTTCTATTCCTCGAGGGACGATCTTCACACAGTCAGGAAATGAGTCCTCCTGTCTCGGGCGATAGGACAAGAAGGGCCGCTCGAAAATCCGATGAAAGAGGTAACAAACCGCCAGCATCACTGGAACTCCGGCGAACACGGTGACGCCAAAAGCAACCCCGACTGATTGTGCGCGCGGATAGATCAGGCCGGCCATAATCGAGAGCACGGGCTGGTGCAGCAAGTACACGCTGTACGACATCGCTCCGAGCGACAGCAAGGGCGTAGCGGAGAAAAATGCAACCGACAGGCGCGGGAGATTGCGCCGATTCTCCAAGAGGCTCTGCGTGCTAGCCGTGATCCAGCAGGCCGCGAATAAACCCATCCATAGTTCTGATTTTAGCGACGACCGTTCATGCAGCCAGACGGTGCCGTTTAGGGCCAGCGACGCGATCAACATGGTAACCGCAATTTCAGCAACTGGCACCCTGCGCCGAATGTATAGATAGATCGCCTCATTTGAAAAATTGATCTGGGCTGCGATCATCCCAAAAATGAAAAGAGCCACATACCACCAAGAGGCGGGATACAATCCTGGCACAAAAACGGGCACAAAAATAAATACCAGGCCAACCGCCAGTACTGGCAGCATTCCCCACCGGCGGCATAAAGGAAGGAAGACCAAGGGAAGCAAAAAATAGATCTGCCATTCAGTGGCAACGGACCAGAGCGGGGAATTTATTTTGAAGATCCAATTTTCGTTCAGGTTGTGAATTAGAGCGACGTGCGATAGAACAGAACCGATGCCAAAGGCGGGCAATTCGGCATCCCACATCAAGGTAGTCGGTTGTTGCAAGAGAGGAACAAGGGCAATCAGTGCCAGGGAGATTATTAGCGCTGCATAATAGGGGGGCAAAATCCTTCGTGCGCGCCGCACCATAAACGCCCAACCTCCGCCGCGTAAATGCAGGTCAGGTGTGCGCGACACGGGCATCATAAGGCAATACCCTGAGAGCACGATGAAAATGGCCACGGCATAGCGGCCAAACGTCAATCCACGCAGCACCTGTGAAAAAATTCCGGCGCCATTTTGGGTGACTACCAAATCCCTCGTTGCAATCCCAAGATGGCCGAGCGCGACATACAGCGCTGCAAGTCCTCGGATGCCATCAAGATAATTGAGGGAGATTCTATGGTTATTGGCCATGATTTCAGTGATCTTTAAGTACTAATGCGTCGAGAACGCGGGATTTAGGGTGCACGTTCTCCGCGCTGTTGGCGAATTTTCTCAAAGGCCCTGCGTCGCATCAGTTTTACCACCCGCTCATCGGGATGGCGGTCCGCGTACGTGCGCCAGCGGGCGCGCAGGCGGCTCTTGAGCACCGCCGGGACAAATTGGGCAAAGTGTTTCAGCCGCCCCGCGGGCGTCGCGCAGGCGCGCGCATACTGCGCCCAAGACGCGGCCGTGTAATGAAAGCCGAGGACGCGGATACCTTCCAAGTGGGCCGGCGCGACGATGCCAAGGTCGACTGTCGCGGCCGGACGGAAATTGTTTAAGAACAATTGCTCGGAAGCCCACGCCAGGCGAACCGAAGAAGCAGTGCTGTGGGACAGTTCATACGGCCGGCCGTTTCGGCGCAAGCACGTGAGCCAGAGGTATTGCTCCGCGGTCCAGCGCACAAATTTGGAATCGGGAAACACCACGATGGGCGGGGGCAACCGGTCTGCGAAATACCGGCTGGTGGCCGGTTCCGGCGCGGGCGGATTGTCCCATAACTGCAAAAGATCCTCCCGGCGCCCAAAGTGGAAGAGGTCGGAGACATGAAAAAGCATGGGACAAAAACGCGGGTCGTGGCTGCCGAGATCGCTGACGACGATGCGTTCCTGAAATATCTGCCACCGTGGATTTCGTGGAAGGTCGGACTTCGCAAAATCTAAAAAACCGGCGTGCCGGAGAAAAGTGTCGCTCCGCAGTTTGACTGCCCAAGGGCGGCGGGCCGCGCGCAGGCCCGCGAGCGTGGATATCGTCTGACGATTGAGATTGCTGAATTTGCGGGCCACCGTGCCTGTGGGATCGAGCAATTGCGGACCGGGATCCGCGGGCTGCACCACGACATCCGCCGCTAGTCCGGCTAGATTTTGACCGGGCCAAGTCGAGAGAATGATCTCCGCCGCCGGCAAAACCCGGCGCACACTGGCCAGCACGGCGGTCGTCGAGTGCGGAACGTCCACGCCGCCGGCCGCCACGGGGCCTTGCACGATCACCGATACGTCAGCAGGAGAAATCAAAGAGAGGGCAAAAGTTGAAAATTTCCCAATCTATTCCAACGCCGGCCACGGGGTGGGCCCGGAGGGCCGCGCCGCGGTGGCTTTGGGCCGGCGGAGCAATCCGCAGACAATATGAAAAACGCCACAGTTCGAATGCCAGCACTGGGGCAACAGGTCCCATTTTCCGATGAGCACGAGCCGCGGCAAGTCCCACAAAAAGCCCCGCGCCAGCATGCGCGCATAGCGGAAAAGACTATGGTGCTGGCGGCGCGCCGGGTGTAATTGTAGAAAATACAAGAGCGCCGGGACGTGCTTTTCACTGACGGCCGGACCATTGAAAATTTTCCACGGATGGCAGACGGCGGCGGCGGGAATGAAGGGAAAGGCCAAGCCGCCCTCGCGCAGGCGCTCGGCGAAATCCATGTCCTCCATGGTGGCGTGGGGAAAGCGTTCGTCAAAGCCGCCGAGCTCGCGAAAGAGGGCGTTTTCAATCGCGAAATTGCACGACCACAGGCAGCCGCCCGTTTCATTGAGCGGCGCGGTCTCGCGGTCCGAGCGCCGCGGGCGGTCCGCATACGTGCGGCCTTCGAGCACGCGGGCAGCGGGATTTTCCCGCCGGCCCTTGGCATACGCTGCGAGCCAGTTTAAGTCGGGCAGACAATCGTCGTCGGTAAAGACGAGCCACAAGCCGCGGGCTTGGCGCGCCCCATGGTTGCGGTTCGCCGCCGGGCCGCGGTGCGGGCCCTCCACCCACCGCACCCAGGGAAACAGTTTTCCCAGTTCCGCCACCGCCCCGGGCGGCGGCGCATCGTCCGACACGATCACTTCATAGTCACCGGCAAAAGTCTGCGCGCCCTTTGCCAGGCGCGCGAGGCAGGCGGCCAGCGCCTCCGGTCGTCCGCAAGTGGGAATGACTACCGAGAATTCAGGGCGCGTACCGCCCGGCGCATTTTCGTTTTTCACGTGGACCATTCGGGGCGAAAATTTCCGCGTTAGGGCGACAAATCGCGCTTCACCTGACTGCTGGGTCGGGCCAAAAAGGCCTGCAATTCAACCGGCGTGCCGAGGATGTAATGGGACTTGCACGGATCCAGGATGAAGCGGCGGCCCTGGGCGATCAGTGAATTGTACAACGGGGCCACATAGAATTCGCCCTTCACGCGCTGATCGTTTGCAATGGCAGTGTTGGCCGCTTGGAAAAAATCGGCGGCCCGCGAAAAG
This sequence comes from uncultured Opitutales bacterium, assembly GCA_964562015.1. Taxonomy (GTDB): domain Bacteria; phylum Verrucomicrobiota; class Verrucomicrobiia; order Opitutales; family JABDGR01; genus CAZLRH01. The sequence continues at coordinate 27,800 of CAZLRH010000015.1, read as the reverse complement.
TGATAGAGTCCCGTGAGCGCGTGGGCGGAAATCGGCTCTTTTTCCGCGACGCGGGTCACCCGTCCCGTGGCATCGACGGCGGCGAAGCTGAAGCGCGGGTCCTGATCGGCAAACGCGCCGAGCACGCCATCGTGGCCGGGCGCGGCCAGGGCCGCAGCCAGCGTGGGGGAGTAAAAGGCGGTATCGATATTGAAAATCAAGAGCGGCCGCTCGGGTGGAATCGCGGCGCTGGCCGCCAGCACTGTCTGCGCCTGGCCGCCGGTGACGCCCGGCAGGAAAACAAACTCCAGTTGCGGTCCGCCCGCGTACCAAGCGCGAATGCGGGCGGCGAGCCCGTGTTCCGCCTCGTGCTCGGCCAGTCCGATAAAAATCATTTTGTCACACTGGGCCCACGGCAGCGAATCCACACTCCACTGCAATAGCGATTTGCCGTGTGCCTCGATCAGCATTTTGGGCATCCGGTACCCCGCTTCCACGAAGCGCTGGCCCCGACCCGCCATGGGAATGACAATCGTCACGGTTGCGTCTTGGCGGCCGCCTGGGTCTTTTCGTTTGAGACGGGCAGATTCGAGCCATCGCCTGCGATTTCCGACCACGCTTGAAAGCGAAAGGCATTGTCGTCGATGTAAACATCGGCCCAAGGTTTGCCAAAATAGATTTCGTCGTAGGGCACCTCGTGGCGCTTGAGCCAGTCGAGTGTGAGGCCACCGACGCGCGCGACCACCAGGCCGACATTGCCCTGGCAAGTCTTCATGTGCCGGGCACTGTGGAGGATGATGCGGTGGCCGCTGGCCTTGAGCTGGCGTAGTTTTTCCACGGCGCCGGGCAGCGGTTGCACCTCGGCATACGATTGGCCTTCCGTCTTAAAGGCCGCCACCACGCCGTCGAGATCAACACAGATTGTAGCCATAAATTTTAGTTTTCGAGACTGGTATTGAGCAAGTGCAAGCCATGCGCGTACATGGCCAATTGGCGGGATTTGTCCTCCGCGTGCAAGGGTGTCATCGAAAGAAACAACAAGCTGGTGAGCAAATCGATTTCCGTCTGCGCGTGGCCCAGGTGGGCGGCCAGTTCGCTCGCCAGCGCCGCCACGTGGCCGGCGCATTCGCGCGTGGCCAGGGTGTAATTTAGCTCTCGCCCCGTCTGCTTTAGCGTAAAGAGGCCGTTGACGAGAAAATCATAGCCATGCACGGCCGAGTGCTGCAATTTCGCCAAATCATATCTGGCATCGCCATAAATGCCGACGCAACCCTCGCCAAAACTGCCGCGCGGATCAATCAGCCGCACGATGCCCGAGGGCACGTCGTAGAGAATGTTGTTGAAGCAAAAGTCGCCGTGCATCACGCAAAAATCCTTCGCGTCAAAGGAGTCTTTGAGCTTCCTTTGCAACTCATCCTTCAAGGCAGCAAAAGGCCGGCAGGCGCGGCCATTGACCGATAATTCTCCAGTGAGAATCGTTCGCTCTGCTGCCGGCCAGGAAGCAAAAAACTGTTCGAGCCGCTGGGTGGTCTTCGTCAGATAAAATTCCTCGGTGGCGGCCAAGGAAATGGAGGCTGGAAACCTGTGAAACCTCTTCAGCACCCCTTCGAGCCGGGAAAACAACCGACGCCAGTTTTCCGGACTCAATTCCCAATAGAGAAAATATTCCGCCACCGTCGGGTAGCCATAGTACTCCATGCGGACCGACGCCGGCGCCAGGGCAGTCGCAGGTTGCCGCGCCAGAATTCGAGGAAAATAGACCTGAATCTCGGCGGGCAGCAAGGCGACATAATCAATTTCCCGCTCCAGTTTCTCCGCGTGGGAGGAGCTTTTTTGCAGGACGCCGTCTTCGAGCGATACCTGCACGCGGTTGAACGAGCGGCTGGAAACGAGCTTGGCCTTCGCTTCGTAGTAATTTATTTCGTGGCCGCAATCGATCCAGTCAATCGCCGTGAAGCGGAAGGGCTGCTCCGTCTGCACGGCCGCTACGACCGCCAGCAGGTCATTTCCCGCCAGCGGTTGGCCCAAGGCGGTTTGCAGCGCGTCCACCCGACACCGGAAAATTCCCGTAAAGGCGTGATTGGGGGTGGGCAGGGGCCTGGCCTTGAAGGAAAACGTGGGTGCGCCGTCCTGGAGCAAAACTCCCGACCAGTGGCCGGTCTGGCCGGTTTTGCCATCGATGAAAACTTCGCTGGGCTGAATCATCCGGGTCGGCACCGTGGTCACTAGATTCACAATCACTTCGTCGCTGGCGGACAACCCGCTGACCGTCTGGCGCAGGGAATCAACGACGCCGGTCGACTGGCGCAAGGCGCAAAGTGCGCTCGAGCCGGCCAGCATGCCAAGTTCGGCGCGGACGGTTGCGGCCACGTCCTCATTCACCACCAAATGCAGCCGGCAATTCTTTTGTGCCAAATAAAAATCGAGAAGATACGCCGCCAGCGGCCGCGTATTCACGGGAATAAGCGCGGGGCTGGAACAGCGGCTGCGCAAAAAACCGAATTTTCCACTGATGGAACCGGCCGCGAGAATGATGACTTGGATCACGAGAAAACTTGATTAGGATTTGGCGGCACCCGCCGGGATGGGCGGCTTGAACCATTGCCGCAGGAGGCCGCGCAGGCTGACCACGGCCCGCTGGGCGCGGTGCCGCAGGCGCAACCAGTCGCCGCCGATTACAGCATAAAAGAATTTTTCGAAAAACTGCAGCAAGTCTCCGCGAGGGGCATTACGAAATTCCGGCGTGCGCAGGCCGCACCAATGCACGATGAGCCGGTAGGGCGAATCCGGCCCGCGGGAGATTTGGGACAGCTCCAATGCCGCGCCTTCAGGCGTGTTCGGCACGCAGAGAAAAGGTTCGGCACGCAAAGTCCAGCGCCCGGCCTCCGCTCCGCGCACGAGCACGTAGTTGAGCAGGCCTTGCTCGCCTAGGCGGAAGATGTTTTCGGGCCGCACGTGCGGGGGCTCGGTCCAGTCAACGAGGTCCGCAAAATCGGCGCGCGTCAGCAATCCACCGCGCCCGACCCACTGGCCGGTGTTGAAGGTGTAGCCGGGATAGTGAAAATCCGGGTCCAATCGCTGGAGTGCGGCCAAGTCGTAATAATTCGTATTTATGAATTCGGGGCTAGCCGGTTCGCGGCTGACGACAAAGTCCTCCGGCGACGCGGCCAGCCAGTCCAGGACCGGGCCGGCCAGCAGGGTGTCCGCATCGAGATAAAGAAAGCGGCCCGCCGCGGGATCGAACAGCGGCTCAAGCTTGGCAAAGCCCCACCCGTAGGAGCGCAACTGGAGGGGATAGACTTTGGCCCCCATTCCGAGTTCGATATCGCGCGTGGAAAATTCTCCATAACGCCGGTCTTTCAGCAGCCAGAGGGGAATGTTCCGGTCAAAAAAGCGCACGCTCGCGGCACAGGCGCGCGCATAATGCACGTCGTGGCGGTAGCAGGCGATGAAAACGGCGTCGAGTGGCACGGGTATTGGCAACTACTGATCGGCAGTTGCAGGCGATTTTTCACCCCATTTTAAATATAAAGGAATCAGCCGGCGGGCGTCCCAATAACGCGGTAAGAATTTTTTCGGGTCGGAGAGACAGCGCAACAGCCAGCCCACGCGCGCGCGGTCGGCCCAATCGGGGATGCGGGCCTGTTCGCCCGTGAGAAACGCGATGGCCGCGCCGGTGCAAAGTATTGCGGGCCGGAAATTGAGCCGCCCCTTCAACCACGCCCCGAGCTTTTCCTGCGGCCCCCCGCCCACGGCGATAAACACAAAGCGCGGACGGCGTTTTTGCAGCAAGGTGAGCAATGTTTCGTCGGCAACTTTATCCGGCGGATATTGAGGCGCGACGTACCAGTCCTCCGGCTGGGTTTTGATTTTCGCCTCCGCGGCCAGCCAGGCGCGCGTGCGCTCGACCGAAGCCGCGGTAGGGGCGACCCAAATACTCGCACCCGGTGCGCCAATCTCCGGGGTTTTGAGCAATTCGCACAACAGATAATAACCAGAAATGCGCGCCAGCTTGCGATGATGCCGAAACTCCCACAGCCACGCCAGCAGCCCGCTGTCGAGCAGGCAAATATCGGCGGCGGCCAGGGCGTGCCGGTATATGTGGTCGTCGGGCAGCGACGACAAGCCCGGCCCGGACGGCGCAACAAACAGCCCACCCGCGCAAACGGCCGCGACGGCATCCGCCACGTCACCTTGAAAAAAATCAATCCCGAGTATGCGAATGGGCGGCTTCAATGAATAGGAATCAAATTTCGCCGGATTATCTGGCGCTTTTCCACGCATGATAAGCAGCCCGGGCGCGGACGCGCAGGCGGTGGAGCGGAGAGGCTGGGGCGCGCGATTGCAACCGTGCGCGCCAGCCGGCCTGTTCGGCCGTGGTCAAATGGCCGATGAACAAATCGTCGATGGGACGCGTGCCGTCGGGCTTCAACCCGGCCCAGTGAATGAGATAGGGCTGGCGTTCGGGCGTGGTCCAATACGAGGCATAGTCGCCGGGGTAATCGCCGGCCCACGTGGACTCCATGGGCTGCGGCGGCATCGTCAAATTGATGAACGGCACGCCGGAATCGGCGACGAGGGCATTGAGGCCGGGTTGTTCATGGAACTGAAAATCCAGACAGATCGCGCGGAATTCCGGGTTCGCGACTTTTTCGTGCAGTTCCTTGGCCGACGCAAAAAGCGAACGGTCACAGGCAAATTGACCGGCATTAAAGGTGTAAGCGGGCCAGCGGGTCGTCCGGGCGTGCCACCAGGCCCTGGAGGCGGGCGTGACGCATTGGTCGGGATTGTGCCAGTGCCCGCAACTGGCGACAAAACCTTGGTAGGGCGCCAGCATCTCGAGCGGGTTGCGCAGAAAAACAACATCCGTGTCCACAAACTGATAATTTGCGGTGAGCAGGCACAGGTACTTGCGGGCGTACGGCGGCACGGTGGCCTGGTCGAGCCAGGAAAATACGGAGGCGTCCTCGTACCATTGGGCGTTGGCCGGTAGTTTGAAACGGCGGTCATCGTAGGGAATCACCCACAACGGAAGCTGGCAGCCGGTGGCGCGCAGCGAACGTTCCATCGCGTTAAAATGCAATTCGACGCGCGCGTTGGCCAGGGTGATGATTTTTTCCAGACGCATAGAACAAGACCCAGGGGTTTAAAAAGCGGCGTTACTTACTGCGGCTGCCCCACCACGCGGACGACTTGCGGATGCCGCTGCAGATTGGCGAGCGTCACCGTCGCCCCGGTCGAATCGTTCAAGCGATAATCGGCCTGGGTCAGGAGGCCAAAGACCTCTTCCAACGCCCCCGGTTGCGGTAGCAGGAGCGACGTGTGGATTTCGAGAAAGAGCAGTGGACGAACTTCGCGCAATAAGCGTTGGCCTCCGCGCAGCACGGCGGCTTCCAGGCCCTCCACATCGATTTTCAAAGTGTCCGGCGTATCTCCGCGATCAAGGAGTGCGTCCAGCGTGGTCACTTCGCATTCATGGACCTGCCGGTCGGCGGGATTTTCGGCGGACGGGAGAAAATTGGCGTATTGCCAGGTCAGGTGAAACTTGAGTCGGCCGGGCTCCGCGCCCAGCGCCATGGGGCAAAGTTGAATCCCCAGCTCGGGATTGAGCTGCAAATTCCGGCGCAAAATGGGTTGCGCCAGCGGGGAAGGTTCGGCGGCGAGGGCTCGTCCGCCATTACTCCGGCAAAAAACGAGCGAAAAAATGCCGTGCAGCGCGCCAATGTCCCACAGCAGTTTTCGTCCACGAACCAGGCGGATGAAACTCTCCATTTCCTCATGCGAATCCATTTCACCGAAACCAAAAAATTCAAAAGTCGTGCGTGCTCCCGGATCGATGCGAAAACGCAATCCCGGCGCCAGTTGCACTTCCTCCGCCGCAAGGGCGCGATTGGCTTGGAGGTAGGCCCGCCGCACACCGGGCTGCCGCCAGCGTTGCCGGCATTCCGCCTTCAACCCGCGGTACCGGACGCCTTGAATGAAGGTCGTTATCGGCGGCGGCAACAAACGCTTGATTATCTTTCGCATGGACGGATTAGGGGGGACTGGACGGCGTGGAAATAGATGCCGATTTGTTTTTGGAGTTTGCCTGGCTCCTGGCGAGGGTAAGCAAATAATGGGGCAGCAAAATCGACGCCCAAGCGGAGCCCCAATCGTGCTCCGCCAGGTCCGCCGGCACCATCACCCGGAGCGCCACGCGCAGGTTGCGGGGATAGTCCCGCCACGACCAGCCGCGGTCGCGCGGCTCATACCAGCGCGCATACCGGGCGAAAACTTCGCGCAATGAGTTGCGCCCAATGCATTCAATGCGCAAGTCGGAATCCTGCCAAACGTCCCAGCCGGCGGCGAGCAGTCGGCGGCCCAACTCCGCATCCTCGTGCGCGGGCATATCCTGTCGGTAACTGCCCACCGCCAGGATTGCACTGCGGCGCTCCATCGCCGCCGCGGTAATGTGCACGGCCTGTTTCTCAATTGGGCCGGGCCGTCCGCGAAACAAATGCCGCCCGCGCCAGCGATGAGCGAGCGTCACGGGCGGCGGCTGCACCAGCAATCCATGCACCGCTGCCAGTTTGGGTTCAGTCAAAAAATGACGTAAGGCACGTTCCGCAAAATCGGGGGCAATGCGGTTGGTGGCGTCCACACACATGACGAAATCATTTTGCGCGGCGGCAACCGCACGATGGCGGGCCGCTCCGCGACCCAGTGTGGAGGGTTGACGCAGCACGACCGCCCCGGCGGCCTCGGCGATGTTCGCGGAGCCATCGGTCGAACCATCGTCGATCACCAGGAGCTCAGCCGGGGGAATGGTTTGCGCGCGCAGCGCCGCCAAGACCTCGCGCAACGTCGCGGCGGCATTGAGGACCGGCACGTAAGCAGTATAAAGAGGAAGCGACATCAGCGACGCCAGTTGGTCAGAATCCGGCATGCGGATTTATTCGAAGTCATGCACTTTGAAGACCTCCAAGTGCAGCGGATGGTCGGTTAGCACGACTGCCCGGCGGACGCGTCCAAACCAACTGGCCCAGGCGCTGTAAGTGCTGGGCGGCCCGAAAATCCATTGACAGCGAGCCAGTGAGTACAAATCGAGAATCCGGTGACCGGGTCCGCGAAGGGTGTGCAGGCCGGGAAAATTTTTCAGGTCGATTTCGACATCACTGCACAAAAGGAAAGTCGTCTGGGGGCCGAGTTGCGCGGCCATTTCCAGCATACGTGAGTGATAAAATTCGTCCGAACGGTGAAAAACGTCACCGGGCAAATAGTTTTCCGTGCCACGCCGCAAATGCACGCCGACCAAGGGGCCGGCCACCGGAGGATGCCCGGCCCACCATTGCTCGAGGCGGGATTTCCAGGCCGGCGCGAGACTGAAGTAAGCGCGCAAGCGTTCTCCATGCCGCTCCACGGGGGCGGGCAAATGCAGGTTCCAGGCGTTGAGCACAATCGCGCGGCGATCCTGCCTGAACGTTTGCAGCGGCGGATAATCCATGCGGACTTCGACGTGGTCAGCGGCCGCGACCTCCGCAAGAAAAAGCCGGGACCGCCGCCGCCATTTGGGGCTGAACAAAAATTTCCGCGTCCGTTCCGCGCCGACGCTGGCCAGCAATAATTTCGGTCCCAATCCGGGGGCGGCCGGATAGCGAATCATCCTGGCGTGGGCAGTGCCGGCAAAAAAATCCGCATATTTATCAAAGACAAAATTATACAAGGTTCGCTGGTGGTCGGCCGCCAGGGCCGCGGCATTCGCGAACGTCAAGAGGACGTTGCACAGGTCCCCATATTCGCGAACAATGAAGACGGGGGCGGGCATTTTAAATCCGAGCAACTCGGGACGAAAGTCAGTGTACGGCGCGGAGGGATTAATCCGCCTCCCTAAGGCAGAATCCTGGAAATCGCCTCGCTCCAGACGGCTCGTACGCGATCCGGCGCAAAAGTCTTTTCCGCCCACCACCGATTTTGCGCCGAGACTTCACTCAGATCATGGGTGGCGCACCACTCCATTTTGCGCGCGAGGTCGCGGCGGTCGGGCAGGCGCAAAAAAGCGTGCGGTATCCACGCTGTTGGAAACGCCCGGCGCTTGAACCACCGGGGCCGCACCAGCATTTCCGGTCGTTGCACCCACTCGTTCATGGGCGCGTGATTGAGCGTGAGGACGGGCAGGCCGGAAGCCACGGCCTCGAGGACTTGAAACCCGACGCCTTCCATTTTTGAAGGTTGCACGATGACCTCGCCTTCGGCGTAAAGCCCGGCCGAGGTCGGCACGGTGCCGGTCCTGATTTCTGTGCGGGCATTGCCCGGCGGAAGTTCGATGGCTGATTTCTGCAAACGCACGAGAAGTGACGTTTCCACGGGCAAGTCGGCGCGGGCAAAGGCGACCATGGTGTCCGCCGTGCCCTTGCGGTCCTGGAGATCAACGAATCCCGCGTTGTGCACGAAGCGGCGGGCCGGGCCGCGAATTTGCCTCGGTGGTAAAGCCGTCAGATCCAGCGGCCAGGGCAGCACCACGGTGGGAAAGCCCAGCGGGCGCAAAATTCTTTCCGCAAAAGCACACGGCGCGACCAGCAAGTCGCAGAGTTTCCACTGGGGATTGGCGGGGTTAAACCACTCCCAGTGCACGACCCCCACCGTTTTTAGTCCCAACGCCCGGCAGGTCGGAACCAATTCGGGATGCCACTCGGTGCGTTCGAAAAATAGAATTCCCTGCAACCCGGGTATCGCGGTGAGCCGCTGGCGCAGTTCGTCCTGGGTCAAATCCGCGGGCAGTGAAATCTCCCGCGGTCCTGCGGCCGGTTCGGTGACGAAATTCATCGACTGACAGACAAATTGATGACCGACGCCCAGCACGGCGCGCACGTCCCGCGCCTCCCGGCCAATGCCCGAGGTGTCCTTGGGCGCCGCGACCGCCCACCGCGAGAAATCTGATTTCATCAAAATACTAAAGTCGTTCGCACAACCAGACGCCCGCGCGCACCTTCCCGGATGCCGAGGCTGATTCGTGCGCCGGAGTAATGACGGCCGGCAAACCAAAGCCGGCCGCAGTGAGGCGGCGCGCAAATTCATTTTCATCCGGCCGTCCCGGAAAAACGTGCCATTCGATCAGCAGCCATCTGGTTTGGGTGTAAACCGGCGCGTAGTGGGCGAGGAAGTCCCATTCCGCGCCCTCCACATCAATCTTAATCAAATCATAGGGACCGGGAAATTGACGCTGAATTTCCGCCGCCGTAAGCGTAGCCAATTGGACCGCCTTTTGCCCGGCATAATCCGGCTGCGTCGACGAGGCCATGAACGGCCGCTCGAAAAACGCCTGCTCGCCCACACGGGCGTCAATCAGGCCGCGCAGGTATTTCCACTGCGCCCCGAGGTGATTGACCTCCGCCACTTGTCCCACTGCCGGGCCCGAGGTGGAATTGGCGTCAACCAGCAAGGCCTCGCCGGCTTCGGCCTGCCCGTGCTGGCGGCGCTGCCACTCCAGCCAGAGGGAAAAATAGCCCGCATGACAGCCGAGGTCCAGCCAGCGGCGCGGCCATTTTGCCCAATGTGGCCGCACCGGTTCATAGCCGTTTTGCACAAAAATTTCGCTGAACGAGAGCAGGTGGCCCAACTGGAAAAGAGGGCAGGTGAGCCCATGTGAGAGTGGAATATGCACCGCGAGGTCCGCGAAATAATCCTCACGCATGGCAAAGACCACCGCATTGCGAATCGCCTCAGGCCGCAGGAGGGCCTTGACCAAATCGTTCTTTTTCATGGTCGCTAAAGTTTTTCAACCGTCCATGGCAGCGCGAGCGCCACCGCGCCCTGGCTGGTAAAATCGCCGTACCGGGTGTGTGCGGCATTGGTGGCGGCGACATTGAATTGCAGGCAGTACCGGCGCTCGTCGTACAACGGCCCGCGGTCCTCGTGCAACGCCGCGCTCCAGTAATAGTCACCGGGATAGAGTAACATGCCAGGCAGGGTCACCCGCCCGCGCCAGCGGCCCTGCGCCACGCGTTGCACCGCTTCCGCATCCGTGTGCGCCGGCAGGGTGGTAAGGACCGCCGTGCCGTCGGCCCGGTGTAGCCGGAGGGCAAGATCAAGTGTCGTGAGGGGCGCGGCGATATTGTACTCCACCTCGACCGTGAAGGGAAACCGCATGTCGAGGTTCACACTTTCAGCGCCGTGATGGTCCAGTAAGCGCACACTCAGCAACTGCGCCGGAGCGCGGCTGGGCGCATCCTTGAAGGTTACGCGGGCATCGCCGCCTTGGGCGAGATACTTGGCCACCACTTGTTCGGCCGGACCGTCTTGCACGATGCGGCCGCGTTCGAAAAGAATCGCCCGCGTGCAAAGCTGCGTGACGGCGCCGAGGTTGTGGCTGACAAACAGGACCGTGCGGCCGTCCTGGCGCGATACCTCATTCATTTTGCCCAGGCATTTGCGCTGAAATTGCGTGTCGCCAACCGCCAGCACTTCATCCACGACGAGAATTTCCGGCTCGAGATGGGCGGCCACCGCAAACGCCAGTCGCACGTACATGCCGCTCGAATAACGTTTCACGGGCGTATCCAGGAATTTTTCAATCTCGGCGAAGGCGACAATGGCGTCGAACCGCTGTTGAATCTCGCGGCGGGTCATCCCGAGAATCGCACCGTTCAGGTAAATGTTGTCGCGGCCGGAAAGCTCCGGGTGAAAGCCGGTGCCGACCTCGAGCAGGCTGGCCAGACGGCCATGGACGACGACGCGTCCTTGCGTCGGCAGCGTGATGCGCGAAAGAATTTTTAGCAGCGTGCTCTTGCCCGCCCCGTTGTGGCCGATGATTCCGACCACTTCGCCCGGGGCCACCGCAAAGGAAACGTCGCGCAGTGCCCAGAGGATGTCGTTCGCGGCATTGGTTGCGGCGTCGTCAAAATGCGTCAGGTTGCGGAGCTGGCGAAAATTCCGCCATGGGGCGAGCGCCATCCGGCCCACGGCCTCGACCAGCGTGCGCGAGCCCTCGTCCCGCCGGCCCAGCCGGTAAAGCTTGGCGAGATTCTCAACTTGAATGGCGGGAGTGCTCACGGAAAAATATCAGGCCACGTCGGCCAGCACGCGCACGGCGCGGCGAAAACACCACACGCCGCTCGCACACAACGCGAAAGCCACCAGCGCGCCGACGCCGAGCCCGCGCCACGGCACGTCCGCCGTGCCCAATAGGCAGGCGCGCGCGGCTTCAATTGCGCCCGCGAGAGGATTGAGTTGGTAGGCCCAGCGCCACGGCGCGGGCACTTCCGCCGACGAATAAATCACGGGCGAAACATACATCAGCACTTGCAGAAAATAAGTCTGTGCAAAGCGCACGTCGCGATACTGGATGGAAAGCGCCGCCAGCCAAAGGCCGAGGCCCAAGGCGGTGAACATCACAATGAGCACGGCAGCCGGCATGGCTATAAACGCTGAAAGAGTGGGGGTCGCTCTCGCGAATAGAAGAGTAATCCCAAGCATCACCATGGTAATAAATAAATCGATAAGCTTGGAGGCGACCGCCGCAAGCGGCAGGACCAGACGCGGAAAATAAACTTTCGAGGCCATGCCAAGGTTGGCGGCCAAACTGCTGGCGGCGTCGCCGGCGGCATTTTGAAAAAACGTGAAGAGTACGACGCCAATCATGGAAAACACCGCGTAGGGAGAACCATTGGACGGCACCCCCGCGAGCCGCCCAAACACCAGCGTGAATATGCCGACGGTGAACAGCGGCGGCACAATGGCCCAGCCAAAGCCGAGCACGGATTGCACATAGCGCGCCTTCCAGTCGCGCCAGACCAAAAAGCCGCACAAGTCGCGCGCCGCCCAGAGCTCGCGCCAGCCGCCGAGGCCGGTCTGGCTTTTGGAGGTGATGACAATGGTGGGCAGTGGTGCGTTCACGTGTTCAGAAAATTTTTCAAGCTGCCGCCCTTGGCCGATGGCCGGCAATTGCCAGCCAAGCGCTCATCGCGGAGACGAACCCGGTCGGGATCATCGTAGATGCTGACCCGCGAATCCGGCGGAAAACGTTCGCGCCGGAGGCGGGGAAAGGAGAAGCGGGAAACGGAAAGGTAAATGATTCACGGGGCAAGTGATTGCAGCGGATGGGCGTGCCGGGGTTCGAGCGCCTCCAGCGAAAGCTCGACGCGGTTTTCGCGGCCGAGTAACTCGAGCAGCACTTGCACCCGCTGGCGGGCGGGCACCAGTCCAACCACCTGGCCGGACGCACCCTGAAAAATTCCGGCGATGACGCGCACATTCTCGCCCAGCCGCCAGGGGTCGGGCGGCAAATCCAAAACCTGCGTTTCGGACAACGCGCGCAACTCGGCGATGATGCCCTCGGGCACCGGCGCCAGTTCGCGTCCCTGCCGCACCACGTAGGCGACGCCGCGCGCGTAACGCACCGCCCGGGCCTTGCGGGCGGGGGAAAAGCGCGCGAACAAGTAACCGGGAAAAAGCGCCTCCACCACGGACCGCTGGCCTTTGGCCGCGGCCCGGCGGTAGCGCACCCGGGGAAAAAAAGCCTCCACGTCCGGCAGCGTCGCGAGTTGCCCAAAGGCCATGCCCTCCCGCTTGGGCTGCGTTTTCACGCAGTACCAAAGCGTCTCCGTGGACAGCGGAGGGAGATCGGTTGAGCGTTTGGCGGACATGATGAAAATAATTAACAAACTTCATTAAGTCAAAAAGCGGTCGACCATCGTGAGCAGGCGGCGGGCGTTGGCACTGACATTGTCCAGCTTGGCGACCCGCTGGCGCAGCCATTCCTGTTGCGCGGGCGGTTCGGTCGCCACCAGGTGGTTCAGGCGCGCCAGGCGCTCGCCCGCCACCTCGAGTTGCGCCGTCACCTGGTCGCCGAGAAATCCGCCGATGAGCTTGCGAAACTGATCCTCCGCCTCAAAAAAATCGCGGCGCGCGCCTGGCACGTACACGGCGCGCACCGCCTTGAACGTCCGCAACTGCCGCAACCCCTGGCTGGCCGAGCCCAGGCTGATGCGCAACCGCTCCATAATTTCCTCCATGCTCAGCGCCTTCGGCGACATGTACAGCAGCCCGAAAATCGCGCCGACGGACTTGGGCAAGCCCAGCATTTGCCCCGCTTGCATAATTAACGACACCACTTCGCGCTCCAATGGTGAAAGCACGGGCACCGGCAATTCCTCGACCGTTGTGTGGGCGGCTTTGGCCGGGGCAGCACGTACCGCGTTTCCCGGGCGCGAGCGGCCTGCGGCCCGGCGCGCCGGGGCAGGCGGCACCCGGCGGGCAGCCAGTTTGAGTACAGTCTTGATGGATACACGATAACGCATCCTATAAAGATTTCAATATAAAATGAAATTTAAGCACCTACCGCGCCAAACTCGTTGGCCACCCGCGGGTCCGCCCGACCATGGTTGCTAAGTTTTAACGTAGTTAGGCCGATATAAGGCTGACACCGGCAGCCGGGGCGTTATACATGACGCTCCGCCTGCGACAGGCGCACACTTGCATGATCCATTCACGCACACGCGGGCTTTACCATTTGCTCGGTGCGATCATCGTCGTGGTGCTGCCCCTGCTCTTTTTCGTCGTCACCTGGGTCTCGGCGGAGTTGCTCCACCGCGTGGATTTGTCGGCCGTCAATTTCCCGGCCTATCTCGGGGGCGCGGTTGCGGCCGGCTTGATCAGCTATAATTTCTACCGGATGCCGAGTGGGCTGATGCCGCGCGTGGGCTGGATTCTGCGCGTGACCAATTTGCAGACGTTCATTCTCGCGGCCGTCATGTTCGGACTGGTGTTTGCGACCAAGGATCTCGGCATCAGCCGCCTGATGCTCGCCAGCTATCTCATCGTAGCCTGGCTTTTCCTGGTGCTCCTCAACACCGTTGCCCCCGGCTGGCTCGCGCGCGCGATGTTTTCGGGACAAAATCTGCGGTCCTGCCTGGTGGTCGGCAGCGTCGAGGCCGCCCTGCGGGTCAAGGACTGGCTTGAGGCCACCACCGATGTCGGCTACGAGGTCGTCGGACAATTGACCTGGGATGGTTCCGGCACGGACAAGTTTTTATGGCCCGTCCTCGGGCAGGCGGCGGAATTGGAGCGCGTGATTCGCACCCGCGGCATCAATCAGGTCATCCTGCTGGAGACGCGGCAATCGCCGGAATTGGTGCGGCGGGTGGCGCGGAGTTGCGACACTGAGGGCTGCCGCTTGCTGATCTACAATCCCTGGGCCGGCATTTTTGCGCAGCCACTGGTGGCCGAGACGGCCGGCGGCCACACGTTCTTCATGCTGAGCGAGGAACCGCTGGAAAGCCCGGTGCACCGTTTCCTGAAGCGCACCCTCGACTTGCTGATTGCCGTGCCCGTGGTGTTTTTGCTGATGCCGCTGCTGGTGCCGTTTGTTTGGCTCGGCCAGCGGCGCGAATCACCGGGACCGCTGCTATTCCGCCAGCGGCGGCGCGGTTTCAATCGCCGCGAGTTCGTGATTTATAAATTCCGCACCATGCATCAATCCGGCGGCCGGCCCATCACCGAGGCCCGGCAGGCCACCAAGGACGATCCGCGTATTTTCCGCTTTGGCGAATGGCTGCGCAAAACCAGCATCGACGAACTCCCGCAGTTCTTCAACGTCCTGCGCGGCGAGATGAGCGTGGTCGGCCCGCGCCCGCACTTGCCCGAGCATGACAACCTCTTCCATCAATACGTGGAAGATTACCCGCAGCGGCATTTCGCCAAGCCTGGCATCACCGGTCTCGCCCAATCGCTCGGTTACCGCGGTGAGATCACCGATGTCGAAGTCCTGCGCCGCCGCGTCCGCTACGACCTCGAATACATCTCCAACTGGACGCTCGGTCTCGATCTAAGCATCATCATTCGCACCTTCCTCCAGGTGCTCCGCCCGCCGAAGACGGCGTATTGAACAACCAACTCTAATCGATAGAGTTTAAACAGAAAATAGAATATTGGGCAGAATCCTCATTTGGCCTCGCTGCTCGGAAGCGTTTGGTTTGGTTCGTCACAGATCCAACAGTCAATCGGGACATCACATTCGAGCTCAGCAATCATCTTGATTTCTTCCTTTGAGAATCCAATGGCACCTGAATCGCAGCGGTAGGTGACTCTAAGACAGAAATCTTCGGCACCAGCTTTACGTAGAGCTGGCAGCATTGGAATTATAAGACGATGCAGGTAAGTGATTTTATCGGACTCTTCATCAGGAGCATCAAAACAAGCATTACCGTAGGGTACTGGGATTCCCCGATACCGTCCAGAGATTCCGCACTCCCCTGGATCATGAGCGTGGGTGAACGGTGCCGATACCTTTGAGGGTGTGAAATGCTTGCCAACTGCTGAGAACGTAATCTGCGTACTTAAAATCATATTTAATTAAAAAATTCTGCTTCATTTTGGAACGGTAGCAAGTGCCGGCATCGGTTGCGGCGCCCGCAGGAGCGCCGTGGCCGTCCACAGCATCGGGGCTTGGCCGTGCAGGTTGCCGGCTTCACGGCGGCGATTTAAGTAGAATTGCACCGGATCGCCATCACGGGTGGTCCAGCGGTTGGTGCCCACGCACACGTCGGTCAGATTGGCGTCGGCATCGAGCTTGGCGACGAGTGCCAGCCACGCTTTGCGGGCGGCGGGGCCGTAGGTTTTGGCGTCGAGCCAGCCGTTCTTAACGCCAGTGACCATGGCGAAGGTAAACATCGCCGAGCCGGAGGTTTCGCCCCACGCCTCGGGATGATCAATCAATTCCTTCCACAGGCCGTCTTCCCCCTGCGTTTT
Organism: uncultured Opitutales bacterium; assembly: GCA_964562015.1. GTDB lineage: Bacteria > Verrucomicrobiota > Verrucomicrobiia > Opitutales > JABDGR01 > CAZLRH01. The sequence goes on along the minus strand of CAZLRH010000015.1, from coordinate 12,098 downwards.
CAGCAGGGCGGCCATCATCTTCTTATACCCGTCCATGATGCGGGCGCGATGGGGGTTATCCAGGGGCAAATCGCGCAACACCTCCGCCGACCCGGCGGCGAACCAGCCATTGCCGCGGCCCCAATAATAATCCGCGCCGTCACCGTGGAAAAAGAGTCCGGAAGGCTGCTGCATCTTGTCGAGATAGGTGGCCATCGTCAGCGCGATGTGGTCTGCGTATTTGGGGTCATGGGTGGCGCGGTAAGCCTGAATCTGCACGATGGAAATCATGTACATGTCGTCGATCCAGTAGCGGGCCTCGGTGGTGATGCCGTCGGGCGAGGTGTTGGCCCACTGGGCGTCGGCATAGGCTTTACCGAGTTTGAGGGCGCGTTCATCCTGCTTTTGCAAATACAGCTCGAAGGGCAGGGAGCCGAACATGTGGTCGTCCACTACCGGGCGCGAGGGCAGCCGGTTGGCGCCCTCGGGGGTGAACAACGGCTCGGCTTTGTCCACCAGCTTTTTGAGCAGGCTGTCATCGTGGGCTTGCTTCGCGAAAGTGAGCGCGCCGTACCAGGCGCAAATCTCGGGGTAAATCAAAGTCTGGCGCGTGCGATTCGTCTCGTAGTCGAATTTCTTCAACAAGAAATTATCGGCGACCCGTTTGCCGACCTCGGTGGGCGAGGTGCCGGCCGGCCAGTTCCCGAAATACTCATCCAGCGGGCTGGCCGCCGCGGTGGTGTTGGCAGCCGTCGGGGCCGTTTGGGCCTGAATGCATCCGGCCAGCGCGAAGCCGGCGATGGCGACACTGAGGGTAGTGATCAATCGGGGAGGGGTCATGGGGAAAGTATTCAGTGGCAAGCCTATCGTTGGCGCGGGCGGTCCTTCAATCCAAATCAGGATTCGACCCGCAGCCAGTCAAACTCCAGGACGGGTTAAAAACGATAGCTAGCGATGCGGCACGGCAGGAGCCGGTGAAGCATCCGCAATTTCCACGGCGAATACCTGGCTAGGCCCCTGCATATTCGAGCGAAAGATAATCCAGCGATTGTCCGGCGTGATGCTCACGTTCGGCTCGAGTTGGTAGTTGTGCGCGCCCAGGTTGACCAGCCGTTCCGACTTGAAAAAACCTGCGTGAATCAGGGTCTCGGCGTTCGGCGCATGGAGGCCTGCGACATCGGGAATAGTTTGCGGGCGAAAAACGTAAATCCATTTGCCGTCGGGCGCATGCGCCACCATTTCATTGTCGCCGCCGTCGCCCGCAAACAAGGCTCCATCACGCGAAACATTGAAGTGCACCGACCACTCGTTGCGTTGCAAATGATACCAGGTGCGCCGCCCGCTCGCCAATTCGTAGCCTGCGACCCAAAAGTCCTCGCCGCGCGGCGTTTGCAGGTCGTACCAGATGGTCTTGCCGTCGGCGCTGAAAAACTCATGGCCCGCAATCTCCATGTTCATCGTGCGCGGGTGGATGAGCTTCGCGCCGGTGCCGTCGGCCTGCATCGTCCAGATGCGGTCCACCTTGTGCCAGGGACCTTCGTGGCAGTACATGAGGAGATTGGGGTCCGTGGGTGAAAACTGCACGTGCCCGAGCCAGTCAGTGGCCTTGAGGAGCGTCTTCATTTCCCCGGTGGAGGTGTTGATGGTATAAAGTGACATCGGCAAATGTTGCTCCAAGCGGTCGTTCATGCGCACTTCCTTGATCTCCGCAAAAGTCAGTGGCTGGCCGTCCGGGCCGTTGATGACGGGCAGGGTCGTTCCCGGGGGCGGCAGTTGAATGCCGAAAGGCACGCCGCCGTCGGCCATCACGCCGACCAGCAGCGTTTCATCCGCATTCAGCGACGAAAACGTGCCGCCGGCGGGAATTTTGGCAATCTGCCGCGTGGCGCCGGAATCCATGCCCGTGGCGAAGACGAACGTGTCGGCACCCACTTTTTTCGTGTAGTAAACCTGGCCCGTTTTGCGGCCCACCAGAATGCCCGCGCTGCTGTCGGTCGTCGTGCCCACTCCGGGCACCAGCAGGCGAACCGCCCGGGTTTGCAAATCCACCACGGAAATCCCGGCCGGTCCCGTGATGACCATTTCGGTGCCCGCCGGATTGTAGGAATTCTGGTGAAAATATAAATTGGCGCTGCCCGGCTCCTGCGAAAGCCGATAGACCCGGTGGCCAGTGTCGGCATCAGTCCATGCGGACGGCGCTTCCGCGGCGCCGACGTCCGACACCGCGGTGGTTAAAAGGCAGACGAAGGCAAAGCGAGACAGACGAATCATGGAGGTCCAGGCGATGAGGTGGGGGCCGCCTATTCAAGGTCGCGCGGGAGAAAAAGCCAGTCATTTCGCGACGGACGCCGGGGCCGGTGTTTTCTCCTGCACCCAACCCACTTTTTCCAACAGCGCGCGCAATTCCGCGTTGTCCGCTGACAACGGCGGCAGCCACAGACCCACCATCTGCCGGTTCCAATAATGGCCCTCGGGATTCCCGGGCATGGCAAAAGCATATTTATACAATACGGCGCGGACAAACCGCGGTGGTTTTTCCGGAAACGGATTATCGGCAAAAAGACTCAGCGTGCCGGGGTCGTTGTGCAGAAGTTTCCACACCAAATTCAATGTCCACGGGTAATGCTGGTAATCGCTCATCGCGGCGAACCACATTTGCCAATCGAGCCGCAGTTGATAGGGTGCAATTTGCGCCGGGCTCTTATCCAAGTTCACCGGCAGGCCCTTATACGGGTACGGTTTCCAATCGGCCTCACTGGGAATATCCGCGTTCGTGCCCTCGAAGACCACATTCATCCTCTCCTTGCCCACGGTGCCAAACGCGCCGTAAGTATTCACCAGATGCAAGGGGTCGAACGAGGTATTCATCATCTGGTGACTGGATGTAAGATTGCGGACCACGGGCACGCTCAGGTAAAGCACGACAGCGGCGACCGCCCAAGTCACGCGCAACATGGGTTCGCTGGGCTGCGCCTCGTCGGCGGCTCGTTCCGCGCGGCGGGTAAGCGAGTGCGGCAGGATCAGCCGCCAAAACGAATCATCCAGGCACGCCAGCGCCGGCACGATGGTCAGCCAGTTGAGGAACGAGAGATTGCCGCTCAGAATGAGCGTAAACTGAAACAGGATAATCAACCCGCCCGCAATTTGTCGGCTCAGCCCCGGCCAAAACACGAACCACGGCAACACGAGTTCCGCCTCATGATTGCACAACACACCGACGCGCAAAATCCATTTCGGCAGAAAGAAAAACCATCGGCTCAGCGGATTCGGGATGGGCTGTGTTTCAAAGTGGTAATAGAGTGCGGTCAAATCCCGCCAGCTCGCGTCTCCGCGCAATTTGATCATCCCTGCGCCAAACATGATGCGAAAAATCAGCCAGCGAAAGAGCCATAAAATGACCACCGGCGGTGCGCGGCGTGGAAAGGGTCGGCCATCCAGCAGCGGGCACAGGAAGATGCCCAGGAAGCCCGTCTCCAGCAATTGAATCTCCCAGCCGTAACCGTACCAGTCCTGCCCCACGGGCAAAAACGACAGGTAGAGAAACCACAACGCCGCCATCAACAACGCGTTCGCATAGCCGGCCACCACGACGCACGAAAGGAGAAACCCAATCCACGCCCACGCCACGAACGCGCCATCGGAGTGGCCCCACCAGAAAATTGAGGGCGACTGAAAAAATCCGTCCCAAGTCGAACCGTTTTGCAAGATGGCCTTGTCCAGCATTGCGCCCGCCGGCAGCAGGCCATCCTGGCCCACCAGCGGCACGATTTGGTTCGCGGCGACCAGAAACGCGACCGCGTAAATCGCCCCGAGCCAGCGCAAAAGTATGAAACGCGTCAACCAATACGACGCCGGTTGCGCACCGGGTGGCCGCTGGCGCGGGGGAAGAATAAAATCCTCGGGAGTCAAGGCGGAGGCTGGGGGAGCCAGCCTGTCCCATTGAAGGGGGAAATCGGCGCGCGCCGCAAGGTCGGAAGTTTCCCCCGGACCGCCCTCCGCGCTGGCCATTGCTCCCTTAAGCTATTTCACCGTCAGCTTGGCGGAAGCGCTGGTTGCTTTGCCCGCGCCATTGGACACGACCACGCTGTACGTGCCGGCATTCGTGGCCGTCACTTTTTTCAAAACCAGCGTGGCCGCCGTCGCGCCCGAAACAGTGCCACCGTTTTTCAGGGCAACACTATTCTTGCGCCACGCATAATTAAACGGCGTCGTGCCCGTAGCTTTGACGTTAAACTTGACCGTGGTATTTTTTCTCGCCGCCACCCCGGCCGGTTGCACGGTAATCTTGGGTGCAATGACCACAGGCTTAACGGACAAAAGGGCGGACGCGCTAGTCGATGTATTGATGGAATTTGTGGCCACGAGGCGGAAATGGTCGCCCGACATGTTAACCGCTGTGGCGCTGATGAGTAAGGTGGCCGAAGTGGTGCCGGAATAGGTGGCATTCTCGCTTAAGTTCGTCCACGTGGACGACCCGGCGGCCTGTCGCTGCCACTGATAATCAGGCAGCGGAAAGCCCAACACCCCGGCGTGAAACAAAGCCGCCTGGCCCGTGGTGACCGCCTGGTTGTTGGGCGCGGCGCTGTAGGAAACGCTCGTGGGGCCGTCATAAACGGTGAGCGTGGCGGCGCTGCTCGTGGGCGAGTTGAAACCGTTGCTGACCCGGCAACGGAATTCCTGTCCAAACATGTCCAAGGTGGCATTGCTGACGGTGAGGGTCGCACTGGCCACGCCGGCATAGCTGCCACTCTCGGTCACAATTGACCACGACAAGCCGCCGTCCGTCGAAAGCTGCCATTCATAGTTGGGCGGCACGGGATTGCCCGTCGCCACCACCGTAAAGTTTGCCGTGCCCCCCGTCATCACCGCCGCATCGGCGGGCTGCGCGGTAATTTGGGCCGTCGTCACGGTATCAGGAAGATTCGCATAACCCCCCGCCACCTGGCGGAACGCTCCGTTGACGTATTCCAGCACCACCATCGTCAAATGATAAGTGCCGGCGGCCGGCGGCGTAAAGGGCGTCGGCAGATTCAGGCTGGGATATTCATTGCCGGCCGGCAATGGCGCCAGGATGATCGACTGTCCGAGCAGTTGTCCGGTCAGAGTTCCCCCGGAATACGGTGCCGTTGTCGCCCATAATTGGAGCCTGAACCAACTTGTCGGATTGGTGTTCGAGCCATTGATTAATTCATTGGTGGTAAGATTGATGCTCGTCCCCTGGAAGTCTGGAAACGTGTAGCCTGCATTCCCGGAGAACGTAAAAGTTGTGCTCGGCGCCACGATGGGCACGTTCGTCAGCTCCGCAAAAAGGAGGGAGAAATTCGGTACGCCGACCCCCGTGCATTCGTCGTAGCCGACCGTGGCGCTAAAATCGCCATTGTTGCCGCTCGTGATGTCGCGAAAGGCCGACGTGCCGAGCAGCGGATAAATTTGCGGGCCGAGCAGGCCGAGTGGCTCCTGGCCGGTGTCGGACCGCGCCTGATTTATCATGGCGCACAAACCCGCCATCATCGGCGCGCTCCAACTGGTGCCGCCAATGGTCGTGTTGGTGCCCTGAAACACGACAAAGGCGCCCTTGTTGGGGTCGGCCGGTCCGGCCAGATCCGGCAGGAAACGGAACAGACCATCCGGCACCCCCGCGCCCGTCTGCCAGGAAGGGCGGGTAAACACTTCGCTCTCGCCACCGCCGGTGCCCGACCAGGCGGTTTCACTCGCCACGCTGCCATTGTTCGCATTGAGCGTCAGTTTGGTGCCGCCCACCGCCGTCACATTGGGATCGCTGGAGGGGTATTCGACCTGGATGTCGGCCTTCTTGTTGAAGGACCCGGTGTTGTCGTCGGGGCGCGAGCCGCCGTCGCCTGTGCTGGCAAAAACCGTGATCCCCTCGTTCGCCATGGCCAGAAAGAGTTGCGCCTCGGCCTGCAATTCATCGAGCGAGAAAATGGAGTGCTCGCCGCCGCCAAAGCTCATGGACACCTGCCGCATGCTCGGCACGCTGTTCGCGTCGCTGATAATTTTTTGGAAGACCTTGTCGGTCGTGCTGGGAAAAAGATCGGGCATGGCATAGATGCGGATTTTCGCGGCGGGCGCCATGGCGCTCGCCCATTCCACATCCAGGGTGATTTCCACCCGGCTTTCGAAATCCGGATGCGTCTTGGGCCCGCCCGCCACCGCAATCTTGGTGATGTTGCCAAGGGTTTGCTTGATACCGGAGGCGGTCCAGAACGAAGTCAGGTCGGTATTCGACGGGTAGGCGGACATTACAATGCCGATGGTCTGGTTCGCGCCCGTGACGCTGGTCACCGGATCGATGCCGTAAGCCTTGCGGATGTCCTTGGGCAGATAGGGGCTGGCGAAATTCTTCAGGCCATCCGAACCTGCCGGCTGGGGGTGGCGGGGAGGATGCATTTGCAGGTGCGGTTGCAGCCCGCCCACGCCCAAGACCGCCGGAGCCAGACTGGCGGGCAGGCTGGGCGCCGTGACGGCGGAAATGTAGTCACTGCCGTCGGCCGTGACGCGCGCAAAGCCGACTTGCAGTGCCGCGCTGATCTGGCCCACCGTGCCTCGCACAAAAACGGACAGATGGTTCGGGTAGGTTTCGGTGACCGTCAAGCCCTGGCCCGTCAACCAGGCAATCACCGCGTCGTAATCCTCCGCCAGCGGAAAATAGTTATCCAGCATTTCCTGGTTGGAGACTCTTTCTCCGTTGGCCACCCGCTGCTGGAGTTCCGCAAAATTCCGCATTTTGAGCGAAACCTCGATTTCCATCGACCCCGTGAATTCCACCCCGGCCACGGACGACGGACCCGCCCCGGTGCGCGACTGGGCCACCGGCGTCGTAATGAGCGGTTGCGGCACGGCCACGATGCTGCCCGGCAGCGTCACGCGCCCGGGCGCTGTCGTCTGGGCGTGCAAAAAGGTCAGGCCCCAAAGGACAACCAGGAGGAAAAAGGTGCGGTGGCCCTTCAAATTTGTGCCTGCGGTTGACTTCATAGAGGTGGCGAAACTTCGCGGGGTAATCGAAAGCGCGAAACGTCGGGGCTGCGTAATAGTTGCTCGCGAATTCGGGATGCGTGCCAATCCTAACGTGGACGACGCCCTTTTACAAGGATGACTGCGCGACCCCCTTCCTAACATGAGCCCGCTCACGTGGAATTATTCCCTCCGCCTACGACCACCAGGCACTAGCCTCACGGGTAGGGTTTGCCATCTAAAAGAACCCGTTTGAGGTTGAGGTGATGATCCGGGCTTAGGGCCGCCTCAACCACCAGCGTTTTATGCACGGGAAGATATCCTTTGCCCTCCGGCACAAAGTAGTTCTCAATGCCATACTCCACGGCCCGACGTTCATTGATCACCCCCTGTACGGCCACTTGGTTTGCCTGCAAGTTGGTCGGTTTTTCCGGCGTCAGCACGACGGCGGTGTAATAGCGGCCCTTGGGTTCCAGTACCACCCACACCGCGCGACCAGTGGTCAGGTCGATGTTAGCGAGACTTTCCTTGCGCCCGAAGCGGCCCGACGGCCCCGGCGGATTGCTGATGTCATAACTCAGAATCAGATAGTCGCCTCGCAGTGGGTCGCGCGGGTCCACGGGGCGGGTCTGCAATAACAGGGTTGGACCGGTATCGCGGCTGTACTCATGCCAGCCCGCCCAACTGAGCAGAAAGAGCGCCTGGGCGGCCACGACGGCGATGAAGGATTTAGTGCGGGTGTTCATGCGGTTTTCCGTTGGTGAAGTTGGTTGAGCAGCGCGCGCCGCTTCTTTTCGAGAAAAATCCCCAGCGCGATGATGATCACTCCGGCCACGATGAAAATGAGCCCCCCTTGCAGCATCGTGCCGAAAAGATCAAAGTAACGTGTGATGATATTGAGTCCTAGACCAGCCAGGCCGAGATTCACCCAGCCTTCGCGGTCCGTCTGCAATCCGCGCCGAATGATAACTATATCGAGGACAAACAGTGTCACCCAGGTGGTCACGCTCCAAAGCCCGCCGTCATCCCCCAAGTTCTGGTTTG
>CAZLRH010000015.1:0-4003 GCA_964562015.1 uncultured Opitutales bacterium | reverse complement strand
CAAACCCACAGCGCCCCCACCACCACGAGCGTTGCAACCACCAGCAGCGGTGCGGGATTCGTCACCCAGGTGGTCACGCTCCAAAGCCCGCCGTCATCCCCCAAGTTCTGGTTTGTGAGCACGCCCGCAACAGGCAGCAGGGTCAGCAAAAGCCAGCCGCCAAGTGACCGCAAATCGCCCGGATTGGCCCGCCAAACCCACAGCGCCCCCACCACCACGAGCGTTGCAACCACCAGCAGCGGTGCGGAATTCATTACAATCATTTGGTCCCGCCCCCAGGTTTCATAGGTGTGACACCAAAATCCCAGCAGGTACAGGCCGCCATTGAGAATGACCAGGCCCCATTTTTCATGCACGCCCGCAAAGACCTTCCACGGGCCGCCCTGCAAACCAAGGCCGGACAGGAACACGGCGAGGCCCAAGGCCGTAGAAACGGCCACCCACACGAATAAATTCGAATCATAATATCTATCCAGCGGCATTTCCAACCACCCGCCCGGCGTCGCAAATTCCCAGCCCAACCAAGTCAGGAACGCCGCGAGGCTCACGAATTGCGCGCCTTTCGAGCCGGTGAGCCAGGGAACCGCCGCAATGCCCGCCCACCAAAGGAAAACTCCCGTCGCCGGACGTGAGTTCAGATGAAAAATTTGGCTCACCAGCCCGATGCCGGCCAAAAACAGCAGGCACCCGGCCATAAAAAATGCGTCGCCGGTTTTGGGATAGCGTCCGGGTGCTATTTTGCATCGCCAGCCGGCGGTGTGAGCGCCCACCAAAAGGATCAGCAGGCCGCCGATTTTTGTCCAGTCGCCAATTTCCCGCCAGTTGGAACCAATGAGTAAAATGACTCCTACCGCCAGCAACACTCCGCCGAGGGTCGCCAGGATCGCCACAAAACGATTGCTGCCTTCCGACGCGGGATAGCGGGCGAGGATTTGTTCGCGCTGGCCCGCGTCAAGCAGCCCCGCGTTTACCCAGGCCAGTGACTCTTCAGCCAGTTTTTCAGGAAAATTGCTCATAGGATTTTCGGGAGTTATCTACTATTATCATTCGCCATGCCAATCCTTGAAGGGAATTCCTAAGAGATTTATAATTAATGAGATAGGCGAAATGCGCTTAATGGCTAGGGCCAAAATGGTTTCAAAATATGTACTGGTGCGTACATGTTTTGTCATCATAAAATGCTCCTTGATTAACCTTAAGCGACTCCGCAAAAGGGCGAACAGAGCTATAAGCCATCCCATTCGCTCGGATTGAGCCTCCTTCTTCCGCTCTTTGCGTATTGCTGATTTGAACCCGATGCGCTGATAGTTTCAAGAGCATTGCCTTATCCATGAAATCCAATTCCCCCAAGACCACCCATAAGGCCCTGCTCAAATGGGTGGGTAAAATGACCGCCATGTGCCGCCCCGCGCACGTGCGCTGGTGCGACGGTTCCGACGCCGAAGCCGAAACCCTCTTCGGCCTCATGGTCAAGCGCGGCATGGTCATCAAACTGAATCCCAAGAAGCGCCCCAACAGTTACCTCTTTCGCTCCGATCCGCGCGACGTCGCTCGCGTAGAAAAACGGACTTTCATCTGCTCCTATAGCAAAGACGACGCCGGCCCGACCAATAATTGGGAGGAGCCGCGCGCCATGCGCCACAAGCTGAAGGAACTGTTCGCCGGCTGCATGGCGGGAAGAACGATGTATGTGATTCCTTTTTCCATGGGGCCCGTCGGTTCGCCGCTGGCGCAAATTGGCGTGCAGGTGACGGACTCGCCCTACGTGGTCGTCAATATGCGCATCATGGCGCGCATCGGCCAGCGCGTCCTCGACGCCCTCGGGGAGCGCGGCTTTTTCGTGCCATGCATTCACTCCGTGGGCCAGCCGCTCGCGCCCGGCGCGAAGGATGTCCCCTGGCCGTGCAATCCGGAAAATACTTACATCGTCCATTTCCCCGAGGAGCGTTCCATCGCGTCGTTCGGTTCCGGCTACGGCGGCAACGCCTTGCTGGGGAAAAAGTGCCTGGCCTTGCGCATCGCCTCGTGCATGGCGCGCGACGAGGGCTGGCTGGCCGAGCACATGCTCATCCTCGGCGTCGAAAATCCCGCGGGCGAGAAGACCTATGTCGCCGCGGCCTTTCCCAGCGCCTGCGGGAAAACCAATTTCGCCATGCTCATTCCGCCCAAGGCAATGAAGGGCTGGAAGGTCACCACCGTCGGCGACGACATTGCCTGGATCAAGCCCACGGCCGACGGCAAGTTGCGGGCGATCAATCCCGAGGCCGGATTTTTCGGTGTGGCGCCGGGCACTTCGCCGGAAACCAATCCTAATGCCATCGCCTCTTGTCGGCGCGATACGATCTTCACCAATGTCGCGCTGACGGATGACGGCGACGTGTGGTGGGAAGGCCTCACGCCCAAGCCGCCGGCACATTTGATCGACTGGACCGGCCAGGACTGGACACCCGGTTGCGGACGCGTTGCAGCGCACGCGAACTCGCGTTTCACTGCGCCCATTGCGAATTGCCCCTGCCTCGATTCTGCCTTTGACGACCTCGCCGGCGTGCCGCTGAAGGCCTTCGTGTTTGGCGGCCGCCGCATCAGCGATGTGCCGCTGGTGTACCAAGCGTTCACTTGGAGTCATGGCGTCTATCTCGGTGCCACCATGGGCTCGGAACAAACCGCCGCCGCCGAAGGCAAGGTCGGCGCCCTGCGCCGCGACCCGATGGCCATGCTCCCGTTTTGTGGCTACCACATGGCCGATTATTTCCGCCACTGGTTGAAGGTCGGCAAACACCTCGAGGAAACTCCGCGCATTTTCCACGTGAACTGGTTTCGCAAAAACGCCCAGGGCGAATATCTCTGGCCTGGTTACGGACAGAATATGCGAGTCCTGCGTTGGATTTCCGAAAGGGCCAACGGCCGGGCCTTCGGCAAGGAAAGCCCCATCGGCTGGCTCCCGCGTTATGAAGACATGGACTGGCGCGGCTTCAACTATCCGCGCGCGAAATGGGACGAACTCATGTCCTTCGACCGTGAACGCACCAAGCTGCAATCCCTCGCCCACGAGGAACTCTTCATCTCCCTCTTTGACCACCTGCCCAAGGAAATGATCTTCGAGCGGGAATTGCTGCTGTCGCGCTTGTGATCGGTGGCCGGCCATACGGCAAAGGTTTGACGCACATTCAAGGGATGCTACGTTAACGGAGAATCAACCCTACTACCCATGCCCAAGCGTTTCGCCGGATTTTTGCTCGTCCTTGTGCTTGCGGCCTCCGCCGCCAGTTATGCCGCCTTTAAGCAGGGTTGGCTGGGCTCCGCAAAAACGGCCTCGGTTCCGGTCGCGGCCCTGGCCACGGTGGCGGAAGCCGAAGCCGCCGGTCGCGCGCAAGCCACCAAAGATCTCGCGGCGGGCAAGCTCGAGTACCACGACTACGGCCTGTCCAGCGATCACCAGAAATTCATGGGCGAGATTTTGCAGGCCAAGTACGCCGTGAAATTGACGTCGGTTGGCGATTGCTGCCTGACCGAACAGGAGATCGCCGAGGCCAAAGCCTACAACGTCACCGTAAATGAGGAGTTGAAAAAGAAATTCAAGCTGGACGTATTCGCCGACGCGGAGAAGGAAGCCGCGGCGAAAGTCGCAGCAGCCGGCGGACCGGCGGCCCCGGCGGCCTTGATTCCGCCGGCTGCTCAATCTGTAGAAACCTCCGGCGCGCCGACAAAATCCTGAGTTGAGTGGCCGTTTTGCGGGCTGGGCGAGAAGCAACGCTCCAGGTTGTTTCTGAAATCCTCAAGCAACCACGGAGGTCACGGATAGCACGGAAAAGAATGATGCGATTATCAACCCTCTTCAGCATAGAATCCGTGGGTAGTGTCCTCATTTGCAACGGCGCGCTGAGGGCAGCGCGCCCTACCTAAAGCATTTGCCTGGGGTAGGGCGGGCTGCATTTAAAGGACGGGCTCCATTTAATTGGGTAGGGCGGGCTGCCCTCAGCCCGCCGTCTTGTTTCTGGTGAAA
>CAZLRH010000014.1:0-79268 GCA_964562015.1 uncultured Opitutales bacterium | reverse complement strand
TAAGGGGCGGGGGCTAATTCAAGGCCAGGTTGAGCGATTCCAATCGTGGAGACGCAGCTATGAATCCATCGAAGCCAGTCCTCGCGAGCCTCTGCCTGATGGCCTTGGTTTTTTCCGGTTATGCCGGCTATCGGGAGTATCAACTGGAATGCCAACTAAGCGCGGCGAGGGACGATGCAGCAAAACAGGGAAAACGCACGGCTGCGGTCGAGGCGCAATTGCGGGATTTGCAAAAACAATGGGAATTATCCCAAGCCAAACTGGATCGTTTGGATCAATTCGTCGATGACTTTGACCGGGTCGTCGCAGCGGGTAATCAGGGGATTCCGTTTACTCCAACGACCGCTCAAGCCGCAAAGGAGGTTGACTCAAAAGACGCCCTCCCGCTGCCAGCCAGCCAAATCCAAGCGGAGCGGCGCATTACTCCCGCCAGCGACGAAGAGCTGGCGAAACGTCTCGAAATTGCCGTGCAACGAAATCTGGATAAAATCACCCCGGTCACCCAGGCTGATTTTGCGAATATTCCCTACACTTTCGAATGGGGCACGGGTGCAACCCGTCGAATGTGGCACATCGTTAATGCGGGCACGTACGAGGAGGTCTACGAGGACGGCAGCTACAGCCTGTTTCTGGTGGTGGGGCGCGCGGTGGTGAATGACAATCCCGGTATAATCGTGACGAAGGATGACGGCACCCTGGACGCATTCGTGCCGGATAAGGGCGGGCGGATGGAATTCTTACTTAAGGGGGCGAGCCCGCAGGCGACGTGGGGGGACTTCGCCGCGATGCAAAACGTGGATTGATCCTTAACCGTGGGTTTTTTGCGAAGAGGCCGAGGAACTGCGCTTCGAATGGAATTGGATGGATGTTTCAATCCGACCTGGTCGATTCCGAATGATACGCCTCATACGCGCGGATGATGGCGTCGAGATGATCGACGAGGAGCAATATCATGCGCTGCAAAAGCTCGGGGAGTTCGACACGAAGCGGTCGGGCTGGCTGAAAACGCCAGCGGAAGTCCGGAAACTCGGCGGCGCGCTCTTTGGCGACCGGCGCTTCGGCCGCGTGTTCATCTATCCCAACGGCGCGGATTCCTACTACAGCGGCCGCGGGTTCCGCTGCTGGCTGCGGGTGTGAATGAATGATATTACTGACTGATGGGAAGTTGCTTTTTTTGGAGGAGGAGAATACAAGGGGTGGGGGATGGGTGGGGGTTAAACTGCCATCACCACTTCGCCAAAGATTTAAAACCTTCCCCGAAGAAATTCTCATGCACCTCGTCCGCTCTCTGATTCTGCTCCAGGCCCTGTTCCTCTCCGCCACCGTTGGCGCGCAGTCCACGGCCCAACCTGACGCTGTGCCCGTGCTTTACCTAGATGTCCATGCCCCAATCGAGGATCGCGTCAAAGATCTTGTCTCGCGCATGACCCTCGAGGAGAAAGCCGTGGCGCTCAATCATGTCGGCCCGACCCTCACGCGCTTCAATCTCCGCGCCGACCAATGGAATCAGTGTCTCGACGGCGTGCAATGGAATCTTCCCACGACGTTCTTCCCCTCTTGCATTGGTATGGCAGCCACCTGGAACCCCACGCTCGTGAAAGAAATTTCCGGCGTGCTCTCCGACGAAGCGCGCGCAATCTACAATGGCTGGCATCTCGATCCCAATGCCCCGGGCGACCACAAAGGGCTGATTTACCGCGCGCCCGTCATTAACATTGAGCGCAATCCCTACTGGGGCCGCAACCATGAATCATGGGGTGAAGATCCGTTTCTAACTGGCCGGATGGCGGTCGCCTATGTGCAGGGTTTGCAAGGTGACGATCCGCTCCATCTTAAAATCGCTGCGACGTTGAAGCATTATGCCGTCAATAATGTCGAGACCGGCCGTAAAAGTCTCAATGCCGTCGTGTCCGAGCGCATGCTGAACGAGTATTGGCTGCCGCATTTCAAGGAAGCCATCATCGAAGGCCATGCCGAGTCGGTTATGGCCAGTTACAACGCAATTAACGGCACACACAATAATATCAATCACTGGCTCCTCACTGACGTGCTCAAAACCGCATGGCAACACGATGGCTTCGTTGTCTCCGATCTGGGTGGCGTGGGCACGATGGTTGCCGACCGCGCTGCGGGGCTGACTGTTACCGATGCCGTCGCGCAATCGCTTATGGCCGGTTGCGATTTTTCCGACAAGGAATTTCAGGACAACATCCCCCTTGCCGTCAATGCGGGCAAGCTCACCATGGCGCGCCTTGACGATGCCGTGACCCGCGTACTGCGCGTGCGCATGAAGCTTGGCGAGTTCGATCCATTTGACTCTGGGCCTTACAGCAAGATATCACCCTCAGTCATTGACAGTGCGGAGCACCGCGCCGTCGCGCTCAAGGTCGCGCAAGAATCCATCGTGCTGCTGCAAAACCGCAACAATGTACTCCCGCTCGACAAGACCAAACTGAAACGCATCGCCATTCTTGGCCCGCTCGCGGACCAAATTATTACCAACAACTATAACGGCAAATACAGCGTCGCCATCACTCCCCTCCAAGGGCTTAAGGATCGGGCTGCGCCGGGCACCGAAGTGGTCTATGCCGCTGGCGGTGTTGTCTCCGGCCGGGGTGACGCAACGGATTTGGCCCCGGCCGTTGAACTCGCGCACAGCGCCGATGTCGCGCTCGTCTTTGTCGGAACCAACCGGACCATCGAGCAGGAAAACCGCGACCGCACCACGCTCGGCCTCACCGGCAGTCAAGAAGCCTTGATCGAGGCTGTAGTCGCCGCCAACCCGCACACCATCGTCATTGAACTGAGTGCCGGCCCGCTCACCGTTCCCTGGATTAAGGATAACGTTCCAGCCATGCTCCAAGCCTGGTGGCCCGGCGAGGAAGGCGGCCACGCGATTGCCGACGTGCTCTTCGGCGACGTGAATCCCGCTGGTCGCCTGCCGGCAACCGTTTATGCCTCAGAGGCACAGGTGCCGCTGCTCACCGAATACGACATCACGAAAGGTTTCACCTACATGTATCTGAACGGTGCGCCGCTGTTCCCCTTCGGCCATGGCCTCAGCTATACGACTTTCCAATATGACGGGCTGAAACTCTCCGCCAACCAGATTAAATCCAGCGACACGATCAACGTCAGCGTTGACGTCACCAACACCGGAAAAGTTGCGGGCGACGAAGTCGTGCAACTCTACGTGCATCAGGAAAAAAGCAGCGTGAAGGTGCCGGAAAAGGAACTGCGCGGCTTCCAGCGCATCAGTCTTCAGCCCGGCGAAAAACGCACCGTTACGCTTGCGCTACCGGGCAATAAGCTCGCGTTTTGGGACGAGAAAACCCACGCCTTCGTGGTCGAGCCGGGCGCATTCGACGTCCTGGTCGGCGCCTCCAGCGGCGATATCCGCCAAAAACAAAGCTTTGAAGTGATGGCTAACTGACCCTCCTTCGAATCTAAGTACTGCCCTCAAGCTTCGCTTCAACAACCTAATCGTAGGCGAAGATATCCCCCTTCGCAGTCTTGGGAACTTATGGGCGTCCATTCCGCTTCGCTATATTTCTCGCCCTCCCGCCCGCCGGTAGTGTTGCATCTCTTTTTTTGGAAAAGATCCATAAATTGCGACTTGTCGTAGCCTTCTGCTCAAGTTCTGCGGTGGACATAGGAAGAAAATGAATTGTTATTTTATGTAAAAACTCACAACAACATTAAATTCATTAATAAATACGAACAAGCTCCCAACGCCAAAATTCATTTTACGATTTTGAGGGAAAATTTTTAACTTGTTCACTCAAAGTTACTTATAAAATCCAGGCGCGGGCCCAACTAGGGGCTTTAGCCCGCGCTTTTTTTATTCGAGTGATCCCAGGCGCGGGCGGGCGTCCATAGCTGCGGTTGAATTCGCCGGATTGCGCGCCGCCGCCCGCGTGGCGGGGGAGGCCAATGGGGTGCCGTCGAGTTTGAAATTTTGATTCAGTACCAAGCGGAGGTAATCCCACACGACGCCGCTTTGCAGGTCGCCGCCCGGCACCGTGAGCGTCAGGGTATTTTCACCCGGCTGAAGCAGCGCGGCGTCAAAGGTCAATGTCCGCTGTTGCGAAAGACCTTTGTTGGAGTTGTAGCGAATGGTGTTGGTGGTAATGAGCCGGGCGTTGGCCACATTACTGATACTAGTGATAGAAATTTGCTTTTTTGGGGTAGAGGAGTAAAAGCGGGCGGGGTGCTGGAAATGATAATTGTTAATTGTTAAATGATAAATGATAAATGCCGGAGGCTGAATTTCGGAAGGGCATGATGTCTGCCTGATCTTGATGCATGGCGTAATCCCTGCTTGAGGTTGCTCCCGCCCTAATCCGACCGCGTCGACTCCGAATGGAACGCCTCATACGCGCGGATGATGGCGCTGACGAGCGGGTGGCGGACGACGTCCGAATACTCGAAATAGAAGAACTTGATGCCCGCGACGCCTTGCAGCACTTGGATGGCTTGCTTCAGGCCGGAGGATTTTGAGCGTGGCAAGTCCACCTGCGTGATGTCGCCGGTGACGATGATGCGCGAGCGGTCGCCCAGGCGGGTGAGGAACATCATCATCTGCTCGGGCGTCGTGTTTTGGGCTTCGTCCAAAATGATGTAGGCATTGGAGAGCGTGCGCCCGCGCATGTAGGCCAGCGGCGCGATTTCAATCACCCCTTTCTCAATCAGCCGCGCGCAGTCCTCCTTGCCGATCATGTCGTTCATGGCGTCGTACAAGGGGCGCAGGTAGGGGAGGATTTTTTCCTGCAAATCGCCGGGCAGGAAGCCCAGGGCCTCGCCGGCTTCCACGGCCGGGCGGGTGAGGATGATTTTTTCGACCTGGTTGTCGAGCAGGGCCGAGAGCGCGGCGGCGACGGCGAGGTAAGTCTTGCCCGTGCCGGCCGGGCCGATGCCAAAAACGATGTCCTGCTTGCGGATGAATTGCAGGTACCGGCGCTGGTTGAGCGTTTTGGGCACGATGGTGCCGCGCTTCATGCGCAGAACCAGCGGGTTTTCAAACAACTCGCGCAACTGGGCGGTCTCGCCGCGGCCCACCGCCGCGAGCATGTTGTCAAAATCCACCTGCGAAATGGTCATGCCTTGGGCGCGCGCGGCATTAAGCAGTTCAAACAACTGGGCCGTGTGCTCGACATCCGGCTCGGCCCCGTCGATTTGGAGCCAGTCCTCGCGCGTCACCAACTTGACATTAAAGGCCTGCTCGACTTTGGCGAGGTTCGCTTCCCGGCTGCAATACAACTGGCTGAGCAGGCGCGGGCTGGGGAATTTGAGCACACGAGGTTCCATGCGGGGGGTTGGGGGGATGATTTACTCGGCAAAGGGGCGGAGGCGTTCCCACATCGTGTCCAAAGCCATGGGCAGCACTTTGGTGTTGGCGAGCACGGGCATGAAGTTGGCGTCGCCATGCCAGCGGGGTACGATGTGGCCGTGCAAGTGGCGCGGAATGCCCGCGCCCGCCGAACGCCCGAAATTGAAGCCGACATTGAAGGCGTCGGGTGCCAGCGCGCGGTGGAGAATGTCCTGGGCCTTGATGAGCGCGGTCATCAAATCCATGCGCTCGGCGGCATCGAGGTCCGCCAGTTCGGCCACTTCGCGATAGGGCACGGCCAGCAAATGGCCCGCGTTGTAGGGAAACTTGTTGAGCACCAGGTAACAGGCCGGGCCGCGCCAGACGATGAGCGCCGCGCGGTCGTCCCCCAGCAAGGGCAAGCGCGCAAACGGATTGTCGCCGCCGACTTCCGGTTTGGGCGTCTCGATATAAGGCATTCGCCAATAGGCGTGCAGGTACTCCATGCGTGAAATTTCCGGTCGGCGCGCCGGGCCGCTCCCCTTTAAATAATGAACCGGAGTGGGGTTGGAAAGGAGAATAACAAAAAAATCGGGATAGGTACTTGTCAGACCCAGGCGATATGGTTTCCATAGACGCCGATGAAACTGGCGAGTTTTGAAGCAGTGACCAAGGCCCTGAATGCCGCCGATGTTCGCTACTTGGTGGTAGGCGGACTGGCCGTAAATGCTCATGGATATTTGCGTTTCACCAAGGACATTGATCTGGTGATTCGGCTGTGCCGGTCAGATATTCTGGGCGCCTTTGTCGCGCTGGCTGGCATAGGCTATCGCCCGTCGGTACCCATTACGGGCGAACAATTTGCCGACGCCACTTTACGGGAGTCGTGGATTCGAGACAAGGGCATGATCATCTTGAAAATGTGGAGCGATCGGCATCGAGAAACGCCGCTCGACATTTTTATGCGTGAGCCCTTTGACTTTGATCTCGAATATGAGCGCGCGTTGCGCGGGCAGCAAAGCGGAGATCCCGTGGCACGGTTCGTGGCGATTCCCGCCCTCATTGAAATGAAGCTTTTGGCAGGCCGTCCCCAGGACTTGATTGACATTGAAAAACTCCGGCAGATCGCCATACTGGAGGAGAAATGAGCGCCCCTGCGAATCAAGCGGCGGAAATCGATTGGAGCCTGTGCACTTACGCCGGGGCCGAGCGCGAGCAATTGCGCCGTTGGAGCAAATTGTCTTTGCGGGCCAAGCTCGAAGCGGTCGAAGAAATGGGCGACTTGGCCGCCAATTTTCTCAATTGGCGCAAAGCCCGAGGATTGCCTTATATTGACCCGGACACGGGTCAAGCCGTCCGGCCCGCAGCTTTGGGCGGCGGCTGAGCGGTTTTTTGCCGCCAAAAAAGGGTTTATTACTCCCAACCTTTTCATTAGAATAGATCCATGGATGAGGAGTTGCAAAAAATAGCCCGTTCGCTGGTCTGGTGGAAGCCGCCTGCGGAGGTGGATTTTATGTATTTGGTGCGGCGAGTGATGGATCGGGGCACTCCGGCAATGGTGAAATTGCTGGAGGAACGTCATGGCGAAGCGGTTTTTCAACAGGCCTTGCGTGGCGCCGAAGCGGGTAATTTTACTCCGGAGTCATGGAATTATTGGCATTTGCGTCTGGGCTTGCGCCCAACCCCGCTGTTGCCACAGCGTCAGGTTCCGCCTTCGCCTTATGTTGCAACCGAAATTAGACGTCTTGCCGCCCCCCCAAAGGAGCCTATGGCCATTGCTGGCCCGGGTGCCTGAGCATTTTGTCCTCTATGGCGGGACGGCGGTGGCACTGCGGCTAGGGCATCGAGTCTCGGTTGATTTTGATTTCTTTTCGGCGCGTTCGTTTACGCCCGCCGGGTTGATTGAGCAGATGCCGCTTTTGGGCACAGAGGGAAGTTCGATTCAGCAGAGCAAGGAAAATACATTCGAGCTTGAGGTGCCGGGGCCGGAGGGCCGCGTAAAACTCGCGTTTTTTGGGGGCATTGGCTTTGGCCAGATCAACCCGCCGGATCGGTGTCCCGACACCGGCCTCAAAGTGGCGTCGGCGGAGGATTTGCTGGCGCTGAAACTTGGCACCATAAACGTTCGCGTGGAGGCCAAAGATTATCTGGATATCGGTGCCTTGTTGCAGGCGGGCCTCAGTCTGCCGGTGGCATTGGGTCATCTCGAAGCGCTCCATCCCCAAACCACCAATTGGATGATAACTTTGCGCACGCTGGTGTATTTTCAGGGCGGCGACCTTGGAAAACTGCCCGAGAAACTAAAACGCGATTTGGAGGTGGCGGTACAACGGGTGCGCGAGGTGCCCGAATTTGCCGGGGAGAAAAAGCCGATCGGCTGGATGGGGTGAGCGGGGTTGAAGCCGGGCAGGCGAACCGACTCACAGCACCACCAGCGAGTCGCGATGGATGAGGTCGAGTTTTTTGCGGCCGGGAAACTTTTTTGAAATTTCGGCGCTGGTTTTGCCGGCGATCGCAGCGGCTTCTTCGGCGCTGAATTGGGTGATGCCGCGCGCCACCACCTGGCCCGTCGGGCCCACGATGGCGACGACATCGCCCGCCGCAAAATCGCCTTCGACACTGCTGACGCCTTTCGCCAGCAAACTGCCGCCCTTGTCGCGCAGCGCGCGTTCGGCCCCGGCGTCCACGCGCACTGTCCCGGCGGGATGCTGAAACCACGCCAGCCAGCGTTTGCGCATTTCAAGCGGAATTTTTTCCGGCACAAAAAAGGTGCAGGGTGCCTCGCCCGCGAGCAGGCGGGGCAGGATGGCGGCGTCGTGGCCTGCGGCGATGATGACCCCGCAACCCGAGCGCGTGGCGATTTTCGCCGCCGAAAGCTTGCTGATCATGCCGCCGACCGCTGTCGCGCTTTCCGTCCCGCCCGCCAGTGCTTCAATCTCGGGCGTGATGCGCTCGACGACGGGGATGATTTTGCCCGTGCCCTGGCGGTCCACCAAGCCCGGCGCAGTGGAAAGCAGGATGAGCAAATCCGCGCCAATCAGGCTCGCGACCAGCGCCGAGAGCGTGTCGTTGTCGCCAAATTTCAATTCCTCGACGCTCACTGAGTCGTTTTCGTTGATGACCGGAATGATCCCGTCGCTGATGATTTCCTCGAACAAATCCTTGAGCGCCAGGTGCCGCCCGCGCGGCCCGAGATTGTCACGCGTGAAGAGCAGTTGCGCGACGGTGAGTTGAAACGGATTGAAGGCGCGCTGCCAGGTGTCGATCAAAATGCTCTGGCCCACGGCTGCGCACTTTTGCACCGAGGTCAATTTCCCCGGGCGTTTGGTGAGGCCGAGCTTGCCCATGCCGAGGCCGACCGCGCCGGAGCTGACGATCAATACTTGCAGGCCGGCCGCGCGCAACGCCGCGACTTCCCGGCCCAGCGCCATGATTTTCGCCGTGTCCAACTGCCCGACGCCAGAGGTAAGGATGCCGGTGCCGATTTTCAGGACTACACGGCGGACGCGTCCGGGTGACTGAGACATGGAGGAAAGAAGGAACCGCAGATGGCGCAGATTAACGCAGATGGCGGATAACGACAAGCGCAGTAAAAAATCCGCGTAAATCTGCGCCATCTGCGGTTGCCTTGGAAAATCACACCTTCATCAACTCCGCTTCCTTGGCGGCGAGGTGCTTGTTGATTTCCCCGATGTATTTGTCGTGCTCGGTTTGGGCATCTTTTTCGCCGCGCTTGAGGTCGTCCTCGGAAAGCGTGCCGGCGGACTTGCCTTTTTTCAGGGCATCGTTGGCTTCGCGGCGGGCCGTGCGCACGCGGATGCGGCCTTCCTCGGCGTGGGAATGCGCCATCTTGGCGAGTTCCTGGCGGCGCTCGCGCGAAAGCTCGGGCACCGGCACGCGGATGAGGTCGCCTTGGACGATGGGATTGAAGCCGAGTTTGGCGACCTGGATGGCTTTCTCGATTTCGCGCAACAGGCCCTTGTCCCACGGCTGAATCTGGATGGTGCGGGCATCCGGCGTGGTGATGGCGGCCACTTCCTTGATGCGCATGCTGCTGCCATAGGCGTCGAGCGGCAGCGTCTCGACCATCATCGGCGTGGCCTTGCCGGTGTGCAGCGAGGCGAATTCGTGGTTGGTGAAGTCCACCGCTTTCATCATGGCGGAGCGGGCGTCAGACAGGATTTTTTTGGGGTCCATGGGGGAAAGGATGAAGGATGAAGGAGGAAATGGAAAGGATTAAGCTGAAAAGGCGAAGGATGGGAAGGGGGAGATGTTAGGAAAAGCAAGGAATAGAAATGAGGAAATTAGCTGAAGATCATGGATGAAAGAGTAAGCACTGAGCTTTATTTTCATCCCTCATCCCTCATCCTTTTCGTCATTTCACCAGCGTGCCGCTGCTCTGGCCGAGGACGGCCTTGAGAATGCCGTCCGGGGCGTCGAGGTCAAACACGAGGATGGGGATGTTATTGTCGAGGCAGAGGGAAAAGGCGGTCGAGTCCATGATGTTCAGGCGCTGGCGCAGGGCATCGAGGTAAGAGAGGGTGGCGTATTTTTTCGCGTCGGGGAATTTGTGCGGGTCCTTGTCGTACACGCCGTCGACTTTCGTGGCCTTCATCAAAATCTGGGCGCCGATCTCCGAGGCGCGGAGGGCGGCGGTGGTGTCGGTGGAAAAATACGGGTTGCCCGTGCCGGCGACGAAGATGACGACGCGGCGGCATTCGAGGTGGCGGATGGCCCGGCGCAGGATGTAGGGCTCGGCCACCTTGTCCATCGGGATGGCCGTCATCACCCGCACCGGCACGCCGATGCGCTCCAGGGAATCCATCAGCGCCAAGCCGTTGATGACGGTGGCCAGCATGCCCATGTAATCGCCGGTGGCGCGGTCGGTGCCGCGCTGGCGGCCCGAGAGCCCGCGAAAGATGTTGCCCCCGCCGACGACGATGCCCACCTGCACGCCCAGCGCATGGATTTGCTTAATCTGCTTGCACAACCGCGCCAGGATTTCCGTGTCAATCGGTTCGCCCTTGGCGTAATTGCGGAGCGCTTCGCCACTGAGCTTGAGGACGATGCGGCGGAACTTGGGCTTGGCCTTGGACCGGGAACGGGAGGACTTCATGCGCGAAGGGTTATCTTATATAGAACGGGCGGCGTCAATCCTGCGCGGGTGGGAACTGAAAGATTCAAAAAGGATGATTCAAAAAGGAAGATTCAAAATTCAAAATGTGGCACCCCCCCTCAAATCGATTGTCGATGCTTCCTTAACTCTGCGCGCTCTGCGTACTCAGCGGTGCAATTCTTAAAACTTCTCCTCCGCCCTCCTCACCCCGGTGGCCAGCCCAGCGGGCGGCCCGCCAGCAAATGCACGTGCAGGTGCGGCACCGTCTCACCGCCGTCGGCTCCATTGTTGATGACGACGCGATAACCGCGCTCGATTTTTTCACTACGGGCGATGCGCGCGGCCGTGAGCAATAGGTGTCCCAGGAGCGATTGCTCCATTAAATTCGCCTCGGCCAGGCGCGGAATGGGCTTTTTCGGCACGATTAAAATATGCGTGGGCGCCTGCGGGTTGATGTCGCGGAAGGCGTAGCAAAGCTCGTCTTCAAAGACGGACTGGCTGGGAATTTCGCGGTCGATGATGCGCTGAAAAATGGTTTTCTCGGACATGGTGCAGACAGAATTAACAGAAGGAAACCAAGGGAACAAAGAAGAATCTTCGTCCCGGCGAGGACCGCCGCTATGTTCGCTCTCTGAGGAATGCGCAAAAGTTAAAGAAACAACAGATGTAATACGGTCTTCGGGGAGGCGTGGGCGGCGGCGGCCTCCTGAATATAAGCCACGGCCGCCTTATAGCGGCCGCGCGCCCGCGCCGTCCACCGCCGTCCGGGCGGGCAGGCCAGGCGGCGCAAGCCCGTCGTCAGCAACACACCCTCGGCGTAGCCGGTCAGCGGTCGCAGTGCCGCGAGCACGCGTTGGCGAATCCACAGCGGCTCCCACGCCTGCTCGCGCAAGTCGAGATGCATAAAGGCGGGCCGCGGCCCTTCGCGATGCAGCAACCCCAGCAAGGCTTGGGCGGAGTAACCGAGCATCGCGGCATCCGGCCCGCCGGGCCCCGCATTTTCGAGCGTGAAATCAATCGCCGCCTGCACCTCGCGCGCCACCCCGGCATCTGCGCCCACCGCCACGCTCAATAAGGTGTTGAGCGCGCGCAATTGGTTCGAGGTTTCGGCTTCAGCAGACATCTCGGCATCGGAGATTAGCCAGCGCTTCACCGCAAGTGCAATGTATTCACAATCATCAACGAACGCCGTAAACGACTGAACTCATCAAATACACGGACCAAAACGATGCTGAAATCTCTGCGACCACGAATAGGCACCAAAGGCCCAAGAAGACTTCGGCGGCAATACGGGTGGATTTTTGCCGAGTAAATAGAAGCCCGATGTGGACCAAGGCGGCGAGCAGCAGAAATGCTCCGAGCGAAAATATTGAAGAGCGAAACCAATGGCTAAGGCCGACTAACCAACTGGTGATCGCAGGCATTTTCGAACCAAAGTCTTGAAACATGGACTCGATATGTGGAACGACCCTCGTCAGTAGGGGAAATTGAATTAGATAGGTAAATACGATCAGTAATAGCCCCATCGTTTTCAGCCAGAAAAAGGGAGCGCGCGTCCACGGTTCGGAAACTTGCGGCGATTTTTCCCCGTTTTTCATAAAATCACTCCAGCGCCGTCTTGAGGGCCTTGATTTCCTCCGCCAGCGCGCCGATGTCCTTAAAATCCTTGTATACGCAGGCGAAGCGCACGTAGGCGATTTCGTCGATCTGCTTGAGCCGGGCCATGATCTGCTCGCCGATGGCGCGGCTGGGGACTTCGGCGTCGTACTCGCGCTCGATGGCCTCGGTCACTTCCGAGACGAGCAACTCAAGGCGTTCGGCCTCAATGGGCCGTTTCTCGGTCGCCTTGCGCAGGCTGGAAAGAATTTTGGCGTGGTCGAACTCCTCGCGCCGGCCGTCCTTTTTAATGACGAAGAAATTCTCCCGCACGATTTCCTCGAGCGTGGTGAACCGGTGTTCGCAATCCAGGCACTGGCGCCGGCGGCGGATAAAGCGGTTGTTGCGGCCGGTGCGGGTATCCAGCACCTTGGTGTCCTCGTGGCCGCATTTGGGACAGTTCATGGTAAACGGAATTTAAAATTCAAAATTGAAGATTCAAAATAAGCACGCTGCCTACAGTTTGAGGAAGTTCTCGAGGATTTTCTTCCCGTTTTCCGTGGCGAAAGATTCAGGGTGAAACTGCACGCCGTACACGGCGAATTCCTTGTGTCGCAGCCCCATGATTTCGCCCTCCGCGGTCTCGGCGGTGATTTCCAGGCAGGGCGGGCAGCTCGCGCGCTCGACCAGCAGCGAATGGTACCGTGCACCCGTCAGCGGGCTCGGCAAACCTTCGAACAACCCCGTGCCCTGATGCAAAATCGGCGAGGTCTTGCCGTGCATCAACCGTCCGGCTCGCACGACGTTTCCGCCGAAATACTGGCCGATGGCCTGGTGCCCGAGGCACACGCCCAGCAGCGGTTTTTTGCCGGCAAACGCCCCGATGATGTCGAGGCTGACCCCGGCTTCGCTGGGCGAACACGGGCCCGGCGAAAGGAGCACGCGAGTGGGATTCAGGGCCAGCGCTTCGGCGGCCGTAATCTCGTTATTGCGGAAAATGCGCTGCTCCACCCCGAGCTGCCCGAAGTACTGGACGAGGTTGTAGGTGAAGGAATCGAAGTTGTCTATGACCAGCAACATAGGAAGCGGCGCACCGCCAATCGGGCACTGTCGCACATCACCCCGCCGGGGTCAAGAACGCAGGCGCCGGCCGCGCTTTTCACGCTTTCCAAACGCGGGCTGGCGAGCTATTCTGCATTCAGGCCAATGACTGAGATTTTGCAAGTTGACCTGGCGGAGCGCAGCTATCCCATCTATATCGGCACCGATTTATGGGAAGTTTTTGGCGAGGTGACGGGCAAGTTGCGGCATGACGGCCGGCGCATCGCGGTGATCGCGGACGGCTTCGTCGCCAAAAAGCAGCCGGAGTTGCTCAAGCGTGTAACCGGCGGCGAACCGCTCCTGCTGGAACTCAAGGGCAGCGACGCCAACAAGTCTCTCCGCGTGCTCGGACAAATTTACGACTGGATGGCGCGGCAAAAGCTGGACCGGCACAGCGTGGTTTTTGCCGTCGGCGGCGGAGTGGTGGGCGACCTCGCGGGTTTCGCCGCCGCCACTTATCTGCGCGGGTTGGATTATTATCAGGTGCCCACCTCTTTGCTCGCGATGGTGGACAGCTCCGTCGGCGGCAAGACTGGCCTCAATCTCAAGGCGGGCAAAAATCTCGTCGGCGCCTTCTGGCAGCCGCGCGCGGTGTTTGTGGACACGATGTTTTTGGACACCCTGAAGGCCGACCAATTTGCCTGCGGCATGGCCGAAATCATCAAATACGGCCTGCTCGGGGACGCGCATCTCTTTCGCCAGCTCGAACGCGGCGCGCCCTGGCATGGCCAACATCCCGAGTTGCCTTCCGTGATCAACGATTGCTGCTCGCTCAAGGCCGTCATCGTGGGGGACGACGAACGTGAAACCAAGCCGAGCGGCGGGCGGGCGTTGCTGAACCTGGGCCACACGTTTGGGCACGCCGTGGAAAATGTGCTCGGCTACAGCAAGACTTTCGGCCACGGCCAGGCCGTCGGGCTCGGGCTGGTGCTCGCGGCGCGCCTGTCCCGCCGCCTGCATTGGCTCGGCGAAGCCGACCGCACGCGGGTCGAGCGGCTGGTCGAACTTTGCCAGTTGCCGGTGCGCCTGCCCAAACCGCTCAAGGTGGAAAAACTCATGGAGGCCATGAAACTGGATAAAAAAGTCCGGGGCGGAAAGCTGCGGTTCGTCGCCCTAAAGGCCATCGGCCGGGCGGAGACCGTGGATAACGTTTCCGAGGATTGGGTGCGCGACCTCTGGCGTGAAGCCGGCGCCGTTTAAGCCCTTTACCTTTCGCTCCACTCTATTGTCATGGCCGGCTTCGACGAAAATTTGGTGCGCGAGTACTTCGAGATGAACGGCTTTCTCGTGCGCCAGTTGCACAAGTACCAGGTGCACTCCCGCCACAAGCGCGACGAGGAGGAAATCGATTTGCTCGTGCAAAATCCCTCCTGGCAGCCGGGCGAAAAACGGCCGGGCTTTCAGCTTTTTGAAGGCGACCTCCCGCTCATCCGCCGCGCCATCGTGGCGGTGAAGGGCTGGCACACGTCGCGCCTCACGCCGTCGATGTTGCGCAGCGGCTCAAAAATCCTCGATTTCTTGCGCAAGGAAGTGGTCGAGGCCGCCAGCGAGTATTTCAGCGGGTACGAGGAAGCCGCCGTGGCGGGCGACGGCGGCAAAGAGGGCCTCATGCGCGTGCTCGTGCTGCCGGGCCTGCCTTCGAGCGACCCGCACCGCACGGAGTGCATCTCGCAGTTGCAAGGCCACGGCGTGGACGCCATCCTCACGTTTCCCACCATCCTCGACAACCTCGTCCGCCGCGTCGAGGTCAACCACAGCTACCAGAAATCTGACGTGCTGCAGATGATCCGCCTCTTGAAAATTTACGACATGGTGCGCGCGCGGCAATTGGAGCTCTTCGAGGACGAACGCCCGCCCAAGGCCAAGCGCTGACGCGCCACTCCGCATGATTCATCCCACCGCCATCATTCATCCTGCGGCCCGGCTCGGCGCCGGGGTCACGGTTGGGCCTTACTCAATTATTGAGGAGGGCGTGGAAGTCGGGGCCGGTTGCGTGCTGGCCGCGCACGCGATTTTGCGGCGGGGAGTGATTTTGGGCCAAGGCGTGAAGGTGGATAGCTTCGCGGTCGTCGGCGGCGACCCGCAGGATTTGCGCTTTGACGTCGCCATTCCCAGCGGCGTGCGCGTGGGCGACCGCACGGTTTTGCGCGAGGGCGTGACAATTCACCGCTCGACCAAAGCCAGCGAGTTTACCGAAATCGGCGCGGATGCCTTGCTCATGGGCTACAGCCACGTCGGCCACGATTGCCACGTCGGCGCGCTCGTCATCATGGGCAATTGCGCGCTGCTGGCCGGGCACGTCGAAGTGGGCGAGGGCAGCTTTCTCAGCGGCGGCACTGTATTTCATCAATTCATGCGCATCGGCGAAGGTGTGATGGTCAGCGGCAATGCCCGCCTCGGCTTGGATGTTCCGCCGTTCACCCTGGCCGCCGAACGCAACGAACTGCACGGGCTTAATCTCGTCGGCCTGCGCCGGCGCGGTTACGATGCCGCCACCATTGCCGAACTGAAACGCCTTTATCAAGTCGTGTACCAGGGTGGCTCGCCCCGCGTGAATGCCGCCACCGCTCTCAGGGGTGGCTTGGCCCGCTCCGAGCCGGGCACAAAATTTCTCGCTTTCTTCGCCGGCGGCAAACGCGGCTTTTTGCATCCTGTTGGCCTCGTCTCGGCCAAAAATTCAGGTGCCTCTACGGAGTAATTGCCTCGGCTATGCCTGCTACGACTCCAGAATTGCCGCTCGCCTTGACCTGCGGCGACCCCGCCGGGGTCGGGCCGGAAATCATCGCGGCCTGGCTGCGGGCCAACCCCGCGGAAAAATCTCGCATCGTGCCGATCGGCCCGCGGCTGTGGATTGAATCGCTAGGCATTCCCGGCGAAGCCGTCGGGGCGGCGGATTTTGCGGCCACGCCCGGCCAGCCCACCGTGGCGGGCGCCGAAATCGCCCTCGCCGCGCTCGAAAAAGCAGCGGCCGGTTGCCGCGCAGGGCGCTATCTTTCCGCGGCCACCGGACCGGTCGCAAAAAACTGGATGAAAAAGGCGGGATTCAATTTTCCCGGCCAGACCGAATTTTTTGCGGCGCGCTGGGGCGGCGAGCCGACCATGGCTTTTGCGGGCGGAAAATTACGCGTCGTGCTGGTTACCTGGCATATCCCATTGGCCGAAGTGCCGGCCGCGCTCACCGAGGCCGCGCTTTCCCGCGCCGTCATTCAGGCTGCCTGGCTGGCCCTCGCGCTGGGCGCGAAAGAACCGCGCATTGCGGTGTGCGGGCTGAATCCCCACGCGGGCGAAGAAGGCTTGCTCGGCACCGAAGAGCGCGACCATCTTGACCCGTGGCTCGACCGGCTGCGCCCCCAGTATCCCGGGCTGTCGCGCTGCCTGCCGGGCGACACCGTTTTTTGGCGGCAGGCGCGCGGGGAGTTTGATGTCGTGGTGGCCCTTTACCACGACCAGGGCCTCGCCCCGCTGAAGGTGGTCGATTTTGAGGAGTCGGTGAACATTACTTTGGGATTACCCTGGATACGCACGAGCCCCGACCACGGCACCGCCTTCGAGCTGGCGGGGCAGGGGCGCGCGGGCTGGAAAAGCTTCGCCCACGCCGCGGCCCTGGCCCGCCGGCTGGCGGGCGGTATGTATTCACCCCAAGGATTGAAAGGTTGACGCGCCCGGCGCGACCCGTTGCTATCCCGTGGAAGGTTCCCTCGCCGCGCATGAAGTATCGATCCAGCGTTCACCGCCGCATACTCTGCGTCTTTCCGCGTTACAGCAAAGCCTTCGGCACGTTTAACCACGCCTTTCCGCTCGTGGGCGATGTGAAGGCGTTCATGCCCCCGCAGGGCATTTTGCTCATTGCGGCGCTGATGCCGGAGACCTGGGAAGTCGCGTTTGTGGATGAGAACATGCGGCCTGCCACCGCCGAGGAGATTGCCTGGAGCGATGCCGTCTTTATCTCCGGCATGCACATCCAACGGGAGCAAATCCTCGAAATCAACCGCAAGGCCCACGCCGCTGGCAAGATTACTTTCCTCGGCGGACCCTCGGTTTCCGCCGCGCCCGAATTTTATCCGGATATCGACGTGTTGCATTGCGGTGAAGTCGGCGATGCCACCGAGCGCGTCGTCGCGTACCTCGAAAAAACCGTCACGCGGCCGGAGCGGCAAGTCATCTATCGCACGGTGGAGCGCCTGCCGATGGAGCAGTTTCCCTCGCCCGCGTACCATCTCATCAATGTCCGCCAGTACCTGCTGGGTAGCGTGCAGTTTTCCAGCGGCTGTCCGTTCACCTGCGAGTTTTGCGACATCCCCGGCCTTTACGGTCGCAACCCGCGCCTCAAGGACCCGGACCAAATCATCGGGGAACTGGACCAACTCGCGGACAACGGCGCGCCCACCGTTTATTTCGTGGACGACAATTTTATCGCGAACCCGAAGGCCGCGCAGGACCTGTTGCCCCACCTCATCAAGTGGCAGAAGAAGCGCGACTATAAGGTTTACCTCACTTGCGAGGCCACGCTGAACATGGTGCAGCATCCGAAAATCCTGGAGATGATGCGCGAGGCCTACTTCACCACGGTTTTCTTCGGCATCGAGACGCCCGAGAGCGGCGCCCTCAAGGCGATGAAGAAAACACAGAATCTCCGCAGCCCCATTCTTGAGGCCGTCAAAACCTTCAACCGCCACGGCATCGAAATCGCCGCCGGCATCATCATGGGGCTCGACTCGGACACGCCGAACACCCCGCAGGCCATCATGGATTTCATTGAGGAATCGCAGATTCCGATTCTGACGATGAACATTCTGTACGCGCTGCCCAAGACCGCCCTTTATGACCGCCTGCAAAAGGCCAATCGCCTCAATTCCGGCATCGGCCGCGATTCCAACGTCGAGTTTCTCCGGCCCTATGAAGACGTGGTCAATGACTGGCGCCGCGTGGTGCGCTTTGCCTACGACCCCGTCAACCTCTACCGGCGCTACGCCACGCAGGCGCGGGTGACTTATCCCAACCGCATGAAGCCGGCCAATCCCGCCGCGCAGGCCACGCCCGAGAATCTGCGCCGCGCGCTCGGCATCATGTCCCGCCTCATCTACCGCGTCGGTCTCAAGTCCGATTATCGCGCGGAATTCTGGAAGATGTTTTGGACGGAACTCAAAAAGGGGAAAATCGACCACATCATCCAGGTGGCGCTGGTCGCGCACCATTTGATCACCTTCGCCCGCGAAGTTGCCACCGGCGACATGCAGGCTTCCCACTATTCTCCGCGCGACACCGAGGCCACGGCGAGCACCGGCGTGACGGTGCCCACGCGTGACTCCGAAGTTGCCGTCTAATTACCCGAGTTGTTGTTTAAGGTCGGCGAACTGTGCCTTCAGTGCGTTCAATTCCTCGCGCAAGGCCGCCACTTCTTCCTCTAGTTTTGACGTTGGCGCGGGTTCGGCCGGGCCGGTGGGTGCAGTTGCTTCTGCGGCTGGCACGGGCGCGCCCTCTTCGATTTTAATCTCGCCGCCGAGCAGATGGGCAAAACGCGCTTCCTTCGTGCCTGGCTGGCGCGGCAGTTTGCAGACCAGCGGTTCGGCGCGCGTGGACAGGCGTTGGAGCGTTTCCTCGACCAAAGGCAGGCTCTCGAAGTTATGCAGGTGGGCCGTGCGCGAACGCAATTCGCCCGGCGTTTGTGGCCCGCGCAACATCAGCACGCACAGCACCGCGACTTCCGGCGGCTCCAACGCGAGGGCCTTTTGGAAAAAGTTGCCGTATTTGGGTACCCGCGCCGTGGCGCCGTCGAAAAGGAAGGCGAGTTGCTTGTTCCGCAAGCTCTCGAGCGCGCGCTGCACATCTGACTCGGTGTAGCTGACCACCGGCTGGCGGTTGTTCTTTTGGTTGCAGGCATTGGTCAGCCCGTTGAGCGTCAGCGGATAATAATCCGGCGTGGAAATCTGCTTTTCCACCAGGGCGCCCAGCACGCGCAATTCAAATTCATTCAGGACGAGCATGAGAAAAAGAAGTTTGGACAGAATTAACGGAATTTACTGAATGGGGGCAGGATTGAAAAAAGGAAACCGCAGATTACACAGATTTACGCAGATACCCGAAAGAAATCGATGAATACGTCTTCAGTATGAATCTCCCCTGCGAATGGGTAAATCCTGCCGGTCTGACTTAATTCCATAAATTCTGTTAATTCTGGCAAAAAATCTTCTCTGGCTTGCCACCCTATTTGATGAACAGCCCGTCCTGCATGCGCAGCAGGATGTCGGTCCGTTTGGCGAGGTCGGGATTGTGGGTCACCATGAGCACGGTCTGGCCGCGTTCGCGGGCGATCTTGCAGAGCAAATCGAAGACGAGATTGGAATTGGTAACGTCGAGGTTGCCGGTCGGTTCGTCGGCGAGAATGATGGCGGGGGCATTGGCCAGGGAGCGGGCGATGGCCACGCGCTGCTGCTCGCCGCCGGAAAGCTGGGTGGCCAGGCGGTGGGTTTTGTTGCCCAGGCCGACCTCACCGAGGAGCTCATGGGCGCGGTCGCGCATTTCCTTGTTGGAGAGTTTGCCGAGTTTGCGCATCGGCAGCATGACGTTTTCCGCCGTGGTGAACTCCGGCAGCAGAAAGTGAAATTGAAACACGAATCCGATAAAGCGATTGCGCGCGGCGGTGCGTTCGGCATCGGAAGCCACGGACATGCGCTCGTCGGCAATCCAGATTTCGCCGTCATTCTGGCGGTCCAGCAAGCCGAGCAAATAGAGCAGCGTGCTCTTGCCGCAACCGGAGGGACCCGCCACCGAATAGATGGTGCCGCGCTTCAGCTCCAGGCTGACGCCGCGCAAAACGTGCACGCGGTATTCCCCCTGGCCGAGATACCGGTGGATGTTGGTGGCGCGAAGGATATGGTCGTTCTCAGGCATGAGCACAGAATGCGAAAGGCCAAGAGGCGGCTACGCCGCGGTACCGCGGATGATGTCGCCCGGTTCCAAGCGGGCCGCCCGGCGGGACGGAATCCAGCTCGCAATCATCACGACCACCGAGGCCGCCGCCACCGCCGCCACATAGTGCCAGGGCGACTTGTACACGACAAAATGGTCGGTCGAGAAAATGCCGCGGATGCGCAAGGGAATATTCTCCACCAGCCACGTGCCAAAGACACCGAAGGCGCAGCCGAAAATCGACCCGGCGAGGAGCACCAGGCCGCCCTGCATCAGAAAAATCTGGCCAATGTCCTGCCGGGTGTAGCCCATCGAGCGGAGAATCGCGATTTCCTTGGTCTTTTCCATGACAATCATCGCGAGCGTGTTGAACATCCCCAGGCCGGAAATTAAAATGATGGTCGAGACCGTGAGCGCGGATGACGCCCGCAAGGCGTGGAAAACGTCCAGCCAGATTTTTTCGCGCTCCTGCCAGGGCTCAACGGAGTGGCCCAGCACGTCCTGCATCTGGTCGGCGTCCTCGACCGCGCGGTCGGTGTCGAGCAGGTTTGCTTGCAAATAGGTCACGCTAAAGGGCTCGGCGAGAATCACGCGCGCCTCGGGCAGGTGCACAATCACGCGCTCCTTGTCCACGTGCTCGACGCCGCTCTCAAAAATGGCGGAAACACGAAAACGTTCGCTGCGCCCGCCCTGGCTGAGGATGACCGGGTCGCCCACGGTGATATTCACGCGGTCGGCCAGCATCGAGCCCACCATCACGCCCTTGGGGTTGGCGCGGAAGTCGCTCAGGCTGCCAAAAACAATCTGGCTCGCGAGGTCGGAAACCGCCAGGTGCTGGTCCAGGTTGATGCCGAAAATCTGAATCGTCTGCTTGCGGAAATTGGTGTCGATCTGCCCATTGCCGCGCAGCACCGGCGAAACGCCCGAGACGTTTTCAAACTGCATCAGCCCGTTGCCAATCTTGTTCGGGAATTCCACGCCCTCGATATACTTGCGCTCCTTGGAGATGGACACGCGCGACTTCGCGCCGGTCGTGGGATTCACCACCTTCATCGAGGCGATGGTTTCCTGGATGCGGTCCTGCACGCGCAGCGCGCCGTCGGTGCCCAGCACGGTGCGAATAAAGAAATGCTCAAAGCCGGAGGTCTGCGCCTGGGTCACCACAAACAGCCCGATGCCAAAGATGATGCCGGACAGGCTCATCAGCATCGCCCGCTTTTTGGCGAGCAGGAAACGAACGGCGATGTAGAGGTTGTTTTCCATGCGCAAGTCCGAGGTCTGGAGAGTCCGCGGATTAAGGGAGGATTATGGATTGGCGGAAGCCTAGGGCGCCTTGGGGGCCGGCTTTTTCTTATCCGTGACCACGGAGGTGATGTTGACGCGCTCGCCGTCGCGGAAGAGATCGAGATTTTCCGTCAGCACCAAGTCGCCTTCTTGCAAGCCGTCGAGGATTTCCGCCTCCGTCAAGCTCGTGTAGCCCGGCGTGACCTTGCGGACCTCGACGCGGCCGTTGTTGGCGACGATGACATTCTGGCCGAGGAGCGCCCGGCGGGGAATGATGAGGGTGTTGTCATGCTCGCCCGCGAGAAAGCTCACTTCGCCCGTCAAGCCGGAGACCAGCTTGTCGTTAAAGTTTTCCAGATCCAGCATCACCCCGAAACGCTGCGAGGCGGTTTCCGTCGTGGGCAGCACCATTTTCACGCTCCCGTGGGCGGTTTCGCTCGGATAGGCGAAAAAGCGCACTTCCACTTTTTCATCCGGATGAACGGAGGCGATGTCGTCTTGATTGACCTCGGCGACGACCTTGAGGTCCGTGCTGATGATTTTGGCCACGGCGCGGCCCTTGGAAAGCAAGTCGCCGGGATAGGCCCCGATCGCGGTGATGGTGCCGTTGTACGGCGCGAGGATGGTGAGGCGCCGGACGTAGTCGTCCGTGTTGTCCGCTTCGATTTGGGTGATGCGCAACTTGGTCTCCATGTCCTGGCGGTCGTTGTGGGCTGTCATTTCCGCCTCCCGCGTGTTGGCCGAGAGCCGATCATAATCCAAAATGGGGTAGTAGGCATTGGCCCGCAGGGCGTCGGCGTCCGCCAGTTCTTTTTTCAGGCCCTCGTAGTGGATTTCGCTCGGCAGCTTGCCCGCGAGCTGGGTTTGGTACTGGGTGATATTGGCCATCACCTGGTTTTTATGAAAGGGCAGGTCGCCCGGGTCGAGCCGGCCGATGACATCGCCGGCGCCCACCACGGAGCCCTCCTTGATGAAGCTCTCCTTGAGGAAGCCGTTGTCCGGGCTCGGAATGGTCGATTCCGCCTGCGCGCTGACACTCACGGTGCCGGACACCGTCTGGATCAAATTGCCGCGCACGACCCGCGCCGCCGCCGACGAGGGGATGAGGAGTTTGCCAATGTACCAGTAGGCGAGCCCGACACAGAGGGCCAACCCGAGGAGCCACAGCCAGGTGGAACGTTTCATGATTAGGGATTGCGGTTGTAAGAATCGACGTTGGACAGGTTCGGGTCCCGAAAAATCGTGGTCAGGAAGGAGTAATAGGCGCCGGCGACGGAGGCCTGGTATTCGAGGATGGTGTATTTGGCCTGGTAAATGGCGTCCCGCAAAAAGTTCACGTCCACCTGATCGCCCTGGCCGATCTCGTGGCGGGCCAGTTCCTTTTTGTAGTTTTCCTGGTCTGTGAGAATCTGGTCCTTGTACAAATCGATGGCCAGCAGCCCGGTTTCAATCTTGCTCAACTGGTTCTCCGCGCCGCCGAAAAGCTGGTCGCGCGTGCCGAGCAGCTTGGCGTCGATGCCGCGGCCTTGGGCGAGGAGTTTGCGGTTGTTGTCGCTGGTCTGGTAGTTGTCGAAGAGGTTCCACGAGCCGGTGATGCCGACGAAGATGATCGTCTGGAATTCCACGCCCGTATTGCCCTTGCTGTTGCTTTGCACGGGGCCTTGCGTGATGCCGGCGCCAAAGTTGAAATTGGGCTTTTGGGCGGCGTCGTTGATGATCACTTGCTGGTCCACCGCCTCGTGGCGCAGGGTCGCGGTCTTCGCCGCGACGGAAGTGGCGAATCCATCCTTTTTGAACGCCGCGAACTCATCGGCCAAATCCTTATAGTCGATTTTCGGCAGGGCAATGGAATCGGGCACGTCGCGTTCGTTGAAATTTTGGACGCCGGAGAGGGCCTTGAAAGCGTAGATGTTATTTTTGAACGAACCGTTGGCGATGGCGAGTTTCAGGGCCAGGACTTTGCGGGCGTTATCGAGATTGGCCACCGTCACGGGCGAGCTGTTGCCGTGGGCCAGCATTTCCTTTTCCCGGTCCACCTTGCGCTGGGCGGATTCCACCTGCAGCGTGAGCAATTCAATTTGGGCGCGTTCCACCACGAGATGGTAATACTCCGCCCGAATTTGCACGATGAGCTTCGCATACGCCACGATGGCTTCGTTTTTCGCAATTTTTTCGTGCAAAAACGCCAATTGCCGCGTGGCCTCGAGTGCTCCCCAGTAATACAAGGGCTTCGTGGCCTCGACCGTATATGCGCCACCGAATTTGATATCATTTCCAGCATCGCCATTTTGGCGAATCTGGTCGAACAAACCGACATTGTACTTGGCGTTGACGGAAGGCAGGTAGCGCATCCAACTGCGAAAGCGTGAGGCGTCGGACGCCGCCACGCGTTCGGTCTGCTCGGTCATGACGGTGGATTCGGTCGCCGCCTCGGCGAGCACGCGATCCAGGGTCGCCTCGCTCTTGGGCAAAGGCTGTCCGGGATCGGGCATAAACTCCTCCACGAGCGGCTGGAGCGCGGGATCGGTGGCTGGATTGCCCAACGTGGTGTTGCTGGGTGGCGCAAACGAAGCATTGGGCAACCCCGGCAAAGGTTCAAATTCAGGCGCCGGTTCCGCCGACGTGGTTGGCCCGGCATCGGGGCCGGCAGGATTGGTGAACTGGTCCGTCTTGGGCCCAAAGGGCACCGTCGGATCCGTCAACGGGTTAGGCAACGGCGAGGTCGACGGGCGCAACGGGTCTTGCGTGGGCAGGAGTTGGGCCTGCGCTCCACCTATTCCAGCCCCGGTCACCACGAGTAGCATCAGGCACCAAGAGGTCGCGCGGCGGCGCTGAACGGAGTTCGGCAGGGGGCTGAATACGCGCATAAAGGTCAAGGGCATACGCTGAAGATGGGGCGGCGACAAGAGAGAAAAGGCCGGCATTAGGGGTGGATGGCCGTCAAGCGCGGGCGCAGCGTTTCCAGCCACGACGCAATTTGACGGCCATAGTCGGTCCAGGTGGGGAACCGCCGTTGCATTGCTTCGGTTCCCAAATGTGTAAAGAAAATGTCATCTTGCAGTAACCGCCGCATCGCTCCCGCCAGTTGGGCGGGGTTGGGTTCGTCCACTTGCAGGCAACCTCCGCCTTGGGCAACTTCCTTCAATGCCCCGCCTGGTCCGCAGACACAGACGCGTCCGCGCACCAGACTTTCCGCCACCGGCAGCCCGAATCCTTCGTAGAGGGACGGATACACCGTGAAGCGACATTCGGCGAAGTGCGTTTCGAGGACGGCGTCGGGGAGCGGTCCGGGCAGTTCCAACGGGCGTCCCGCCGCCTGCAATTCCGCCGCTCGACGCAACGCGGGCCCGGCGGTTTCGGGCCGGTGCAAGCCGACGAGGCTTAACCGGAACCGCCGGCCTTCCAGCCACAACGTTTCCGCCGCTTCCACGAGCGCGAGATGGTTTTTACGCCCTTCCAAGGTGCCCACGGACAACACGAGCGGGCCGCGGGGATCGACCGCCGGTGGCGCAGGAGGGTAGGGTGCGGTGGACGGAATTTCCACGCCGAGGGGAATCGCGACCACGGGCGGGTGATCGCTGAGGCCCAAACGCGCAAAATGCTCCAGCAACTCGTCGCGCGAGGCGCACGAAATCGCCGCGATGCCATCAAACTCCGCCAGTTCGCGCAGGTACGCTGGAAAGCGTTGCACGCTATGGGCGGGAGAAAGTTCGGGATGGCGCAACACCACGGCATCGTAAAAAATCGCTCCCGCCGCGCCGCCCAGCCGGGTGCGCAATTGCCGGTAAGCGCCAAATACCCGCGGGGTGAAAATCTCCGGCGCCAGCAAGGTGGTTCCGCGCCAGGCCGCCCAGTCGGGTTCCGCCCCGAGTTTTAACCAGCTCCGCACTCGCTGGCCCAAGGTCCAGGTTTCGCCCCGGCGCTGACCGGGTTTGTCCGCCACTCTGGGCGAGAGCAGCGCCCGCTCCGTGGAATCGGGCCCCCGCCAGCGATTTGCATATCGATCGAACACCACCGGTAGGGGTGCCGCCCCGGTGGCCGCCAGAGCCGCGTAAAGTTGCCGGCACACCCGCTGCACGCCCGTCTGCGCACGGCAATGCGAGGTATGGGAAAGGTCAAAGACGAGGGACACGGGTGAAAGCCATATTCACCACGAAGTGCGCGAAGAACGCGAAGAAATTTTAAGCCTCCAACATTCTTGCCTTCTTCAGTTAAGAAATGGCGGACAACTAGCCCCCACCACCGGGGCGACCGCCGCCACCGCCACCACCACCACCGCCAAAGCCGCCGCCACCACCGCCGCCGCCACCTCCACCAAAGCCGCGACCGCCTCCGCCACCACCGCCGCCATTATTTTGGGCTGGGGCGGTGCGACGATTGGTTTGAATGGTGGTCAGCATATCCTGCTTTTGCTGGTCGGTGAGAACGGTGCTGGAGTTCAAAATCTGCATGGCGCTGCGAGGATCCTGTTGGGCCACTTCCATCACCACTTGTTGGGTGGCTGTCGCCTTGGCCCGCGGATTGGTTATCGTGTTGACCCAATTGACCGCGCTGGTCGGATCATCGCGTGCGGCCTGGGTGGCGAACGACGCGATGGCATTGTTCTTCATCGCCGAAGCCGGTAAATCATTGATGAACTGGCCAGCCGCATTGAGATCGTAGCGAGCCCAGGTGCTGACTGCGTCGGCTAGCAGCGTCTGGCTTTGGTTCGCCCCGCCCCGGCCACCTCCCGGTCCGCCTGCCGCGGCGGCAGCGGCGGCCTGGGTGTCCATTTGCGCCGCCCATTGGGCGGCGGCGGCGGGATCCGAGGCCGCCCAGTTGCTCACCAAATCCGAACCCACGCTGCTGCGCAGTCGCGGATCCTGGATGGAACCGACCCAGGCCGCGGCGTCCAACGGTGCGGACTGACTCCAGCGGTTGGCCAACTGGGCCATCGCATCAGTTTGGGATTGGCCGGCCGGCATCTGCGCAAACAAGGCGACGGCATCCGAATATTTGCCCTGTTGCGCCATGGCGTTGGCGACGCTTTCCATGGCCCGCGTTTTCGCGGTGCGGTCGGCCGGCGTGGCCTCGCTCAAATTGCCCGCCAGCGCCAGGGCGCCTGCCGGGTCGTTGCTGGCGACTCCGCCGATGGCGGCGGCGTAACGGCGCGCCAAATCAGCGCTCGAAGTGTCGGCGGCGCTCTGTTTAATCCAGTCCAGCGCATCCTTGGGATTATCGGCGGCCAGCGTCCGCAAGGCATTCGTTATGCCACCTTCGCGCAGGCGTGGCACTGTGATGGTGTCAGTCGCCGCCAGCAGGCCCTTCGGGTCCTTCGCGCCCCATTCATTGACCAAGGAGCGCAAGATATTGTCGCGGGCCGCGCCCGCCGGCATGGCCTGCAATTCAGTCATGGCCGCCGCTGTTTGCTCAAGGGAAAGACTCTTCGCCCAATCGTTGATGGCGTTGAAATCCGGCCGGCCGGTGCTGTTCAAAAGTTGCTCGAGCGTTTGGCCGGCCTGGGAATTGCCACCGAGCGACAAGCTGGAGGAGCGGTTGGCCGTGCCGGTCTTCTTGGGCGTGTTGGCGGCCAAGGCCTGAGCTTTGGCGGACGTCTGGCCCTGTTGGTAGCCAGTCCAATAACCGAGTCCGGTGACCGTGACTCCAGCCAACAAAATTAATGCGATGCGTAGCTTGTTTGATTTCATATTCACGAAAATATTATAGGCGACCTATAAACCCCGGAAACCGAAGAAAATAGCAGGGAAAAGATTATCTAAGCATGATGTTATCTAAATATCTTGTAAGCTAAGGCTTTGCGAGGCAAATCCCCGGCCATTTTAGCCCTTTTCCACCTTCGCAACTGCGTCAGCTCCTTTGCCAAGCGCTCAACCAGGCCCTCCGCTTACACCTTCCACGGCGGCTCGTTACGGCGCAGAGAGTCGGCGGCCAGGATGTCCGCCAGTTGCCAGCCTTCGGCATCGTCAATATCCACCGATTCCAGCCGCGGGGTCTCAAAAAGCAGCGGTTTGAGGCCGATGCGCGCTTTCGTGATGGCAAAACTTTTTGCGGTAAAAAGGTAAAGATTCGAGTTTTCCTCCAGATAGGCCGGCAGGTCCTGGGTGCGCAGCAAGTTCTTGGGGTCATGGTTCACCGGGGTGCCATCCGTAAGATAAAAACGGGTTTGAAAGCGGTTCACAGTAAATAGGCTGTCCGCCGTGCCAGCTTGGATGGCTGCGGAAAATTGCGCGAGTGCCCGCCGAATCGTCCCCGCGCTCAGCAGCGGGTTGGTGGCGTGCGTCATTAAATAAGCATCGGCGGGCACGTTGGCCACGTCATCCGCCAGCACGAGGTTCATGCTGACAAAGTCTCCGCACAACTCCGGTTTGCGGTCGCGCAGACGCACGCGCGGCTGCTCCTTCAGGCCCGCCTGCGTCAGGTGTTCGCGGGCGTCTGTGTTGATGACGACCTCGGCGATTTCCGGCAGGGCCGTCAGCGTCCGCAGAATCCACTCATAGAGCGGAAAGCTGGCCAGCGGCTTGAAATTTTTGCCCGAGACGCGGGCGCTATGCGCCTTCATGGGCAGCAGGGCGACGATACGCATGGGAGGAAAGTGTTTTAGTGATCCAGTGCTCGGTGCTTAGTTTGCGAGAGTGAAGCGGCGAATCTTCGCTTTGGCCCAAAATGCGGGGAATTGCAGCAACTAAAAATCGGTCAAAAGGGATTTTGTGAATTCACTTAAGGCGGTCTAATCTTTTCCCTGCGCTGCGCGCAAAAAGGCCTGGGCGTGGTCCGCTTCCGTCCAGCCGCGGGCTTCACGACTGTGCAGACGAAGTTGCCAGAGCCGCCACCAGCAGACCTCCGCCAGATGCGCGGGCCAGTGCTCCGCCTCCTCCGGTACGCCCAGGGCTGCGCGCACTTCGTGCTTCGCCAGCCCGCGCAGCCACTTTTGCGACCAACGACCGGTGTGCCAGTGGGAAACCAGCAGGCACTCACGCTGCACGTCCACCCGGCGCAGGCGGGTCTTGGTCTCCGCATAATCCCGGGTGGCGGCGAGGGTTTGGTCAAGAAATTGAAACGGGGCTTTCTGCCCCAGCCGCAGCCAGAATTCATAATCCAGCGCGAGATGCAGGCTTTCATCGAGCAGCCCGGCCTCTGTCACCACGTCGCGGCGGAAAAATACCGCCGGTTGGCAGAGGAAGCAAAAATCAGCCAGCCGCGCCAAATTCCAAGGCTCGACCGGGTAGGGCCCCAAGTTGCGACCGGTCTCGTCCACGATGTCAGCCCGCCCATAAACGACCCTGGGCCGGGCAGGATTGGAGAAGGCGGCCAGCAATGGGGTCAGCGCACCGGGCCGGTAAAAATCGTCGGCGTTGATCCAGGCGATGAATTCTCCCCGCGCTTCCCGCAAACCGCGGTTGACCGCCGCGGCCTGGCCGCCGTCGCGCTCGCTCACCCAGTGAGGGCGCAACGGATGCGCGCGCAAAATTTCGACCGTGGCGTCGGTACTTTCATTGTCATAGACCCGCACCTCAAAACTGCCGGGCGCGAGTCGCTGGGCGGCGATGCTGTCCAGGCATTGGCCGATAAAGGGTCCTTTATTAAAGGACGGTATGATAAAGGAAACCTGCATCTACGGGTGGCCGGAGGCCTCGAACGGGCCGCGCGCCACCGGCGCGGCCAGCGAATCCAGCAAGCATGCCGCCGTGAAGCGGCCGAGAAATTCACGCACCGCCGCCCGGCGGCGCGCCCAGAGCGCGGGCAGGTCGAGCACCGCCAGGCACGCCGGCACCGCGCCCCAATACTGGGGCGCAACCACGAGCCCATAGTCCAATTGCCGGACGGTCTCCGCCAGCCAGGTATTGGCGGGCACGATGGGCAGGCAGCCGTGGCGCAGGGCGTCGATCAATTTGCCCGAGGAGAGAAAAGCGTATTGCTGCGGACGGTAGGGCAGGAGGAGGCTCGCGCAGCGGTCGAGCGAGGCGTGGTACTCGGCTTCCGGGAAAAATCCCAATTGCAATGTCGCCCCCGCCGCGGTGGCCGCCTGTTGGGCGACGGCCACATCTTCCGGGTGTCGCTTCGGATTGATCTTCAGCAGCCAGCGCGACTGCCGCCCGGCCTGGGCTTCCAGTAACTCACGCAAAATCGGCCAGCCATGTTTTTCGCTCAAATAGCCGAAATAACCGAGCGGATGCGGCCGCCGGGCGATTTCCTCCGGCGTGGGCAGCGTTTCCAAATCTTCCGGCCCCACCAGCGGCGGGCAGGCATAGGCCAGGGAGGAGCCCAGGGCGGGCTTCAATAAACGTCCTAGCGCGGGGCTGTCGGTGCAAAGTCGCACGCGTGTAGCATTCGCGCCCTTCCCCGCCTCCAGCCGTTGGGCCAGCAGTTTGGCGTGGCGGCTGAAACGCTTCTGCTGGGTGGCCTTTTCAAAATGCGGCGGCAAATTGAACTGAAACACCGCGAGGTGCTGCCGCGGTCCCAGTGGGCCGCGTTCCAGATAGGCCCAGGGATGGAGCAAATCCCCGGTGTAAAAAAAGAAATAAGCCTCGCCTTCCGGAAAAATCAACCGGTCCAACGCCAGCGCGGCGCCGAGGTCGCGGATGAAAACGCGCAGTGATCGGCGCGTATCGCCGCGAATGCCATGCAGCACCTTGGGTCCCAGTTCGGGTCTGTAGATCCGCATGGGCAGCCGGGCGTCGCGGCGAAACCACGGAATCCGCGGTCCATTGGGAGGACGATCCTGCGGTCCGGTCAAATGCACGAAAAGCCAGGAGCGGGCGGCGCACGCTTCCGCCAAGTGACGTGCCACCGAGCCATAATGCCCGATCTCCTGCTCATACGAGGGATCAAGCAAGTAGAGCCGAGGGCGCGCCCCGGCGGTGGGACGGAGACCCCGCAGCGTTTGCGCCAACGGCAGCGAACGCCAGGCCGCGGGCAATAACCAACCAACGTCGCCCAGGCGACTTTGCGGGCGGGATGCCATGGGTGCCAGCGTGGGGTTACCGAATTTGACGCGTGATGCCAAGCGGCAAGTACTGCGGATCCCAATGGCCCCACGGCATGCCGTTGGCGCCGGATTGAAAATAAAATGTCGCGAGCGACCGTTCGAGGAAATTGGGCGTGACCCGCAACGCACGCATGAGCGTATCATACTCCGCGTAATTGTCCGGGCTGTCGGCCGCCAGGTTCCAGAGGCGCTTCGCGGTGGCGGCGGTGTAAGCCCAGCCTTTCGAGGGTTCGTGGAAGAAGTCCGCGTCGCGCGCGGCGGCCACGGTGTGG
The DNA here is from genome assembly GCA_964562015.1 of uncultured Opitutales bacterium. Taxonomy (GTDB): domain Bacteria; phylum Verrucomicrobiota; class Verrucomicrobiia; order Opitutales; family JABDGR01; genus CAZLRH01. The sequence goes on along the minus strand of CAZLRH010000014.1, from coordinate 48,696 downwards.
AAATGCCAGCCGCCGGGGCGTGTGCGCTCGGCCAGCGAAGCCACAATGGCGTGCACGGCGTCGGCGCCATTGTGTTCCAAGGCCGAACAAGAAATTACGCCATCCACCCGCCGATCCTCGAGCCAGGATAAGTCCAGCAAGTCGCCTTGCACCACGAAAAGGCCCGACTGGGCGCCCGGCGCGAAGGCCGCGGCGAGCGGCACTTTCGGCAGGATCAGCGGTTCCTTTAAATTGTAGTTTTTCTGCAAATGGTCGAGGTAGGCCGCCGATTGCTCGGTCAGCGCGGTCGCCGCCTCCACTTGAAAAACGCGGTGGGCGAATTGTTTGAGCAGGCGGTTGGAAAAGCTGCGCGGCGCCATGTCCACGGACAAGACCCGGTAGCCTGCGTCCAAGAGTAGAAATTGGGCCAAGCCGCTGCCGGCGCCGGCGTCGAGAATGAGCGAGCCGCGCGGAATATTCCGGCGCACCTGGGCCAGCAGCCACGTCAGATCCAGCAGGTAATGCCAGCCGATGGAGCGATTTTCGCGCAGCCGGACTACGGTCGCAAATTCCTCGGGCAGGCGCTCCCGCAAGTCCAGCGAAAGGATTTCCAGCCGCTCGGGCGCCGGCGCGTGCTCCGTTTGGAGGCGATGCAGCCACGCCTTGGGCTGCACGGTTTCGTGGGTGGGAATTTCCGCGAGACACTCCGCCAGCGGGCGCCGGGGAAAGACCTCAAGCTTGCCGCCGACCGTGCAGTTGTAAACCTCCACGCCGTGTTGTTTGAAAAATTCCCGCGCGCAGACGTAGGCCGCGTCCATCTTATTCACCTGCGGGTCATGCCAGCGCTTGCCCTTGCCAAAGTAGTCTTTGTTAAAATGGTTCGGATCGTCCGACTTCATGTCGAGCACGCCCGTCTTGTAGTCCGCGCTGATTTGCACGTCCTTCGGGATGGTGTAATTGTGGTCCAGGCCGATGAGCAGGATGCGCCGAAAACCGAGATAATAGGCCAGTTGCAGATTGGAAAACGTGACGGTGCAGCCGGTGTACGTCTGCTCGGCGGCGTTCGGGGAAAAGTCGAAACGGTCCTCCTTCGCGTTGGGCCGCGGCAGGTGCCGGTAAAAAATTGTGTTCCCGTCGTCCTCCAGGCAATACGCAAGATAGGTCGGGAATAATTTGATCGAATCGCCCAGCCGGTTCAAATCCTCCGCGCGGTCTTCCGCGACTAGGTGGTCCTCGACGACGTGAAACGTGGGCCGAAAACGGGTGCCGGGGTAGGCGAGGTAGATGCCGTTGGCCGCAAATGTCGGCACATGCTGGAGCGTGTCCAACTCGATGTGTTTGAGGGACGGGCCATTGCCAATGATGACACACGTGCGCGCCACGGAGCACCATTCGCGCAGCTTTTCCAGGCGGGGCCGGTAAACCAGCGGGTAGCGGCGTTCCAGACAGTCGCGCGATTTGAGCAATCCCCGATAGCGTTCTTCGTCGGAATGCTTTTCACGCGTGGGCAAAAAGATATCGGCCCCCAGCGGGTAGCCTTTTTTTGCAGCGGCCAACGCCGCTTCAAAATCAAGCGCCGGCGGAGGGACGAGGGTGGCATTCATGCGCGGGGAGCGGGGGCAGGTGTTGATTTTACCACGTCGGGCACCAGGTGCAGGCCGCGGCCCACGCGGTAGGCGCGGGTTTTCACCACGGAATCGAACTTGGCCTGCAACACATTGAAGCGTTGCTGCAAGCGTTGATGACGCCGCTGCACGCGCCGATAATCCAGGGCGAGCAGGCGCGACTGGTGGGCGAGCTGGCTGAAGGCGCGGGCGATGGCCTGCCGCAATTGGGACGAAATTTTGGCCAATTCACCCGCGAGCGAGGCACATTCTTCCGGGCGCAACTCCGCCGGGCGCAACCATTCCGCGGGAAGCTCGCCTTGCCGGCTCAGGCCGAGACGGGCCAGCACGTCATCCGCCTGCGCGATCAACGCGGGTATTTTTGCATCCCACGGGGGCGTCGCGTCGGCGGCCACGGGGGCGTCGCGCAATTTGGAAATGACGGCGGCGCGGGCGCGAAAATCGTCCAGGCCTTCGAGTTGCTGTTTGATCATCCCGGCGAGGCGCAGCGGATTTTGATCGAGCGACCGGTGGCCGTGGCGCACGGCGTTGTCGAGCGCCCGTTCGGTCAGCCGGGCGTAGGCGGAAACCGCCGGGGAGGATTGCGCCGGGCCGGGTTGATACCGGCACAACAACGCGCTCCGCAGCAACGCGACCGGCTGGAGCACATGGGGAAACTCCGGCCAGCGCAAGGTCGCACGCGTGACGTCGGGCCACGCCAGATCGGAAAAATTGTCAATCACCACAAACCCGCCCGCGCGCATCAAGGGGAGATAATTCGCGTAATCCGCCTCCAGGCCCGCTAGTGAATGGTCGCCGTCAATAAACAGCATGTCAATCGGCTGGGCCGCGGCCGCCGCGACGGCCGCCGGGTCGGTGCTGAGCGCGCACACCAGTTTCACGCCGTCCTCCGGCACACCGCACGCGGCCAGGTTGGCCCGCACCCTCGCCGCTGAAATATCCAGTCCCGTGATGATGTCCACCGGCGACGACGGGCCGGATTGGCTGTGCCGGTAATAGCCGTCGAGCGGATCAATTGCCGTGAGGGAAAATTTCGCCCCCGATTCTTTCGCCGCCAGCCACAGCAGCGCCGCGCTGCCGCCAAAGAGCGTCCCGATTTCCACCAAGTGCGCCGACTCCCGGCCCCGGGCGGCGCAGACTGCGCGCGTGGCCAGAAACATGCCGAGATAATCCTCCAGATGCCCCGCGACCCGGCCGGTGATGGTTTGTTCCACCCGGGCAAATACTTCGCCTGCGTGCAGCACGTCGGCCTCCTTCACTTCTGCGAATCCGGCCTGGCGGAGGATAGTCGACACTTCCTGCGCCAGGGCGGAGGACAACTGGCGGTTAAACGAGTTGGTGCGCATGTAATCGAAAAGCAAAAGATGCCGCCCGCTCCGCCGGATTGTCAACAGGATTGGCCGGGCCGGCGGCCCTCAGGACGCCGACAACACACGGTTTTCGGGCGCGCCGGAGGCGCGGATGGCATTGCGTTGGCGCAATTCTGCCCGCGCTGTTTCCAGGGCGGCGGGCGTGGGGAAATATTTGGTGAGTAGCGAATCGAGATGGTGGTTCGACAGCGCCACAATTTCCGCATCGAGGCGCGTGGCGGCCTCAAATTTCGCCCGCAATTCCCGGCTGATTTCGACTTCGTCGCGCGGGCTTTGGTTTTGGATCTTGTAACTGCAATCGCGAAAATCCAGCGGGTAGGCGCGTTCCAGCACGAGCATGGCTTCTTCATACCGATCGCTCGGGAACACATGCGCCCAGCCCAACTCCACCAGCTTCGCGACGAAGTCCGGGTTCGGTTTACCGCGCCCCAGGAAAAAGGCCTGAAAATTCTCCAGCCGCGGCAGTTTTTCCCGCAGCACTTCTTCGGGGGATTGGGACTTGGCGGGCGACGCGATTCCGGGGTGGCGCCGCAGGTAATAATAGGAGGACAGCGCGCGTTCGATGGGCTCCCGCACAAAGGTCAGACCGAGAATGGGCCGCGGACTGTTGGCCCATGGCAGGTCAAATGTCAGCCGGTGCGAACTCAACGCGTGCAGCGTATACCGGGTTTGCAGGATGCCGACAATTTCCTCCTTCGTGTATTTGTAGCCTGAGTAGAGCGCCTCTTCGCGGTAATACGTTTCGCCAAAATTGCGGCGCAGCACGGAATTGAAAGTCTTGCCGCCGCACTTCGGGATGTGCGCGTAAATCAGCACCCGGGAAGCGTCGCCCGCCGAAGGCGCGGCGGGGAGGTCGCCCTTTTTCAGGCGCTTGCGCTTCCGGATCGACGGAACCTTACTCGGCTTGGCGGCGCCGGATTCCAGCGGCAGTTGCTCCTCGAGCAACGAGGCGGCCGGGGGCTGGAACGTCTGCTGGCGCCGGCCCCACCATAGCCGCAAGCTCAGCAAGCGCCGCCGCCAGCCCGCCTTTTCCGCCCGCAATTCGCACCGCATCAGAAAATCCGCGCGTTTCGCGGCCAGCCGTTCCGCCTCGGGAAAAAGCTGCGTGAGTTCGCGGTCCAGCGACTCCTCCGCCCAGCGGCATAATTCCATGTCCTTGTGCTGGAATTGCCGGATCAATTCGCGCACGTGTTCCGGCACGGGTTGGTCCCGCTCGGATTGGTTGAGACGCGAATAGGAGCAATCGCGAAAAAAATTCGGGAAACGCGTTTCCAGCACAATCATGGCGTCGTCGAACCTCCGCAAAGGCAGCACCATCACATGGCCGTCCGCCGCGAGTTGCTGGATGTGCGGCAGGCCGCCCCGGCCCCCGAGAATCAGCGTCTGGCCGTCTTTGTAAGTGACGAGGATTTTCTTGTCCTCGGCGTACCTTTTAAAATAATCCTCCACGTCCCGGTCGATTTCCTTCAGTGAAATTTGCGAATGCAGCCGGTGGAAAAAATAATGCGAAATCGCGCGGTCCACCGGGTCGCGCACAAACGTAAAGGCCTTAATCTCGCGTGGGCAGTCCGGATCGGTGAAGGGAAAATCGAAATTGTACCGGTGCGAGGCGATGCAATCGAGATGGCTCTGCTGGGCGACGATCAGCCGCGTCTGCTCGAGCGTATAACAGTAGTTCTGCAACAGCCCGTGGTCGTGGTAGAACTTGTCGCCAAAATTGCGCTTAAGCGTCTTGATGAAGGTCGTGCCGCCGCATTTGGGTATATGAGCGAAGACGAAAAAAGGCCGCTTGGGGCTTGGACTGGGCAAAGACATGAGGGAAGCGCTCCAACTTGGGAAAAGTAAGTTCCCTTTCAATCTTTGTCCAGTCTAAGGTGCGCGCGTTGGGCGGCGCGCGCAAAGTTGGAAAAAAGGTTTTCACTCCGGCCCGCCGTCCGCCAGCATGGCCGCCATGAAGCCCGCCGCTGCTCCCGCCGCGTCCTCCGAGGTTCCCCCGCTGCCCGTGCTGTCCGCCCGGTGGCCCGACTACGCGCTGCTCGACACCGGCCACCGCCGCAAGCTCGAGCGTTTTGGTGCGCATGTCATTATCCGCAGTGAGCCCAAGGCCTGGTGGGAGCCCGCGCTCGACCAGGCCGCCTGGGCCCAGGCCGCCGCCGTCCACGAAGACGAAGGCCCCTGGCGCCTCACCCGGGGCACTCCGCGCGAGTGGACCATGCGCTGGCGCGAACTCACTTTGCAGGCGCGCTTGACCGATGGCTCGAAGCACCTCGGACTTTTTCCCGAGCAGGCGCCGCACTGGGAGTTCATCCACACACACGCCTGCGCCGCGGGTGCCACACCCTTGCGCATGTTGAACTTGTTCGGTTACACCGGGGCGGCGTCGCTGGTCGCCGCCGCGGCGGGTTGCGCGGTGACGCATGTGGACGCCTCGAAGCCCGCCGTCTCCTGGGCGCGCCATAATCAAACCCTGTCCGGCCTCGAACGCGCCCCCGTCCGCTGGATTCTCGACGATGCCGTTAAATTTCTCCGCCGCGAAATTCGCCGCGAGGTGCGCTACGATGCCATCTCGCTCGACCCGCCTTCCTTTGGCCGTGGCCCCGCTGGCGAAGTTTGGAAAGTCGAAGCTATGCTGCCGGAATTGCTCAGCCTGTGCCGCCAAGCCCTGTCGAAAAATCCCCGCTTTATCCTTTTGACGATGTACAATCTGGAGGCTTCCGCACTCATGCTCGGCAATTTGCTGGAGGAAATGATGCGCGGCCAGGGCGGCCGGGTGACCCGGGGCGAACTCGCCCTCACCGCCGAAGCCAGCAGCCGGCCCTTGCCGCTCTCACTCTGGGCCCGGTGGGAAAGTGGCGTTTGATCCAAACTACAATCGCCGCGCCGTGCTCTTGGCGTGCTCGATGCGGTCCACAATCGCGCCGTCGTTGGCGTGGCTGATGGCGTCCGCCTTGGAAATCAACCCTTGTTCGTACATGCCCAGCAACGCCTGTTCGAGCGTGCACATGCCGTCTTTGACGCGTGTTTCCATCGCGCCGTAGAGCTGCGCCCAATTGCCAAGGCGGATGAGATTCGCGATGGCCGTGTTGTTGCGCAGCACTTCCATGGCCACGCACCGTCCATAACCTTCCGCGCGCGGGACGAGCTTTTGCGCCAGCACGTAGGTGAGGCTGAACGAAAGTTGTACTGAAATTTCGCGAAAACGTTCCGGCGGAAACATGTCCACCAGGCGCGTGAGCGCGCCCATCGCGTCGCGCGTGTGCATGGTGGTCAAGACGAGGTGGCCCGTTTCCGCGGCGGTCAGCGCCTCGGTCGCCGTTTCCTGGTCGCGCACCTCGCCGACATAAATGATGTCGGGGTTTTCGCGCAACACGCTGCGCAGCCCCGAGGCAAAACTCGCTGCGTGCCGCCCGATTTCGCGCTGGGAGAAAAGCGCCCGCTGGTTCGTGAACACAAATTCAATCGGGTCCTCCAGCGTGACGATGCGCACCGCCCGCGTCCGGTTGATGCGGTTGAGCAGACTCGCAATGGTCGTGGACTTGCCGCTGCCGGTCACCCCCGTCACCAGCACGAGGCCTTGCCGGGCGTTCACGATGTTCGTCCACGTCATCTCGTTGGGGAAGCCGACTTCCTCCACCTGCGGAATGGACGGCGGCAACAGGCGGATTACCGCGGCCATGCCGTCGCGGTCGTGAAAAACATTGAGGCGAAAATAATGTTTCTCGCCCGGCAATTCCCACGAGGCGTCGATGTCGTTGAGCGGGTTCTCGCGCAGGCTCGCGATGTGTTCCGGGCGCAGCAGGGGGAACACCAAGCCCTCAATCAGTGCGGGGGTGAGGCGTGCGCCGCCCTGGACCACTTGCAAGTCATGGTCGAGGCGAAAGCGCACCGGCTCGCCGATTTTCAGGTGATAATCGGAAATGCGCGGGATATTGTCGTGCAGGTACTCGGGGTCGACGGCGCGGGCCAGCAAATCGACGATGCTAAAAGGGCCCTCGTCGGCGGGATAGACTTTTTTATTCGGATCGTAGAGGTCAGTCATCGGCGGAGTAAATTCGCGCGCTTACGGGACATACACGATGCGGCCGCAATTGTCGCAGTGCACGGGTTTGCCGCCGTGGCGCGCGGCTTCGGCGATTTCATTGGACACCCGCAGGTGGCAGCCGCCGCAATTGTGTCCGTCCATTGCCGCCAGGTACGGCGCGCGTTTGACGCGGGTTTTCGCGTTTTCGTAATGCCGCATCCACAACGGCGGCACCGCCGCAGCGGCGGTTTCCACCGCGTTGCCCAACGTGTCGAGCTCCGTGCGGGTTTGCGTTTCGCGCCGGCGCACCAGCGCGATTTCCCCGTCGAGATTGGTCAGGCGCTGTTTCAATTCCGCCTCGGCGGTCTGCAAGGCCTTCTTGGCCTCGTCGATTTTCAACATCTGCTCAATCTCCAGCGTCTCCAGCGAATTGACTTCGCCCTCGGCGGTTTCAATCTGGTGGCCGAGCGCCTGGTATTCGTCGTTCTTGCGGATTTCCGCCTGCTGCGTCTTGTATTTCAACACTGTGGCCTCGGCGGACTTCAGCCGGTTGTCGACGTCCTTGCGCTGCACTTCCAAATCTTGATACGCGCGGTGGCGGACTTCGTAGGCGGCCTTTTCCCCGTCGATTTTGCGCTGCAACGATGCGAGTTCCGTGGGCGCCAGCCGCAATTGCGTTTCCAACTGCTGGCGGCGGACATCTACTTCCTGCAAGTGAAGGGTCTTGGCGAGGCCGGCGTCGATGCTCGGGGTCGGGGCGCTGCCGGTGAGGGTGGGGGTGAGGCCGTCGGCGCTGGTGGTCATCCCGCCATTCAGCCGCGTGGAGGATTAAACGCAACTCCAAACCCGGATCGGTCTCATCTCCATTCCCGCCTCAAAACGAATGCATCAGTACGAGCACCCAGGTGCACAGGCAATTCGTCAGGCTCAAAAACACCGCCGCGCTGCCCATGTCCTTCGCCCGCTTCGCGAAGGGATGACGCTGCTGGTTCGCGGCCAGGTCCACGCACCACTCGATGGCCGAATTCAACAACTCCACGATGAGCACCAGCAGCACGCTCGAAACCATGAGCGCCTTGCCCACATAGTCCACCGGCAGCGCCAGCGCGACGGGGATGAGCACGAGGGCCAGCATCATCTCCTGCCGAAACGCCTGCTCATGCTTCCACGACGAGCCCAGCCCCTCCATCGAGTAAAAGAAGGCATTGAACAAGCGCCGCAAGCCCAGCACGGTCGCCTTTTTATCCGAGAGCGCCGCGGGCGCGGCGGATGAATCCGTGGGGTTTTGCTCGGGCAAGGGCTGCATGGTGTGTTTTAAATGACGAGATGGTTCGGCATCGTAGGCGTCCAAGTGAAGGCAGCAATCCCAAAGCTCAAGATCCAGAAGCGTTGAAGAGAAAAAGAATAGAGTCAGGCATTAGCCAATTTTTAATACAGGAAATTTGATTTGCTCCTGAACGAGACGAAGTCAACGCTTACCTGTGATAATGATTCCCATGGGTCGTTTTCGCCTGAGCATTGGAAAGGGCCTTTTGCGCCAAAGCCTGTTGGCGGTTGCATTGTGGTTTGGCCTGCTAGGTCGAGTTTCGGCTGACGCCGGCACCCCATTAATGTGGGCGCCCTTGCTGCATTTGGTGTTCGGAAATACTCTTCTGGCCATCGTAGAGACAGCATTATTGGTCCTTTTGTTCAAACGCCGGCCGGTCGGGGCGTTTTTTATCATGCTAGCGTCGAATTATGTTTCGGCGATGCTCGGCGCTTTTTTCATTGGATTTTGCAGCGAACACCTGCATAGGCTGGATCTTTATTCCGCCTGGAGATGGTTCTGGGTCATGGCGGCTCTATGTTATTTTATCACCTTGGTGGTTGAGTGGCCCTTTACTTGGGCCTGTTGGCAGTTTGCCCGCCGCGACTGGAAAGTGGCGGTAAGAGCAACCTTTCTGGTTCAGACGGTTTCGTATTTATTACTCTTTGGCGGTTATTGGAGCTTTAGCGGCACGCATTTGTATCGTGACTTTCATATGGTTCCGGCCACTTCCTTGTCCCTGCCCAAGAATTTGACCCTAATTTATCTTTCAACCGACCAATTAAAGATTATGCAGCAGCCGCTCGGCAGTTCTGCGGCAACGCAGGTATTGGAAATTCCTCCCGCTAACGGGAAAAGTCGTGTGCGACTCGGAGTTCTCTTCCATAATGCGGCGACGGCCCCTCAGGTGCCACGAAAGATAATTTCCGGCGAAGATTTGGTGCCGCATTTGGATGACCTCTGCGAATTGGTTTTCGTTCGAGAACGAGAGCAGGGTGAAGTGGAGGACGCTTACTTGGTTTGGCGCCGCTTTGCCAATCTCGCCGCAGGCAGCCCAATCCTATCACTTTTCCCCAATCAATTGCCGAAAACAAATGTCTTAACATTGGATCGGAAAATGAATTCTTGGCAGATATCCACGGGCTCGTGGCCCAACGACGGCGTCTTTGGTCACAATCTTCAAACGGGTGAAGATTTTTGGCTCAACTGGGAAACGCTTTTTGGAGCCTGGATGGTTTCGGACGTAATTTATCTTCCTGGGGATATCTTAATCTTTCAATTGGGTGAGGATCAGATTTGCACCTTGGACATTCCCAGCCACCAAGTCGCATTGCTTGCGCGGGGTAGTAACCCGGTCGTGGCCCGCTTGGCGCCCGATGCCCTTCCACCCAGGCTCGAATTGATTGAGTCAGCTCAGATGGATCCTTGACCAATTTCAATTGAGGAAAAATTTGTCCTGCGGTTTTAGACTGTAAGCGGCCGTCTAAACTTAATCGCGTCGGCCAAAATCCGCCTCGAGCGGCAGCTTCCATAAGGTCGCCAAGCCAATGAAACCGGTCACCGTCGCCCAGATGAAAAAATGCAGGTAATTGTTGTCGAGGGCCGTGAGCGCCGCCGCCGCAATTCCGCCTGCCAGCATCGCGCCCAGCGCCATGGCCCCGGAGCATAGCGCATAGTGCGAGGTCGGGTGCGCCCCGCGCGCCACATATAATAAGTAAACCATGTACGCCGCGAACCCGTAGCCATAACCGAATTGCTCGAGCGCGATGCCGCCGCCGATTAACGCGTGGCTCGTCGGTTGCGTGAGCGCAAGCCAAATGTAGATGAAATGCGGCAGATTGATCGCCAGCGCCATGGGCCAAAGCTGGCGGCGCAGCCCCGTGCGTGCGATGGCCTTGCCGCCGAGCAAGCCGCCCGCCAACAGCGCCAGAATGCCGAGCGTGCCATACAGGTAGCCCAGTTCATCCGTCGCCAGCGCCAGCCCGCCCGCCGCGCGCTTATCGAGCAGGAAGGCCTGGTTGCCTTTCAATAATTGGCTCTCGCCGAGGCGGTAGAGAAAGATGAACGCCAGCATCCGCGCGAAGCCGGGGCGTTGCACAAAGCTCGCCCAGATGCGCACAAACTCCCCGGCCTCGACGCGCGGGGCGTTAATGCGGGCATCCGCCGCCGGTTTGGGCAAAATTCTCCAGTGATACAAACTAATGCAAAGCATGAGCGCCGCCACCGCCACGAAGGCCGCCGGCCACGCGGTCGCCGAGCCCCACTGCTTTTCACCCCAGCCCGCCAGCCAGATGAGCCCGCCATTCCCCGCCAGCATGGCGATGCGGAAGAACGTATTGCGCACGCCCGTGAGCTCCGCCTGCGTGCGGCTGCCCAGCGCGAGCATGTAGAAGCCATCGGCGGCGATGTCGTGGGTCGCCGAGGCGAAGCCGAGCCCGAGAAACAGCCCGAGGGTCAGCGTCAGCCAGTCCTTGTGCGGCAAAACGAACGCAATGCCGGCGAGGGCCAGGGCCGCCACGGCTTGCATCGCCACAATCCAGCCGCGCCGCGTGCCCCAGCGTTCCAGCAGCGGCCCCCACAACGGCTTGATCGTCCAGGGCAAATTCAGGCCGCTGGTGAAAAGCGCCACCTCCGCGGCCGTCCAACCGAGTTTCAGCAACGCCACCGACGATACGCTGGTCACGATGACAAACGGCAGCCCCTGCGCAAAATACAAGGTCGGCACCCATAAGCCGGGCGAGCGATTTACAGAGGTGTTCATTTAAGCGCCAGGACGCGAAGGCAAAAGAGAAAGGAGGGCAATCTTATCCACAGATTTCACCGATTAACACAGATTTGAAGAAAATAATCGGTGAAAATCGGTGTAATCTGTGGAGCTATTCTCTTCCTCCGCGCACTCCGCGCTCTCTGCGGTGAATATTTATTCTCGGTGCCCAAACAGCGCCGTGCCCACCCGCACCAACGTGCTGCCCTGGCGAACGGCCGCCTCGAGGTCGTCCGACATGCCCATGGATAACTCCGGCAGCGGCACTTTGAATTGGGCGGCGAGTTGGTCCCGCGTTTCCTGCAGACGCGCGAAGCAACGCTCCGCCACCGTCGGGTCTCCAGGGGCCAGTGGCGCGATCGTCATCAACCCTTCGACCCGCAAAGAGGCACACCGCAAGGCGGCTTCGAGCAGGGCCGGGGCGTCCGCGCAATTTGCGCCAAATTTCGCCGGGTCGTCACCCGCGTTGATTTGCAACAGTACCGGCAGCGTGCGTCTCGCCGCCGCCGCCGCGCGGTCGAGCTTCTCGGCGAGATCGGCGCGATCCACCGATTGAATGCGCGCAAACACGACCGCGGCCTTGGCTGCCTTGTTCGATTGCAGGTGGCCGATGAGTTCCCACCGCACCGCCGGATCCGGACAGGCGGCGATTTTCTCCAGCGCCTCCTGCACCCGGTTTTCGCCCGCGCCGGGCAAGCCAGCCCGCTGGGCGTAAAGGGCTGCCTCTACCGGATGCGTCTTCGTCACGGCCAAAATGCGCGCCGCCTCCGCCGGCCGGCCGGCCGCCGCGCACGCCGCAGCCACCCGTGCGCGCACGCGGCCGAGATTCCCTAAAAATTCCTCGTAGGACAAAAGGGCCATGGGATAAGCGCAGCTAAAAACTGGATTGAAAGCCGATTAGAGAACGTTATAGGATAGGGGAACGGGAAGGAATGGACAGAATTAAAAAAGAGATGATTCGTTCCGGCTGCCGGACCCAATTCTGTAAATTCTGTTAATCCTGTCAAAAAAAGTTTACCGCCATGCACATCGAGAATTTCAAAATCTTCTCCGACCTGGTCGAAAGCCAGAGTTTTTCCCGCGCCGCCAAGATCAACGGCATCACCCAGTCCGCCGTCAGCCAGCAGATGCGCGCGATGGAAAAGCACTTCAATGTGCTGATCGTCGACCGCGGCCAGAAGCATTTCCGCCTCACCCGCGAGGGCCAGCGCATTTACGAAACCTCGAAGGAGTTTCTGCAACTGTACGACAAGCTCTCGAATGATTTGCAGGAGATGCGCAAGGTCGTCAGCGGCACCATCAACCTCTCGACGATTTACTCCATCGGACTCCACGAGCTTCCCGCTTACATCAAACTCTTCCTCAAGGATTTTCCCAACGTCAACGTCCGCGTCGAGTACCGCCGGTCGAATCTGGTGTACGAGGACGTCTCGCACAATGCCGTGGACCTCGGGCTCGTCGCTTTCCCCATCAAGTCGCGCAATATCGAGATCATCCCCTTTCAGGAGGACCAGTTGGTCGTGATTTGCAGTCCCACCCACACGCTCGCCGCCCGCAAGGAGGTCAGCATCGAGGAACTCTCGGGCTTCAAATTCATCGGCTTCGACCAGGACATTCCCACACGCAAGGCCACCGACCAGATTTTTAAAGACTTCAAATTCGATATCACGCCGGTCATGGAATTCGACAACATCGAAACCGTGAAGCGCGCCGTCGAGGTCGATGCCGGCATCGCCATCGTGCCGGAGACCACCATCCTGCAGGAAGTCCGCCAAAAACTGCTGTGCCGCCTGCACATCAAGGGCAAGCGCCTCGTGCGCCCGCTCGCCATCATCCACCGCAAGGGCCGCGTGCTCTCGCCCGCCATCCGTAAATTTGTGCACCTGCTCACCACCAAGGACCTCCTCAAAGTACTGGAAAATGGCGAGGGTTAAGCTTCTGTGTCTTGAGCCATGTCCAAATTTGAAACGGCGCGCTGGGGGCAGCGCGCCCTACTTTAACCGCTTTCAGGGGTAGGTCGGGCCGCCCCAGTCCGCCGCAAGGTTTTGGGTGAATTTAGGACTCCACCGTGCCTTCGCATTTTTGCCAGGGAACGGACCGGGGGAATAAGCCCTGAGGGTTGTGGTTCTAGCTTGAACGCGGGACCATTTTTGGGCATTTTTCCCTACCATGAAGCAGTACATTGCCGGAGTGCTGGTTTGTTTGCTGGCCGGGGCCGCCCAGGCCGCCAATATTACGGCCGATATTCCCACCAATTTTACCATGGTGATGGCGTCCAACTATACTGCCACAGTGGGCGACACGGGCAGCTACAATTACACCGATAAAACGGGTGTCCAATTGACCGACGGCTTTATCGGAACCGGGGATTGGACTGCGGATCTCGGCAACGGTAACGCCTTCGAGTGGGTGGGCTGGGACAGCCACGACCCCTCGCTGACGTTTAATTTTGCCGACAGCATGACCAACATCAAATGGGTGCGCATCGGCTTCGACCGCTCGGATTATGCCGGCATCTCCATGCCGGCCAATGTCACCATCAACGGCGAGGACTTCCCCGTCCCGGCCGACGCCATCGCTGACGGCACCCGCGTTTTTTTGGATTTCACCGGCAATTGGACGGGCGACGAGTTGGATATCGACCTCACCCGTTCCAATTTGTGGGTTTTTGTGGACGAGGTGCAATTTTCCTCCACGTTGCCGGTGGCGGCCGCGCAGGTGAGCGGACTTGCGGCCAACACCACGGCCTTGGCCGGCGGCAATCTCACGTTGGGCGCGAACATCGTGGGCGACGGCACCGTGCTCACGCACTGGTTTTTTAACGGCACTCCGGTCACCAACAACGGCACCATTACGGGGGCCGAGAATTCCACCCTCATGCTCAGCAACCTCACTTCCGACCAGGGCGGCGATTACAAGTTGGTCGTCAACAATGCCTTGAATTCAGCCAACTCGACCATCCACGTCATCGTCAGCCCCACCGTTTCCTTTTCGGGTAATCTTGTCCCCGTAGTCGCGGGCGCGAACACCACGCTCACGGGCAGCATTCTCGGCATCGGCAATCTCACTTATCAGTGGACTTTTAACGGCACGCCCGTGACGAACGGCGCCAATGTTTCCGGCGCGACCTCGGCCAATTTGACGCTGGCCAATTTGACCGCCACGCGCGCGGGCAATTACACGCTTAAGGCCACCAACGAGGCCGGCAATGCCACCGCGCAAATCCTCGTCGTCGTCAGCCCCGTGGTGTCGTTGACCTCCAATATCGTCAAAATCAAATCCGGCGCCAACACCGTGCTCACCGCCAATGTGGCCGGGAATGGCAACCTCACTTACCAATGGTCCTACAAGGGCGTCCCCTTGGTCAACGGCGCGAATGTTACCGGCGTCACCTCGGCAAATTTGACCTTGAGCAATTTGTCCGTCGCTCGTGATGGCGGCTACACCCTCAAGGTCACCAATGAGGCGGGCAATTCCACCGCCACCTTCACTGTGCTCGTCGCTCCGGCCATTACCACCCCGCCCAAGGCCGTGACCGCGAAAGCCAAAGCCTCGGCCAAATTCAAAATTGTGGCGACCGGCTCCGCGCCGTTGACGTATCTGTGGCTGAAATCCACCACGCCACTCAAGGACGCCGCCGGCAAAATCACCGGTTCGAAGACGGCCTCGCTCACCATCCTCAAGCTCGCCAAAACCGACGCCGGCAAATACTCCTGCAAAGTCACCAACCCCGCCGGCACGGTGACCAGCGTGCCAGTGGCGCTCACAGTGAAGTGAGCCGCTGGATTTAGGCTGGCGGTTTTATTTTCGCTGCGCAAACCTTACGGCCCATGAGCGGGCCCGACCGAATCCGCACCGATGGCGGCGAAAGCATCGGTCAGAACCCCTTTGCCAGCCTGTCGAACCAGGGGCTGCCGCCCGCGCCCCCGAAAAGTCCCGCGAGCGCGCCTTCGCCCGCCTCCCTGCCGGCCAAACCGGAACGCAAGAATCGCGGCCGCGTGGACATCATTCGCGAAAAGGCCGGGCGCGGCGGCAAGACGGTCACCGTGGTGAAGGGCTTTGTGGGCATCGGTTCGCCTGAGAAGGAGCAACTGGCCAAGACAATGCAGCGCGCCTGCGGCACGGGCGGCACGGTGAAGGAGGGGCGGATTGAAATCCAGGGCGACCAGCGCGAGGCGGTTGCACGCATTCTCACCGAAGCCGGCTTTCGTCCCGTTTTTGCCGGCGGGTGATATGCTGTAGGGTTAGTCCCCATAGGCGCGGTTTCCATAGTGGTGTATCTTCTTGGCCAGCGTCGAAATAGCCTCGCCACGATGGCGGGACCATTTCATTCGCCCAACGAAAGCAATTCCATGTTAGGACTCATTTTGCTCATTTTAGTGGTGATGATGCTGGTCGGCACGGTGCCCGTCTGGCCCCATAGCCGAAACTGGAGCTATTACCCAAGCGGCGGCCTCGGCCTGTTGCTGGCGGTTCTGGTCGTTTTGCTCTTGCTCGGGCGGATTTAAGGCCCCCGCTGCGCATCCCTTTATGAATCCACCCCCGGACCTCGCCGGTGCCGCCTTGCGCACCTATGAAGCGATCTTTCGCCATCCTGCGGCGCACAACCTCGATTGGCACGACGTCCGCCTGCTGTTGGGCGAACTCGGTCAGACGAGCGTGGAGCCGAACGGCAATCTGAAAGTGACCCGCCACGGCCACACCCTCGTCTTGCACCCGCCGCGCACCAAGGAGGTGGCCGAGACCAAGGCGATCCTGGAATTGCGTCATTTTCTCGAACTATCCGAGGCGGCGGCCCCCGCGGCAGAAAAGGGGGAATCCCATTGGCTGGTCGTGATCAATCATCACGAGGCCCGCCTTTTCCGTTCGGAAATGCACGGCGCGGTGCCGCAGCAGATTTTGCCGCACGAGCCCGCCGACTATTTCCGCCACGCGCACAATGCGAAGGACTTTTCGCGCGGCCAGGAAAAGCCCGACCCCAACAGCTTTTTTGAACCGGTTGCCCACGCCTTGACGGGTACCGGGCAGATTCTACTCTTTGGCACCGGCAAAGGCACCAGCAGCGAGATGGAGCAATTCGTCACCTGGCTGAAGAAACATCATGCCGACCTGGTCCAGCGTATCGTCGGCACGGTCGTCATCGACGAGCGGCACCTGACCGAGCCTCAACTTCTCGCCAAGGCGCGCGAGTTTTATCGCACGCCGCAATACGCGGAAAAATAGCAGCGGCAACACCGCCCTTCCGGCCCATGGACCTCCCCACGCCGATCCCTTTAGACCAACCATTACACTCACTCATGAAAACGAAAATCAATCGTCAGCCCCTCCTCCAACTCGGATTCGTCGCGCTCCTGCTCGGCACATCCTCCCTTTTCGCCGCCGACGACGCTGCGAAAGATCCCAAGCTCGCCTTGAACAAGGAAATTAGCGACGCCGCGAATTTCTATTCCGTGCAGCAAAGCGATCCGAAAACCGCCATCCCGAATTGGGTCGTGAGCCAGGCCAAGGGCGTGATCATCCTCACCCGCGTCTCCGGCGCCGTCATCATCGGCGGCACCTCCGGCACCGGCATCGGCATGAAAAAGAATGCCGACGGCAAATTCAGCGCCCCGGCGTTTTACACCCTCGGTGGAGCGAGCATCGGCGCGCAAATCGGCGGCGGCACCACCCGCACCATCGCGTTCCTGATGTCCGACAAGGCCATGAACACGCTCACGGACAGCAAGTTCGTCTGGAGTGGCAACGTCCGCGCCGCGGCCGGTGACCAGTCCACGCAGAACACCACCACGGACAACAAGGTGGACGTGATTCTCTACCAGCAGACCAGCGGCCTCGATGCCGGCGCCGCCGTGGCCGCCACGCAGGTTTCGGTCGACGACGTGGGCAATCGCAAATTCTACGACAGCCCGACCATCACCCCGACAGAAATCTTCGCCGGCAAAGCCAAGATGCCCGAGGCCGCCAAGCCGCTCTTGGATGTGCTGAACAAGCAAGGCAAGTAGTCGCAGGCCCGCGGAGTGTGGGAGTACTCAAATGCTCCCGCACTTCCGTGCCGGCTTTTACAGATCAGCGGCGGCAAGGGAGAACCCATCCGCCATGGAATGTACAGTCACTTAATGGCCAGCTTTTTCGCGTGCTGGCTGCCGTGCGGAATTTATCGGTCAGTTGCCCAACCAGACGGCAACGCGCATCGCGCGGGCTCACCGAGGCAAAGTCTCCTTACAATCCCGCGCAGTATCACAGAATGCCCGCTTAGTTCCCCGCGCCGGTTGCGCCGGGCTGGGGCGTGCGGTGCGGCAAATCCGCGCTGGACCCTGTCCCTTGCGTATCCGGTGCCGGAACCGCCGCGGCATTCGCGTCGGCCGGAGTATTCATCTTCGCCGCCGCGTTTCCGCCCGTGGGTTTAGCCCCGGGATTCTCGGTGAGCAGCATATAAATGTTCGGGCCCTCGGTCCAGATGGTGACGGCGTAATTGCCCGACAGCTTCACTTCCGGTTGGGCGTGTTCCTTCTCCCGCGGAAAGTCCGCGCGAGCGAGAATGAACAAGTCAATGGTGGTGTCGCCGTGCAGGCGGACTTCCGTGGCCCGGTGGTGCTGCCATTCGACCACGCTCCAGCCGTCAATCTCCGTGACACCGGCGCGGTCGGGCAATTTGTCCGCATGGGGAGCCTGGTTCTTGGCGAGGTCGGATTCCATTTCCTCAAGCTTGGTGCTGTGATTGAAGGGAAACGTGTGTCCTTCCTCCATCTTCGTCGCGTACTGGGTAAAACCCGCCAAATCATCCGGCGCATCGGCCTCGAGCTTCTGCGCTTTGAAAAACATCGAGAAGCCCAGCAGCGCGAGCGCCACCGAGGCCGCCAGCGACCACGGCAACGCCACGCGGAACCAATGCGGATTCGGCCGCGTGCCCGCCACTTCGCCCAGGCCGTTGCCGTTGGCATCGTAAAAGGGGACAACTTTCTCCCTGCCGTCGGCCGCGCCTTCGCCCGCCGCGTCGGAGGTGTCCGCGTCAGTCGTTTCACTGATGAGGTTGCGGGCCGCAAAAATGGTGGCGCCCCCGCGCAGGATGGCGCTGTGCAGTTCCCGCGGCGGAGCGATGGACGCTAGTTTGCGGGCAAACGCGCGGTCAAAGGCCTGCTCCGCCTGCCACCACGCGGCCAGCTCCGGCATGGCCGCCACCAACTGCAACGCCTCCTGCGCGGGCGCATCCGCCGGGTCGATCTGGTCGGACCGCCGGGCGGAGAGGATGAGTTTGGCTTCCTCGGGTGTCATGGTGTGAATCGCAAAAAAGGGTGGGGGGTTTAGGCGGTGCGGGGGTGTTCGAGGAGGATTTTTTTCAGCTGGGCTTTGCCGCGCGAGAGGCGGGACATCACCGTGCCAATGGGCACTTCGAGCACATCGGCTATTTCTTTATAAGACAAATCCTGCAGGTAAAACAAGGCAATCGGGGCGCGGTAGGACTCCTCCAATTGTTCAAGGGCGGCGACGGCACTGGCGCCATCCACCGTGGCCATTACGTCGGAATTGACCACCGGGGCCGAAAGCTCGAGGGTTTCCTCGTCTTGCGGCTGCGTGCGCTGGGCGGAACGGCGCTGCCGCAGGAATTCGCGGTACAGCGTGGTGAAGAGCCACGATTTGACCTTGGTCGTGTCCCGCAGGCTGGAGCCCTTGTTGGCATAGATGAAAAATGTGTGTTGGGTGAGGTCGCTGGCTTCGTGCTCGTTGCCGGCGAGGCTGTACGCAAATCGGTAGAGACTGGAGTAGTGCTCGTCCACCAGTTTTTGGAAATCCAGTGAGAGGTTTCCAATCATTTGAGCAGGCCGGGCACGGCTTATTCCACAGCGGGCCGTAATAGGGCGCGCGCCAACGCCGGCCGGGGGCGTCGGGTGTGCGGTGGCAATGGGGCAGACACGCCTAAGGCGTACCTTGTAGCGGCACCCCCTGGCAAACCTTTTATAACAAAGTTAGAAACCGGGCCGGAGCGGGGAAGGCGGGACATGCAAAGGGGTGCGTTCAGAAATGGGAGTATGTTTAGCACCCCCAAATTCCAGCTTCCTACTGCAATCGGCCAACTTCCTCCCCTGGCCCCAGCCTACGGCTTGGCGGGCGCGGCTGCCGGCCCCGTCGTGATCTTGAGGTCAGCCAGGGCCTTTTTCACATCGTCGGCCTGCTTATCCGTGGAAGCGGCCAATTGGCGCCACACGATCTTGCCGTTTTGCACCAGGTAGGACTGGCGCGTGGTGCCAGGAACTCCGAAAGCCATGTAAATCTCGCCCTTCGGATCGGCCAGCAGGCTGAACGGCAGCTTTTGCTCGGTGGCAAATTTCTTCTGCGCCTCGACCGTGTCATGGCTCACGCCGATGATGGTGAGGTTCGTGGCGGTGAAGTCCGGCGTCGCATCGCGCAAGGCACAAGCCTCCAGCGTGCAGCCCGGCGTGCCGGCCTTCGGATAGAAATAGACGAGCACGGGACCCTTTTTATAAAGCTCGGCGAGGTCGATGACCTTGCCGTCCTGGTTGGTGCCCTTGAGGGCCGGCGCGGTGGCGCCGATTTCAAGCGGTTTGTCGGACATAATCATTCCCGGCATGGAGGCCATGGCGGCGGGTTTGGCTGCCGGGGCCGCGGCGGGCGTGGCGTCAGCGGCAAAAACGGTGAGGGCCGATACCGTCATGAAGGCGGTGACGGCGAGGAGGGATTGGGAGGTATTCATGGATAAATAAAGGGCTGGTGTAACGCTGAAGTTAAAGGTGACGCGTGGAATTATTTTCTCCGAAGAGTGGACTTCTGTAAAGACCTCTGTTGGCCTGCTGAATTGAACCTTCTGCGTTCTGACTTCTGCCTTTTTTTGTGGCCCTGGCGGTGGCTCTTGGACAAAGTTCGAATGTTTTTCGCTGAAAATCCGTCGATTTAGGGTATCCCCACACCCCTCCCCGCTAGAGGGAGGGGGATGTGTTTCAAAAGCGCCTTTTGCAGCAACGGGTTAGCGATAATTCACCCGTTTGCGACACCCCCGACTTCGGTCGGTATTTGGCTCGGCGGCACTCGCCAAATACCTCCCTCAAACGTCGCTAACGCGACGTCACAAAACGGGTTCACCCACGGACGGGTTTTCACGAGTAAAAGGACAGCCGATGTCCTTTACAAGCCCAGACCTGGACGGACGGGAACCCGCTAACGCGGGGGGCCAAGGACTCGGGAGGTTCTTGCCCTCCGGCGTGTAAAAGGCAGACGCCTCGGGCGACGAACTCCCAAGACCTTGGCCCAGGAATGAGCAGGCGGCCCAGCGGGATTGCCTCAAAGGAAGTCCCGCTCTGCCGGTCTCCCTGCTCACACGGGTTAAACGGGTGGCTATCGCCAACCGTTGAAAGAAGGACGAATTTCGGCCTTACAGCCGATACGGGTTTGACCCGTTGCAACCTAATGATTGCATTCATCGGGAAGGTGACCGTACTACTGCGGGAATGACTCTTTCTCCATTTCGCTTAGGGCAACTCGCGCTCTGCCGTTGTTCCTGCTCATACGGCTTTTACGGGTGGCTATCGCCTACGGTTAAAGAGGACGAATAATCGGCCTCATGGCCGATGTCGAGGTCAGCTAGGGCCA
The DNA here is from genome assembly GCA_964562015.1 of uncultured Opitutales bacterium. Lineage (GTDB taxonomy): Bacteria > Verrucomicrobiota > Verrucomicrobiia > Opitutales > JABDGR01 > CAZLRH01. The sequence goes on along the minus strand of CAZLRH010000014.1, from coordinate 28,028 downwards.
CGAAGGTGGTATTTGTAAAAAAGACAAAGGGTCATCAAGGGAGGCACTTGCCAATCTGCTAATTGCCTAATCCTCAAGCGGATAGAAATCATCTCTTGTTCGCGAATACCCCTAAAGATTTTGGCTTGAAACTATTGAGCCCCGGCCCTACGTTGCTGCCTTTCGTATGATTAAATCGCGCATCGGGCCGTCTCGTTTCGGCTGTTTGGGGAGGCTTATAGTGGTGCCTTCCATTTGCCCTCATCGTTAGGATGCGTTAAAATTGGGTGGAACTACCGCATTCCCGCGCGTTTACAAACCAGAATGGAGCTACCAGATGACAAAAGTACCTTTACTCAAGTGGATACCAGATTTTTCGACCGGACAGATCGTTGTTGAACCAGCCTTGTCTAAGAGGCTTTCCTCGGAAGACCTAATCCCCGCACTAGGACGGCACGTTTTGGGTGACTGGGGCAATGTGAGCCGGCGGCGCTGGGACGCCAATCAGAGAGCCATCGCAAAACATAGGCCCCTGCATTCAATATATTTCTCAAGTGATGGATTGAGATTTTGCGTAACTACGAACAGGGATAGATCAATAACGACTGTGCGGACGCTAACACCCACACGGCATACTCGCTTAAAATAAGCGGGTATTTTATTAAACAAGCGATGCTTGCAGAAAGTGGATAATGGCTAAGATTTACGCCTTTGGGAATTCACGATAAACCGTTCGCACTACATCGCCAAAGGTGTCTTTAATTCTGTTCTTCTTGTATGGCAAATATACAACCCCGCTGACGTTAACAGCACCCTTCGTTTAGTTCTAGTTGAATACTAGAATTTCCGTGCGCTCGGGCAATAATGCCGGTATTGAAGTCAGTATTTTCTGGCTCTAGGCCGATCTCTGAAAGTGCACCGCTGACAAAGAATTGCTCGGGTCGTTTCATCACGGGAGTAAATGTCCAGTCAATATAAATGACATTTCGAGAGCGCCTCACGCGAAATTTAGCCACAGTGAAGTCATAATCCTGCTCCAGCATAAACTTGATCTTGCCATCACGAATTTCCTGTCTGTGTTTGCTCCATTCTGGAGAGTCCAAAAATTCCTTCGCCCGCTTAAGATTCGTGATCTTCGCTTTCCTACGTTTCGCTTTGAGCCGTCTGCACATGGAAAGTTTATGCTCAACATCGCCTTTTGCCAGAGCAAATACTACGTGGACAATCTTTCGGAGAACATCAAGCGCGGCATACGCCAGAAATTGAGAAACGGCGTATGGCCGAGCCGTGCTCCCATCGGCTACCTCAATGACCGCAACAAGCGTTCTATTGTCGTTGATGAACCCAAAGCTAAACTCGTCCGCAAAGCCTTTGAGCTTTACGCCACAGGCGATTATGCCCTTCACGAGATCCGGTCGCGCATGAACGAGGTCGGACTTCTCGCCTATACCGGGAAGTTTCTTTCGGTTTCCAACTACCAAAAGCTTTTCAAGAATCCGTTTTACTACGGAACCATGCTCTCAAGCGGAGAGCTCTACGAAGGCATCCATGACCCCATCATCTCTAAACGGCTTTTCGACCAAGTGCAGGCGGTCATGGCCCGCAAGAGCAAGTCTAAGACGCCTGCCCTCAAGCCTTATCTGTATCGCGGCCTGTTCCACTGTGGCGAGTGCGGGTGCTTCATCACCACGGAGACACAGAAGGGGCGCAATTATTTGCGCTGCACCAAGCGGGTCGCCCCCTGCACGCAGAAATATGCCCGCGAGGATGCCATTTCTGCCCAAGTTGACCGAGAGATCAGCAAAGTTGCCCTAGAAGCGGCAATAGCTGACCAAATGAGCACCGAACTTGAGAATGAGCGGGCGGAGACGGCAAAAGCCGAAGAAGCCACCATTACCGCGACGAAGGCCGCTATCGCGGCCACCGAGAAGCAAATCGACGTTCTCCTAGACCTGCGCCTCACGGAGCAGGTCAGCGAGCCAGAATACGTTTCCAAGAAACATATTCTGGTGAACCGGAAGGCAGAACTTCGGGGCAAACTAGAAGCTTTCGAGACCAACCGACACAATCGGTTCGAACCGGCCATCCGTTTCGTTTTGGAGGCTAAATACGCCTCTATTTTGCTTTCCGAGGGAAATCCCGAGCAAAAGCGTGATTTCCTCAAAAAAATCGGTTCGAACTTTCAGGTGGCGGAAAAATCGTTGGCCGTGAAGTTCCTAAACCCTTGGCAATACGTTTCCGAATTCAATTCCGACCTCGCACCCGTTATCGCCCCGCAGGGCGAAAATCTGCAAATCGTAAACTGGCGGAGAGGGAGGGATTCGAACCTCTCTGTCGCCTCGAAGCTAAGTCGCTGGAAAACGTGGACTTAGTTGATTGTTAATGGTTTAGAACTGGAAACAGTATGCATCTAATTTCGCAGAAAAGCAACTGGAAACATCAAAAATGGCAACCTTTTGGCAACCTAAATCCGGATTTTTTCGCGGCGCCATACGGCGGTGATTAAATCATGGATGGCATTAACCGCTCAATGGGCCTCCAGTGCCACAATCTCACGAAACTCGTCTAAAATATCGCGGTGACTTTTCTCCAAGAAACGGGCTATGCGTGCGTTATCCAAAAGCCGCTTGAGATACCTTTGCGCGGCATTGAATTTCAAGCTGTTTTCGCCATACGCGCCACGGTACATTTCCATCTCCTTTTCGATTCGTGACGACTCCTCCTGCATCCGAGCTATTTCCTCGGGCTTCAATTCTTTCGACTTGTCCATGAAGTCAGTGGTTTGCAGTTGGTCTGGCATGGTCCCATAAAGCAACGCCTTGGCGTAGCTATGAGTATAGTTCGCGACAGTGACCATGGTCTGCGCCATGTCAATCTGGCGAGCCGCCTTGACCTTCTTAAAAAGGCGAAGGGCCGCACTGGTAATCGGCTTGTCCTTAAGAAGTTCGATGGCCTCCGCGTTAATACCGTCCAGTAAATTCATTTCCGAGCGAATCAGTTGAACCTTTTTGTCCAGGGTCTTTGCGATTACCTCTGGTGCGACCCCCTGGCCGATGGCTCGCATAATCATTGAGTGTTCCTGAATCGGTGAAATATGGTTCACCTTGTCGTTATAGGTGAATGCGTCGTCATCTATGGAGACCAGGCACAAGGCGTCACTTTGCCCTAATCGCTTCAAAGCCTCGATCCGAAAATGGCCATCCAACAATATGTAAGTTCCCGACCGGCCCTTTTGTGGATAAACCACCAGGGGTTCGATTAACCCAATTTCCTTCAGCGATGCTTCTATGGAACGAAATTTCGCCGAGGCCTCATCTTTGGGCCTAAACGGACGGATGGGGAGAATCTTGGCCAGGGGAATGACCATGGTTCCAGACTGAAATGCAGTTTTACCCTCACTCATGCGACCTCCCTTTCGGCCTGCATCATTTCGTCTAGAAACTCCGGTAGTGTAAGCAAATTTTCCGCGCGGAGCAGAGTATTAAAATGCTCGTCCGAAAGCAATTTTCTAAGTGCCGCAGCCATGGACAAAAGACGTGATTCGCAGGAACGCGCCTTTCTGACAAACAACCGCTGCTTTTCTACCGAGCGCTTATACGCCTGCACCAGTCCGGCGGCGCTCGTGCGTGCTCTCGTTCGTGGCCCTCTGACGGGATCGGCGCTGCGACCGAAAAAACGGCGTTGTTCAACGAGTTTTCTAAAGGCGCGCAAATTCTTTTGATTTAACTCCTTGCTCTCGTATGCCCCCATCAGAGCTTTTTGTGAGTCTTCGTCAGAGACACCAGCTATTTGTGTAGCAATCGTAATCGGTATTCGACCATGCAATACTGCGTCGAGCAGTCGTTCCTCGCCATGTCGTAGTAGCATGAGGACATCGCCTACATATTGCTCCGAAAGCCCGGTCTTGATGGCAATCGCTGATTTTGGCTGTCCCTGCTGTTCCATCCAATCAATTGTCTTGATTTGGTCAATTGCTCGGACGTGGCGACGCGCGATATTTTCCACGAGGCTGCATAGCATGGCGTCGTTTTTGGAAAGGCCACGGATGAAGGCGGGTATTTCTTTGAACCCTAATTTCTTGAAGGCTTCTAGGCGTCCTTGGCCGCAGACCAAATCGTAACCGTCCTCGTCATTTTGCCGCTGACGCACCGTTATGGGTTTTTTCAAACCGAGCACTCGGATATTTTCCATGATGATGGCAAATTTCTTTTGGTCGCGGGCGCGTGGGTTTAACACGCGGATTTGTTCGACTGGTACCAAATGGATGTCTTCTTGTTTAGCGTTCATGCAACCTCCAAAATTGAAATTCGTTTTGCCAGGTAAAAGAAATAGTCGAGGTTGTCGAAACGGTAGCAATCAAGGGAAACACCGTTTTCTGACGCCAGCCGCAGTTTGTCGGCGTTCATGTCGATGGCCGGAAGCAAATAGTAGTCCAATATCGTGCCGTTGGATTCATCCATCCGGGCAGCAATGGTAATGTCCGGCTGATGGCTTTCCTCCAGTCGGATGACCCAGCGCGATGACCCTGACGGGGTTATCAGGTGGCGGGCCAAGACCAGGGACACCCGTAACTCTTGGTTTACCAGTAATAGGCCGCTCTTGGGTAACTGTTCGACTTCCGCTGGCAGGACTCGCAGTTGGTTAATGATCTCGGCCACGATTTTCGGGTGCATACCGCGCAAATGCTTGTTGATCTCAATAAATCGGTAGTCGATGCCGGAATCATAGCCCACCAGCTCGTAAGCCCGCACCAGGCTTCCAAAGCGATACCGGTAGGCCGCACTGGACGGCATCACTTCACACTCATCCACCAGAATCCCCGACAGCCGCCCTTGCAGGTTCCAGAGGTCTTTCAACCGGGACAGCATTTCTTCGTTACTCAGCTTGGCGCTGCGGGCGATGACGACCTCCTGTGCCGCCGCAAAGAGTTGCTCCGGCACAATTCCCTCGAAAGCGTCGTTCTTGCGAACCCACATCTCCGGAGGGTTATTGATATGTTTCTTCTTCAATTTGCAGGAGGTGCGGTGATAAACATTGTGACCGACATATTTTTCGTTCGTGAGAATCTGGTGAACTGTCCCCCGCGACCATGGCCTGCCAATATCGGTCAGGATTCCCTTGCCGTTGAGCTCATCCGCGATCTCCGATTCCCGTTTGCCCTCGCGCACAAAGGCCCGATACATCCATAAAATATTCTCCACTTCTGCCTCTGGCCCCTTGACCAGGATGACCCGGTCGGTTTGCAAACTTTTTTGTTCGCCGATTTGTAACACCCCTTTGTGCTTGCCGCTTTGGTCAATGAGCATCCGCCGAAGCCCAAAACCAGCCGCGCCACCTTGTTTGTATCCCATTTGAATCAACCGGCACGCCCCCTGAAAAACTTTGGTGGACAGTTCCCGGCTATATTCACCGGCCATGGAGCGCTTGACGCTTTTAATGATATTTGATGTCGGACTACCGTCATTTTCAAACTGCTCCGCGCAGTAGTTCACTTTGACGCCCGCGCGCTTACAGATATATTCGTAGTAACCGCTTTCATCTGCGTCCTGAAAACGACCCCAGCGGCTAATATCATACGCCAGAATGAAGGTGAAATCAGCCCCACCGGTTTCCACAGTTGAAATCAGTTGGCGGAGTTGATCCCTCCCTTTCACGGTCAAGCCGCTCTTCCCGTCGTCTTGGTATACCCGCACAATTTCCATCCCACGGCGGGCAGCATATTCCTTGATGCGATCAAGTTGGTTTTCCGTCGAGTATTGTTGGTGCTCGGTGGACATCCGCACGTAGGCGGCGGCGCGAACAATTTCAGCCGCCGCCGTTGAGGGGTTATTGAGGTGGTTCATGGAGGATCGCGAGTTCACGCTTCTAACTTCTGTACTTCGCTTTGAAGCCAGCAATTTAGCGCGTGACGCCCGCGAGAAAACAGCCGTGGCAGCGTTTTGGCTATCAAGTTTTGCACGCTATCCCCGGTGATTTCAGCGATAAACCCCAGCAGCAGAACATTTTCGGGAATTATCACGTCTTGCACAGACAGGCGAGGCAAAGCTCTGATAAGTCGCTGCCGCACAGCATCATCTAAAATTATCGAGCTTTGCACACCGACTTGCGCCTTGGCATTTTTAGGTTCCTTAAAATTGACCGGAGTTTTGATTCCACGCCATGCGCGGACGCGTTCGGCATTCTGAACCCCTCGGTAATAATCCCGGTTCTCGGGCCGGTTCAACCAGTCCATTCGGTTTATCGCACGTCGGGTTTTCTGGCATTCCTTGGCCGAGCAATACCGCTGTCGAGGCACACGTGGATTCAAACAAAAAATTTGCCCGCAACCGCGGCATTTACTTTTTTTTATTTTTCATCATCTAAAAAATTGTTCGCTTCGATTTTTTGCCTCCAGAGCTTTCTCAACTACCGCAAATATGGTCACCAGCGCCAGATCCGCCACGCACCAAAACAATTGACTAGGAAGTCTATTGGCGAGGCAAAAACTCACTATGGTGAGATGCGAGGTCGGGAAAATTCTCCCTATAGTTCGGGGGCGTGAAACCCTCTGACAAGCAGCGACAGGCCGTCATCGCCAACGTTGCCAAAGCGTTGCGTGACACCCGAGTGCGCAAGGGGATGTCTATGTCGGCAGTTGCAGAACGCGCCGGACTGTCCCAGCAAATGGTCAGCTACGTCGAACGCCAGATGCGGATGCCCACTTTAGACACGGTACTGCGGATGTCAGAAGCGCTCGCCATTGATCCGTCCGAACTTTTGCGTAAAGTACGCGACTGACCACCCCAGACGGTGGAAATTCATCATTCAGCACTGCGCCATCAAATCCTCAAGCTTTGTCGCTTTGAGGAACAGGGCGGCAGGCGAATTGTACTTGGCGAGTTCGACAAAGTGGGCCTCGCCACACTTTATCTTGGCGCTCTCTTTATCGCGAAGGTCGTCGGTGAAAAGGCTGCTCTTTGTCTCCACCACGAAATACAGCCTTTCTGTTCCATCTTTATCCACTAGCACCGCCCAATCGGGATTATAGGGTCCGAGGGGCGTGGGGACACGGAACCAGCCGGGGAGTTTGGCGTAAACCTTGATTGCTTCGTTCTTTTCTAATTGCTCTGCAAAAGTGCGTTCCGTGTCGGATTGGTAAATCACTTGCTCATGAACCGACTTGTTGGCCGCGACCATAGACTTGAGGTAACCAGTAAGCTCTTCGGTTTCGAAGAGTTCCTGCACGTAGTATTCTGCAGGGCCAATGCGCTGATATTTGATGCCATCCACAAGAGCAAGGCGTTTGGAGCGGTTAATGATCTCGCTGGCAAGTTCTATGAACTGCTGCGGATTACGCTTAAAATCATTGAGCCGTCCACTTTCCACGAGGATGCGGTGAATACTGCGACGTGTGAGCTGGGTCTTATCCTGAAGGTCGGTGAGAATGTCGGGAAGCTCGATGTCGTTTTCATCGAGAGTCACTGGGGCTGAGGTAGCGGTCTCCGTTGCGTCCACGCCCGAGCGCCCGATGGCGAGGTCGGCCTTTCGCCATTGCAGACGGGTCTTGGCAATTGGCGGGGCGTCCTTGAGCGCCGCGCTGCATGTTGTAAGTAGAGCCTCATTGTCAAACTGTACGCGGTAGGTGGTCTTGTGCTTAATGCGTTCCCACAGCGCCTTAAAGTCCGCACCTTGCAAAACGGCCTGACGGCTCTTCACCTGTATGCGTTCGTCAGCGTTCTTGATTTCCAACCGTCCAGCCAACTTGCGGAGAATGTCCTTCACTTGCGGTAATTGGGCCGTGAAAGGCTCTGGTAGCGTCAGCGTGCCGTCCTTGAGCTTTTCGCGCAAGGTGTTCTGTACTTTGCCCTTGGCATCAACGAGACCAGCGGAGCGTAGATGCTCCCAGAGGGCTTTCGACTGATCGAAGCCCAGAGACGCAAGCTGTCCACCGGCACTGGTGACAGTAATCCCAGCGAACTGATGCGTTTCCACGATGCCGAAACGTATACCCGTGTCCTGCTCAATTTCTTTTTGGAGGTTTTCTGCAAACTGCTCAAAGCTCTCAGTCGCGATCACAGTGAGAGTGTTGATCTCGAAGCCGCGCAGACGGTCGCCATTTTGATTCACACAAAGGCGTAAGCCGCGCCCGATGGACTGGCGGCGCTGGCGTTCCGACGACATCTCCCGCAGAGAGCAGATTTGAAAGACATTCGGGTTGTCCCAACCTTCACGCAGGGCGGAGTGGGAAAAAATAAATTTCAGCGGTGTCTCAAAACTCAGCAGCTTTTCCTTTTCTCGCATAATAAGGCTGTAGGCCCGTTCGGCATTGTCGCGATTCGCCTGATTGTTCTCATCGGTGTCCGCCCACCCGCCCTTCTTATCAATCGAAAAATACCCGTTGTGAACGTCCGCAGCAGCCGTGGTCACGTCCATTTCCTTGAAGAGACTCTGGTAATCCGGGTGCTTGGCCAAGCGGCGGTATTCCTCCTCAAAAATTCGCGCATAGTCGCCTTTCACCGCGTTGCCGTCGGCATCGTATTGCCGGTATTTTTCCACGGCATCAATAAAGAACAGGCTCAGCACCTTTATACCCTGGGGAGCGAGACGCATTTCTTTCTCTAAATGTTCCTTGATTGTGCGGGCAATCATCTCGCGTTGCACAGCCAGCGGTTCCACGTCGCCATGAGCTTGGCCAGGGCGGAGGTAGTGTTCACCGCCCGGGGAGCGCAGTTCCATAAACTCATCACCCTTAGCCACGCGGATCTCGCCCACCCGGCAATCGTGATAGATCGGTCGCCGGGTGGTCATTTCCAGATCATCGCCATCTTGCACCGCGATTTCGCGACGCTGCACCCCGGCGGCTGTTTGCATGTCAAGTTCCACCTTAGCCGTAATGACTCCGCGCTTATTGCTCACGGCCAGCAGGCGCACAAACGGCTTATTGTGCCCACCTTCCACAGAGGCTGCCGCCACTTCGATCTGCTTCACCAGCTTGCGCTCATAGGCGTCCACCGCATCAAGGCGATACACCATGTGATGTTTTTCCGCGTGCGTAGCGGAGTAGCGCAGCGTGCAGAGTGGATTCATTTCGCCCAGCGCTTCCTTGCCTCGTCCTTCCAGACCGCCGTCCACGCTTTGGGGTTCGTCCACGATCAGGATCGGGCGCGTGGCCTTGATGAGGTCAATGGGTTTTTCGCCACCAGCTTTCTCGGTGTTCTTGTAGAGGTTGTTCACGTCCTTCTTATTGATCGCCCCCACTGTCACTACCATTATCTGAATGTGCGGACTGGTGGCGAAGTTTCGCACCGGGCCGGGTTTAGCAGAGTCGTAAAGAAAATAATCGAAAGGCACCCCCGTATAAAGCGCCTTGAAGTGCTCTGCCGCAGTCTCAATGGAGTGATAGACACCCTCCTTGATTGCCACGGACGGCACCACGATGACAAACTTCGTGAAACCGTAGCGTTTATTTAACTCGAAAATTGTGCGCAGGTAAACATAGGTCTTGCCGGTGCCGGTCTCCATTTCGACGGTGAAATCGCCAGACGCCAGGGAACTGGATGGCGGCAAGCCGTTCTTGAGTTGAATATCGTGGAGATTTTTAAGCAGTTCGTCTTCGAGCAGAGCAAGTCGGTTGCCACTGCCTAGGTCGCTTTCGGCGAAACCCATGCGCTGCTGCGGGTCGGCCACGTCGCGGACGACGGTGAACACCGAGCGGCAAATCTCCTGACCGCGAAAGATGTCGCACACCGCTTCAATGGCCTGAAGCTGGTAATCAAGATTGGGCTCGAAGTGGAGCTTCATGGCTTGCCACCGTGTTTCGGCAAACGTCCTGATTTTTTCTCCAGCTTCTTTTCATCCGCTTTCACCCGGCGTTCCAGTTTTTTGATGTCTTCCTCAGGCGGCAGGGCTTCCGGCTTAATGCCCCGCTTGTCCAGCATTTGGCGGACGCTGCGATTGTTCTGGATATGCTCATCGGTGATCGCGGGCTCCCCATGCAGGTTTGCCTGTTGCACGTTATGGTTGGTCATTTCCGTGGCCAGATTCTTGGCGGCGATGGTCAATGTTGGCAGAAAGTCCGCCAAGGGCCGGGTTTCAGTAATGCCGAATTTCGCCTTCATCGCCAGGGTGGTATGTCCGCCGAAGAGGGCGGCATCGCCTTTGGAGCGGATGCGCCCGAAGCCCGCGTCATCCACGCCGCGCTGGAAGATGTTGTCAGACAGTGCCTTTTCAGAGGCCCGGAGTTTGCCCCGCGCTTCCAATCGGCCCATGAGCTTCATCCGCTCCTCAATAACCTCTTGCTTGCGCGTCTGGACCGCGAAATAGCTCTGGGCAAAGGCTATTGGCTCCTTCCTTGGATCGCCATTTTGGGCGATGAGGTAGCAGGCGTAGCGCGTAAGCATGAAGTCCTCGATGGGGCGATCTGCGCCACTGCCAATCGAGACCATTTTCGTGACGCCACGAAAATGCTTGTCCGGGTCGGAACCCGAAGTCTGGCAGGACTCGATGGCCCGCTGGATTGCGGTGAGGAAGTTTTCCCACCGGGCATAGCCCAAAGGCTCCTGCAAATCGCGGGCGAACCAGAACTCAATGCCCTCGCCACCCGGCAGGGTCTGCGCCAGCGCGTCAAAACTGCTCTGCATCCGTTGGATAAGTTCAGTGTTCATGGGTGAGGTGGGTTAAAGGCTGCGGACGTTTTCCAGCCCATGCTGTTCGAGGATGGCGGTAAGGTTGGTCTTGGCCACGTCGTCAGCAAAGGCGCTGTCGCGGAAGACGACGCTGGTTTCGCCTGCGGGCTTCATCTCCTTGTGCCACGCTGCGAGGCCGAGGGCCAGCGGCTCGACATCGACCTGCGGAATGGCGGGCGAAAGGCAGACAAGCAAACTGCCCGCACCGATGGAGTGAACCTCCTGCTTGGCAATGGTCTTCGTTTCAATCGGCACGCAGAGGTCAAGGCCGAGTTTTAGTAGCAATTCATAGAGAATGTCTTGCTCGGTGCGGTCAGTCTTGAGGTGTTCAATGGAGGCTTCAATGGTTTCAGCGAGGTTCTCCCGATCCGGGTCCCATTCGTGTATGTTGCTTGAAGCGAGCTTGAAGACGCGAAAGCCGAGGTCGCCCGCAAACATTGGATTTTCCGTCTTAATCCTCTTCCCGGTCCGGCGTAGACGTTCTTTGGTAAGTTCAGCGATGTTACGTGGCTTGCCGATCTGGTCGCAGAAAGTTGCCGCAGCCTTCTGATCCTTCACATCTAAACTTAGGGGCTCTGGCAATTGCACCAGTATAAAGCAGCGGCTCCCTCCATCAGCCGCATTTTGCTCCGCGATAGCTTGCCCCAAAGTACCTGAGCCAGCAAACAAGTCCAAGGCTAACCCATCTTTTCCTAGGCCAATCTGGATGCATTGACGCAATAGTTCGACCGACTTAGGGAAACTAAACGTCTCCCCTGGAAGAAATTCCTTCATGGCACGTTTTCCGCTATCACTAGAAAAGCTCGGTCCCAGCCAGACCGATTTCGGTTTCGACGTGCGCTCTATTACATCGTCTTCGTTATCTTCATCTTCATTTTCATCTTCGGCAGGTGCGTCACCGAGTTTAATGTTGGGATCGAGATATACACGATGCTCTATGTCCAGTCGGTCACTCCGCTCGGACTGTTTGGGGTGCATCCATGCAAGAGATTCCCTAACTTTATCAATTCCCCAACGCCAACGTCCCTCGCTACCATCTCCGCGAAGTGGAAGGATTTCGATGTCAGTTGCACTTTGACGCGCAAGCGAAACTTTCCCGTTCTCTCGCGACCAGTAAATAGGGAAAAACATTTTTGGTCGGTCTTCTCGTTTGTCAGGACCGCCACGCTTGCGGAGGTCTCGCAGTGCATACTTCTGTCCGGCTTCGTCTGTATATTTGAAGGCTGCTCGCTGTTCGTCGGTGAGCGCTAGGCCAAAGGACACAAATTGGGGCTTGGCATAAATGACGATTTGCTCGTGACATGCGGCTACATGTTTCTTGTCATTACGCCCCTTCATGTTCGTGACCACAGTCACATTTGCTACGAAACTTTCTTCGCCAAATAACTCATTTGCAACAGAGCGAAGATGTTGAACTTCTTTTTCATCTATGGATACAAAAATCACACCATCTTCCCGCAGTAGATTCCGCGCCAACTTGAGGCGGGGATACATCATATTGAGCCAATCGGTGTGAAAGCGGCCCGAGGCTTCAGTATTGGACGAGAGTTTTTGACCACCCTCGCCGGTCTGGCCGGTGAGTTCAAGGTAGTTTTTGATGTTGTCCTGAAAATTGTCGGGATAGACGAAGTCCTTGCCGGTGTTGTAGGGCGGGTCAATGTAGATGAGCTTTACTTTTCCCGAGTAGGATTTCTGGAGGAGCTTGAGGACTTCGAGATTGTCGCCTTCGATCATCAAGTTTTGGGTGGTGTCCCAGTCAACGCTGTCCTCTGGGCAGGGGCGCAGCGTGCCAGTTGAGGGCATGAGGGCGAGTTGCCGAGCGCGGCGCTTGCCATGCCAGTTGAGGCCGTATTTCTCCTCCGCATCTGTCACCGTCTTGTCCCCCACGAGTGCCTTGAGCACGTCCACATTCACCGCCACCCCGTCCGTGCCCTCGGTGATGAGTTCAGGAAACAACGCCTTGAGCCGAGCGACGTTGTCCGCCACGAGGTCGGGTGACTTGCTTTCGGAATCTAGGGCGGTAAGCGGCTTCATTGTGGGTTGCCAATTAAAGTAAGTGGGTGGAAAGGTGCTAGTTCCTACTTCAAGAATTTGCGAATCTTTTCCTGTACGTCTGCGAGGTCAAAACCCGCCGTGCTGGATTCCTGGGTGGTCACCAACATGCCGTTCGCTCCGCCACCCTCTTCCGCCGGCAGCACCTTGTTGGCGCGATACCACGCGAGTTTCTTTTCCCAACTGCGCCGATATTCGTCGCGCTCCAGCATCCCCAGGTGCTCCCAATAGACAGTGCGACCCGAGATTTCGTCGTCAATCGTGAAGTCAGGATAGCGTGTAGAGCCGGTGAGGGTCAGGGCTTTTTCGTATTCGGGTTGGAATCCGGCATTGCGGAGCGTTTCGTAAACGAGAAGTTCCGATTTCGAGCGGACGGCGATACCAGTGCTCGTCCGATGAATTAGGCCCGCCTGCAAGAAGAGGCTGCCTTTGACCTGTGGAAACTCCAGCATCTGGCACGCTTGCAAGAGGTTGGTCATGCGTCGGGCCGTTTCAGAACGGTGGGGAGCGGCAAATTCTTTTAGGACAGTGCGCGGCCCCTGGTGCATGACGACCACTCGATCTTGATGGCGCGTAAGGGCGGTATAAATAAGTTCCCGCGAGAGGATGGGATGACCCTCCGGCAGCACCAGGATGACAAGTTTGAATTGGCTGCCCTGCGCTTTGTGGACAGTGAGGGCATAGGCAAGTTCGAGCGCGGCATCACCTTCATCTTGGAAATCGCTGCCATAGAAGTCATAAGTGAAGCCCTGCTGGGAAGAGAATTCGACCTTCAGCATCTTCGGGTTTTTGCGGGACTCCCACCTGCCAACCGCGATGCCGATCTCGCCATTGGCGAGGTAGCCGATGGCACCCTCCTGTGGATAAACCCTGTATCCGTCACGGCGATGGTTGCCGAGGTTGATAACTTTGTCGCCATAGACGATGCGCTCGGCTCCGAAAGGTTTCGGGATGGAGCGCCACGTCTGCGTAGCCAGCTTGAGGAAACCGGAACGGAAACGCTCATGGATTTGTCGGTTGATATCGCCCACGCCGAAAGGCATACCACGCAGCGGACTAAGGATTTGCCATGCTTCGACAGCAACCACCGAACCGGGCTTACCATTGCGCGTGGCGTTGAAGTAGTCGTATTCGCCGCTCTCTGTCGCGGCGAGGGCCTTATTGAATCCGCGTAAATCGCCTGGCCCGGAAAGCTTCAGTTCCGATACCAGCACATCCACGAGCTTGCGCTGAAAGTCTTCGGGTTTCTCCCATTCGACGAACCGGATAGTGGGATGCTCGTCAGCACCGGCAAAGAAAACATCGTCCTCGCCCGCTGTCGGAGGAGTGGCGCTGAACCAACGAGCGAGGCGCAAATCGGGCCGTTCAGCACCTACTTGCCGGCGTTCAACAGTAAGTTCCGCATAGCCAGAGGAGACACGCGGGAATCGCGAATCGTAGTCGGCTGGCCGTAGTTTTGAAATAATGTCCACAAATGGACGCCCCGCACCGATGGGGGGCAACTGCGCGGGATCTCCCACGAAGATGAAACGCTTGACGCCTGAGAGGGCGTCGAACAATGCGCCGAGCATGTCTTCGGTGAGCATCGATGACTCATCCACGATCACCGTTCCGAAGCCCGACGCCTTGGGGCGGTCGCTCATGATGTAACGGCCCGAGCGCCCATCGTAGCGGCCATTCTGATTGAGGAACTGTGCGATAGTAAGTGCCTTACCACCTCCACCACCCGCAAGCTCCTGCATACGCACGCGGGCCTTGCCGGTGGGTGCCAGGAGGAGCAGTCCTTCGGTGCGAATCTCTGGCTGCGCACAGAGGATTCCAAGGACGGTCGTCTTTCCAGCACCCGCAGGCCCAGCGAGAACGCTGAAACGCGCCTCGGCGATTTCCTTCAAAGCCGCCGCCTTTTCCGTGCGCGCTCGCATTTCCTCTTTGTCCTTTGCCAGCCCAAACTTTTTTTCGAGAAAGCCCATCCAGTTGTGCTCAATGGTATGCCTCTTACCTCCGATGCGCCCATCAACTTGTTTGCGGACTTCTGAGCCTATCGCCTTGTAGCGCTCAAGTTGCAGCGCGACGTTGTCATCCATCGGCGCGGACACGACTTCGGGCTTCATATCTGCAACCCGTGCCGAGAGTATATCGCCGGTTACGGGACAAGCAGGGCGCACCGGACGACTTAAGATAGCGTCCACCACTTTGGCCTTCGGCAGTAAGGTATGTCCACCAAGCGCAGCGTCTTCGAGAACGGAGATTGTAAATGCACGCACCCTACGCAGATCGACTGCCGAGTCTAAGCCCGAAGGGGCAGCCAGTGGATGCTGAAGCCGTACAGCGTCCTCCGGAAAAACACCGCGATCAACCGTAAGTAGGCGAACGCCTTCGGGGTCATGCCGACTGATTTCATAGATGCGATAGGGATTCTGTAAAATTTCACGGTCAGTCCCTATCCAATGGCTTTTCTGACGGGAGCCTTCATCGTAGAGAGCGGCAGCTTGGTCTTTGGTCAACTCGAAGCGACTCAGCAGCCTAAGCAGTGCTTTGCGTTCCACGGTCAGACCTTTCCAGGTGGGTGCCAATTCCTTGAGGTCGCGGTGCAGATCTTTGGGCAGAACATTGGCAGGGGCGTCGAACGCGCTATCTACCAAAGGCCAAGGATCGGTATTTTCACCAGCCTTTTGCTGGAGCGCGTGCGCAACAAAAATCCCGCGTGACAAACCGAAAGCTGAAAGCACGACACCCAAGCCTGGGAACGGGCCACGCACCTTCCAGAGACGCAAAAGTTCACAATTAATCCATTGCCGCTGGGAACTGGTATGGATGCCCAACTCGGACTCCATACGGTCGAGCACTGTTTCGAGCGATAGCAGTGCGGCGATTGCGCCGTCGTGAGTGACAAGCTCGCTGGCGTAGGAAAACTCGTCCCAATGCTCATCCGGCGCTTTGGCGGTGAAGCGTTCGAGATCCATTGTTGGATCAACCTCGGCGCGTTTCAGAATCTCATAATAGGGAACGAGAAATCCGTCCTGCCCCTTCGGGCGAATGGAATGTTGAAACGGTCGCTCCCAGATCATTCCTCGCATTCCTTCGCCGCTACGGTCGAATTCCTTTAAACTGCCGATATCCTTGACGCGGCCAACCCCAATCAGAATTCGACCAGTGCCCTCCATAAACGGCACATGCTTAGCGTAGAAAAAGCAAAGTGAGTCCTCTTTTCGAAGGTGGGCGGCAAATCCATCAAGCAGAGCGCCCTGGTTCGAGGCTTCGTGTATCCAGTTCGTTTCATAGCCGAGATCGGGTTCCCGCGCATTATCTACGTCCAACTCGTAGAGGTCACGGTAGGCATCCATGTTTTCGCGCATCATCCAGCGAAATGGGATGAGGCCCGCAGAGTAAGCTGGGAAACGCTGGGGAGTGGGCTGGAAATGTCCGTAGTGCTCTTTGTTGCTGCTGGCAAGCGCATGGCGCTTGATCTGCTCGGTCTCAAACGGTGCCATGAACATCCCTCGTTCCTCAACGCAGCACGGCCACTTCTCGATTGGTAGGGTCTCCAGTGATTGTCCCGCGATGGCCTTCTCCTCCTCGTCGCGCTTATGGCTGGCAATCCGCTTCAGCTTTACGCATGAGCCATTGAGATGCGGCGCACTGCATACCACGCCCGCCCATCCCGCGTCATGCCAGGGAACGCGGATAGACAAATGCCGAAGGGGGTATGAGATAGGGGTAGGCATTTATTTCCAAAGCTGTCTATAGATTTTAGATATGGCTAGAGACTTCGGCGAGGCGGAATTCAAGTTGTTTCACTTGTAGGTTCAACTCCACGCGACGATTGATCTGGGATTCCTTTACCGCACGTGCGCGAAGAGTGGCAATTTCACGGTTTAGCCTTTCGTACTCGGCCAGCGCCGAGCGGCGGCGTTCGGCGGCTGCGGCATCGGCGGCGGGTGCAAATCTGCCCGTCAACCGGGCGGCGGCATAAGCCTCGAATTGCTCAACCCAGCCCTGATAGAATGCATGGAGCTGCTGGCGCGGTTGGCTGGCGACATTGAGCGAGGCGAGAAAGGCGTTCGTTGCCGGAGTTTCGGCGTCCACCGCGACGGTGATAAGCGAACCATCCAGCACCGTCTGCCCGGATTGCCCTTGCGACCAGCGTAGGTGAGCCAGCGAAAGCGTAAGCCTACTTGGCTGGGACTGGATAAGAAAAATAGGATACGGGATGGCACGGTGAATCAGCTCGGTGAGGCGCGGTGCTTTGGCTCCGGGCCGGAGGGTGAGCGAAAGCACGGCAATTTCCAGATACTCACGGATTTCATCGCGATAAGCGGGAACGCCCATGGTAGCGGGCTTGAGCGCGGCAAGCCAGAACAGTTCCTCAATGCCATCGTTGATCTGCCGTTTATCGACCGCAGTAGGCGCACCGTTTTCTACCAGGAGTTTTTTGGGCACTCGCTGATCCACCCGAGCGGCGACGGGAAGGCAGAGGGCGGCGATGACGTTGGTGGCGGTCATTTGAGCGGACGAACGATGAATATGCTAAGTTATCCGTCTGGGCCAATTAAAACACACTTAGGATAAATTTCCCAATGCCTTTTCGGGCGTACATCTTCGGCCGTCGGTTGAATGACGATTCATTGCTTGCTTTGACGAGCGGTAGCATCAGCTTTCAGAGCGTTATAAGCCGGTTGGTATTTAAAGCCCAAACTAGGAACATTGGAGTAGCACAAGCTACTTACCATGCACGAATAGTCCCATGAGAATCCCATGGCGTGCATGAGATTTCTAATAATTGTATCTTTCTGTGAATTGCTATTATTTGAGGAAACATACCAATCCGAACCCGGAATTTTCTTTGGCGTGTTTGATGAACCGGTGCCGTAAACCTCGGCTGAAGTACGTCCGAAATAAATACGTGTGTTCCCATGGATCGTTGGCGCAACGGCTTCGAACTTGCGTCTTCCCTTCTTATAGAGTGCAGACAGTATTCCGAGAAAGCGGTCTATTCCGTCTCGGCCCTTCGCATCATCAAGCGTGAGGAGAAAAGGCTCCTTGGGTTCGAGCCCGATGGACACCCTGACGGCATCGCTAGGTGAAACAAGGTTTAAAACGCTATATTCGCAGAGCGATAGAAAAACGTCGTTGGGCAATTTTGGATAGGTCGGCGTCGGCATGGTGAATAATTTACTGCCATATTTCCCTGAATCAATAACTTTACCAATGATCAGGCTTCTTGAATTGCTTTAACACAATCCGAAAGGAATCCGCAGCCCTTGCAGCGCGTGGTTCGTCGATCAAGCCACTTCTTGATGCCGAAACAACCAGGCCGCCGGATCTCCGTATCAGGTTGAGGCGTCAACCGCCAGGCCATCCCTTTGAACCATTTCCCTGTTTTCTTGAGTGGAAGTGACGGAGGCTCGCAAGCGCTACCCAATTTATCGAGGGTCAACCCCAGGACATGGAGCGTATTCGCCGGGCCGCCGAGAAAACCGGTGACCGCAAGGACGGCTACGCCAAACTCCACCCAAAACGTTCCATCACCATCCCCAATATAGTTCACTTCGATCCGCACCTTGTCGGAGTCTAAAAGCGTGGCGAATAACCGGCTCAACACGGCCCGACCCTCCCTTGTACAATCCTTCTTATCGTCCGGTGAAAAGACGCCATCTTCGGGCTTTTGAAACTTTAAGGTAAAAATTGCGAAGTCAATTTTCGTTGTTTGGGGCGTAGGTTTGTGTGCACTGGGGAGGATAACAAGGAATGCCATCACCTCAAAGTCATTGATGCCAGCAAACTCTCCCTTCGTTGCGTGGGTACCACCAGAGGTGAAAAGGCTGGCCACAGCGCGTTCTTCTTTTTTGCCTATGACCGAGGCGACGGCGGCGGCCAGAAGCTTGCGGGCGTGTGTCATGTCCTCGCCCCGCTCGGTCGTCTTGTCAAAAAGGTCGCAAGCTTCTACTTCCGGCAGATCGCGCCCGACACAAATGCGCTTAAGGCGGTCAAGGACTGCCTTCGCCTGTGTGAAAGGCAATAGCACGGTGCCATCATCGCCGACGTGAACAAGGTAAAACGGCGCGAGCGGATAGCCGGGTTCGAAGGACTTGGCCGCAGCTTCACCTTCCGCCCGAAGACAGAATACAATGCCGGTTGGAATGCCGGTTTCGGGCGTACTAGTGACGGAAAAGATGCCCAGTGGCAAAGATTCTAGTTTGCCCGGATACGCCTTAAGGTATTGGGCAAGGTCGATACGGAAATCCGTTAGTGTAAGGTCGGCAATGGAGACCCCGCTGGAGAGGTCTTCGAGGTCAATTACGGCGTCCTGGAGCTTGAGGAGCTGGGTGCGGCGGTATTCCAGATCATTCATCTGGTTGCCAGACTGCTGCTCAATAATGTTCTCCTCACCAGTGGCGGAAATATCGAGGAGTACCATGCGACCCGAGACGCGCTGTTCGAGGTTTATGTATTCCTCCAACTCGATATTGGGCCAGAAATTGACCAACTGAATCCGGCTGTTCGATGAACCGATACGGTCAATGCGCCCGAAACGTTGGATGATGCGGACGGGGTTCCAATGGATGTCGTAGTTGACGAGAAAATCGCAGTCTTGGAGGTTCTGGCCTTCGCTAATGCAATCGGTTGCGATGAGGAGATCAATATCGCCCTCAGCAGCAAGATCTGCCGGACGTTCCTTTGAACGCGGGGAAAAATTCGTGAGGATGCTCGCGAGATCCTTGCGCAGTTTGGGCAGCGTGGTCTGGTTGCGTCCTCCGCCAGTGACGAGAGCGGAATGCAGACCCAACTCGGACTGCGCCCATGGCGCAAGTTCCTGGTAAAGATATTGTGCCGTATCGGCGAAAGCAGTGAAAACGATGATTTTGCGATTTCCTGAATTAAGCGGGTGGCGAACTTTTTTCGCAATGATATCGCGGAGCGTGGCGAGCTTCGCATCCCGGGCAGCACCCACTTGGTTCGCCGAAGCGTAAAGGGACGCGAGACGATTGCGGTCTTCGGTGAGGTCTTGTTTCCAGCGGACGAGATCCACGTCCTGTACCAGCACTTTTACTTTTCGCCCAACAAGCAGACTCTCAAAAGCGGCGTCCTCGATGTCCACGTCCTCAATCTCGATTTCCTCGATAGAGTTAACATGTGCTTCGATTTTGGCGAGCGTAGCTTCCACGTCGGTGAGCTGACGTTTAACTGTGAGGGCAAAGGAAGGCACAGCGCTTTCCATGCGCTTGAGCACATTAACACGGATGAGGTGGATCAGGCTCTCCTCGCGGTCCACCTGGCGAAAGAAACTCTCGCCGCCACGAATCTGTGTGCTGTACTTCTCATCGTAAGCTGCCTGTTTGTGCGGGAGTACGTAGCGAAGGGGAGCATAGGCCGCGAGGGTGAGACGGCGAATCTCATTATTAATCTCACGGATGGAACGGAACTCCCCGGCACGATCCACGTCGGGCTTGTAGTTGATTGGCTTGAGTCGCTCAGGAAATTTGCCGGTCTCAGTAGTGCCGTAGTATTTTTCGATATGTCGGCGCGAGCGGGCAATAGTAAGAAGGTCGAGCAGTTTGAAGTAATCGAAACCGAGCATCTCGATGAGGTGCGCCGGTGTACGATCCACTTCCTCGGCAGCAAGCCAGCGATTGAACTGAAGCTGCGCCTTGCGTACAGTGGCCTCGATGCTGGTAATGCCGTGAACAAGCAGAGCGGTATCATCACCTCCCGTTACAAAGGCGATCTGGTTTTTCAGGTCGGCCAAGCGGTTGTTCACCGGTGTGGCGGAGAGCATGAGCACTCGGGTTTTCACACCCTCCCTGATGACACGGCGCATGAGAAGATCGTAGCGGGTCTCGCGATCCTTGTGGGTGGCCTTATTGCGGAAGTTGTGGGATTCGTCGATGACCACAAGGTCGTAGTTGCCCCAGTTGACGTGCGATAGTTCGATGTCGCCCGACTTGCCGCCGTCGCGGGAGAGGTCGGTGTGATTGAGCACATCATAGTTGAAGCGGTCAGGGGCGAGGAAATTGCGGCGGTCGTTGGCTTTATACAGCGTCCAGTTATCGCGCAGTCGCTTGGGTACAAGAACCAGCACGCGATTGTTGCGCAACTCGTAGTATTTGATAATAGCGAGCGCCTCGAAGGTTTTTCCAAGACCCACGCTATCGGCAATGATGCAACCGCCAAGCCGCTCCAGTTTGTCGATAGCCCCAACAACGCCGTCGCGCTGAAACTTAAAAAGTTTATTCCATACGACGGTATTGCGAATGCCGGTTGCGGATTTGACAATCTTATCCTCGTCGAGTTCGTCATCCCGGTCTTTAAAAAGGTGATAGAGCGTGAGCGCGTAAACGAGCGCGGGCTCGCGACGGGCAATCAGTTCGTCCAATTGAGCCAGCAACGCTTCTTTGCCTTCTGTAGTGGTGGGTAAACCTCCCCACAACTGGGTGAACCAGGCTGCCAGAATCTGTGATTCCGCCGGAGTCTCAGTCGTTTGCACGAGACCAAACTGATTTGCAGGAGTAAGGCCAAGTCCTTCTGTGGTGAGAGGACAATTGCCGCTAATAACCCGAGAGGGGGTGCCATCCGCATTTCTCGACACCAAGGTAGCTTGGGGGAGCGGCCCTGGCGCAGATTTCGCATCCACAGCTTTGCGAAGCCATTCGGCGAAATCGAGGGCAAGAGAATAAGCTGATAGTTGATTCCGAGAGCCACGGTCGCGATCAGAACCGAGGAGAGCTGAAGCGTCCACTTGCGCAATAGGAAGAACAAGGCGGCAGGAGGAAAGCCGGTGAAGAGCTGCCTTCAATTCACCATAGGCGAAAAGAGAAAGGTCAGGAGAGGCCGCATCCAGACTACCACCCGCCGTCAAGCTGGCTTGAAGCTCATCAATGACCCGTTCGGCGCCTTGATTCTTGAGGAGTTTCATTTGGCGGAAGTGTATTAAGCTTTTCTTTGGACTCGCCTAGGTGAAATAATTGTTACCCGAAACTAAATAGCTAGGGATTTAGCAGCCGCTTGATACTCTCCAGAAGCAGGAGTGCCTCTATCGCAGTCTGTGCGTGGGCTGTGCCAGGTTGTTGCTCAACCACCGTCTCCCACTTTGGTTTAAACGTTGCCGCAAAAGACTCCAAACGATGCTTGAGGATGGCGGTCTCGCGCAGCCTCTTAAGCAGGGGCCGATTCAGTCGAAGCCTCCTGATCTGATACTCACCTGGCGCTTTTCTCGCACGTACTGTGCCGTCATCGAAGACTTGCAAGAAATCAGCTCTGGATTCTTCAAATGGTTCAATCCAACCCTTAACTTCGTCGTATGACCGGTTCGGGTCTTCTGTGGGCCAATGAGACCACTTGAACCCATTGCATACGCCGCAAGCGTGAACAAGATTTTTTGGCTCGTTTTTTAAATGTTCGAACTTTTTTTCCTTTGATGGCCCAAACCCTTTTTGCCATGGGCGAAAATGATCTAGTTCCATGGTTTCCCGCCCGCCGATTGAGTCTTCATGGCAGTCGCAATACACACACCGGCATACGCAGTCCTCAGCAATGGCTGCACGGTAGTGGGTATAGACGTAGAAACTTCCGTCGCCCGGCTTGGTTTCGTATTTTTCACGCCGCCTCAGTGGGCCAAAAAATATTGGTTCCGGGTGCATCGGTTATAGGGGGAGTTTACCGCCTTCGATCAGTTTCCGCAGTTTGTCCACCTGCTCGCCGAGTTCGCGTTCTCTGTTTCGTTCCGCAGCCAGGATGGGGGCGGTGGTCTCGCCCTCGATTTTATCCATTTCTTGCTGCTCATCTGTAGTAAGGGGTTCACGCAGACTTTTTACAAGAAGGTCGTGAAAGCGTTGCTCTCGGGTATTACGGACATCGTTAAATACATTCAAATGGCGTAACAACCGCGCTTTGATCATCTGGGCCTGTTCACTGGCCGGGTCTTCAATCGCATCCTTAGGGATAATTGCCTCTACACGAAATTCCGTGCCTCTGAAATCATCGGCTTGATCTGCGTATCCGGTAAGAATGTAGAGTGGCATCTTCGCATCAATGCCACGTAAGTGCTCGGCAAGCTCAGTTCCATTATAACTGACGAGACCGCCTTGCTTCATCCGTTGATCGAGGATGAAAGCCGCAGTCGTTGGAGCAGCGAGTAGCGGATCGTAATCCGCAAAGGACTTCAAGGGTTCTACGCCATGCACGTCGATTTCGACAGTGCCTAACAGGGCTTTTAGCGCTTCGACATTCGCACGACGAGCGGGCGGGTCTTCATCAACAAAATATATGATATTGCGTTTCATTTAGTGATAGATTGGATTTATTGCTTTGTCACTTTTGGCACGCGAATCGAAAAACTAGCCCCTCCTAATGCGCCCCTTGCAACTCCGGTAATAGTACCACGGGCATGGTCCTCAACAAAGGAGCGAACTATGAACAGCCCCATGCCGGTCCCCACGAGTTCGCCATGCTTATTGCGTTTTGTGGAAAAAGCAGGTTGAAAAATGAATTGCTCAGTACCTGCCTCAAGACCGATACCGCTGTCATCAAATGTGAATAGCCACTCCGCACCATCCTCACGCAGAGTGACCTTAATCTTACGTTCAACTGCGGGTTTGTCCTCCAATGCCCAAGTCGCGTTCGTAATAAGGTTCACGATGATGCTTTCCCAATCCATAGGGTAGCCGTAGATTGAACAACTAGAAGTCGGCATTTCCGAATAATCTACCGCAATGTTTCTTTGCTGCCGGACGACTTCGTCAAATGCTTCAAAGACGCGGAGAATAGTATCCTTGAGGCAAAAATTCTTTTCTTCTCGTTTGGAGCGATTGAGATTGCCGATAGTAAATTGGGCAAACTTCCGAACTTTACCAGCCTCACTACGCATGTCTTGAAGGGCAGTCCGAATCTCCTGCTCAATATCCGGCAACACCATGAATGTTTTATTTTCGAGATTGTCATAGAGCCACTTGGCGCGTTTGGCAACTGTACCCGTCCAATCCAGCGTCTCATGTCCGAAAGCCGCAGCAAGGATGCCGAGTGAGGCGAGGTTAGCCATGGTGTTCTTTTGTTCCTCGGCTTGTTTGAAAAGCCTTGCCGACTGCTCAAAACCGGTGCGAGCCAAATCCAGTTCGCGCCGGGCTTCGACAATGACTTTATTGATACCCGCCTTGACCTCGGTTGCTGCATCGCTGCCGTCACTCGGCTTTAATAGATCGTTAATTTTACCTGCAAGTGATTCGAGTTTTTGAAGAGCTTCACCGGCTCCGGCGATTGACTCCTTAGCCTTATCCTCAGCTTGCTCGGCAGGTATCCGAACCGCCTTGAGACCCATTTCGAACGTCTGATGTTGTATCTGGAACCACTGAATTACACGTTCCGAAAACGCGCGAAGATGGTCGAAAGGTTTCCCCTGAAGCAAGCCCTCTCGATTGGTTTGATCGTCAAGCCCCGGGTTTTTTTCATGACTGATAAAGACTGCGCCGACAACTTGGTTGTAGCCAAGACGCCAGTTGCCAGGTTTGGCATCTTGGGCCACGCCTTCCGGATTTTGGGTTCGCCGGTAGGCCAGTCTAAGCCAATCACCGATGCCATCAGGTTCACCGTAGGGCTTTACCCGGAAGCCATCACGATAAATACGGATTCCTTGGTTAAATTTGAGGAAATCTGTAATCTCTTTGGCTCGCAGTGTTCTTTCCGCCAATTCCGCATCTCTACGAACGAAAAAATAAAATTCCATCCGAATTGGCCCGCAATGCGGGCGAACGCCCATCCTCTTGATTGTCTCGCTCCATATGACTGGCTTGAAGTGATATACAGTTTCATGACGTTGAGAGGTCATCTGAATTTCGACGCGGTCTTCTTCATCAAGCGTGGCGACCACTTTCCAGTTGGCAGCATCCAATAGGACAGGCGACACAGATACTGGGCCGTCAAGATTCTCCCAATTCTGGCCAGTTTCAATTTCAATGGAAAAATCGTTTGGGGCTTGGAATGGAGAAACCAAGAGCGCCAGGTCACTACGAAGTTGGGAAATGGCTTCTGCATCCCAGGCGTCCTTGAGGCCACGTAATATAAGACGAGTTCCCTTAGGGTAGTCGCGCCATTGATTTGAAATAGGATCGAGACGAAGGCTGGGTATAGTGTAAAGGTCGTGCTCGATTGATTCCAACCGTAGCTCACTACCTTCGTACCGGCCCCATTGTACGTCGAGGCGGAATCCTTCTTTAGCATTAAGCACCATGGACTCGACCTGTGTCTGTGCGCAAAGCCGATCCAAGCCGAGGCGGCCAAGTCCTTTTTCACCGGTGACGATGCGTTGTTTGACCGTCTTGCGTCGATCAGTCTTATGGGCGGTACCGATGACCATCCAATAGTCGCGCAGATTATCTACAGACATCCCATCCCCAGTGTCCTCGATGACCATGAACGCCTCCGGCGTGCCGAGGTTAGCGAAGCGGATGCGAACTTTGTCGGAGTCGGCATCATAAGCGTTCTTCACCAACTCGACAATGGCAGTAATAGAACTTGATATACTCTCGCGTCCTAGCTGAAGGGCGACACGGGAGCTAACAGAAAAAGCAGCCTTGCCTAAATGCTTGGGCTGTTCGTCGCTATCGCGCGGCAATGAATGAGCATCTAGTGAACTCATTGTGCAAGTGGTGTAAATGGAATCCCCATAACGGCACCAGTGGTTAGGTGTCGGCAGCGAATTCTCGCATTTAGATAGCTATTCACAATCTCAGTTTTCAGTTGCCGCATCAATTCTTTGCAGGTCGCAAGTTTCCCATCTTTCGGTTCGCAGACGATAAGATGGTTCTCAACGGCGACCGGCTTCTTGCCAGCAATAATTGTTGCTGTTGCACGATATGGATGTCCGGGCCGGGAGGTTCGCCGAATGACGACGAATGGCGGCGCATAAACGAGCCCTTCATATTTACGCGTCTCTGCAAATTTACGCATAATCGTCCAAGTCGGAACGCAACGCGGATGAATATATGGATGCCTTTGACCAACCTCAAGATCGCGATGCGGCACTACGCGCCCCACATGTACGTCGAAATAATCGGTGACAGTGGTTTTTAAGGTCGAGCGCCGAGCAGGCCATTTCATTCTTGGGGTAGATTTGCCTTTGGCTCTACGGACAAGCCGGAGGAGGAAAACATCAACATCCGCGCTATCGTCAAAAATGCCATATGGTTGAATCAAGTGAACTTCGGCCAGTTCACTAATCTGACTACGCCAGCGCTCTGAAAACGAACCCGAACGCAGCACTTCGGGTAGGATGGCGAGCACCTCGGTACCCGGTCGAGTTCGTTCGAGTGCCGTAATCATGAAATTAGCTGCTTCGGAGATACGCCCACCCGCCCATCCGCAATCAGACGGAGCTTTTGCTAGGCCAAATGGGGGATTCATCAAAATTGTCTTTGCTCGGAGAAAAGCGCCTTTTTCATCTAATCCATTGACGATTTTAATATGCGGAAAAATTTTGCTGGGAAAAATAACGAGAGGCGCAGATATTTGATGGCGCTGACGGGCTAACAATACTAGTCGCGTTTTTGCTCCTTCAATAAATTCAGAGTGCAGGTCGCTACCTGCGAGCCGACGACCCCACATAGTGAGAGTCTCGGAAAGTGTGTTTCCCAGTGGGAGATTCTTTGCGGCGGCCAGCAACAAGTCACCCATGCCACAAGTGGGATCGTAAAAAACGCACTCATTATCGAAGGATTGACACCGCTTCAGCAGACGTTCGCTCAATATTGTTCCAGTAAAATACGCCCCATATTTCCGTCTAGTTTTTAACGGCGCAACCCGGCGCAATTCTACACTCGCTTGGCCGTTCAGGGCTGCATCAACTTGTTTGTTCCAATCAGGCCCTTGGTTCGACTCGTTCATCAGCACCTGCAAACGAGAGACGTAAGCGCGATAGCCGCTAAATGGGCTGCGCTTTGTTTTGGCTTTGTTTGGTACGGCTGGCATGAAGACGATTTGGCGCACAAGCAACGCCTTTACGGGGCATGGGCATGGTCAAACGTCCCATGAAGGCGCAGAGTTGGAAGGGTGTCAAAAGTAAAGCCGAGAGCAGTTTTAGAGGGCAGAGAGTTGCCTTCTCTCATCAATTGATGAAAACAGGAATCGCGGTGCGTTAGTTGCGATTTTGACCAGCATGGGGCGGACAGCCTGAATTCGAGATGGAGCGCACCTGGGCTTGTTGGATGAACGGGTAGCTTCCCGTTGCGTTCGGGTATTTGCCCGGCACAGGGCTGAGGCTGGCTAGGCATGTAGTTTCGATCATCTTTACGAGATTTCTGAGGTATTCGCCATGAAGTACAACCTCATGCCCCTGGAATGTAAGCACCAGTCGTTCTTGGTCGTCCTCCTCATCTAGCCGAGAGAAGAGGAAATTGGGCCATGGCAGAAGCCAAACTGCGCCGTCAGATGTCTCAATGCGTAGGGTGTTGGTGCGGTCATTCGTGCCGTAACAGAGAGGGCGGCCCCCCGTTTCCTGGGCACGTCGCTGTGCGAGCAGCTCTTTGAGTGTGGACATGGTTAGATCCTCATTTTAGGGGTTTGCGGGTTCTGTGATTGAAAGTTTTGGATGAATCGCCGGTGACAGATTTGTGGCCATGGCAGTGACTGCCGGACTTGCTGGCATGGGGTTCCCACTGACTCGTTTCCGGCGGGTTTCAATTCCAGTGCGAGTTCGCGGTCGCCGGTATGGCGGATGCTGGCCCGCAATGCCTCTTTGTCCGAGGTGAACACGACCACGCGCTTGCGCCCTCGGGAAATCGCCACATACCACTGATTGCAGTTTGTCGCGGTCTGGTTCGAGGCATCGGAGAATAGCACCGTGTCAACCGTCTTACCCTGTGACGCATAGGAGGTCACCGCGTAGCCCCGGTTGAACAGACGTTGTGAAGGAGCGAGCGTTTTACGCATCCCGGCATCATCTTTGACAACAAGTGCGCCGTTTTTATGCACCCGGCACACGGTCACCAGTTCACCGTTGTTTAGCCGTGTCCCTTCCACCGAGGAGCCGTTAAACTTGAGTTGCAGCCGGTCGCCGGGGGCGATTTCTATATCGGCAGCAGAGACCACCACTATCCGACCCGCGTAGCGGTAACTCAATGTGGAGTGAAGGCCATTTTTAACCAACACGACACCATGCTCATTCGCTCCGGCGATTTCACACAGGTCGCCTTTGGCAAAACGTCCATACCGGCGCAAAAAATAGACCCGCTGACCAGCTTGATAGAAACCCGCCTCGCGTTTCTGTGCCTCAGTCCCGTCAACCGCCTGGTAGGCGGTGAGCGTCGTGCCGCCGCTCAATTTTCCGGCAGCTTTCAATTGCTCGCG
>CAZLRH010000013.1:0-92355 GCA_964562015.1 uncultured Opitutales bacterium | reverse complement strand
GGCTGCCCAACATGTCATACGCCAGGCAGCGCAAAATCGTGTAGCCGCCGAACGTCGAATTGTCTTCCAAAATCTCGTAGGCCCGCCCAAGGGGGACCGAATTGGCGCTGAGGTTGGAATCGGACATGGGCGGTGGCGACGCATCTCCTGCGCGCCAGGCGGGCCGGCGCGCGCGTCGCGGGAGTTTCTGCCATAATTCCCCCGCGCTTGGCAAGGGGGGAAAGACACCGGCACACTATCGACGATGGGCCGGCGGCGATGGGATAGTTAGCCGCCACAAATCACTGGACAATCCGGCCCGTGAGGCGTTGAATGGAAATAGCAAATCCTTGGAGAGGTAAGGACGGCCCGATACCCCGGGCCCGGCGATGGCACTGGCCTCATAGCCCCACTGATTTAGTTTACTCCCATGGCCCGGCAACTTGTCTTCACCAGCGCCCAGCAGGGGCTGACCCAGGGCCGCACCGGATTTTGCACCGTCGCGCGGCACCGCGATTTGCGCGAGCGGCTGGTGCCCATGCTCGAGGGCTTGAGCGTTTATCCGCACGGTACCCAGCCCGCGCCCGTGATTTGCGCTTTTCGCCTAGTGGATGTCGCAGGCACGCGTTTCCCCGTGCTATCGCGGCTGGTGGATGCGGGCACCGATTATACGCAGCGCACGAATTTTCTCGCGCATCATCTCATCCTTGAGCCGATGGAAGTCGCCGGCCTGCCTTCGCCCGCGGAAATTTTTCTGCGCTGGCCGGGATGGCTGAACCGCTGGGTCGGTGCCCCGCGCTGGCTGGAGGCGGCGGACTTGGTGGACTTGCGCGCTTTGCCGCCGGCGCTGACACCGGCGCTGCCCGCGCAAAACTGGCTGCAACTCACGGGCCACGCGGGCCGGGCCGCCTTGCTCCTGGAAGACAACGCGGCCGCCGAAGCCGTGCTTTTGTGCAAACCGGAACAAGAAGCGAGCTTGCTCGGGCTGCTGCGGGAATCGGCCGCCCTGCTGGGGCCGTCCGCCGCCTGGCGCACCACTTTCACGACCTGGCGGCAAGACACGGACCAGGCCGGCGATTTCCTGTGGGCGGTGCAGCGCGTGGGCATGAAGGCCCCGGCGCCCTCGTGGGGAGACGAACGGATTCTCGATCTCACAAAGCCGAATACCCTGGCGCCCGCGCCGTCCAATGCCCTGGCACAGCGGGCGCGCGACGGCGGGCCTGTTCCTGTGACGGCAGCCCGTCCGCCGAATTCCACCGCAACGGCTGCTGCGACGCTTTCCTCGGAGGTCGCCAAGACCGCGGCCTCAGCACCGGCGAAAACCGGCGCCACCTCCGCCTCTGCGGGCCAGAACACTCCGCAGCCCGCGGCGAAAAAACCGTCCTGGCTCGTTGGCGCGGGCGCCTTCGGCGTGCTCGCGGCAATGGTGATTGGGTTGGCGGGAACAATGTTTTTCATTTGGTCCAAACTGGCCGAGAGCCCGGCAAACGCCCCGGCCACACCGCCAGCAACGGCAGTCAAAATCGCGGCAGAGCCTATTCCCGCCATGCCTTCGCCGTCGCCCGCGACCGAGCCCCTCGCCCCATCGAGCGCGATATTTCCGCCGTCCCCGCCGCCCGCTCCAGCCGCCCCGATGGTAGCCGAAGCGCAGCCGCCAAATAGCGACAAGCAGGAATCGGCGTTCTCGAATTTAGGCGTCGTGGAAGTCTCGTTGCAAATTGCGCAGGCCGCGCTCGACAAGGCCAACGCGGGCGGCCAGGTGGCCCGGCGGGCGAAAATTATCGCCGAAGTGAATAATGCGGCCGCCAACACGGATGCCGCCATCGCCTTCATCAAAGCTCATCCGGAAGCGGACGCCTTGCCGACCGGCCCGGGCCCTGAGGATGGATTCACCAACGTGCCGAGCGAAATGCCGGCCGGCCATCAACCCGGCAAGGCCCCGCAGTGGGAGAGGGCCTTTGCCGCGTTGTACACCGCCTATCACGAGCTGACGAATAATCCCGACCCCGACTTTCGCGGCCCCATCTGGAGCGATCTCGGCGGCTACCGCGACAAAATCCGGCAGGACGTGGGCACGGCCTTGATCGATATTTACGCGCATCTCGAACTAACCTCTCCAGGTTCGGGCGGGGAGCCTGCGCCCATCAGCGCGTTGACGCCGTTGAATCCAATCAATCCGGGGCTGTCCGCGAGTGCGCCCAAAGTGGTCGCCAGCTTGCCCACCGATGTGCGCGCGCTGACGTTGTTGCATTTGCAGAATGCGCAAGCCGACTTACAGAGCGGTCTGGGCGACCTCATCAGTGCCGCCCCCGGCAACAAAACGACCATGGCCAAAGCGATTGCCTCCATGAATACGGCCCTGACCGACACGGCCGCCGCGCTGGCGTTCGTGAATTCGCACTCGGATTCGGTTTTGCTCTCCTCGCGGCCGGCGCAAAGCAAAGCGGTGAATGTCTATATTCTCCACGTGGAAACCGGCTCGCCCGCCTTGACCAAGGTCCCGCAAAAACTGGCGGCCTACCTGGCCTTGCGCGAGGCCCAGAATGAGTTGGTGGTCAGCAATGACCCCAAAAACAAGGAACCGAAACTGGGAGACATCAGCGGCTATCGGCTGCGCATATTGCGGGATCTCAATCAGGCCTCGGTCGATCTCTTGGCCAACGTGGGCATCGGCGGCGGGATTGTCATGGAAAATGCGGACGGGGTGCCCAACGGCTTCCGTTATCCCAGAATGGGACAGACACCCTAAAACAATTAAAGACCACGAGGCCGGCCTTGGTGAACGCAGCCAGCCTCAAAGCCCAAGCGCTAAAATTGCGCCAGGCCAAACTATTCCGCGCGAACTAATTCGCGGCGACTTCGGCAAGGACGTGGACGCGGCGCTTGGCGGCGTCCCATTTCACGGTGCCGTCGGCGGTGGCAAACAAAGTGTGGTCGCGGCCGATGCCGACATTGTCGCCGGGGCGCATGCGGGTGCCGCGCTGGCGGATGATGATGTTGCCGGCGAGGACGAATTCGCCGCCGTATTTCTTGACGCCGAGGCGCTGGCTGCGGCTGTCGCGGTCGTTCTTGGAAGTGCCCTGCCCTTTTTTATGTGCCATGACGAAACGAGGTTTAAAGTGGAAAGTTTAAGGTAAAAAACAAAGTGCCCGAGGCCGGCCTAGGCTTTGATGGTTTCGATTTTGATGACGGAGAGTTCCTGGCGGTGGCCGCGGCGGCGCTCGTAGTGCTTGCGGCGCTTTTTCTTAAAGATGTCGACCTTGTCGCCGCGCTTGTTTTCGAGGACACGGGCGGACACGGAGGCGCCGGTGACGAACGGGGTACCGATGCGGGCGGCGTCGCCCTCGCCCACGTGCAGCACGTCGCCAATTTCCACGGCGTCACCCGCCTGGGTGTTGGGAAACCGGTTTACAATCAGGATGTCGCCCTCGGTGACGATGAACTGACGCCCTTGGGTCTTAATGGTCGCTTTCATGGGAAGAGAAAATGGAAAACCGTTGATGTAAGCAAAGGGCGGCGGGCGAGGCAAGCGTTTTAATGCAGGCGGGGAAGAAGGGTAACTGAGGGCACTGAGGCGACGGAAGGGGCTGAGGGGACGGGGAATTGCTGATTAGAGACGACGCCTGAGGCCTGCGGGGCATTTTAGCCAACTATTTGCATCTAAATTCAACGGCCTCCTTATTTCCCTCCTCAGTCGCCTTCCCATCTCCGCTTCTTCCTTTCCCTTTGGCAAAATTGTGCTACCTTGAGCCCTTGCCCATGAATGACCGTTTCCCCCGCAGTCCCTATGACAAACTTGGCGGCCTGGTTTACCTGGCCCGCATGCTCGACAAGATCCGCCTGCACGCGGCCAAAACCCTGCCGTCCGCCTACCACGAGAATCTCGGCACCGGCTTTGACGCCCGCTGCTGCGCGTTTCTCGGCGTGAAGTACGCCGAGTTGAGCCAGCGCACGCTGGCGGGCGGCACCGACGAGGACGTTTTTGCCTGGTGCGTGAAAAATGGCCGCAACCCGTCCAAGGATGAAATCGAGGACTGGAATGATTTCATGGTCAAGCGCGGCTGGCGCGATGGCGCCGCCCCGCGGCTGCGGACGCGCATCCAGGAATCGCATTTCGAAAACCGGCAACCGCCCATCCTCACTTTTTTCGATTACATCGACGCGGACGAGCAGCGCACGCCGCCGGTGTTTGCGTAATGGCTCGGAAGGAGTGGACACTGCGGGCGCGGTTGCCTCCGTTTTGGCCCGCGGACGCGGGACTCCCGCTCCACCCTCCGGACCGGCCTCGCGTTTGGTGGTGGTACTAAGTCTGCATATAAGGTAGTGGTATACTTCTGCGTGCTGTATTTCTACAGTGCGGACGCCTCGGAGAGGCGTCCCTACCTGCAGTATTTACATTTTCAATTTCATTTTCCGTTTCGCATTTCCAAATTTCATTTTTCATTTCCTGCTCCCTGCTTACTTTCACCTTTCCTTTTCATGAGTCGTCCCGACGAAACCAATCCTCCCGCCCGCGAACCGGCCGGTGATCCCGCCCGCCCCAGCCTCGAAGACCGCCTGTTGGCGCTGCTCCGGCAGCCCGACTATTCCCCCATGCGCGTTGAGCAACTGGGCGACACGCTCAAGCTCGATGCGCGCGAGGCCAAAAAGCTCCGCCCGCTCATCCATCATTTGCTGAACCAGGGCCTCGTGGCCAAGGTGAAGCAGGACCAATACGTTATCCCGCACGATGCGGACCTGGGCACGGGGGTCATTAAATTCCGCCCAAGCGGCGCGGCCCTGTTTTTCCCGGAGAAGGCGGACGGCACGCCGGTGGGCGGCGAGCCCTGGCACATTCCGGCCGAGGACACCGGCACGGCGCTCCACGCCGACCGCGTGCTCGTGCGCGAGAACAAGCGCCCAAAGCCCTGGCGCGTGGAAGCCGCCCGCGGCGCAGGTCCGCCCCGGCTCGGCCGGGTGATTCGCATTCTGCAACGCTCCACGGAAACCTTGCCCGGCACGTTGCGCCGCGACCACCAGTTCTGGCACGTGATTCCCGACGATCCCCGCATCGTCCAAAATATTCTTGTGGCCGATCCGGCCAAGGTCTCCGTCTTTCCGCCACCGAAGCCCGGCGACAAAGTCATCGTGCGCTTGCAGGAATGGACCCAGCGGCACCTCAACCCGGTGGGGGAAATCATTGAAAATCTGGGCCCGACGCACTCGCCGGGCGCGGAGTTCAAGGCGGTGTTGCACAAGTACAAGTTGCATCCCGAATTTCCCGAGGCGGTGGTGCATGAAGTGGCCGCGCTGCCGACGGAAGTGCGCCCGCGCGACCGCACGGGCCGCGAGGACATCCGGCATTTGCTGACGTTCACCATCGATCCGGATGACGCGAAGGATTTCGACGACGCGCTCTCGCTCGAGCCGCTGCCGAACGGCGAATGGCGCATAGGAGTGCACATTGCGGACGTGGGTGCGTACGTGCGGACCGGCACGGCGCTGGACCGTGACGCACGCGGGCGCGGGAATTCGACGTACCTCGTGGGTTGCGTGATTCCGATGCTGCCGCACGCGCTGTCGAACGGCCTGTGCAGCCTGGTCGAGGCCAAGGACCGCCTGACCAAGAGCGTGTTTTTCACCTTCACCGCCGCGGGGCGCATCCGCCACACGCATTATGCCAACACGGTGATTTGCAGCCGCAAGCGCATGACGTACCGGCAGGCGTACGCGATGCTCAAGGAGGATGACCTCGAAATCATTCGGGCATTGCCGCTGCCGGCGGCGCACAGCACCGGCGCCACGGGCCGGGCGCTGGCCGAGCTCACCGACGCCGAGTTGATGGAGTTGCGCGACGCGACGCGGACCTTGTGGGGTTTCGCCGCGCAATTGCGCCACGCCCGCATGGAAAAAGGCAGCCTCGACCTCGACTTTCCCGAGGTGAAAATTTTTGTCGATGCCGACGGTTACGCCGACCGCCTCGAAGTGATCAAGAACGACGAGAGCCACCAGTTGATTGAAGAATACATGTTGATGGCAAATGAGGCCGTCGCGCGCGCGCTGCACGAGGTGAACCTGCCGTTCCTCTCGCGCGTGCACGACCAGCCCGACCCGGAGAAGCTGAATGAATTGCGCGACCACCTCGCGACGTTTGGCGTGGTCGCGGGCGACCTCACCCAGCGCCGCGAAGTCGTCCGCCTGCTGGAAAAAATCAAGGGCCACCCGCAGGGCTACGCGCTGAAGACGCAGTTTTTGCGGAGCCTCAAGCAGGCGTGCTACCGCGCGAGCGTGGACGGCCACTACGGCCTGTTCAAAAAGTTTTACGCGCACTTCACCTCGCCGATTCGCCGCTACTCGGACCTCGTGGTGCACCGGATATTCGACGCGTTTCTCGCCCGCCAGGGCCACACCTCCGGCGCGGCGGTCACGCGGTACGACCAGGCGGAATTGCACCAATTGGGCCGGCACTTGAGCCTGACGGAGCGCAACAGCACCGACGCCGAGCGCGAAACGGTGAAGCTGAAACTGCTCGAGTTTTTCGAGCGCGAAGCGAAACGCGAACCCCGCCTGCCCTTCCGCGCGCGCATCACCGACGTGCGCAACCACGGCTTTTTTGTCGAACTCAGCGAATCGATGGCTTACGGCTTTGTGCCATTTTCCTCGATTGCGGACGATTTGTATTTTGTGTCCGGCGACGGGCTGGAAGCCTCCGGGCGGCGCACGAAGCGGCGCTTCGCGCTGGGGTCGGAAATCCTGGTGGAAGTGCTGCGGGTGGACCGGTTCAAGCGGCAGATTGATTTTCGCGTGGTGGCCGAAGGCGGCAGTGCGGCCAAGCGCCCGGGCGGCCCGCCGTCCTCCCGGCCCTCCGCGCCGCCGCGGCGGCAGGGTCCGAGGCCGGCCGCGCCCCAGCGGTCGCAACAACAACCGCGCGAAGGCCAGCGCAACCGCGACGGCGGCCGCAACCGGCAACGCCGGCGGCGGTAAATTTGACCGGCCATGAAGCACTACAATTACTCCACGATTTTGCACACCGTGTGGGAAAAGGCCGTGCGTTTGTACGGCACCGGCAAGCGCGGCGCCGCGGCCTTTTTCACGCCCGAGGAGACCGCCTTTCTGGAATCCATCGGCCTGACGCCGCAGGAGGTGTACGACTTTGCCGAGGATTACAACAACGGCGGCGAGCCGGACTACGGTACGTTTGCCGCGATCCACGATCTTCGGCGCAGTTATTTTCTCGAAGTGCAAAAGGGGAAGCGCACGGGCCGGCAACTCGACCCCGCCACCCTACCCGCGAAGGACGCGCAAGCCCGCGGCCTGCGCTGGCTGCCGCGCATCATCCCCAAGGCGAAGGCCAAATTGCGCGGCGAATTGTCGCCCGACATAATGTATTCCTGCGGGGGCGACCGGAATTTTCTGCGCGAGCACGACATCCACCCGGCGGAGTTCTTGCGCGTCGTCTGGCAAAACGAGGCCAACGACGAGGCGATCATGGACTGGGTCGAACGCCGCAGTCGCCAGGCCCACGGAAAATCGGTGTAAGGCAAAACGAAATATTTTAACTTTCTTCTTCCGACCGCATTGAGCTCGATGCAAAAGCTTCGTCCCATCGTTTTGTTTTTGGGAAGGTTTTTGGCGCTGGTATTATTGATTTTCACGATTTCGTGCGAGAAGCAGGAGCCCCGGTTGGAAATTTCCACGCTGAAGGTCAGCGTCCAGCAGACGGAGATCAACGTCTACTTATACGAACCCGCGGGGGCGGGACCATTTCCACTGCTGGTTTTGTCGCATGGCAGTCCGCGGAACGCCGCGGAGCGAGTCAATTACGGGGCCCACACGATGCAGGCGCAGGCGGAGGCGTACGCGGCGAGCGGGGTCGCGGTGGCGGTGCCGATACGCCGGGGGTATGGTGGCCATGGCGTTTGGGCCGAGGGCTATGGCAGTTGCCCATCGCCGGATTATTATGGCGCCGGCTTGGCGGGGGCCGAGGACATTGATGCCACGATTGCGGTGATTTCGCAGCGCCAGGAAATTGATGCAACGCGGGTGGTCTTGATGGGGGTGTCGGCGGGCGGATGGGCGTCGCTGGCGGCGGCGACGAAGGGGGGCGTGCGCGGGGTGGTGAGTTTTGCTGGCGGGCGGGGCTCGAACGGGCCGGATACGGTGTGCAACGAAAGTCAATTGATTCTTGCCGCAGCGCGTTATGGCAAGGCGAGCCGGCCGGTGCCGGAGCTATGGATTTACAGTCAGAACGATCACTTTTTTGGCCCGGCTTTGGCCCGCCGCCTGTATGACGGTTTTACCGCCGCGGGCGGGCAGGCCACTTTTGTGGCCGCGCCACCAAGCGGCGACGACGGACACAACTACTTTAACGACGTCGCAGCGTGGAAGCCGACCGTTGACCGCTTTTTGCGGGAGCTGGGTTTTCTGCCGGCCAAGTCATGATTGCAAAATCCGGCCGAGTGCCGAACCCTTCGCCGGAGCCATCGGGTGCGGGCGGTTCTATGAGTTAACCCCCAGCCTTGTAGTCCCCTCTCCAACAAAAGCAAATTCCGCAGTAGTAGTAATCATTACCCCTAATCCCTGTCCGAAGTATCAGGGCAAGCCCTGGCAATTTGGGCGATTGATTCACCTCTGCCCACCCGTTGCCTTCTCCTCCCCTCAATAAAATTCCGGCCAGCTCATTTCCGTCGTTTAGTTTCGCCTTACTGCGGGGGCTGGCGCTTGAGATTGAAGGTGCCGGTCAGGGTCACGCCCTTGGAGACGGCCTGGGTCCAGGTGCCGGTGATTTTATTGATGCCGACAAAGGTCGCCTGGAATTTGGTGACGGAAAGGTAGGAGCGAATGTTGCCCCCGGCAATCGAGGCGCCGCCATACAAGGGTTGGAAAATGCCGATGGATTGCTCGAACGAGCCGGAGATGCGCCGGTTCAACTCAATGACGATGACCATCTGGCGGCCGTCGTTGGTCTTGCCGCGATAGAGGCCGGCGCGGTTGAAGAAGCTGTCGTCCTTGTGGCCGGTCGAGGGGGAAAGGCTGATTTCGTCGCGCCCGACGGTCTGGCCAGTGGAGGTAATGCCAATCGAGAGGGTGTTGATCTTCGAACCGATGATGAGGTTCGCCACGAAGCGGCCCGTGGTGTCGATGTGGCTGTTGATCTTGAGGGGCAGATTGAGCCGGTCATACATGGTGCCGCGCACGGCCCCGCTGGAAAAGACCCGGAATGTGCCGCCAAAGACAAACGAGTTGTTGAACGAGCGCACCACGATGAAATAACGCCCGGCGTAGCGCGCCAGGAGGGGATTCACAATGGCATCGGCCCGGCCCCAGCCGAGGCCGGCGATGAGCAGTGCGCAAAAGAGAAAGCGGCGGACGAACTTCATGGTGACGAAGGTACACGGGTACGCCAAAACGCCGGAGCGTGCAAGCCTTTTGGACGGCGGGTGGTGTTCCAAGATGGAACGGCGCGCTGAGGGCAGCGCGCCCTACCAAAAATTTGCCCGGGGTTGGGCGGGCCGCCCTCAGACCGCCGTCAAGTTTCAGGTGAAATGGGACGCTACCAGACGGCGGCTTTCCCAAAGACCGGCGGCGGGGTGGTTGGTTCCCGCCGGGATGGGACTTTAGCTTTCCCGCCCAAAGGGGTTGGGCTCGGTGTGGCCCGTGCGCTCGACGAACTGCTGGCTCATGGTGTGCAGGCTCTCGCGCACCAGCGCCCCCATCGAGCGGCCCTGGGCGAAGCGGACGTTCTGGTGGTGCTCGGCCAGCTCGCCGCCCAGTTGCCGCACTTTCGCCGGCGGGGCGATTTCCGCGGACTCCATCGCGACCAGAAGCTGGCCGACGCGGGCGCGCTCGATTTCCGCGCGCCGGAAAATCAAGGCCTGCTCCTCGCGCTGATACTGGCGGGCCGTCTGGGGATTGAGGCGCTTCATGCAGTATTCGGCCAGCGCGAGATTGTCCTTAAAAAACTGGGGCAGGTAAAACTTCATCCGGCCGTTGTACGACTGCTGGTCGAAATCCATCGCGCGAATGCGCACCTGCACGCCCTCGAAATCCGGCACCAGCACGACGACGAAATTGTACGCGCGCATGTCGCCCAGCAACCGCACGAAGCAGCGCTCGTTGAATTTTACCAGCTCCTTGGCCAGGCGCACGGAGGAAACATTCGGGTCGTGCAGCCAGCGCTGGATGAAAACATCGCCCGGAATGCCCGCCACATGCTCTTCGACCAGCGTGTCGCGGCAGGTGAGAAAGTGCAGGCGGTTCGGGGAGAGCAGGTGCTCGAGCTCGAGGCCGAAGATGCGGGAGGCATCGGCCTTTTTCACATAAAAGTGGTCAAAATTGTCGTTGTAGGCGTTGACGATGCGGACGCGAAACGGGTTGCTGTTGCCGAAGGTGCAGTAGTCGATGCGGTCCACGTACAAGTGCTCCATCACGGAGACGCTGCCGACGGCCTGCATCAACGCGTAAATTTCCTTCAAGCCCTGGTGCAGGACGGTCATCTGCTCGCGCGGGTAGATGACGGACTCCCAGAGCGTATCGCGGCCGGAACTGTCAAGCAAGGGCGCGGCCTCGGTGAATCGAGTCAGCTCGTTGTACGTGACCGGCAGAGCCTCCTCCCGGCCCCAGCGGACGAGGTATTCGCGCAACGGCCCCTCAATCGGATAAGCCGGTTTCTTTTCGGTGCGCAAAATGGACAAATCCTCGCGGGCCATGGGGGATACAGTAAAGGGCCATCCGTTCGAATGCAAAATGGAAACCCTGCATCTACTAGCCTACTTAGATATTCCGCAGGTTTTTCACCTTTTACCTAACACCTTTTCCCTTGCGCTCTTCACTTCACCGTCAATTTCACGGTCACGCTGGTGGCGGAGCCCACGCTGTTGGTGACGACGACGCGGTAGTTGCCGGCGTTGGCGAGGGTGACTTTCTTAATGGTCAGGGTGGCGGTCTTCGCGCCGGAGACGTTGCCGGCATTGGCGAGGCTGGCGTTGTTGCGCTGCCATTGGAAGGACAGGGGCTGGTCGCCGGCGGCGGTGACCTTGAAGGTGGCGGTTTTGCCGCGGGCGAGCGTGGCGGCGGACGGCGGCGTGGTGATGGAGGGCGGAAGCTGGACGGTCAAGGCCACGCCGCCGGAAATAATCTGGCCATGGTCGTTGGTGATTATCACGCTGTAGGTTCCCTTATCACTCGAAGTGAGGCCGGAAATGGTGAGGGTGGCGGAGGTCGCGCCCGCGATGCGCCCGCCGTTGGTCAGGTTGCCGCCGTTGCGCTGCCATTGGTACGACAGCGTCCCGGTGCCGTCGGCGGCGACGGTGAACACGGCGGCCTGGCCGGCCTTGCGCACGAGCGCGGCGGGCGGCTGGTCTATGAAGGGCTGGTCCGTGACGATGAGCGAAACGGCAAGCGTGTCGTTGCCCCCGGTGTTGGCGGCGCCGGCCGTGAAAGTGTAATTGCCGGCCGCGAGCAGGCCCGTAACTTCGCCGGTGTCGGGGTCCACCGCGACCCCATCGGGCAGATCGTCCGCAAAATAGGAATCCACGCGCCCGTCGGCGGTGATAGTGTAGGAGAAAGGCTCGTCAGCAATGAGGGTGACACTGTCGGCGCTGGTGATGACCGGCGGGCCGGGCAGGAGGGTGAGCGCGAGGCTGGCCGCGCCGCTGCCGCCGGGATTGTAGGCGTTCAGGGAAATCGTGACCAACCCGGACACCGTGGGCGTGCCGGATATCACGCCTGTGGTGGTGTTCACCGCGAGGCCGTCCGGCAGACCCGTGGCGGTGAACGACGTGGGGTCGCCCGAGGCCGTGATCGCATAATTGAAGGGCACGCCGACCTGACCTTGCGCGGAGGATGCGCTCGTAATCACCGGCGGGGCGCCGAGCACGTTCACGGTCAGATTGGCGGTGCTGTTGCCGAGGCTGTTGGCCACACCGAGCACGACGGGATATGAGCCCGCGAGCGTCGGCGTGCCGGTAATAATACCGGAGCCCGTGTCGAGCATGAGCCCGTCCGGCAGGCCCGTGGCGGAATACGACTGCGGATTGCCAATCGTCGTGATGGTGTAATTAAAGGGCTCGCCCACAATGCCGGAGGCGGTCAGCGAACTTGTAATCTCCGGCGCGGCGAGCAGCGTGAGGCGGTAATTGTCGAACAGCAGATAATTATCGCCGGTGGTGGCGTTGTCCCGGTTGCGGTATTGGTACAAATCCAGATCGCCGACGGACAGCGGGGCCGAGGCCTCGACCGTGATGGGCTGGTTGGTGAACAGCACGGTATTGTCGAGGCGCGCGGACCAGGTGTTCGTCCACAAATTCAGGTCGATGGTCAGCACGTAATGCTGGCCGTTCTTGAACGTGAGGCCGGTGTCATGCAAGGCGGCGGAAGTGTTGCCGCCGTCGTCGCGGTAAACGTGGAGGTCGGCGTTGCTGAAGTCCACGCCGCCGAGCCAGGTGCCGTTCGCGCTGTAGAGCACCATTTCAAAATCGTCGTAAAGTTTGTCGGCGGAATCATACACGGCCAAATCCAGGCTGAAACGCAGGTGGGCGAGGTCCTCCGACGGCGGGCTGTAATTGACCGGGCGAAAGGCATCGACGTCGGTGCTGCCTGTATTGTAACCGACCCAGCCCGCCTGGCCCTGGCCCGGGAAACCCTGCAAGATGCCGGTCAACCCACCGGTCACGGTGTTGCCGCTCAGCGGATCAATCACCGTCCAGCCATCGACGCCGTCAATCTGGTCGAGCCCGGCCGGGAAGGATTCAAAATCGGTGGCGTACAAATCTTCGCCCGGCGTCTGCGTCAGCGTCAAATTCACCTGGCCGGTGGCGCCCTTGTAGCCGTCCACCGCGATTTGATAAACGAGGCCGGCCGTAGCGAAGAACGTAACCTGGCTGGTGGAGGCGGAGCCGTAATCGTCATTTTCGGCGACGACTGTCAGATTGCCGAGGGCCGTGCCGGTATAGACGCTCATGACGGTGTCGAAATCGCTGCCGGCGGTGGAGACGGTGACGGAGCCATCGGTCGGGGCCGTCCACGTCCACCAGAGCGATTTGGACGCGGGGTTGCCGGCGTGGTCGGGCTCGTTGGCGTCGGCGGTGGCATTCACATTGTAAGCGACGACCGCCGCGCTGTTGCCGCTCAGCGTCGCGCGGTTGGCAAAAGTGTCATTGGGCGAACCGTTGGAAATGCTCGCGTGCAATTGAATGCTGCCGGTGGCGCCGGCGTAGCCGTCCACGGCGATGCGATAGGTGACGCCGGCCTTGGCTGCAAATTGCAGGCGGCTCGTGCGGTTGCCGCCGCTGTCGTCATCGGAAGCAATGGGCGTCAAGGCCCCGACGGTATTGCCGACGTACACGGCGAGCACGGTGTCAAAGGCGCTGCCGATGGTATCGATCGTGGCGACGCCGCTGGTCGGAGCAGTCCATTTCCACCACACGGAACTGTGGGCGGCGAAACCGGCGTGGGCGGGCTCGTTGAGTTCCGCCGTGGCGCGGAGATTCGAGCCCGTGGTCGTGTTGCTGGCGCCGGTGAGGACAATCGCGGCGGCAAATTTGTCATTCGCGGGCGCGGCGCCGGAAGCAAATACGAGATGTAAATTAATCACGCCGGCAGCGCCCTGGAATCCGTCCACCACGATTTGATAAACCTTGCCCTTGACGACAGTGAACGTGGCCTTGCTGGTGTTGTCGCCGCCACTCTGGTCGTCCTCGGCCACCGAGGTCAGCGCGCCTACGGCCGTGCCGGTGTAAACGGCGAGCACGGTGTCGAAATCGCTGCCGATGGTGTCGAGAGTGACGGTGCCGTTGCCCGGGGCCGTCCACGTCCACCAGACGGATTTCGCGGCGGCCGAACCCGCGTGCGTGGGCTCGCCGGTTTCCTTGCTGGCGCCGACATTCGTGCCCGTGGTGCTGACGGTGTTACCGGTCAACGTGAGGCGGCTGGCGAATTTGTCGTTGGCGGGGGCGACCGTGGCGGGCGTGAAATTGACGGCGAGCGCGATGTCGCCCGTGGCGCCACCATAACCATCCACCGCGATGGCATAGGCCACGCCGGCTTGCACCGTGAACGCGACCGTGCTCGTCTGGCCGCCGGCGTTGTTGTCATTCGCGGCGACGGGTGTGAGCGCGCCGACGTCGGAACCGGTATAGACCGCCAGCACCGTGTCGAAATCGCTGCCGTCCGTGGTAATGACGACCGTGCCGTTGGAAGAAGCAGTCCAGCTCCACCAGACGGATTGGCCGGCCGCGTAACCGGCGTGGTTGGGTTCGCCGTTTTCAGCGGTGGCGTTGACATTCGAACCCGTGGTGCTGGCGTTGCCGCCGGTCAACCCGATGCGGTTGGAAAAGGCGTCGTTGGATGGCGCGAAACTGCTGTCGCCGGTGACCGTGAGCACGAGCGTTTTGTAGCCGGTGCCGGATGCATTGGTTGCGCTCAGCGTAACCACATACACGCGGGCGGTGGGCAAAGTGCCGGAGATCACGCCAGTGGCGGAGTCGAGCGTCAAACCGTCGGGCAGGCCGATGGCCCCGAATAACGTGGGCGCATTCGTCGCCGTGATGCGGTAGGTGAAGGCGCTGCCGCTCACGTCGCCGCCCGAGTCCGCGCTGGTAATCACGGGTGCGGCGGCGGAAGCGGCGGTGATATTCACGGCGAGCAAGCGCGTGGCGGTGCCGCCGGAATTGGAGGCGGAAAGGGTGACGGAGAAATTGCCCGCCTGCGTGGGCGTGCCATTAAGCAGGCCGGAGGTCGTGTTCACCGTCAGACCAGGCGGCAGGTTCGCCGCGTTGAAGCCCGTCGGTGAATTGGTGGCCGTAATGGTGTAATTGAAAGCGACGCCGACGTTGCCGCCGGCGGTGGTGGCGCTGTTGATGACGGGCGGGTTCACCAGCGCGGCGGCGATGGTGATGGTCACATTGCCCGTGCCGGTGCCGCTGGCATTGCTGGCACTCAAGCCAACGGTCGCATTGCCCGCCTGCGTGGGCGTGCCCGCGATGACGCCCGTGGTGGCATTGATGCCCAGACCGTCGGGCAGGCCGGTGGCGGTGAACGCGGTGGGTGAATTCGTGGCCGTGATGTTAAAAGTGAAAGGCTGGCCCACGACGCCGTTGGTCACGTTGGCGCTGGTGAGAACGGGCGAGCCCGAGATGCTCGTGCTCACGTCCGCGTACCCCCGCAGGATGGCGTTGTCCGCACTCAGCGGGATGCCGGTGCTGGCATTGGCCACGGCGAGCACGGCACCCGAGGGCGACAAAATGCGGAAATCCGTGACGTGGGTCGCGCTGCCGGTACGGGTGTCGTCAATTTCGAGATAGTAACGGTTGGTGCCGTCGAGGGCCAAATCCGTCAAATCCATCACAAAAGTGCCGGTGGTGGTGTTCGCCGACAAGCCGTTGAGCCCGAAACTGCCGCCCAGATTCTGGAATGCTTCGTCGTCGCCAAAACTGCCCTGCCAGCCGTAATTCGTGGTCGTGGGAAAATAAGTCTGGGGCGTCGTGGTGCTGGTGTTCGACACACCGAGCGTGATGCCCATGTCCGACCGGCGCGGTGCGCTGAAAGTGAACTGCGCGAGGAGCGTCGGCGCGTAGGCCGGGCGGGCCGTGACCCAATACACTTCGTTGCCCCAGAAGGCGGTGTGGTAGGGGTCGTCGCTGCCGGCGCGGTTGGAATTGTCGGCGCCGGTGACGGCGGAGGTGCCGCGCAAGGCATCGTACGCAATCCAGGCAAAACCATCCGTACTGACCGTCACATAATTGTTGTTGGCATCGAGCAGGCCCCAGTTGGTGCCCCAGGAATTCACGATTTTAAACGCGCCCTTTTCCCCGGGATCCACCTTGCCGTTTTTATTGATGTCAGTCCAGACGTTGTCGTCGTAACCGACGATGGTCATGGCGTGGCCGCTGCTGCTGGACTTCGCGATGTAACAGACTTTGCGGCCCACGAGAGCGTCATCGGCGGTGGTGCTGGGGTCGTTGGAAAATTGAGTGAACTGCCAGCCGTAAATATCGGTGGCGTAGAGGATGAGGTAGCCATTATTGAGGAGGGCCTTGACGTTGGCCTGCCCGGCGTCGGTGTCGATGTTCTGCACGCGGCCGGCCTGGGCCATGCGGTAATTGACGGCGTCACGCCAAGTGGTGGAGTCGAGCGCCCAGGCGCGATAATTGGTGTTCGGCGCGGGGCTGCCCGCGTAGGGAAAATCCGCCCAGGTCGCGATCCCGAGCTTGAGCATCACGTCGATGTTGGTGGTGAACCACGAGCCGTTGTCCTGGCCGTCGTTGGCGAAATTGTAGGTCCACTTGGGGGAAAACTTGCGGGAGTTGTCGGTGTTGTCGCGATTGTTCCAGCCGCGGGCCAGGCCGGTCATGTGCGTGGCGACGTAATAGGTGCTGGAAAAAGCCGCGCACGAGCCGAGCGAGCCCTGGCTGCGCACCGGCGGAAAGCAATTGAGCAGGCTGTTGTCCACCGACGCGGGCAAATTTGCCGTGGCCACGCCGCCCGCACCCGCGCCGCTCGCCGTGACTGTGGCCGTCTTCGGGTTGTTGGAGGTGATGAGCGCGGTCGGATCGGGAATTTTCGGAATGTTCTCCGAGCCGACGGGCACCGGCGTGACGTCCACCGGCGGCAAGCCGCGCTCCGCCCGCCAACCGTTGACACGCTGCACGCCGAGGCTGTTCAA
The DNA here is from genome assembly GCA_964562015.1 of uncultured Opitutales bacterium. Classification (GTDB taxonomy): domain Bacteria; phylum Verrucomicrobiota; class Verrucomicrobiia; order Opitutales; family JABDGR01; genus CAZLRH01. The sequence goes on along the minus strand of CAZLRH010000013.1, from coordinate 75,734 downwards.
CTGCACCTTGTCGGTCACCGGCATGTTTTTGTCCATCCAGACACGCTCGGCGGCAGTCGGCGGACGCAGGCCCAAACCCGGCTGCGCGGGAACCTGAGCCCACAGCGAGGCGCTGGCCGTCAACGCGCAAAAACCCAGCAACAGCTTTCGCTTCCAAGCCCGGCCGGGCCATGATTTTCCCCGCAGCATTAAGAGTAGTAGATACGAACCCGACCCTGGACCGTGTATTTCACGGAATGTTGCCGTTCAGGCTAGCAGAACGGGGCCGAGGGGTCAACGCGCAAGGGAGGGCGGGCGCTGCCTCACTTCAGATGGAGCGAGCACTCCGCGCTCGCTTGATCGTACTTGAAAACGCGCACGGAGCGCGCGTTCCACCTTTTTAACCCTACGTCACCTTCAAGGCGACGGCGGCACTGGTGACAGTGCCGGCGGGATTGGAGATGATGACGCGGTACTTCGCGTTATTCGCCGTTGTCACTTTGGAAATTTTCAGCGCGGCGGTGGTGGCGCCGGAAATCTGGCCGCCGTTGACCAGGTTGACGCTGTTCTTTTGCCACTGATACTTCAGCGGCGCGGTACCCGTGGCCTTGACCGTGAACGTGGCGGTGCCGTTTTTCTTGGTGCTCACGGCTTTGGGCTGGGTGGTGATCTTGGGCAGCGTGGCCGAAGCCAGCACGGTGAGGGTGACAGTACTGCTGGTGACATTTCCGCCCGGGTTGCTGACCACGACTTTATATTTGCCGGCCGCCGTCGTGGCGACCTTGGTGAGGGTGAGCGTCGCGCTCGTGCCGCCGGAGGCGATGGGTTGGTTGTCCTTAAACCACTGGTAAGACAACGGGGCGTCGCCGGTGGCGCTCACGGTAAATATCGCGTTCTTGCCCTTGACGACCGTGGTGCTGACCGGCTGGGTCTTGACGGACGGCGAGACGATGGGCACCGTCACCAGCAGAAAAGCACGGCCATCACCATCAGGATTGGTGCCGTCGCCAACAATAAGTCCGTGAGAGTCAATGGCATTGGCCGTGCCCAGGGTCCAGAGCGAATCGCCGATGAGGGTGTTCAAGTCGGTGAGATTGCCATTTTTGAAAATAACCCCGACCTCGAAACCGTCCACATCATCGTCGTTGCCCACGATCACCCCAGCGTCATTGAGGTCCAGCGCGGCGCTTTGCTCGTCCGTCGGGTCCAACAGGCCGATATCATGGATGGTGCCGGTGTTGCCGGAAAAGGTCCAGTAGACACCGTGGGTATGGTGGAGAGTTAAGTCGGATTCTCCCACCATGGTGCCGTTCGCATTGATGGTATGCGTAAAGGTATCCAAGCTCAGCGTGGGCAGCTCCGTGGTCGTGTTGCCAATCAAGCGATAGGCGCGGGGTCCCAATATGGTCTGACCCCAGCCGGCAAGCTGCCCGGAGGCATTGATGCCGGTCGCGGCCCCATCGCTATTTACGTCCAGGCCATTCAGGTCGGTCATGGTGCCATTGTAAATGAAGGCGTGCTCGTAACCATTCGGGTTGGTGCTAGAACCCACGATAATACCGCTGGAATTGATGTTCCGGGCATAACTTGAGGCCGCGTCGTTCATGGGGTCCAGCGTGCCCAAATCTGTGGCAATAATCATATCGGCGCCATCCACGGCCCACTTCACTGCGTGCGTGGTGATATTGCCCATGACTAGAACCTCCGAGTTGCCGACGACCACACCCGTGGCATTGACGGCCAAAGCCGCACTGTTATTGCCCCCGGCGAGAACACCCAGGTCAAGGGTGTCAGTGACATTGCCGGTGGTGGTGTTCACCCGCCACAAAACCGCGTGCGTGTTGCCGTCTCCATCATCGCTGGTGCCCACAATGTTGCCGGACGAATTCATCGCCGCGGCGGTGGTGAAGGTGCCGCCATCCAAAGGCGGCAACTCCACGACGGTGTATAGATCGGCTGCGAGGCGCGACCCGCTGAGCAGCAAAAGGGCCAGCGCGACCAGGGAAAAACGAGAGCGGAAAAGAGCGAGCATGGGAGTGGAAGTATTGAGCAAGAGCGGAAACTGTCATATATTTGCGGGCCCGGCTTGACAAGGCTTAAGCCTGCGCGCACCCGGTGCTTCACGGCCGGACTGCCCCCGGGCCTGAGGCCGCAATATTCCCCTTTGCCTTTCGCGGGCACTTTCGTCTAATAATCACTGCATGGCCGAAATCATCGAAATGCCGAAGCTCAGCGACACCATGACCGTGGGCACGCTGATCAAGTGGTTGAAGAAGGAGGGCGACAAAGTCGCCCCCGGCGACATGCTCTGCGAGGTCGAGACCGACAAGGCCACCATGGAGGTCGAAAATTTTGCCGCGGGCGTGGTGTTGAAACACTTTGTCGCCGCCGGTGGGCAGGTGCCCGTGGGCGCGCCAATGTGCGCCGTCGGCAAGCCCGGTGAAGCCATCCCGGCCGTGGCTGTTGCGCCCGTGACTGCGGCGCCGGCGAAAAAAGCTACGGCTGCGCCTACGCCGGCTCCGAAAGCCCCGGCCCCGGCGCCGGTGGCGGCCGCGCCCAAAGCACCGGTCGAATCTTCCAGTCCAAAATCCGTCGCTCCTTCCGCTCCCGGCGCGCGCATCAAAGCTTCGCCGCTCGCGAAAAAAATGGCTGAGCAAAAGGGCGTGGCGCTCGCGGGCCTCACGGGTTCCGGGCCCGGCGGACGCATCGTGCGCGCGGATGTTTTGGCCGCCGCCAGCAAGCCCGCGCCCGTGGCCGCCGCCAGTTCTGCTTCCGCGACTTTTGTGCCCGCAGGCGGGCCGCTGGGTGACGATGATCCCTATCCCGTCTCCAACATGCGCGCGACCATCGCGCGGCTGCTGCTCAAGTCCAAGACCGAGATTCCGCATTTTTACGTGGAGACGGAAATCGACGCCGGCCCGCTCACGGATTTGCGCGAGGGCCTCAATGCCGCCCTGGCTGATGTACCGGCGGAAAAAGGCGGCGGCAAATTCACCGTCAATGATTTTGTGCTGAAAGCCTCGGTGGAAGCGTTACGGCGCGTGCCGGCCGTGAATGCCTCCTGGCTGGGGGAAACGATTCTGCGGCATGGGCGCGTGCACCTGGCGTTTGGCGTCGCACTCGAGGATGGGCTCGTCACGCCCGTCATCAAAAATGCCGACAGCAAGAGCATCCGGCAGATTTCGGCCGAGGCCAAGGAACTCGCCGGCAAGGCCCGCGCGAAAAAAATCAAGCCCGACGAAATGATGGGCTCGACATTCACGGTGACGAACCTCGGCATGTTTGGCGTCACCGGCTTTTTCGGCATCATCAACCCGCCGAACGCGGCCATCCTCTCGGTCGGCGCGACGGTGCAACGCGCAGTGGTGAACGCCCACGGCCAGGTGGTGGCGGGCCGGCGCATGACCATCGGGCTCTCCGGCGACCATCGCGTCATCGACGGCGCGGTGGCGGCGCGCTACCTGCAGGCGCTGACGACGCTGCTGGAAACTCCGGCGTTGCTGCTGCTGGGTTAGCCGGGAGTGAAGGAACGTGGGCCCGGAGTCGGCGGCGCAGGGAGATTGCAGTGTCCTCGGACTTCTGCATTCTCCCTTCTACCTTCTCCCTTCTACCTTCTCCCTTCTCCCTTCTGCATTCTCCCTTCTGCATTCTCCCCTCATGGAGGTCTCTGCCAAAACTTCTGCTTCTGTCCCGGCCGCCACCGAGCCGGGCGCCTCCGGCCGCGACTTGATCAAGCAGGACACGGACTTGCAAATCCTGACTGACTGGATTGCGCCGGGCAGCCGCGTGCTCGACCTGGGTTGTGGGCGCGGCTTCCTGCTGCAGCATTTGCAGCAGGTGAAGCAGGCCCAAGTCGTGGGCGTGGACAGCGACTTGCACAAAATCATCGCGTGCGTCGCCCATGGCGTCCCGGCGTATCAGGGCGATATTCTCGACGTGCTGTCATTCTTCCCGGAAAATTCCTTCGACTGGGTGGTGTGTTCGCGCACGGTGCAGGAGCTCGACCAGCCGTGGATCGTGCTCGAACGCGCGCTCGCGCTGGGGAAGCATGTGGCGGTCGGCTTTGTGAACCACGGCTTTTGGCTCAACCGTTGGAACATGCTCGTGCACGGCCATCGCGTGCGCAACGAAGTGTATCCCGAGCCGTGGTACAAGAGCCGCCCGAGCAATCCCGTGGCGCTGGCTGACTTCGAGGAATTTGTGGCCGCCGCCGGGGCGCACGTCACGCGCCGGGCCTTTCTCGCGGGCGACTGGCGGACGCCGTGCGCCTTCTGGCCGCACCTGCTCGCAGGCTACGCCGTGTTTGAATTCACGCGGAATGGGTGAACCGCCGCCCGGCGGCGCCTCGTCGAATATCTCCTGCGTGGGCCGCTCGCCCTCGAAAAAATGTCCTGGAGCCCCGTCACCCGCACCGTCCTGTATCGCTCCGCGCGCAGTTGGCGCACGAAACGCAATTACGAAATCTTCTCCTGCGCCGACTTCAACATTCAGCAATCATCATTCAGCATTTCCTCCTCCCTCCCCCTTAACCCCCCCCTTGTGTTCCCCTCCCCCGAAAAGGCAACTTCCTATCAGTTTTAACTACAGATTACACAGATGAGCATGGATGGGAACTAAGCACTAAGCACAAAGTACCAGAACACTTGTTAGAATGGCACGTGGCACTTCCGCTGCTAGGGCTGGCGCGTGGGTTCATTTTCATTTACTTGCCTGGCATGGTTTAAAGCCATTTCAACTGATCGGAATTTACCCGAAAAGCAGTTGTCAGGAATTCGAATTGTCCTAGCCCCCTCTTTTAAAATGATATTTACCCCATCAAGGTTCCCGGACTTATGAAGTTCGAATCGCTCAATCTCATTGATATTCACGGTAAATTCTTGATTGATAATTCGCCATTGGATTCGCTTGGCATCAATGCTAATATAATAACTGTCAGAATTCATATACCCCTTAGCATATGAACTACACGTTAAAGTGAAAATTAAAAACCCCATTGCTGCAGTGACCTGTGTCGTGGATTTAGCATTCGCTTCATTACTAACCGGATAGATTAAAAAATACAGCGAGATCAATGAGCAAAAGAAAAAAACACCAGCGAACACGAGAGTCCGTGGAGATCTGTACTCTACTTTATTTTGAAAAAATTCAGTCACCGGTCACGGCGTTGTTAGTTAACCCCCACCCCTTGTATTCCCCTCCCCCGAAAAAGCAACTTCCTCTCAGTAATTCTTACCCCCACCATTCATGAAACGTCGAACGGCGATTAAACTCCTGGCCGGCACTGGCGCTGCCTTCTGCCTGCCCCCCACCTACGGCCAAAACGAGGTGCCTGCACTCAGTGTTCCGGTGCGCCCGCGAAACCTGCCTCCCGCACCCACGGCCATTATTGCGCCGCCGGGCTTTGGGGTGGCCGCCGGGCCGTTCAAGCCGACGCTGGAATCGCTTTCTGCGTGCAAGATTCCCGAGTGGTATCGCGATGCGAAATTCGGCATCTGGGCGCACTGGGGCCCGCAATGCCAGCCGGAACAAGGCGATTGGTATGCGCAAAACATGTATCTGCCAGACCATGAGGTTTACAAGTATCACCTGCAGCACTACGGCCATCCCTCGAAGTTTGGCTTCAAAGATGTGATTAACGAGTGGAAAGCGGACAAGTGGGAGCCCGAGAAACTGCTCGCCCTCTATAAGCGGGCCGGCGCCAAATTCTTCTCGGCGATGGCCCACCATCACGACAACTTTGACAATTTCAATTCCACGTATCAGCCGTGGAACAGCGTTAATATCGGCCCCAAGAAGGATCTCCTCGGCGGGTGGATGAAGGCCGCGCGGGAGGCCGGACTGCGTTTCGGCATTTCCAGCCACGGGGACCGGGCCTGGAGTTGGTACCAGGCGGCCCAAAGCGCCGATCCCACGGGCCCCTATGCCGGCGTGCCATACGACGGCCTCCTGACCAAGGCGGACGGCCAGGGCCTGTGGTGGGAGGGGCTGGATCCGCAAGATCTCTATGCGCAGTATCACGAAGTCGGACAATACAATTGGAGGCAGGAGGGGAAGCCCCCGCTCGACCCGGCCTATTGCGAAAAGTATTTCAACCGCATCGTGGACTTGATTGATAAATATCAACCCGACCTGCTTTATTTCGATGACACCGTGATGCCCATCTACCCGGCGAGTGACGTGGGCCCGCGCATTGCCGCCTACCTTTACAACACGAACTTGGCGCGCCAGGGAACCTTGGAAGCCGTGATGACCGGCAAAGACCTCACCGGCAACAATGCCGCCTGGCGCAAGGCCCTGGTGTTCGATATCGAAAACGGCATCTCCGGCGGTGCTGAAGCGCAACCCTGGCAAACGGACACGTGTATCGGCTCCTGGCACTATAAGCGCAGTCGTTTCGAGCAAAAGCAATACAAGAGCGCCGCGCAGGTGGTGCAAATGCTCGTGGATATCGTCAGCAAAAACGGCAATCTGATGCTAAGCATTCCCGTGCGCGGCGAAGGAACCATCGACGCGGAGGAAGTCAAGGTGCTGGAGGGCATTGCCCAATGGATGGCCCCGAATGGGGAGGGCATTTTTGCCACGCGCCCCTGGACGATCTACGGCGAAGGCCCTTCCACGGCCGTGGTCCCTGCTCGCGGTAAGCGCGACACCGGCGAAGCGGTTAAGTATTCGGCGGCCGACATTCGCTTCACCACCAAGGGGGATACGCTTTATGCCTACTTGCTTGCACTCCCCGCCGAACCCCGTGCCGTGATTTCAAGCCTGGCCACCAACTCACCCCAACTCGCCGGGAAAAAAATCCGCGAAGTTTCCCTCCTGGGCAATCCGGGCCCGTTGGATTGGAAGCAGGACGAGCATGGCCTGCAGGTTAAACTGCCGGACAAACTGCCGAGCGAGCACTCCATCGCCCTGCGCGTCCAAGGCGCTATCTAAAAATTAATTAACCCCCACCCATCCCCCACCCCTTGTATTCCCCTCCCCCGAAAAAGCAACTTCCTCTCAGTATCAGTTCACACCGACAGCAAGGCCATTTCCCAAACCCTCCCGCAAGCCCTCGAGTTTGTCTGGAAGGGCTTTCCCATCGCCCCGGCGAAATAACTGTTTTGGCGTCAATCCGCCTCACTCCAAAAAATCTCCCCATGAAAACGACCCTGTTGCGCAATGGCCTCTTGGTTGGCCTGCTCTCTTCCACGACGGCAATTTTTGCCGCCGATGCTCCGGCTGCTGCTTCCGCCACCGCCGCCCCTGCGGCTTCGTCACCCGTTGTCGCCGTGCCGGCCGCTGCCGCCGACAGCGCCTCCGCCGGCGGTCGTCGCGGCGCTCGCGGATCGGCTCCGGCCGCCCGTGGTCCCGCCGGCCCGCCCGCGACGGATGCCGACAAGGCTGAAATGGCATCGCTGATGGACTGGCCGCCGTATGCGGCGGGCTTGGGCGATGGCGATTATTCCGTTGGCCCGAATTACCGCCCGGCCATCGAGGAATCCAAACGGGATGACGTGCCGCATGGCAAAATCGTCCGTTTCGTCATGGACTCGGCCGACAGCAAGATTTTCCCGGGCAACCCCGCGTTTAAGCGCAATGTGGCCGTCTATATTCCCAGCCAGTATGTCCCCGGCACGCCCGCGCCGCTCATCGTGACGTGCGACCAGTATGGGCTGTCCACCAATACGGGAATATTCCAAAACACGCTGGATAACATGATTGCCGACAAACGCTTGCCTGCGGTGGTGGCGGTGATGATTGCCAGTGGCGGCAACGAGCGCAGCATGGAATACGACACCGTTTGGGGCAAATACGCTGAATTTGTGGAATCCGAGGTTCTGCCCCGCGTCGAAAAGGAAACGGGCGTAACAGTGACGAAGGACCCCGAGGCCCGCATGGCCTACGGTGGCAGCTCGGGCGGTATCGCCGCCTTCAGCATGGCCTGGTTCCACCCGGAGCTTTACCACCGCGTGGTGGCCTTCTCTGGCACCTTTGTGGGCCTGCAACGGAATGCCGAATACCCGCATGGCGGCTGGGAATACCCCGAGAACCTCATTGCCAAATCTCCCGCCAAACCCCTCCGTGTCTGGCTGGAAATGGGCGAAAACGATAATGGCAGCGACACCGCTTCGTCCAATTTCCGCAACTGGGTCATCGCCAACAAGCACATGGGTGAGGCCCTCAAGGCCAAAGGCTACCATTACCAATTGGTCTTCGCCAAAGGTGCCGGCCACACCGACAGTCGCGTCAACCAACAAACCATCGCCCAAGCCCTCGAATTTGTCTGGAAGGGATACCCCATTGAACCAGCCAAGCCAGTCGCACCTGTAAAACCCGCGCCTTGAACATGAACTGGGAATGGCCTCGGGATTCCGATGGCGACGCTTTGCGCCGCCTGGCTTAACCCCCACCCCTTGTATTCCCCTTCCCCGGAAAAGCAACTTCCTGTCAGTAATGGGTTCTCCTTCCAAAGCCTGCAAAGCCTCTGGCTTAGACCCGACCCGCTGGGCGGCACTGGTGCCACCGCGTATGGCGAGGAGCCCTGGCACGGAGCCCAGTTTAGGTTCGATGCTTCGAGCCAGGATGAATATTGGAATGAGTTAATGAAAAAATTCAGCTTGCCAAGCAACCATGCATCCGCGCCATGAAAAACCTAAAATCACGTGGTATCGTCATCGCCGTCATTCTTCTTGGATTGCTGAGTTCGTGGCTGTGGAGAAAAAATGTCGCGGTGCCTGTCTGGCTGTCGGCTAAAAGCTCCTCTATAAAAACGCCACCTGCAAACACAACGGGTAATGCTCCTGCGACCGCAATCGCATCCGCGTCCGGCTCCGCATCTCCAAGCTTTAATCAATCCGCGCTAAATCCCGCCACTGGCCAGCCGGAAGTTAAAGTCCCGCAAAACCTTCCCGATACCACCAAGCTCCAGATGATTCTCGATGCGCAGAACAGCCAAGAAATTAATTTTTATGGCAAAGTGGTTGATCAGTATGGGCAGTCCGTGGCGGGAGCCCAAGTAAGGGGAAATATCATGGTGTATGCCAGTGCCGAGGCGAGCGGTAGCCGGAACTACTATACTCAAACCGACGCGGCTGGAAATTTTAAGTTTGTGGGTCTGCACGCCGCAAAATTTGGGGCAGCCCCGAGTAAAGACGGCTATGAATACAACGAAAGACAACCTAACAATTGGAGCGAAACCTACAAACCCGATCCGGCCAACCCGATGGTCTTCACCATGTATAAACTCCAGGGGGCGGAGCCGATGGTGCACACGCAATTAGATAGCCGCGTGCCCTATGACGGGACAGCCGCAACCTTTGATCTGCTCACTGGCAAGAAAGGCGACACGGGCGATCTGAGAATCACCCTGTTGCGAACTCCCCAGCAAATCAAACGCGGGACGGATCACTTTGAATGGAACGTTTCCATTGAAATCATCGGCGGCGGTCTGGTCGGGTCGTCAGACCTGTATCCCTACGAAGCGCCCGAGAATGGCTATCAGGGCACCTTTGAATTTAGCCAGGCGAAGGCTGCGCCCAATTGGACGCAGCGGCTCGCGAAAACTTTTTATATTCACACGGCGAAGGGGGACTATGGCCGTGTCACCATTGATTTGACGGTTGACTCCGAGCGCCCCGACACCGGCGTCAGCGTTGAAAGTTACCTCAATCCCTCCGGCTCACGAAATCTGGAATATGACCGTAAGAATGAAGCAAAACCATCTTCGCCGTGAGAGTGCCATGAATGTGCCTCCTCCGCTTTGGGTAATGATTCTGTATGCACTGGCTTGTTGCACCGCGTGGAATCGTCGGTTGCGGTGGCTTAACCCCCACCCATCCCCCACTCTTGTATTCCCCTCCCCCGAAAAAGCAACTTCCTGTCAGTAGTAGTATCAGTTATTGACGGACTCAGGCGAAAACGGTGTTTTGCCGGGATGCGCCTCGCGGTTAAGTCTCTGCTCCTTCTCAGTTGGATTCTGGGGTGGACATGCCTGGGGCCGCAGGCCGGCGCCGCGAACACGCTGCCCACGGACACGCTCGGCGCCGCCATGGCCGTGAAGAAAGCCGCCAGCGCCAAATTGGCCGCGGAGCTCGCGGCCCATCCCACGGATAACGAAATCCGCCTGCAACTGGGCGCCGTGTTGTGCGACATGGGCGCCGAGGGCGATGAAAAATCCGCCGACGAGGCCCTGGCCTTGTTCAAGACCATGTACACAGAATCGCCCAGCAATCCCGAGGCGCGGGCTTTTTACGGCAATGCGTGTGTCATCGAGGCGAAATACGCATTTTTCCTGTTCAAGCTCGATTGGACGGACAAGGGCTTTGCCCACCTGGATGCCGCCGTCGGGGCCGCGCCGGAGGTCGTGAGCGTGCGATTAATACGGGCGCTGAATTCGGCGCAGGTGCCCGGCGTGCTGGGGCGCGACAAGGTGGCGCGGGAGGATTTTGCCTGGTTGATGCGGCGGCAAACGGAGCATCCGGAGGATTTCAATCCCGGCGTGCTGCGCGCGCTTTATTATTATGCGGGCAAGTATGCGCTGGAGCGCGGGGAAAGCCAAAGCGTGACGTTGCTGACCCAGGCAGCCGCAGTGCCGGGAACTTCGCCGCTGAGCGAGAAGGTTCAAGCCGTCCTCAAGGAAGCGCGGGCGAAATTTCCTGCGGCCGACACGGCCAGCACAGTGAGCCCTAAAAACTGACGACGCCTACTTGCGGGCGCGCTTGAACTTGGACTGGAACTTCTCGACGCGGCCGGCGGTGTCCAGGAAGCGTTTCTCGCCGGTGAAGGCGGGATGGGAGTCGCTGGTCACGTCGCGCACGACGACGAAGTACTCCACGCCGTCAATGACCTCCTTTTGCTTGGAGCGCATGGTCGAGCGCGTGAGGAACTTGCGGCCGGTGGACACGTCCACAAAGCAGACCGGATGGTATTCGGGATGGCCTTCCTTTTTCACGACGGTGCTCCTGTTAAAAATGGGGTGACAGACTAACCCTGGCGCGCTTTGAAGCGGGGGTTGGTCTTGTTGATGACGTAGGTACGGCCCTTGCGGCGCACCACCTGGCAGTCCGGGTGGCGTACCTTGAGCGATTTAATGGAAGAAACGACTTTCATGGCCGGTCGGGTCGAAATGAATAGAGGAAAAGGGTGGAAAGAATCGGATGGGCGGCCCGGTGTCAATGGCAAATCGCACCTTTCCTGCCAAATCCGGTTATTTCAGCAAACCGGGGCTTTGCTCCAACTGGTCGGTTTTCTCCCGCAGCGAGCCGGCGGCCTGGGAGACATCCTGGAGGGGTTTGATGAGTTGCTCCTGCACGGGACCGCCGGGCTGCAACTGGGTGCGGACGGAGGCAAGCTGGGCATCCAGCTTATCGAGGGCGGATTGGGCGTCCTGGGTGAATTTGCCGACTTTGGCACTAAAGGCCTGGACGGTGGCCTGCGCGTCGGTGGCCACACCTTGGTAGTGGGCGGTTTTATCGATGAGGGATTGGAGCCCGCGGGGATCCCGAAAATCGTTTACGTTGCCCTGAAACTGTTTGATTTGGTTCAAAACCTGATCACTGAAGCGGCCCGGCGGGTTGCGCGCGAGCCAGACTTGGGCGCGGTTCACATAGCGGTTCAGCATGTCGGCCTTGCTCTGAAAGTCCATGTTCTGCACCATATCGATATAATGCTGGATGGATTTGACCACTTCGGGGGCGCTAGACGGGACGGTGGGAATGACGCCGATGCCCACGTCTTCCGTGAGCGCGGGCGGCGGGCCGGCCTCCGGATGGTAGTCGAAATCGAGGTAGTTGCTTCCGTCGGTGTAGTGGGCGACCTCGAGCTTGCCGCGCAAGCCGTCGCGTACCTGGCTTTGGAGAACGGACGGGTCGGCCAGGTTGATGTCCACGCCCAGACGGCGCAGGCGGTCCATGTCGAAATTCACCAAGACCTCGACGCGGGAGTTGCCCTCGGGCACGACGCGCGCCTTGATGGACTCGACATTGCCAATGGGCACGCCGCGAAAAGTGGCCACGGAGCCCGCGCTGAGGCCGTTCACCGATTGATTGAAGTAGCAGAGGAACGTTTGGTGCCGGGTAAATATCCTGCGCCCGCCAAAGGCGAAGACCATCGAGACGCCAACCAGGAGGGCGCCCGCCATAAACAGGACGACGGCGGATTTCTTGGCGTGCAAACTCATGGGAACACCGGGCGGGCCGGCAGCATCCACTTTATCCCTTCGCCCCACCCGCGCAAGCCTAAGGGCAGGCCGCTTTCAAACCACAACGCCGCCCCACCCGAGCCACTCCGAGAATTTTTCCCAGAGTAGTTTCAGGTTTAAACCAATAATAACGACCGCACAGGTCCAGCCGAGGATTTTTATCCAAGGCGGATTGACGAAGGCGCCCATCTTGGCGCGGTCGCCGGTGAAACGCAGGAGCGGCCAGACCGCAAAGCCCAACTGCAGGCTCAAGCATACCTGGCTGGCGACGAGCAGTGCGGTCGTTTTGCTCTCGCCGTAAATCCCGATCACGAGTACGGCCGGTACGATGGCGAGGCCGCGGCTGAGCAGACGGCGTTGCCAGCGCGGCAGGCGCATATTGATAAAGCCCTCCATCACGATTTGCCCGGCCAGCGTGCCCGTGAGCGTGGAATTCTGGCCCGAGGCCAGCAGCGCGATGGCAAACAGCACGCTCGCGAACGTCGCCCCCAGCACGCCGTCGAGCAACTGGTAGGCTTGCTGGATTTCGGCCACGTCCTGGTGCCCGCTCCAGTGAAAGGCCGAGGCCGCGAGGATGAGGATGGCCGCATTGATCAACAGGGCAAACATGAGCGCGCCGGTCGAGTCCAGGGTGGCGTATTTGATAGCCTCGCGCCGACCGGCGTCGGTGCGCTCGAACTGGCGCGTCTGCACAATCGAGGAATGCAGGTAAAGGTTGTGCGGCATGACGGTCGCGCCGAGGATGCCGATGCTGATATAAAGCATCTGGGGGTCGTGGAAAATTTGCGTGGTGGGCACAAAGCCCCAGGCGATGCCGGACCAACTGGGCCGCGCCAGGAATATTTCCACCGCAAAACAGGCGGCAATGGTGACGATGATGACGAACACCAGGGCCTCCAACTGGCGGAACCCGCGCCGTTGCAGGGCCAGCACGAGCAGGACATCGAGGGCGGTGATGATGCAGCCCCACACCAGGGGAATTCCAAAAAGCAATTGCAGGCCGATGGCCGAGCCCACGACTTCCGCCAAATCGCAGGCGATAATGGCCAATTCGCATAGCAGCCATTGAAACACGACAAGGCCGCGCGGATAGGTGTCGCGGCAGGCCTGGGCGAGGTCGCGCCCGGTCACCACGCCGAGCTTGATGCACAAGTGCTGGAGCAAAATCGCCATCAGGTTCGAAAGCATGACGACCGACAGCAGGGTGTAGCCGAATTTCGCGCCGCCCTCGAGGTCCGTGGCCCAGTTGCCGGGGTCCATATAGCCGACGGCGACGAGGAAGCCCGGGCCGCCGTAGGCCCAGAGCTTGCGCACCCACGACGCGCCCGCCGGCACCGCCACGCTGCGGTGGGACTCCGGCAGCGACGGCCCCGCCGGCGCGCGCCGCCAGGCGCCGGGCACCAAGACGGGCAATGGATCGGTGGGTTTCATGTCGCCGGGCTTTTACGACTATTAAAAGTCCCGATTTTGATAAGTCAAAATAAAAAGGCCGGGAAGTGAAAGTACGAGGAAAGCCCATGCTGCCTTAAATCCAAACCAGGCAGGCGACGGATAACGCGGATTCTCGTCCGCCGCAGGTGGAGGATTTCATCCCGCTTAATGGCGCCCTCCGTGCCATCTGTGGTTGTTTGAGCGTGGATAAGCGCAGATGAGCGGTTCACCCACTCTTCCCTGCCCTCCTTTTACTTTCGCTGTTTTTACTTTCCCTAAAAAGTCACCACGGCGCGGGTGCCGACGACTACGGTATCGCGCGCCGCAGAATAGGCGGGATTGATCACCACCTGCACATCGGGTTGCAGGGTGAACCAGGGAAAAATCGCCGCCTGGTAGGTGAACTCCAGGTCCGTTTCGCTCGTATTGGTGAAGCCCGCGCCGTACGGATTAAAAACGCTCTGGGTGTAGTCGGAGCTGAAGCCAGTGTACAAAACCGCCACACCGGCGGTGTCATTCGGCCGCCCGAGCGACCCGCATTTATAACTGACGCCCATCGAGCAGGTGAAATTGGGCGTCACGCGGTTGTCGGGTCCGGCCCAACCGGCATAGGCGTACGCGGAGAGAAGGGCCGCCGGATCGCTGCCATCTGTCGGCGTGGTTTGGATAAAATTTTGGTTCACGAGGGCGTACGCGCCGTAAATCCCGCGTTCGGGCCGGCCGGTGTCCCAGTTGGTGAATTGGCCGTCGTTGTAATAGGCTCCGCCCTTGACCACACCCGCCCGCCCCCACGCGGCATATTTCCAGCCCGCCTCAGCGACGACCACGACACTATTGCTGCCGCCCCATTCGAAACCGTGATTATTACTGACATCGGGACCCGCATCGCTCGCATACACGGCGGTCATGATATACACCGGCCAGTCCTTGGGTTCATAGCGGGCGAAAGCACCCGGGCCGTCGACCGCGTATTGGGGCATCGAGAGGTCGCCGTTGGCCAGAGTTTGCCCGTAAAAAATCGGCGGGGCGGTGATGCCGGCATTGAGAAAAAGCGCGGCGGTGTCGCATTGAAAGAAATCATCGTCCGCACCCATCAGCCCGGCTTTCAGCTTGAGCTGATCGCCAAAAAGATTTTGCCGCAGGAACAAATTGAACACGCGCACTTGGTCGGCGGCGTCGATGTAGGTCGGGCTGTTGAAGGCGCCGAGATTTTTGTTCGGACTCAGGCCCTCTACCCAGTTGAAGGAGGCGCGGAAAGAGGCCCCTTTCCAGCCGGCGGCCTTTTCCAAGTCCGTTTCAAAACCCCAGCTCAGCAGCATGTTTTGGGTCGGGCGGTGGCGAAAACTGCCGCTGACATCGCCCCAGATTTCCCCCGTCCACGAGGCAAACGGCGCAAAACCGATATTGCCCATGCGGTCCCGCCAGCCGCCCCAGTCGCCGGTGAGGGTGGATTGCTCCCACAAGGACGGCGGGGGCGTGGGCGCGGGCGTCGTGGCGGCCGCGGCGGAAGCCTGGTCCGGCGCGGCGGCGGGCTGGCCATCGGCCGCGCGCACCGCGGGCGTCAAACTCAACAGCAGAAAAACGAACGCGAACCAGCGGCAAGAAGGGGTAGGCATGCCGCGAGGAAATAGCCGCGAAGCACCGGGGGCGTCAATGTTTATTATCGCGAATAATTTGCGTTAATAGGCAAGGTTTGGCTTGGCAAGGCGGGCGGGCCGGGCTATTTTGACGACTCAAAACCGCGCGCGCCATGGCCACCAGCACCGTCGAAAACTACGCCAAGCAGCTTTTCCTGCTGGAACAGCAGCGCCCGGGCGAACCGGTGCTGATGGGCGCGCTGGCGCGGGCGATGCGCGTCGTGCCCGGCACCGCCACCACGATGATCAAGGCGCTGGCGCGGGCGGGCCTCGCCCGCCACACCCCGCGCGTCGGCGCACGGCTGACGCCGACGGGCACCCGGTTGGCCCTCCAGATTCTGCGCAAACACCGGCTCATTGAAATGTTTCTCGTGCAAACGCTCGGGCTGGATTGGTCGGAAATTCACGAGGAAGCGGAATTGCTCGAGCACGCGTTGTCCGACCGGCTGGTGGACCGGCTCGATGCGTTTCTGGGCCATCCCAGTGTCGACCCGCACGGCGACCCGATTCCCTCGGCCAGCGGGCGGATGCCGGCGCCGGCGGTGATGTTGCTGCCGGATTGGCCGGTGGGACAGTCCGCCCGCATCGCGCGCATCACCCGGCAGGACCGCGATTTTTTGCATTTCATCCATGAAGCCGGGTTGCATCCCGGCACGGCGCTGCGCGTGAAAAAGCGGGACGCCGCGGCAGATTTGCTCGCCATCACGCTGGCGGACGGACGGGAAATTTCCCTCGGCGGAAATGCCGCCGGGCATATATTAGTCGAACGCGATCCCGCCGCACCCGCCCGCCCGGCAAAAAAGTGAAATCGACCAAACTCATTGCGAGGCTGGAAAATCAAAAACGCGATGCTAGATACTAAGGACTAGAGCACTAAGCACTGGAACACCAAAACACTTTCCACCCCATGCCCATTTACATTTATCAGGAAATTCTGGCGAATGGCGCCGACGGCGAGCGGTTTGAAATCGAGCAGCCCATGTCGGCCAAGCCGCTCGAGCACCATCCGGTGACGGGCCGGCCGGTGCGGCGCGTGTACGAGGCGCCCAATGTCTCGACGAAGTACACGGAAGGACACACCCGGCAGATGTTGCAGGAGAAAAACGTGGAGAAGGCCGGGTTCACCAAGTACGTCCGCGACAAGCAGACCGGCACTTACCATAAGACCGCGGGCCGCGATCCGCGCGCCCCGGATATTTTGAAGAAGGACTGAGTTCGGTTTAAAAATTAAACCACGGATGTCACGAATAACACGGATTCCCTTCGACGAAGGGTTGATTATTTTATTGTTCTTATCCGTGCCATCCGTGTAATCCGTGGTTATTCGGCGTGTTCAAAACCCACCCTCGCCCTGCGCTGCGATTCCCGGAACTACGGCGCCGTCGGCAGCTTTTGCTTATTCTGCGGGCCGGCGTAGTCGTAATGGAAAAAGTCCACATCCACAAAGCCGTCGTCCGCCCGGTTGTTGAAGCAGAAAAGGCCGAGCCGGTCACCGCGGTAATTGCCCCAGGTCATTTGATAAGGTTCGCCCAAAGCAGTGAAGGTTTTGCCGTCCTCGCTGTAGGCGTACTGGGCCTTGCCCTCGTAACCCCAGGTGGATTTCAGCCACAGCGTTTTGCCCGCGACCGCGGGGCCCGCGACGACTTTGCCGTTGTTGTTGTATTCCAAGGCCCGCGCAGCGCCGTCTTGGCTGACGCCTAAATACGAATAGTTTTTCGAGAAATGGCAGAGGCCGGCCTTCTGTCCATCCACCATGCCGGTCAGGTCGAGTTTGACGACCACTTCATTGGCGATGGATTGAAAGGAGCGCTGTGTGAGGGTGTTGCCGGCCTTGAGGAGCGCGTTCGGCTGGAGCGGCGGGAAAGCGTGGAGCCGCAGCGAGCCGGGATTTTCGGTGAGTGACCATTTGTCCGCGCGCGGCTGATAATTCCATTCCCACTGCGGCGGGAGGGTGGTTTCCGCGAAGTCATCACTGGTTTGCGGCGTGACGATCGGGGTGCCGCTGACGGGCATGGAGCCCGACCACACCATGCTGCCGATGCCGTCGGGCCCGACTGCGCCGAGAATCGGCCAGCCGTCCACCCACGTCACGGGCAACAAGCTGTCGATGCGACCTGCCCAATCACCGGTGCCGTGATGCGTGAACCAATACCAGTCGCCTTTTTCGGTCTGCACCAAGCCGCCCTGGTTGGGCTCCTTGAATTGTTTTTCCGGATGGTTGAGTTGGTGCGGGCCCTCATAAGGGCCGAAAATAGTCTTGGCGCGTTCCATCATCACCGCGCGGCCATCGTTTTTCACCTCGCTGAACAAGTGGTAGTAAAAGCCGTTGATTTTGTAGAGCTTGTTGGCCTCGCTGCCGCGGCTTTGGTAGATGACGTGGTCGGATTCCGGCACCAAGTCGCGGCCATCGGCCGTCAGTTTCCACAGGTGAATTTTATAGCCGTCGCGATAATTGGAGCCGACCAGATAACCCTGCCCGTCGTCGTCCCAGAACGGACAGCAATCGTCCCACCCGGGCCCGGCGAGCACCCGGTGCAAGGGCGCCCACGGACCGGCGGCGGCGGTGGCGGTGCTCATGAAGTAGCCTTCGTCCGGTGCGCCAAAATAAACCCAGAATTTGTTATCATGATAACGAATCGCCCCAGCCCACACGCCCTTGCCGTAACGGTTCATGCGGTCCCAATTCAGCTCCGGCCCGATTTGCGTGAGGTCGTTGACCACATGGCCGAGGATGGTCCAATTGACCAAGTCCTTGGAGTGAAGAATCACCACGCCCGGCGAAAACTGAAACGTCGAGGAGATGGCGTAGTAGTCCGGCCCGACGCGGATGCAATCCAGGTCGCTGTAATCGGAAGGCAGCACGGGATTCAGGTAGGTGCCGTTGCCCTGATCGCCCCATGCCGGCCACTCGCCCCACACGCGCGGCTGCGCGACTGCCGGGCGCGCGAGCAGTAAAAACGCGATCGCCGCCGAGAGGATGCAGCGGAGGAGGGAAAGGATGTGGACCGTTTTCGTTTTCGCGAGGGGCATGGATAAAGTTTGCGAGCCTACCATGAAGGCGCTCGCTTTGTGAATCTCATATGCAGGCCGGAAAATCAGCGTCGGCTGGCGGGGGCCGCCGGCGTTTTTATTCAACGTCACGGCGGCAAAATTGGCGGCAACCGATCGTATTGGCCAGGTATAGCACCACGATTAACCCCGGGATGATCATGCCCGCATGGCTCACAAAAAGACGCACGGCCTGCCAGCCCACGTCGTGACCCGGAAAAAACAAAATGTAAGGCACCACGTAAATGGCGATTTCGAAAGCCTGCCGCAAACTGAGTCCTGAACCATTGACCACCCACCGCCAAAAGCGCGAGCGGGACGTGGTCCCCATGGCATCCACCACCTGGGAAAGCGCCACCGCCATTAACGCGTACGTGGCCAGAAACAATCCGATCCAAAGTTTCGTGCCCGGGAGGTGCGCCACAAAAACCGCATCGGGCGAGGCGGCGAGATGCTTGGGCGCCGGCAGATCCGAGTCAAAGGGGAGGATGGGGCCGAAAAAAACCCAGAGCAAAACGGGCAGGCAGGCACCCAGGGCAAAGCCGTACTGGAGAAACGCGCGGGTGGTGAAAATCGAACCCCGGCTTACAGGCCGGGTGACGAGAAACTCCAGTGGCACCCAATAGCTCTCCTTGGCTTTTTCGTTGGCCGGTTTCGCTTTCCATCGAAACACCAAAGTCATCGAGATGAGAACCGCCGGGATGAGCAAGACCATGGTTCGGCTGAAGAAGCCCAGCAGGGATAGCGACACCAAGCCTTCGACCGGCGTAAGTAATAAGAGCTGCAATAGAAACAAGCTCAGCACGACGTACAAAAACCAAAAACGGGACAAAAAGGGGCGTAGCTCGAGTCTCAGCAGGGCGACGAAAGCAATTAATTTCATGGCGGTATTTGGTTTCATGGGCCGGCGACTTCCACAAAAATGTCCTCGAGGGAAAGTGGATTAGCTTCATAGGAACAGCCGGCCGCGCGGAGGGATTGCGCCAGCGCCTCCTCGTTATCCAGGGACATGACCGCCTCGATTTCAGTCTCGGCCCGGCGCAGGGAAAAACTCGCGGGGACCACGACGCCCGCCAAAGCTTCGTGCGGACCGACGATGCGCACGCGTTTGATCGTCTCTTTGAGCCGGTCGAGGCTATCGGCGATTTTAAGCGTGCCGTGGGCGATGATGGCGATCTGGTCCGCCACGCGCTCAATGTCGCTGAGAATGTGCGTGGAGAGCAGGACGGTCGTCCCCTGCTCGCGCGCAAGTTCAAGCACGGCATCGAGCATGATGCGCCGGGCCACGGCGTCGAGGTTGGCCGAAGGCTCGTCGAGCAGCAATACGGTTGGCCGCTGCGCCACGGCCAAAACAAACGACACGATTTTTTGCTGACCGAGGGAAAGCTCGCCAATTTTTCGTCTGGGATTAATCTCAAGCTTGGCGAGCAAGCCAGTCGCCTGAGTGGAGTCGTAGTTCACTTGCAGGCGGGCAAAAAATTTTATCAATTTTTCAGCCGTCAAGAAAAGCGGCAAAACGATGCGCTCGGGGACGTAGCCAAGCGCGGCGCGCTGTTCCGCGTTGAAAATAAACGGATCGCCGCCATGAACCAGCACCCGGCCGCAGTGCGGTTTGATGAGCCCGGCCAACATGCGCATGACGGTGCTTTTGCCCGCGGCGTTGCGCCCGAGCAGCCCGCATAGGCTGCCGCGCGGCACGCGCAGATTCAAATCCCGCACTGCCACAACTTTGGCAAAATAGCGGTCCACCTGGATGGTCTCGACGGCGTAATCGTTCATGCGGACTGCTCCTGATAATGGCCGAGCCGGGCGAACGCCTCCTCCAGCAGGCGCCGGACTTCGTCCTCCGGGACGCGCAAATGCGCGGCACTGGCGGCCACTTGCTCGACGGCGGGCCGCAATTGCTTCACCCGCGCGGCCAGCGTGAGCGACGGCCCCCGATGCGCGACAAATGTCCCCAGCCCGCGCCGGGATTCCACCAGCCCGCCCTGCTCCAGCAGGCTGAACACCTTGGAGACGGTGAGCGGGTTAAGATGCAATTGCGCGGCCAATTCGCGCACGGAGGGCAGTTGCGCGCCATCGACCAGTTGTCCGCTCACGATCCGGTGCCGCAATTGATCAAACAATTGCCGGTAAAGGGGGACGCCACTGCTGGGATGAAGGGTGAAGAACATGGGGGAACGCCGACGTAGTGTTGTACTTATGTAACACACCATGGACAACCGTCAATCCTCTTTTCAAAATGCGTGACCACCCCAAGCGTCGCCGAGCTTATACTGCCAAGCCCCAACCTAAATCTCCGGGCCGGTGCGGACGGCGAGCCATTCCTGCGCGCGGCGCAGGGCGCCCTCGAGGTCGTGGGCGTGGAGCGGCTTGGTCAGGTAGTCCTCGATGCCGGCGGCGCGGCAGGCGGCCTGGTCGCCCAGCGTGGCCGAGGCCGTGAGCGCAATGAGGTAGGGCTTGACGGTGGGCGGCAAGCTGGCGCGCAAGTGGCGGGCCGCCTCGAGGCCGTCCATCTCGGGCATCTGGATGTCAAGCAATATGACATCGTACGTTTTACGCTGGAGGGCCTGGAGAACTTCAAGGCCGTTGGCCGCGACATCGGCTTCGCAGCCGAAACGGCGCAGGAGCAGGCGGGCCACGCGCTGGTTGACGGTGTTGTCCTCGGCCAGCAGGAGCCGCAGGTTGAAAGTGCTGGGCGGCGAGGTTTCGTCCGCGCCGTCCAACACCGGCGGGACCGCTGCCGTGGAGGGCGGGGACAGGTGGACGGCGAGCGCATCGCGCAAATGCAGGTGCTTGAGCGGCTTGGGCAGAAAGTCCAGGCCGAGGGCCTGCGCGCGCTCGCGGTGGTTGCGCTGGCCGAGCGGCCCCAGCATGAACACGGGAAAGTGCGGACCGTAGTGCTGGCGCCACTCGCCCGCCAGTGCGAGGCCGTCACCGTCGCCCAGCTGGCAACCGACCAGGACGGCGGTCGGCGCGGGCGCGTGGGCCAAATACGAGCGGGCGGCGGCGGCCCCGGCGGCGGCGTGCGGCCGCAACCCCCATTCCTTGAGCAGGCCTGCCAACATCTCGCGCGTGGGGGCATGGGATTCGACGATGAGAATATTTTTGTCCTTCCACGCGGGCGGCGGCAACGGCGAGGGCGTGCTGCTGGCCGGGCGCATCGCGACGTTGAAACTGAAGCAGGAGCCCGGGCCTTTCACCGGCTCCAGCCACAAGTCGCCCCGCATCAACTGGCAGAGACGCTTGCTGATGGCGAGGCCGAGGCCGGTGCCGCCGAAACGGCGCGTCATCGAATTATCCATCTGGGTGAAGGGCTGGAAAAGGGCCTTGGCGCGGTCCGGCGCGATGCCGATGCCGGTGTCGCGCACGCTGAAATGCAGGACGCCGGACGGCTCGTTGGGCGCCAGGCCCACGCGCACTTCGATCTCGCCGGTGTGGGTGAATTTCACCGCATTGCTGACGAGGTTGACGAGCACCTGGCGCAGGCGGGCCAAATCGCCCTCGACTTGCGCGGGCACGCCGGACTCCATCACATAATATAATTCCAGTCCCTTGGTCGCGGCCTGGCCCGCGAGCAAATCCAGCGCCTCCTCGACACACTGGCGCGGGCTGAAGCGCATGATTTCGAGGTCGAGCTTGCCTGATTCGATTTTCGAAAAATCCAGCACGTGGTTGAGCAGCGACAGCAAGGCATCGCCGCTGAGGCGGATGGTGTCCACGTATTCGCGCTGTTCGGCGGTCAGCGGGGTGTCCGACAGCAAAGAAGCCATGCCGAGCACGGCGTTCATGGGCGTGCGGATTTCATGGCTCATGTTGGCGAGGAACTCGCCCTTGGCCAGACTGGCGGTTTCGGCGGCCCGCATGGCCTGGCGCAGGGCGGCCTCGGAAAATTTGCGCTCGCTCAAATCATGCCACGCCACCAGCAAGGCGGAACCGCTGCCCAGAGCCACGGGCGTGAGGGTCGTGTCGGCGGGAAAATCCTTGAGATCAAGGCGGCGCAGCACCCATTCAAAACGATACGAGCCGTGTTTTTGCGCCAACTGGCAGGCGCTTTCCCAGGTGACGCGGGAGTCCCGCCCGTCGGGCTGGCTGGCGGGGGAAAAGGCTTCCGGGGGAAGATGGAGCAACTCCTCCTTCGTGCGCGCGCGCAGCAGTTGCACCGCGGCCTGATTACAGTCGTGCACGCGCCCATCGACAAACAACAGCAGCGCGCCGGCAGATTGCTCGAACAGCAGGCGGAATTTCTCCTCGGCAAGTTTGCGCTCCGTGATGTCATTGAGCACGCCGATAAAGCTGACCAGCCGTCCGCCCTCGTCGCGCACCGGGCTAAGTTCGACATGCAGCCAGCACTCGCGGCCATCGCGGCGCGTCAGGTGCAAGTCCGTCGCCACCTCACGGCCCTGATCCAACTGCTCGCGGATCTGGGCGACCACGGCCGGGTCTGCGCTCGGCCCGCGCAGCAAATCCCACGGGTGCCGGGACATGGCCTCTTCCTTGGTGCAGCCGACCAAATGGGTGAACGTGTTGTTGAACCATTCAATGCGGTGTTGCGCGTCAGTGGTGACGATGCCGACGTTGCCGCGGTTGACGGCCAGCGACAGGCGTTCAACCGAGCGTTCAAGTTGTTTGCGCCGGGTGAGGTCGCGATAAGTGCCCACGGCGCGGAGGGCCCGGCCCGCCAGGTCGCGCTCCAGCACTTTGCCGCGTACCGCGATCCATACCCACTGCCCCGCGCGGTGGCGCATCCGAAACTCAATTTCGAGAAAGGCCCGCTGGCCAGCCAGATGCTCATTAACGGCTTGCTCGGCCTCCGCCCAATCGCGCGGATGAAACAAGGCCCGCGCCTCGGTGAGCGAAAGCGGCGGCGTGCCCTCGGGTTGGCCAAGCAGCACGGTCCATTGGCCGTCGTAGATCAATTTTCCGGTGGTTATGTCCCACTCCCACCACCCCATATCGGAGGCCGCGAGCGCCTGGGCCTGGGCGTCCGCCAAGGCGGAATTCACACCGGTCGAAGACGAGGATGAAGGTGCGGACGGGGCCGCGGAGGTGAGTGCTCGCTTCGCCATGTCGACGCCAGGGGTGGAATAGGGATACACTACGCGGACCTATCGGCAAACCAATCCCGCAGTGAAGGTCGAACCCGAGCCGAACCTGGGCGCCAGCCCTGCGAACCTCCGCTAGAATTTGCCCAAATCGTCAAAGACGGAGGCCGGGACGCCGTATGCCTGGACTGCGCGGTCGCGCACCGTGCGCACCCCGTCGGGCCGCTTGGCCACCGCAAAATTTTGCGCGAGTTCGTGCGAAGCTTCGTTAATCAGCCGTTGCACCCGGGGATCGCCGACGGTGCGGAGGGAGTAGCTGGGCGGATTGGGCACGATGGGCGACGGCTGGATGCCGAGCCGGACCAGGCATCGGTCGAGATTCTGCCAGGAGGAGACATCGTTCGGATCGATGAACAACGCCTCCGCAAATTTCCGCGCGGCCTCGAGCGGACGGTTGGAGTTGAAGCAGGCGGTGGCGGCCAGCAAATAGCCGATGGGCTCCTCGGGATTGAGCAATTGGGCGTGCTGGCCGGCTTCCTCCATGCCGCGCCAATCGCTGAGCTTCGCATAGGTCATCCCCAGTTGCCCGTAGATGCGGAAGTTGCCCACGACGGGAATCTCGTCGGCCGCACGGCCCCGGCGCAGGCCGGCCTCCCGCGAGGTGCGGTTGACGAATTCGTCCACCGCTTGGGCCTTCAGCAGCACGTCAAGCGACAGCTTGTAATAGGAGGCGGCCTGGTCGGGCTCGCCCCGCTGGGCGAGAAAATCGCCCTTGGTGCGATAAAACAGACCCAAGTCCTGGTAGAGAGTGTCGTCGCGCTGAATCTCCGGAAGCACCTTTTGGTCAAGAATGGCGAGCGCCTGCTGGGAGCGCGCCAAGGCGATGTCCAGCGTGGCTTCGTCGTGTTGGGCTCCGAAAATGGCGTTGGCGTAACCCTTGTGGGCTTTGAAACTGTTGGGCGAAGCGTGAACAGCGCTTTGCCAGAGCGACAGGTCGTCCTGCCAGTCCTGGTTGCGAGCGTGGGTGCGGGCACCCAGCGCCACCAGCACGACGAGCGGCACCAAAACGGCCCAACGCCGGGAAGACCCCGGCCACAATAGTTTCGCCAGCTCTTCCCCCAACCACAGCCAAACCCGCGCCGCCACCACACAAAAACCAATGGAGGGCAGATAAAGGAACCGTTCGGCCATGATGCTGCCAATCGACACCACCAGGTTCGACGTCGGCAGAATCATCAAAAAGAAAAAGAGCACGCCCCAGGCATATAGCGGATCCGACCGCCGCCGCCGCACCGCGCTCACGAGCAGCCCGGCCACCAATGCCAGCGCAACCCAGGCTTCCAGCATTTCCCCCACGCCGCCCTCGCCATAAAGCGGAATCTGATTGTACGAATAATCGCTCGAGAGCGTGACCGGCAGCAACAGCAGGCCGAGGTACCGGCCCAACACGAGGATCGCCGTCATAAAGCCCGCAAACGGCGGCGCGTACGCAATCGGGTTGTCCACGAACACCTGCCCGAAGACCGGCGAATTCTGCACGAGCCAGTGCCGCGCGCCAAACAGCAACAACAGCGCCGGCGCGAGTGCGACATAACCTTTTAGAAAAAACTCACGCAAGGCCGCGCCCAGCCGCGCGCCCAAGGTTTCTCCCGGCAAGGCTGGCCAGCGCCACAACCAATCATAGAGCAACACGAAGGCGCAAATCATCACCGCGCTTTCCTTCGCCAGCACCCCCCAGGCCGCCATCAGCCCGAGACCGATGAGCCACGGAATTTTCCGCCAGCCGGCGACCCCCGCCGCCCGCAGGTAAAACCAACCGCCGGAAAGAATCGAGAGCGTCGCCAGCAAGTCGGCCCGTCCCACAATATTCGTCACTGATTCCACATTCACCGGGTGCACGGCAAACAGCGCGGCTGCCAACGCCGCCCACGCCCGCCGGCCCGACAAACGGCGCACGATCAAAAAAATCAGCCACACATTGGCCCAGTGCAGCAGGTAATTCACCACATGATAGCCCGCCACCTTCTCCCCGTTGCCCAACACCGCGTAGTTGAAAAGATAGCTCAACGTCGTCAGCGGGCGGTACAAATCGCTCGCATAAAAAGGCCACCAGTAGTCCTTGGTGAAAACCAATTGCAAATTCTCCCTGCTCCACTCGCGCACCCGCGGATCCACCGTGATCATCACGCGATTATCCAGGACGAGGCCCGCGGTGAACGAATTGCTGTAGGCCAGCCAGGTCAGCCACCCCAGGCCCAGCGCCGTGAACAGCGAAGCAACCCAGCCCGGCAGAGGCGAACCGGCGGGCCCGGAAGAAAGCTTTGGCGAGGGGCTGGCGGGAGCGGTCACGCGGGAAGTGGGTAGGGTCGCCGAAGGCAGTTGAAATCCGTACAGCGCAAGGACCAGACTAATCCCGCACCGGAAGGCCGACGAGCGAAACATTGCGCCCCGCCCGCCGTCAAGCAACGAACCTGCGCGCCGGGCATACGGGGTTCGCCGCTTCGCGTGCCAAGCCGCGCGGCGGCCACTTCATTCAAGGGCGGGCCACATCCCCATACTCGCGCGCCCAGCGATTTTGCGTGCGTGGTGTCCACTTCAAATAAGGGCTGGCCGCGCCCGGTCGAGGGCACGGAAAAAGGTGCAACGCGAGTTCCGCGCGCGTTTGCCAGCGCCATTTAGCGCGCACGAAGGGCTCGCTCCACCTCGATGAAGACTGTGCCCGCTCCGCCGGAGCCTTGACTCCCACGCCGCCCGAAATTAAGTTTTCTTATTCAAGTTCTGGAAGGGTGGCAGAGTGGACTATTGCGGCGGTCTTGAAAACCGCTGAACCGAAAGGTTCCGGGGGTTCGAATCCCTCCCCTTCCGCTTTTTAGCGTCGGTTAAAACGTAATTTATAAGAAATAATGTTATTATAAGCCTTAAGAAAGATTGCTGTTTATGCTTAGTTTTGCTTCACGACCTTACGGCGCTAATCAGCAAGCAATCTTCGTCGGTTTCATCATGCGCCATATAGATTTGTTTTTTGACGATCTTAAATCCCGCCGTGACAACTTCTTCGCAGATGATTTCAGGCCGCCCAAAATATCTTTGGGCGATGCCGTTCTGGCCAATAATGCAACGTGAAAACGGATCAAATTGCCGGCGTCCTTCTGGATGATGTGGATCGCCGCACATGGTATTTATATGCAGAATGCCTTCTGCCTTTAAGGCCATCCGGGCGTTGCGGAAAAACATCTGCCGGTCTGCGCCAATGATGCAATGCAGGCAATGTCCATCGAGCACGAGATCAACCGGTGGGATGGACAGGTTCATTTCACGGGTTACATCACGAATAAAAAATTGTGCCGCCAGCCTCGCGGCAGCCGCTTTTTCTTCGGCCCAAGCGATGGCGGTTGGTGAGATGTCCACGCCAAAAACCCGCCAGCCCTGGTCAGCAAACCGCAGCCCCAAATCTCCAGCGCCACAACCGAGTTCCAACAACGCCGGTTCAGAGGTAGCCGGAAGATCGGCGATGAAGTTGTCCAAGCGGTTGAACGTCAATTGCAGGCTTTCACCCGTGTCCCACCCCGAGCGGCCGGCAGCCTTGCGACGCCGGTATTCGGCATCGTGGCTGAAATAATCGGCGGTTACATGCATAGGTTGGGTTAAATGAGTTTCAAGGTGACGCAGGCGATTTACGATCCTAGTTCTAAAGATTCCACCGATCCCCAATGCTTTTGAAGGCAAAAGTGTCTGCACGCCATCATCGCGCATTGGCCGATTGCGCCAGGGCCGCTTGAACGTGCTGGCGCACTTGGGCGGCGAATTCTTCATCGCTCAGCCGTGCAATTATCGGGTCGAGATCGACCGGAGCCCAGAACACCCGCCCATCGCGCCCAATCACGATATAGGTTGGCCAGCCGGTCACGCCGTACGCCGCCGCGGTTTTATTATCCTTATCCAACGCAACCGGGAAGGTGTAGCTGCTTTTACGCAGGAATCCCTCGGCGGTTTCCGATTCAGCAGTGGAGTGAATCCCAACGACGGCCAAGCCCTGGTCTTTGAACTCGTCATACAGCGCCTGGGTTTTGGGCAAAGCCCGGCGGCAGGGGCCGCACCAGGTGCCCCAAAAGTCCAGCAGCACGACCTTCCCCTTCAGAGTGCCCAAAGGGCTGGGTTGGCCCAGCCAGCGAGTGACGGATAATTCTGGCGCAAGGGCCTTCTGTAGGACAAATTGCCGCGTGAAACGCGCCAAATTGGCTTCTGTTTCATTGGGTGGAACCCAGCTTAGGTAGCCGTGCAGAGAATCCGTCACGTCGTTCAAATGGTAAAGATAACGAGCATCTTGCAGGTGGTCCAGCGCCTGTAAATCGCTGGTCCAAGAAGCATAAAACAAAGCTGGATTACTTTTGTACCAGCCTTCCAATGGCCCCGACTCCCGACGGAGTTGCGCATCAACCATCTGGCGGGCGGCCGCCAAATCTCCGCTGACGAAATTGTTGTGCATTTTTGTAGGTAATTCCAAATCATTGGCTCGCTCCAGAATTTCCTCGCGCAGCTGAAAATGCAACTTGATGACCAAGGCGGAAATAAACCCTCCGGCAAAAAAAGGAAGGCCACGCAGAGACGAAGCGCCCATCGGCATAGTTTTGTTTTCATTGGTCAATTAATATCCTGTCTAAGGGAATTATTCTCCTCGCGCAACCGGGCATTCTCCCGGTGTTGAAATGCCAACGGAATGGCGGCGAGCAAGACTACGATGGCCGACGTAATGACAGTGGTTTTTGTTTTGGCAGTCATGTGGGAAAAATCAAATTCCCAGTTGATACCAGAGGCCATTCATCTTCTTGAAAGTGATGATCTTTTGTCCTTTAATGGGTTGACTGAGTTCATAGGTGGCCGTGGTGCCAGTGGCATCCAAAACGGGCGCCTGGCCCTGGAGGGCGCGCAAGTCCTGAGTCAAAGTCGTTATATAGGCGTCCGTCAATTTGGCCAGGGTACCGGTGGTCGGGAATGATTTCTCAGCCAATTCATCCAGCGACGACGCGGTTTGCGATTGCATCACGAAACTCAACATACTTGGCGACATGGCGGTTTCTAGGTAGCCCGTCAGATCGTGGGCTTCCAACAGATCAGCCAATGCCGGGATGAGGGTTTGCAAGTCCGCATGGGGATCGCCGGCACTGGCAGCAGGCGTGGCCATCGCAGTGGGGATTGGTTGCGCCGACGCGCGCGCGGGTTGGATGGTAGTTGGAGTCGCAGGCGCAACCTTGGACGCTTCGACGACCTCGTCCCGCTTCAACGCTGGCATCGCGGATTTCTCCCGCACGGGCGCTTCCTTGGCTGGTTTGGTAAACCACCAAAGGGCAGCTCCACCCAAGGCGAGAAGAATAATGATTACAAAAATGCGCTTCATGACAATGGATGGCAGGTCATTTATTGCCGAGATGCGGCGGCATGGCGTCGAGGCAATACCCTAAGCCATCTACTTGGAGGAACTGGAACCGCTGGATGCCTGCAATCGGCGGTTTGAGATTGAAGACGGCCCAGTGCTTTTGATCTTCGTCGGTGATGTAATTCTGGCGCAAGGGCCTTCTGTAGGACAATTTGCCGCGTGAAACGCGCCAAATTGGCTTCTGTTTCATTGGGTGGAACCCAGCTTAGGTAGCCGTGCAGAGAATCCGTCACGTCGTTCAAATGGTAAAGATAACGAGCATCTTGCAGGTGGTCCAGCGCCTGTAAATCGCTGGTCCAAGAAGCATAAAACAAAGCTGGATTACTTTTGTACCAGCCTTCCAATGGCCCCGACTCCCGACGGAGTTGCGCATCAACCATCTGGCGGGCGGCCGCCAAATCTCCGCTGACGAAATTGTTGTGCATTTTTGTAGGTAATTCCAAATCATTGGCTCGCTCCAGAATTTCCTCGCGCAGCTGAAAATGCAACTTGATGACCAAGGCGGAAATAAACCCTCCGGCAAAAAAAAGGAAGGCCAGGCAGAGACGCAGCGCCCATCGGCATAGTTTTGTTTTCATTGGTCAATTAGCCTGAGGCGCCATGTATGACAGGCGCAATCAGATCGGGCATGGCCCTCTTCAAAACCCCGATTTGGTCTGCAGAAAGAAAAGCGGCCGCCTGCTGCAAGATTTGGGGAACCTGCTGCGCCTGGACGGCGGGATCGTCGTTAGCGCTAACCCGGCCTTGATAGACCAGGTTCACCAGTTGTTCCTCTTGAGCCAAGGTAAGTGGCAGCACACCCGCAGAATCCAAGTTGTCGGCATATCCATTCACTACGATCATGCGTTCCTTGTTTTGATCCGTGTAAGTTCGGTAGTAGTCATAATTGTCATCGTTGCCGAGCAGTTGCCGAAGTTGCGCTGCCGCGTTTTGTTCAACCGGCTGCTCCTGCGATTGCAATTGCTGCTGGTATTGGTCAAACGCCATGGCGATCTCGGCCTCAGTGCGCGGGCCGCTCTGCGGATTTTTCATTGGGTTCGCTTGCATGATGGCGGCCTCTTGATCTTGTTTGTCCGCCAAAATCTCGACGAAGGCTTCTGCTTGTGCGGGCGTGAACCGCATCTTTTGCATCAGGTTACCGTATTGGTTGCGAATGGCATCAACGGAGGGAATAACCACCATGCCGCCCGATTCCGACGAGTTGGCCCGTGCTGCAGCAATCAAGGCGCTCATCCTGGGCGCAGTAGGATACACTTCCGGCGAAGGTACGCGCCGGTTTACGGGCGCAACGTTGGGCGCTTCGACTTGGACCGGTTTGGGCACAGGCGCTGACGCGATAGATTTTGGCGCCACAGGAGTCTCGGCAACTTTCGCCGATGCGGACGCTTCCACCACCGGCCGTGTGAACCACCAAAGCGCGGTTCCGCCAAGGGCGAGGAGAATAATGATCGCAAAAATGCGTTTCATGGCAATAGATGGCTGGTTATTTATTGCCAAGATGGGGCGGCATGGCGTCTAGGGAATACCATAAGCCGCCCACTTGCTCGAACCTCAGCCGCTGAATGCTTCCAATCGGCGGGGTGAGGTTGAAGACAGGCAGGGTAGGCACGCAATATGCCTAACCCATCTTGGTCTGAAGATTTCATCCGCTTATGGGCCGGTAGCTTTTGGATTTAACAATTTCTGCTGGCGTTCAGCGGGTAGCCCGCTTTGAGCCAGCCACGCGCCAGCGGCTTTGGGATCCGAGCCGAGCCAGGTTTGAGCAACTTTTTCGACGGCGGCATTGCGCGCCATGGGATCGTTGATGGCCCCGGCCCAAGCAGCAGCCGCGGCGGGATACGATTTGGTGAGCACCCCAACGTAAGTTTGCAGGGCAGCGTCTTGGGATGTTTCGGAGGGCAATGTCTCAATCCATTGGCCAGCGGCTGTTGGGTCGTAGTTGGCCCACTGACTGACGACGTAATCAAACGCCTTGGCACTGGTTACTCCTTCCGGCAGCGACGACATCCAGGCAGCGGCAGCGGCGGGATTGCTTTCGGCTAGGCTAAAAGTGACCCGATCCTCGGCAGCGGCCTGTTTGTCCGGAGGGAGGCTGGAGACAAAGTTCGCAGCGTCGGGTGGCGAGCTGGACAGCAAACCATTGAAAACGCCAGACAAGTAGCTGTTGCGGTCTGGCCCTTCGGGTAGGTTTGCCGCCCCGGCGATGGCGTCTTGAGGCGCATTCTGCGACCAGCTTGAGGCGATGCCGCTCAATAGTCTTTGGGAATTCGCCAGAGGTGAGGACAAACTTTCAAGGAAAGTAATGGCTCCAGCCGGGTCGGATTCCGCCCATCGGTTCACAATCGAAACCTCGGCTTTTTGCTTGGCATTGCCATTTGGCAATTGCTGCGCGAGCGTCCAGGCAGCATTGGGGTCATTTTCCGCCAAAACCATCGTGAGATAACCTATGCTGTCGTCGCGTTCCTGGCCCTGAGGCAGGTTGAGGACATAATCAGTGGCTTCTTGGGGATTTTTTGTAGCGAGGCCTTGCACGGTCATGGTCAGTGCTATGACTTTGTCCGGCCCTTCGGGCAGGGATTCGGCCCAAGCCTGGGCTGCCTCGGGGTCACTTTGCGACCAGCCCATCGCGAGATCGCGAAAAGCCAGATCGCGCAATTGCCCGGGACTCATCTGGGAAGCTTGAGCAACAGCGGCGGCGGGATCGGTGCCAGCCCATGACATAAAAACGTCCTGTATTAGGCTGCTTTGCAGTTGGTGATTGGCGGCCAAGGTAATTTCGTAAGCCCTCTTGGGATCTTTTTCCGCCAAGGCGTCAATGACTGTCTTGGCGGAGTCGGAGCGCAATTGGCCAGCTGGAAGTTGCTGCCACCACGCCGCCGCAGCTTCGGGGTCCTTATCCGCCCAACCCTCCAAAACCGCCTCGACCTCCATATCGTGGTAGGATCCCGAGGGATATTTATCCATATAGGCCAAGGCCGCTTGCGGGTCGCTTTTCGCCCAGAGGGCCAGCAAGGGCCCGAGAAATATTGTCTGATCGGGATGGGTAAAAAGCTGCTCAAGATCAGCCCTTACCTTGGGTATATCGGCGGGGTTCAAGGCATCAATGAATGCCTGCCATTTTTTCTGTAAATTCCCGCCGCCATTTTTTATGGCGATGATTTTAGCCAGGATTTCCTGCTGGGTGAGTTGAGGCGGGGCCATACCGGCTTGACCGGTGGCTTGATTTTGGCCGCGAGCGGAACGTGCGCCATCGTGCTGGGCGGCGGCGAGTTGTTTGGTTAATTGCGCTATTTTCTGATGTTGCTGGAATAGCGGAATGGCCATGAGGGCCACGATAACCGCCGCCGCAGTAATGATTTTGGTTTTGGTTGCCATATAAAGTGCCTTGATAAGTGCATGGCCGAGACCCAACCCTTTCGCGTGGGCAAAGGAAGCCGCCGTCACTTCGCCGACGAAACTTGTCGGGGCCGCATGCGCCGCATTCACCGTGAGCGCCTCAATTAACAAGGCCGTCGAAGTGATGATGCCGCTCTTCGCAAAATGGCGGCGTAATTTTTCCACTGCACGTTCGGTGCGCACCCGCGCAGTGTCTTCGCTCAAGCCAAGCACAGCACCCACTTCGCGGTGGCTCTGGCTTTGAAAATATCGCAGTAACACGGCCTGACGGTCAGGCTCATTAAGCCGCCCGATGGCTTCATCAAGCAAGGGGCATAATTGTTCCCATGGCATATCTGACGCGGAGTTGGTTTGCATGGCGGCAGCCTCTTGTTCGTGTTTTGCTTGTCTCCACCCAGCGCGAAGAGCCCGGAGCGCGACATAACGAGTGGTGGTGTGCAGCCATCCCGCTAAAGTCTCGTGCTCGATCAATACTGGCGCTTTGCGGATCAGGATAATAAAAACCTCCTGGGCAACTTCTTTGGCCAGATGTTCCTTGCCACCGACCAACCGCAACGCCGCGGAATAGACCAGCCCGGAATAGCACTGGACTATACTTGTGAAGGCGGTTTCGGACCCATCCTCCACATATTGCCGGAGTAATTCAGAGTCAGCAGGCATAGTGGCTTTTACCCTATTATCCACTTATTCAAACAAACCGGACAAAGAAAATAGCCTCTAAACCCATTTATTATAACCCCGGTCAGGCCACTTAGGCTCACAATATGGCGAATCCCACCCCGCAGACCGCGGCGGCTACCTGGCGTGCGTTCCGTGTGCGCTACACCTCCCGCCCGTTCGCTCCCCGGACTGCTGCCTCCCTTCTTTTTGGAAAAAAGAACCAAAAATTGCGGGCCATCGCAGACCCCGGCGCAGGCTTCCCTGGCATCAGCATGTCCGGGGACTTCTTTGGGCTCGCTAAGTGCCCCAATCAATACCCTTTCACGTTGCCTCGGTGTTCAAGTTGGCGTTTGCCTAGTCTAAACGCAATGTGCATGGGTGATTTTCCTTATAACCCACTTACTTGCAACAGTTAACAGCAATGTCGTTTAAGAGGGTTCGTATCCCTGGCATTTGCTCTTGATCAACAATCTGCAGTAGGGGTGCGGAAACATCCCCTTCCGCTTTTAAGAAAGCAAATAGAATATTAATTTGAAATAATATTAGATATATAGCAATTTATAAGTTGCCGCGTGTTCCATCGTCAAGGGGCCTCAAGCACACCGCCCATGACCCTTCGCGGCTCGTCACTAATCCCGACGTTTTGCGGGCTATACCCCATTTTATATCGGTTAAATTAAGTTAATTCTGACCTGCAGCCTCTGCGGATTTGCCTGATCTTGATACGCAAGCGGATTGTCACCAGCATTGTTTTCGCCGCAAAACAAACAACCTCGGCAATTGGCCAACAACGGAATCATGGCTGGCAGAATTTGCATCGGAATATCGGGCTGGCGCTATGCGCCCTGGCGGGGGACATTCTACCCCAGAGGGTGGCCGCAGCGTCGCGAACTGGAATTTGCCTCCCGG
Source organism: uncultured Opitutales bacterium (assembly GCA_964562015.1). Taxonomy (GTDB): domain Bacteria; phylum Verrucomicrobiota; class Verrucomicrobiia; order Opitutales; family JABDGR01; genus CAZLRH01. Next base: position 42,014 of record CAZLRH010000013.1, on the reverse strand, counting down.
GTATTTTCATCGATTGAGTTAAATGGCTCTTTCTATGGGTTACAAACGCCGGCGAGCTATGCGCGTTGGCATGCGGAGACACCGCCGGGCTTCATTTTTTCCGTCAAGGGCAGTCGGACAATCACTCATGAACGGCGTCTGCAAAACGCAAGTGGGCTGCTGGCCGATTTTTTCGCCTCTGGAATTTTCCACCTGAAAGAAAAACTTGGACCCATTCTGTGGCAATTGCCGCCCAGCCTGGCCTACCATCATGAGACCTTGGAAAGTTTTTTGAAATTGCTTCCCCGCAACTTTGCCGAGGCGTTTGCCTTATCCGCGCAAACGCAGACACTGAGAGGTGGCCAAGGACAGTCAGTCGCGGAAATTGATCATGCATTGCGGCATTGCCTGGAAGTTCGCCACCCCAGTTTCAAGCGGGAATCTTTCATTGATCTGTTGCGAAAGTACCGCATCGGCTTGGTGGTGGCTGATGCCGCCGGGAAATGGCCTTGTTTTGAAGACCTCACTGCCGACTTTGTTTATATTCGTCTGCATGGCGCCGAAGAACTTTATTCCAGCGGCTATACGGAAGAGGCCCTGGTCCATTGGGCCACGCGCATCCGAGCTTGGAGCGAAGGCCAAATACCATCCGATGGCCATGATGTTTCCACCCAACCATCCAGGCCTGCTCCTTCACGCGACGTGTATTGTTATTTTAACAACAGCATGAAGGAGAAAGCACCATTCAACGCCCGGCAGTTGATCAAGAAACTGGGGCTGGAAGCAGGGTTGTTGGAATTTCCCTCAGCTGACCATGGTGCGGGGGAGCAACTGCGGCTTATCTAGCAAATGGGCGTTTCCTTCAGCCCTTGCAAAAGGGAAAGCCGCCATCGAATTGCGCTTGCCTGTCCCATGGATTCGGCTAAGGTTGATTCAACCTTTTTAACATGCCCAATCAACTGGCCCAATCCAAGAAACGGCAAAGCCTCGCCGAGCATGAGGCCGTGTTGGCCGCGCTGGCGGAGATTGCCCGCGATGAGGATACCACCGTCATGGCCTTGTTGCGCCAGGCGGCGCGTGAATTGGTCATGAAGCGAGGAGCGAACCCCGCGCAGGCAAAAGCACTCAGTGCAGTCGTTTGGCGGTGTGCCCCACAGATGCCCGCGCAATTCAAAACCGCAGCGCAACTGGCGCGATTCAAGCGCGCCCAACGGGAATTTGACCAGGTCATCTTGGACTTGCGATTGGCCAGTCCGGAAGCCATCCAAGAGCGCAACTCTCTCGTTCCTTCGCGTCAGGCTATTCGCTTGCTTGATTTTGACCGTGCCCATGTCGCCCTTGCCATTTGATGCAACGCCCCGTCCGCCTGCCGATTTTGCGCCGATGCTGGCGACGGCCAAGCCGCTGCTTTTGGTCGGCGGCCAAGCGGTCAATCTCTGGGCGCTATATTATCAGGAGCGTACCACGGGACTGACTCCTTTCGTTTCACGGGATGCGGATGTGCTCGGGGATCGGGAGACATTGAAGGCGCTGGGAAAGCTGGCGGGCGCCAAACCGCAATTTTTCCCGTTGCGTCCGCCCAGCAACGAAGTGGGCGTGGTGATTACCAAAGACGCCAAGGGGCAGCCGCTGCTCATCGAAGTGCTGCGTTACGTCCATGGCGTGACCAACGAGGAACTGACCGATCCAATTTACACCATGGCGATCGGTGCGGGCGGCGTCCGTGTTCAGGTGCCGGGGCCGATTGTGTTGCTTAAGGCCAAGATGGCCAATTTGGGGGACTTGCCACAAGCGGGTCGGCAGGACTCCCGACACGTGGCCATCCTTGCCCGGTTGCTTCCGGCCTATTTGGAGGACCTGCAAAAGGCCGCTCGCGAGGGACGCATGGAGGAACGCAAGCTCATTGGTTTTCTTGAGCAGTTGCTGACGGTCGTGACGAGCAAAAATGGCAAAAAGGCATTCGCCCAATTGCATATCGAACCCCACGCCCTGCTTGCCGGACTCAAAGCCGGAAAGCTGCCGAAACTTCAGGCATTTATCGAAAAACGGTTGCCCCGAGTTACTCAAAGGCGGGTTTAAATATATCTATAACATTTTGGAATGAAGGTACTTGTAATGGTTTTGCGGAGAGGGTTCGGAACCCATGCATACGAACCCGCAGGGTGAATGCCACGTATGGATTCAGAAACATTTCCTTCCGCCAATTATTATCCATCATACGCTGAAAGTGTCTTCTATTTGCATATGATTTTTAGGGATGAATTCCCATCCGGCCGCCAGCCGGCGTTCCTCAGGTGAGAATTTCGCTGAGCACGCCGGTGGTGCCGCTGAAGTTTTCATGCGGGATGCCCATCTGCGCCATCATCGTCAGGAACAAGTGGTTCATCGGGGTGCCGATGGGATAGGCAAGGTGCCGGCCCGTCTTGAGCTGGCCGCTGCCGTGGCCGAAAACGACGGTGGGCAGATTCGAATGGGCGTGATTGTCGCCATCGCTGATGCCGCTGCCGTAGACGACCATGGAGTGATCCAGCAGCGAGCCGTCGCCGTCGGGCGTGTTCTTGAGCTTGTCGACGAAGTAGGCGAACAGCCGGGCGTGGTAGGCGTTGATTTGGGTGACTTTTTCGATGAAGACGGGGTTGTTGCGGTGGTGCGTCAGCGGGTGGTGCGAATCGGGCACGCCGATTTCAGGATACGTCCGCAGGCTGCCTTCGCGGCCGATCATGAGCGTCATGACGCGGGTCACATCGCCCTGCCAGGCCAGGATCTGCAAATCGAACATGAGCTTGAGGTGATCGGCGAACTGGACCGGGATGCCCGCGGGTTTATCCATGTCGGGCGCGGCCTGCGCTTGCTCATGCTCGGCTGCCTGGATGCGCTTTTCGATCTCGCGCACACCGTAAAGGTATTCATCCACCTTGCGCTTGTCGGCGGCGCCGAGCGTGCCCATGAGGTCCTGGGCGCGATCGCTGACCAGGTCGAGGATGCTCGAGCGATATTGGGCGCGGCGGGCGCGAACCTGGGGATCCAAGCCGAAATCTTCCGTGCCGAAGAGGCGCTCGAAAACCATGCGGGGATTGGTTTCCGGCGGCAGCGGGGAATTGGGGTTCCGCCAGCAGATGGTGTTGTTGTAAACACAGCTGTAGCCACCATCGCAGTTGCCGACCGAGCGGGTGTCGTCGCAGCTTAATTCCAGCGAGGGCAACCGGGTTTTGCCGTTCAGGGCGGCGGCGACAATTTGGTCAATGGAGGTGCCGGATTGCACGTCCATGCCGATGGTTTTCTTCGGGCGGACACTGGTGAGATAGAGCGACCCGGCCGTGGCGTGCCCACCGGGCTGGCCGGGGATGAGTTCGTCCGCCACGGGTGCGGCCGGGGCGGCTTGGGGTGGCGGAGCGGGAGGTTCGTCGGCGTTCTGGCCGGCCGGGCGAGCCGGGCGGGGCGTCTCGTGGCCGAGGCCCGAGAGGACCATGAGGTCTTGGCGATAGGGCTCGAAGGGCTTGAGAATGCGGGAGAATTCAAAAGTTTCCCCTTCGCCCTTCGGGGTCCAGTCGGCCATGATCACGCCGTTGGGAATGTAGGCGAAGCCCAGGCGGATGGGGCCGGAGGCGGCGGCGAGTTCGGCGGCACGCGCCCTCGCGGGCACCATGGCATCGAGCAGGGGCAGGGCGAGGGAGGCGCCCACGCCCTTGAGGAACGTGCGGCGGTGGAGGCGTTTGCGGGTGAGGATGTTCATGTGTTTTCCCTGGTGCGTTTTTGAAAGGGCAGGCTGTTGACAATTTCCATGACTAAAGCGGAAAAACGGTAATCATCTTTTTCCAGCCGGCTGGCGAGGTCCCGGAGGGCCGGGCGGTCGGGGGCTTCGAGACCCCGGCCCAGCGCGTAGATGAGCATTTTCTCGGCGAGGCACGCGGCGAAGGCCTGGCGGTCGGCGTCAAGGATGGCGCGCAACTCGGCGGGGCCGCTGAACGTGCGGCCGTCGGGCAGCTTGCCGGAAGCATCGATGGGCTGCTGGCCGTCCATGGTCCGCCACGCGCCGATGGCGTTGAAATTTTCGAGTCCCACGCCGAGCGGGTCCATGCGGGAATGGCAGCCGGCGCAAGTGGGATTGGTCCGATGCAAGGCGAGCTGCTCACGCAACGAAGCGTCGGGATTGCCTTTGATGGTTTCCGCCAGAGCGGGCACATTGTCCGGCGGCGGGGGCGGGGGCGCATTGAGAATGTTGTCGAGGATCCATTTTCCGCGCAGCACCGGCGAGGTGCGCGTGGCATAGGAGGAAACCGTCAGCACACTCGCCTGCGTGATGATCCCGCCGCGCTGGGTGCCCGTGAGTTCGACCTTGCGAAAATCCGTCCCCTTCACGCCAGGCACGCCGTAAAAACCCGCCAACCGCTCGTTGAGGAAGGAGTAATTCGCATCGAGGAATTCCGTGATGCTGCGGTCCTCGCGGACGATATTATCGAAGAACATCTCCGTTTCCTGCAGCATGGACATCCGCAGGTAGGCATCGAAGTCCGGAAACATGACAAAGTCGGGCGTGACGGATTCCAGCTTGCGCGTCTGGAGCCATTGGCCGGCGAAATTCTTCGCCAGCGCCACCGACTTGGGACTTTGCAGCATCCGGCGAACCTGCTTTTCGAGCACGTCCGGCTGGTGCAGCGTGCCGCGGTCGGCGGCGGCGAGCAATTCGGCGTCGGGCATCGAACTCCAAAGAAAATACGACAGGCGGCTCGCCAGCTCGTGGTCGGAAATCGGCGCTTCAACTTCCTGGGCCGGCGGATCGCGTTCAATGCGGTAGAGGAAATCCGGTGAGACCAGGGCGGCCTGAATGGCTACGGCCATACCCTCTTCAAAGGAATCGCCCGACTTGCGCACCATGTCATACAACCCGACATATTTGGCAACCTCCGCGGGCGTGACCGGGCGGCGAAAGGCGCGATGGAGGAACGGCGCGAGCACTTCGGCAGCCGCGCCGGGCGCATTGCGGTCAAAGTTTTCCCGCGGGAAAAGTTTCGCTACACTCTCGGCGCTCGGGCCCTGCGCCTGCTGGTAGGGGCCCACGATATCCACGTAATCAATGCCGATTTGAGTGTCGATGGGCGCCAACCCGTTGCCGCGACCACCCCCGCCGCGTCCCCCTCGTCCACCGCGGCGGCCTCCGGCGCCGGCGGGCGGCGCGGGCGGAGCATCGGCAGCGGCCAGTTGAGGTGCGACGGCGGGAGGAGTTGCCGCATCGCGAGGTGATGGCGGAGCCGGTTGGGCGGGCGCGTTATCCGGCGTGGCGGGTGCCTGCGCCTCGGCGACAACCGGCGCAGGTGCTTCGGGCGGTGGGGGCGGCGGTGGATTGCGGTTCGACGGGTTGGGCCCGTTATAGATCGGCGGCAGACCTTCGAACATCCGTAGCACCGACGCAGCGACCCAATGATCACCGGCCGTCACGAACATCCGGAATTCCTGCGGTTTGCCGAACAAATCCTGCCGTCCGCCCAGCAGCGACGGGCCGTCCTCCTTCGGATCCACTTTCAGTTCCGTCACGAGCTTGCCATCGAGCCAGAGCCCGAGTTCCAAAGGATTGGAACCCAGCGGACGAAACCCGCGCGCCACGACGCGGAAAAGATATTCGCCGTCCACCGGAAAACGGTGCATCGCATGCAGCGCACGATCCGTGTTCAAGCCGGTCACATCGTATTCCTTGGGCACTTCCGTGCGGTTGAGCACATCGCGCTCCAGCTGTTCGAGCTTCGCGGTCGCTGGCGGCAGCAGTTCCGGGCCAAAGACGGCGGTCCGCGCCGCCCGCTCCGCCGCGGTCATGTATTTTTCCATCAGCAACGGGGACAACGTGAGCGAATCGGCGATGTTGTCAAAACCGTGGGAGGCATCGTCCTGCGGAAAATCGTCCGCCGGCCACAGCTTGATGCCCAGCAGATCCTGGATGGTATTATTGTACTCGACGCGGTTGAGCCGCCGCGCGGTCACGCGTCCGGCGAGGGGCTGGATCGCGTCGTCGTGGCGCGCGAACTCCCCGCGAATCCATTGGACGGCCGCCTGCCGCTCCTCGGGCGTTGGCTTGGGCAAGCCGCCGGGCGGAATATCCTTCGCGGGCAGTTCGGTGGGAGGCATTTCCCCGGCTTCGACTCTCTGCAAAATCAGCTTCCAGGCTTCCCGATTTTCACTGAGTGAGGAAAACTTGTCGAACTTGGTCAGATTTAAATCGCCCTTCTGTCGCTCGGCACCGTGGCAAACGAAGCAGTTCTGGGCCAGGAAAGGCCTGAGCTGTTGGTTGAATTGGGCTTCGACCGCCGCGTCATCGGATGGCGCAGGCGCCGCCGGAGCCGCGAGCGGAACCAGCCCTGCGGCGAAAACGAGGGCGAGCCTGGGGTAGAGGCGGGGCATGTTAGTCGGGATCCAGTCGAGACGAACAAATCACGGAAACATGTCCCAAACTAGAGGGGAAACCGGCAACCATCAAGGCCAATCACGGCGACGCGGGAATTGCCGCCGGCGGAGGCCGTTGCCTCCGGCCAGCAGGCTGCGTTCCCGCCGAATTATCCCTTACGCAAAGGGCTGAAGCTTAAATAATTAACCGCGCCTCGACCGGGAAGGTTCGGAATCCGAACTAATGCTCATGATCGATAAAATGCAGCAAGGATGCAGAAACTTCCCCTTACGTCCTTTGAGGAGCAACCGACAGCCAAATAACACTATTTTCAATACTTATATAGCGACAATTAATCAATTTCATTAACAACAAAGTCCGTGCTGAGGCTCCCCAGATAGATATAGCTCGGTCGCCATGCGCCCACTTTCAAAATGTGCAACCAACGCACCCGAGCATGCCATGTCCATGATGCCCTTCACCCAGGACATATTTTGCCAACATTAATTGCCAATGACCCATCGACCTGAATTCGCAAGCAATTACTTAGCAGCAGCTTAAAGCATGCGGGGCATCGGTGGCATGCAAACTGCAAATGAGGGTGCGCAAGTATTTATTAAGCATTTTGTTTTCGAATCAATTACATTATTTGCAGTTTTGACTTGGCCATGCCTGATCGTCATTCCATCCTTCTGCAAAGCGGTCAACCCTGGCCGCGGGGATGCGCTTCGGCCCGAACGAGTAGGGGAATCTCATGCGCGGCAGTTGCAGCAAACTACGCCCACCTTACCGAGAACTGTTGTCACCATTAATGCACGATGTACCCCTAGGCTTCAGCGGCGTGGCCGGCGTGCTCGCGCCCGAGCGAGTTTCGCTCGCGGAGCTCGCCACGCGTGGCCTCTTGCTTTCAACGCCAGACACTCTCGCCAGTCTTGGTTTCTCCCATGCCCATCTTGCCGATGCCGAGCATGACGCGGGCTGGCTGGCACAAACCGCCGCGCGGGCCGCGCTCCGCGATGCGGCCCTCGAGCCGGGCGCGATTGACGTGCTCATCTGGGCCAGCGCGTTGCCCGAAAATCACATCCACCCCGTGCCCATGGATGCGAACGTCGCGCCCATTGACGCATTGCTCGCCAAGTTCAACTACGGCGCGAGTTGGCTGCAGGACACGCTTGGGCTCGATCGCGCCACGCTAATTGGCAACGCCCAACAGGGATGCAGCGGCATGTTCAGCGCGCTACGCACCGCCCGCGCGCTGCTTATCGCGGAGCCGCGGGTGCAACATGTCCTGTGCGTGGGCGTGGACGTGCTGCCGCCGGGCGCACCGCGCGAGATTCTCTACAATGTCATCAGCGATGCTGCTTCCGCAGTCGTCGTTTCCCGCGGGGCGACGCGGGACCGCTGGGTCGGCTACCACCAAGTGTCCAAGGGCTATTATTGGAATGTTCCCGAAAAGCAAAAGGAGATCATTGCCTCCTATTTTCCGACCTCGCGCTTCGTCATCACCCAACTCCTTGCTCAAACCGGGCTCAAGGCCACCGACCTCGATTGGATCATCCCGACCGGGGTGGGTGCTGACAGTTGGCGCATCCTCGCGCAACTGCTGGGCCTCTCGCCCGACAAAATCTACCAAGGAGCGCAATCGTTCGGCCACACCGTCGCCGCCGACAATTTTCTGCATCTGGCCGAACTCCGCGCGCTCGGTCGTATCCCAGCCGGCCAACGGCTGCTGCTTTTCACCTATGGCTTCGGCTCGAGCTGGTGCGGGCTGATCCTCGAACACTGACGCGCCATGACCCGCACCCTGCTCATGACCGGCGCCACTGGAGCGCTCGGAGTACCATTGCTGGTGGAACTGCTCCGCGCAAGTGAGTTCGGGCGTGTCATCGTGCTAGTGCGCGGGGAGCCCGCAAGCTTGCGGGCCGCGCTGCTGCGCGAATCCCCAGGCCTTGACCTGGGCGCGCTCAATCCATTGACCGCCGAACTTGGGTCAGCGAGCGCCCCGGCGGCCCTGGCCACGCTAGCCAAAGTTGATTGCGTCATCCACGCCGCAGCCTGTACGAAGTTCCGTGCCTCGCTCGCACAACTCACGACGGCCAATGTCGAGGGTACCCGGCAAATTCTTGCATGGGCAGCAGCGCAGCGCCTGCCGCCGCGTGTTTTGCACTTCAGCACCACTTGTGTGGCTGGCCAACGCACGGGTGAAATAGCGGAGTCGCCGCTGCCTGAGGAGGCTGGCTTCGTCAATGACTACGAACGCACTAAATGGCAGGCGGAGCAGCTTGTGGCCGCATCGCCCTTGCGTCCGGAAATCATCCGGCTGGCGACTGTGATTGGCAGCGCGCGTGACGGTCACTTGCAGCGACCGGGCGCATTTCACACCACCTTGCGCTGGCTGCACGCCGGCCTGCTGCCCATGGTGCCGGGTGATGAATCGACGCGCCTCGATTTGCTTCCAACAGAACTCCTGACCGGCTTTGTGCCGCGCCTGTTGGCGCACGCACCCGAACCGGGCGGCTTATACCACGTAAGTTGCGGCGCGCACGGGCTGCCACTGGGCGAACTGCTCAATTTCGTGGCGCAAAAATTCGCGACCCGCAACGCCGCCTGGCGCTCCGGCCAGATTCTTGCCCCCGTACTCGCAACGCGGGCGGCGTTCGAGGACTTTCGCGCGTCGATCGTCAAGAGTCGCGACTTTCTGTTCAACCAAGTTTTTGAATCCGTGGATTCGTTTCTGCCCGAGCTGTTTTACCCAAAACATTACGCGACCGCCCGCGCCGAGGGGGTTTGGGGCGGCCCATGGCCGCGGCCGGACTGGCGGGAATGGATCGGCAAGGTAGTGGATTACGCACTCGACACGGATTTCGGCCGCCAGGAAACTCCCCTCCACCCCCGATGAGTCCGCCCGCCAACACCCCTTTCTACGCGAACCGCGAGGAGTTCGCCCACGCGCTGCGCGACTTTATCAACCTCGAACTGCCGCGGCTGCACAAAAAGGTGCAGGCAAACCCCAACGTCACCGCCGACACGCTGCTTTTCGCCACCGGCGTGATTGACAGCATGGCGATTCTGCACCTCATCGGCTTCGTTGAGCGAGCGACCGGACAGGCCATCCCGCAGGAGAAAATCGTGATGAAATATTTCCAATCTATTACCGCCATCGCTGTTTCGTTCTGGATGCCGCCGGCTACGCCATGAGTACTCTGTCACCTCGCCCCACCGCCGCCCCCGTGCGTGGCGATGCCGAACTGGCCCGCTTCGAGGCCATTGATCGGCACTTTCTCGACTGGGCCCGCGAGTGGCGGGCCGAGGAGGTGCAGTTTCCCGCGCTCATTGATGGGCCGACGCTGGAACGCGCGGAGTATTCCGCGGCGTTCCCGCACCTGCTGATGGGTGCGTGCAACTGCGTTGATCCCGCCAAGCCTAACGCCGAACTCCTCTGCGCCGCGAACCTTGCGCCGACGGGCTGGCTGCTCTCTCCGGCCGTGTGTTATCATGCGTACCCTCGTTGGGAGGGTGAGACACTCGCGCAACCGCATCTCCTGACCGCGCGTGGACGTTGTTTCCGCCACGAAGCCGAATTCATCCCTGGCCGACGGCAACTCGAATTTGAGATGCGTGAGCTTGTGCTGTGCGGCGACCCGGCGTGGATTGAAACAAAGGCGGCGGAAGCCCGTAGGCGTATCGAAGCCATTGCCGCCACGCTCGGTTTTCTCGGCACCTGGGAAACCGCCGAAGACCCTTTTTTCCTGCCAACCGCGCAGGGCAAGGCCCTTATCCAACGCCTCCAGGAAACGAAAAAGGAATTTGTCGTGCGCAATCCGGCGCCGCTCGCCGTCGCCAGCATCAATCGCCATGGCACCTTTTTCGGCGAACGCTTCCACATCGCCCTCGCGGCCGGCGGCCCGGCGCACACGGCGTGCATCGCGTTCGGCCTGGACCGTTGGGCCAGTTCCGCCGTGGTTGCCTGAATTATTTCCCCGCCATGTCCGAAACCATTCCGTCCGGCCCCTGGCAAAGTCTGCCGCCGTCGGTACAAACTATTCATGCACGGCTGGCACAGAAGATGCCGGGGCTCGGGGCGCAACTGCGGCCCGGAGCGTCGTTTGCCGAGTGCGGCGGTGACAGCATCGAATTCGTCGAGCTGCTGTGTGCGATTGAGGCCGATTACGGGGTGCGCCTGCGGACGGACGAGATTGCCACGCTTCAAACCGTCGGCGAACTGCTCCTCCTCGTCGATCAACGTGCCACCAAACGCCCCGCTCCCTTGCCATGACCTACGCCGAATACCTCTCCATTTCTGAGTTGCAACGCTGGTTTATCGAGACCGACGTTGCGTGGGACGAGATTGATGTGGATCTGGCGCGCACCCAAACGGACATCCTCGGACGCCTGCGGAACTCGGCGCTGATCGAATCGTTTTTCCCCATCCTCACGCCCCGCGTGCTCGACGTGCTCTGGGACGACCCCACCGCCACAGCCATTTTCAGCGTCCAGCTCTATGAGAGCTACAAGCACTTCCATGTCTTCAACCTTTACCTCGAAAAAATTGGCTGGTACCCGCTGACGGACGACGACCTGATTGCGGTGCGCCGTCGCAATCTGGGCCTCAAGTATACCTCGGCCACGCGCGTGCTCACCCAGTATTTCATGAGCGAGCATTTTGCCGCGCATTCCTTTTTCAAGGATTCCCGGGCCTCCCAAGAACCGGTCTTGAAGCATATTCTCCATCTCGTGGCCCAAGATGAGGTGCGCCACTCGCAATTTGGCTATGAGCTACTCGCTCGTCGGGTTAAGAGTGACCCCGCCGAGAAGGCGATTGCCCTCGACGCCGCGCGCAATTTCACCCACTTCGGCGCCCTCGTCGTGGACGAAGTGCCGGTGGCGGCGAAGAATGACTTTACCGCCATTATCGGCATCAACCAACGCCTCGTCCGGATCTGCGGTGAAGGCATCGCCGGCTGAACGCCTCCACTCTGCCCCATGGATGATGCCACTCGTAATCTCGCCTGGAAGCTCAACTGGTTTCGCCAGAGCGAACTGGACGGTTCATTGCTACTCGGGCGCATGGTGCGCGTGGCAGGCGACGGTGAATTGATCGCGCGCCTGATGAAACACTGCGCCGACGAGGCTCGGCACGGCGAACTCTGGTCCGTTTGCCTGCGCCAGCTCAGCCTGCCCTATATTCGCATTCATCGCAGCTACCAGTCCTTCTTCCTCGAACACGGCGGCACGCCCACCAGCCTCACGGAGGTGCTGGCCTTCACCCAGATTTTCGAGCGTCGTGTCCATAAGGTTTTCACCGACGAACTCACCGCGCCCGACTTAGCGGAACCTGCGCGCGCGACGTTTGAGACCATGATCCACGACGAGCGAGAGCATCTCGAATGGGTGCACCACTGGCTCAAGCCTAAGGCGGAGGCTCCCGCACTGCTGAAAAAATACATCGAAATCGACAATCATCTCTACGCCTGCTTGCTGCCGTTTTTTTCGCATCTCTGGGATATTCCAGGCTTGGGCGAAGAACTAGGCGTCTAAATTCCCCACCGTCATGACCCTCGCTCCCACCCTCGCCTTCGGCGAAAATTTCACGCCTGGCTTCGCCAACCAGAGTGAGTGGCTGCGCCTGCTGCTGATCCAGTGGCCGATAACCCTGGCCCCGGCCCTTTTTACCTGGTTGCTGCCGTCGCTCTTGCGCTATCGGCGCGGTGGCATGGCGTGGCTGGGCGCAATTCTGGCCGTGTTTTTTACGATACTGCTGCCGCTCAAATTCACCTCGGCTACCATCTACACTGGCTATGAATTTGTACATCCGTGGCTCTATGGCGTGTTCTACCTCTACGCCTTGGCGGGCCTCGCGCTTTGCGCCGTCGGCCTTTACGACCGCAAACGCAGTGCGTGGTGGGCCACCTTGGCCGTGCTGAGCTTGCTTGGGGCCGCAATCATTGACACCCTCATTTGGCTCGGTGCGTTGCACGGCTCGCCCGCCGTGCCGTGGGGTTTTATCGGATTCGGAGTCTTTCTTGGCCTTGGCTGGCTGCGCCGTCCCGCCGATCCCGTGGAAGTCTTCGATGTAATCACGGCGGCCAAAAACCTCGCTCACAACCGCACCCGCCGCGCCCGCAGCATCACCCGCAAACTGTTGCGCGCGGGCCAGCTGCACTTGTTGCCCGCCTACTACGTCGCGATGTTGAGCGACTTGGGCCGCGAAGGGATAATTAATTCCGGCAGCTACCGCTTTGCCGATCACATCTACCGGATGGAGCCGTCGGGCCGAGGTGCACTCGGTCGGTGGATTGACAAAAAATTCCTCCATATGCCGGCGCCGCTCGCGTTTCATCTCCGTTATAAACGCGCCCAGACAGCGATGCGCGCCGCGCTCGAGTCGTTCCCCAGTTCTGAGAATCCTCTGCGCGTCTTGGCACTCCCCTGCGGCTTGCCGCGCGATCTGACCGAGCTGGCCGCCACGCTCGCCCGAGAAAATCCCGCGCTGCTGGCGCGACTCGAATATCATGGCATGGATATTGACCCGGAATTACTGAAGCTCGCAGAGGCCTTCACCGCCGACTGTCGTGTGCCCCGGCGCATTTTCCACCAAGGCAACGCGCTGCTGGCCGCGGACTACCCACCCGCCGGTTTCCATGGCATCGTCAGCACGGGCCTTGGGGAATTCTTGAAAACGCCGGAACTGGAGCTTTTTTATCGCAATATCCACGCCATCCTTTTGCCTGGCGGTACATTTTATACAAGCGCCACTCGTTATGAAAAGCGAAGCGAAGTGTTTCTGCGCGCCTTCGATCTCATCACGCAGTACCGCACGACTGAAGACCTCGAAAGCATTTTTAGCCGCTTGCCCTGGAAGCGACTCACCCTTACCCAGGACAACAGTGGCCTCCAGACATTTGTAGTCGCCGTAAAATAGCTAGCCGTCGATAAATGCCACGAAGGTGGCGGAATTGTGTTTGAGAGACGACCTAACGCTGAATCACCGCCGATTCACCATTCGAGCAAACGATTGATGCATAATGGTTAAAGCTAACTATGTGGCGGAGGGTAAACCAACTCAAATTAGGCCGATGCCTTTTGAGGTCGAGGCGTCAGCGGCGATGTGGGAGAGATATGCGCTTGAGCGACACCTTGTAGCCAGAGTGCAGAAACATCCCCTTGCGCCGTTTGAATTATGGACGGCTGGCGATTTGTTAAGTAGGTCATAAACGCTTTTTTTCCGCGAGCGCCTCAGATGGGTTACACCCCACTTCAGAAAAGCGGCGACACATGGTACGATGCCGTGGTTGAATTGTCTCCTGCCAGCACTGGTGGAACCGGGGCACCTCAACACCGACTAACTGTGGCTCATTGACTTGGATGCCGATGGCAAGCGTGGTGCGTCCCGAAAGCCCTGAACCACGAATTAGCATCTTGAACATGACACCCCGGCCAATCTTACGCGGGCTGCTCGCGTTGTTTTTTATCATCGCCGGGGCCAATCATTTTCGCACGCCGGAGATTTACCTTGGCATGATGCCAGCCTGGTTGCCCCGCCCGGAGGTCATGAATGAGATCAGCGGCGCAGCAGAAATGCTCGGCGGCCTCGGGCTGCTCATCCCGCAGACGCGGCGCCTCGCCGGCTGGGGCCTGATCGCGCTGCTCGTGGCGGTTTTCCCGGCGAACCTCCATGTGGCCTGGCAAGGCAGGATGCCTGGAACAAATTTCCCGCCGCTCGCGCTCTGGTTGCGGTTGCCGTTTCAGGCGGTTTTGATTGCTTGGGTGTGGCTGGTCGCCCTTTCGCGTCAGGCAACTTCCTCCCCGCCTCCGGCCGTTTGATTTTTCCCCTCAAGCTCCACTGCTTAAATGAAATCCACCCTCACCCGGGAAAGAAAAGGAAGTGTGCGCCATACCCGTGGCAAAAAAATCGCCCTCGTTTTGTGCCTGCTCCTTATCGTTGGTGCGGTGACCGCACTGACGCACGACGGAATCCGCCTTTATTTTCTAGTCAAAAACAGCGAGCAATTGATTAAAGCCGCCGTTCCCTTCAATCGCACCGACCCGAATGCCACTATGAAGATTTTAGTGTTGGGCGACAGCACGGCTGTGGGCACGGGGGCCGCGCACCCGGAGGATTCCACGGCGGGTCGCCTCGCGGCCAGCTACCCCAAGGCCGCGGTGGTCAATCTGGCGGTGAATGGCTTGCGCATCGAAGGACTGCTCACCCTCCTTAAGACGGTGGATGCAACAACGCACTACGACCTCGTGCTGATTCAGATCGGGGCAAACGACATTATCCGGCTAACTTCCATGCCTGATATTGCAACGGGCATAGACAAGGTACTTGCGCGGGCCGAGTTGTTTCACGGGCAGATAATCCTCCTGCATTCGGGCGCTGTCGGCGAAGCGCCCATCTTTCCGTGGTATTTTCGCTCGTGGCTTTCCCGCCGGAGCCTGGCCGTTCGGGAACTTTATAAAAAAGCCGCGCCAGCCCATGGCGCGGAATATGTTGACCTGATTGATTCGCCCGTCGCCGAACTTTTGCGAAAGGACCCTGAAAAGTATTACGCCAACGACGGCCTGCATTTAACGGATGCGGGCTACGGCTTATGGTTTGAGGAGATAAAAAAACACTTGGCGCCGCCGCCGTTAATGAGCCGCGCGTCAGGACCGTAAACTTTCCTTTGCCTCGACGGCTACGATTGCCGGCTAAGCACCCGTCGTTTTCAGGCGTGGCGTCGCGGGGCACCAGACGGGTTACACCCCACTTTAGAAAAGGCCCGTGGCATGGTAAAATGCGGAGCTGACCTGCTCCGGGCAGAAAATAGCACGAAAAAGTTCTTGGCGGGGTAATACCCCATTTCCAGACCGGTAAGCGCCTGCTATTTTGGGGAGTACGGCCAAGCGGCCGCGCCCGCCTCCGCCCTTGCGGCCGGAGCCGCTGAATAACCTTTCCAGCCATGATGAAATTCTCCGCCAACCACCTCAAACGCTACCGGCAAATCGCCGCGTTGTTATGGAAATACGGACGCGCCGACCTCGTTCAGCATATGAACGTGGAGGAGGGGTTTGACCTGCAAGCGCCGAAGCCGTCGGCGGATAAAATCACCCCGGAACAACTGGCTGACGATCTTGAGGCGCTCGGCCCCACCTATGTAAAACTGGGCCAAGTGCTCGCGGGCCGGCCCGATTTGCTGCCCGAGGCTTATTTAAAGGCGCTCGCGCGGTTGCAGGATCACGTGAAGCCCTTTTCGTATGCCGAAGTGGACGAGACTGTGCACGCGGAATTGGGCGTGCGAATTTCCAAGGCCTTTTCCCGCTTTGACCAGGAGCCGCTGGCCGCCGCGTCCCTGGGCCAGGTGCACCTCGCTGCGCTGCGGGACGGGCGCCTGGTGGTGGTGAAGGTGCAGCGTCCGCACATCCGCAAGCAAATCGCGGAAGACTTTGAGGTGCTCGCCGAAATCGCGGCTTTCCTCGATGCGCACACCGAAATCGGCCGGCGGGCGCGGTTTGCCCGCGTGCTGGAGGAATTCCGCCTGACGATCCAGCAGGAGCTCAATTACGAGCAGGAGGCCCAGAATCTCATCACGGTCGGAAAGAACCTCGTGGAGTTTGAACTCCTGCAGGTGCCGCAGCCCATACCCGACTACTGCTCCCGCTGCGTGCTAACCATGGATTACGTCCGGGGGCGGAAAATCACCTCGCTGGGTCCCCTCGCCCGGTTGGAAATGGTCAAGGGCGGACCGTTGGCGGAGGAGCTCTTCCGGGCCTATTTGAAACAAGTGCTGGTGGATGGGATTTTTCATGCCGACCCGCACCCGGGCAATGTGTTCATCACCGACGGGGGCCACCTGGCCCTGCTGGACCTGGGCATGGTGGGCCATACGGGACCGGTGATGCAGGAAAAACTGTTAAGATTAATCATCGCCATCAGTTCGGGGAATGGCGACGAAGCGGCCTCGATTGTCATCCAAATGAGTGAGAAAATGGATATTTTCGATCCGGCGGAGTTTAGCCGCAAAGTCGTCCAGCAGGTGGCCCAGCACCTGGACCAGGGGTTGCAGCAAATCAATTTGGGGCGAACCCTGCTGATCGTCAGCGCGGATGCCCGCAATACCGGCCTCTTCGTGCCCTCCGAACTCACCCTTTTGGGCAAGACCCTTTTGCAATTGGATGAAATCGGCCGGATCCTGGACCCGGCCTTTGACCCCAACGCCGCCATCCGCCGCAATCTGGATAAACTCATTTCCCAGCGCATGTTCAAGGATGCGACCAAGGGGAATGTTTTCTCCTCGTTGCTGGAAATGAAGGATTTTGTCGGCAATCTCCCAGGCCGCCTCAATCGCATCCTGGATGTGTTCACCAATGCGGAGTTTGAAGTGAAGGTGAAAGCCATGGATGCGCCCGTGGTGATGGACGGCATGCAAAAGATCGCCAACCGCATCGCGTGCAGCATCGTCCTCGCGGCCCTGATCATGGGTGCCTCCCTGCTCATGCGCATCGAAACCAGTTTTCGGGTTTTTGGCTACCCCGGCCTGGCCATCCTCTGCTTTTTGGCCGCCGCCGCGGGCGGCTTTTGGCTGGTGCTCAGCGTCTTCCTGCATGACAGTCCGCGCCCGAAAAAGCCGACGCATCATTAGACGACCGGGAAAAAAGGCCGTGCACCAGCACAGGACAAGGATAGTTACGAAGCCGACCCGGCTTACTTCCGCCGCCAAAAGCCCGCGCCGACAAAGGCCGCGAGGCTCAGGCCTAATGCGGTGAGGGCGGGTTCGGGCACCGGGGCCGGGAGGATTTGGCTGGCGACTGCGAAGTTTTGATAAAACCAAGTATTGTCGGTGAAGGGCAGGATTTCGACGCCCGGAGGCGGGAGATACTGGGCGATGGCGGCGTTGTCCGTCGGATCAATGGGCAAGCCGGTGTTGGGGTCGATGGGCAAGCCCGTGACCGGGTCGATATTGCTGCCCCACACGTCGAAAATCGAGGGGGTGTTGTCGTGGCTGCTGATGACCAGAGGCACGCCCGTGGAACCGCCGCCGACATTGGTGCCGTAGATGCCGAGCCACACGACAACGTGGGAGATGGAGGCGCCGGGATTGCCCGAGATGTAGAGCAAATCGCCGGGGTGCAGTTGGGAAATGACGCTGTCGAGACTGCCGGGCAGATTGATATTGCCCGTACCGTAATTAGGGGACTCGAGGAAATTCGGATTAATGACGGCGCCGTCGGCGGCCAGCACGGCGGAAGACGGCGTGTTGCCGGGCGAGGGTTGGTTATTGGTGGAAAAAGTGATTTGCGTGGAGGTGCCGGAGGGCATCTGGATGCCGAGGGCGACATTGTAAAGGTAGGCGGCAAAATCGGTGCAATCGATGCCGGAGGTGCCGGTGCCGTACTGCGCCTGATATATATTATTAACCAGCGCGCCCTGGGTGGTGAAGTTTTGCACGGCGTTGCTGACGGGAGCCCACGGCCAGTTGGGCGGCGGGCCGGGGGCCACGGTGTAGCCGTTGGTCCAGGGATCAAACGTGGGGAGATGGATGTGCTGGTAGGGCGTGCCGATTAACGTACTGGCCACGTAGAGCAGGCGCTGCTCGTCAAAGGTCGTGGGGTCCACGCCCGGCGGCGGCGAATTGATGGCGACCGAGGTGTCGTAGGCCAGGCCGCGGTCGAATTGGATAATATTTTCGACGGCTTGATTCGCCGGGGTGATGGGCGTCGCCGTGGAAAAGAGCTGGACGTTCGTCGGGCCGTAGCCCAGCACCGTCGGCGGGGTCGTGTACCAAGTGCCGTCGTTGGTGTTGACCGTGGTGTTGCGCGCGGCGATGTCGGAGGTCCAGGCCCCGATGTTTGCGGACAGGCTGATTTGAAACGGCGAGACGTACGTCACCGGCTGGGCGGAGGCGGGCGCCAAAGCCGCGACCCACAGGCAGACGGCGAAGGAAGCAGTCCAAAACTTGGCCCCAAAATGAGTCGGCATGGGGAAATATTTCTCCAAGAAGGCCGGAGGGCAATGGCAATCCGAAGTCTGCTCGAAAAGATGGAAAAAGTAACGCCGGCCAAAGGCAGTGACGATTATTCGGCGACCGTGATGACCAGCAACGGATCGCCGACCGTGACAGGCCGGCCCGGTTTGCAGTGAATCGTGTGCACGGTGCCCGCCACGGTGGCCATCACCGTGATTTCCATCTTCATGGCTTCGACAATGACCAACGGGTCGCCGACCGCGACAGCCTTGCCGGGCTCGACGAGCAACTTCCAGATGTTGCCGCTGATTTCGACGGCGACCACGTGCCCATCCACTTCCAGCGTGGGCTTGGCGGCGGGCGCGTTCGTGTCGGTGGCGGTAGTGGCGGCGTCAGCCTGCCAGCGCGCCACTTCGGCTTCGAAGGCGGTTTTTTGCCGGGCCTTGAAAGCCGCGATGCTGGCGGCGTTGTCCTCCAGGAATTTTTCGTGGCTCGCCAGATCAAAAACCTGCTCCTCGATGTCAATCGTCAGACGGCCCTCGCGAAAGGCGTCACGCATTTCAGTCAGCTTGGCCTCCTCGACCGGATAGAAACGCACTTGGTCAAAGAATTTCAGCAACCACGGCTCGCCGTTGCCGAACACGGGATTTTTGAGGAACTTGTTCCAGATGGGCAGCGTGCGTCCAATCAATTGGTAGCCGCCCGGAGAATCCATGCCGTAGATGCACATGTACACGCCGCCGATGCCCACCGTGCCTTCGGCGGTGAAGGTGCGCGCTGGATTATATTTGGAGGTGAGCAGGCGATGGCGCGGGTCCACCGGCACGGCGCAGGGGGCGCCGAGATAAACGTCGCCCAGTCCGAGAATCATGTAGCTGGTGTCAAAAATCGTTTTTTGCACTTCATCGACGGAGGCGAGGCCGTTAATCCGGCGCATGAACTCGACGTTGCTGGGCAACCACGGAGCGGTGTCGCGGACCGACTGCCGATAACGCGCGATGGCATCCAGCGTGGCGGAGTCCTGCCACGCCATGGGCAGGCGCACAATGCGGGTGGGGATTTTGATTTTATGCACGTCGGGCAGGCGGGCCTCGAGCGCCATCAACGCCTCCAGCAGCTTCCCCTGGGAAATGATGCGGCTGTCGTAGTGAATTTGCAGCGAACGCACGCCGGGCGAGAGTTCCAGCACGCCGGCGATGGGCTCGTGCTTCAAGGCCTCCATCAATTCGTAAATCCGAAAACGCAGGCGCAAGTCGAGCACCATGGGACCATATTCTATCAGAATGTATTTATCGCCGGCCTGGCGATAGGCCACGGCAGGCTGGCTGCCCTGAGCGGGAATTTCCGCCAGGACACAAGGCGAGACGGTGCGTGGAAGTTTCGCCGCCGGGCTGGATGATTTCGCCGGGGCCAGGTCCGCGAGCTTCGCCACAGACTCGTCGCGGCTTTGCTCCAAGGCGAGGGCCTCGGCGAATTCCATCTGTTTAAAGCGAATCCGGTCGCCGGGTTTCACCTGGCCGATTTTCCACAATTCCGCCTTCACGATGGTGACCGGACAGACAAAGCCGCCGAGGCTCGGCCCGTCGCGCGTGAGAATCACAGGCATGTCCCCGGTAAAATTGATGGAGCCGACGGCGTATTCACAATCGTGCACATTGGACGGGTGCAGGCCGGCTTCGCCGCCGTCACTGCGCGCCCAGGACGGCTTCGGCCCGTTGAGGCGCACGCCGAGGCGGTTCGAGTTGTAATGCACCTCCCAGTCCGTCGCGAAGAACTGCTTGATGGAATCTTCCGTGAAAAAATCCGGCGCCCCATGCGGGCCATACAGCACCCCGACCGTCCAGTGGTTCTGATATTCTGGAATCAGCGAAACGGGCGCGGCCGCGGGCGCGTAGGGCGGAGCCGGGGTGTTGGAGTTGGGCAGCGCCGGGTTGTTGATGGTGAGCATGTCGCCCCCGCGCAAAGGCCGGCCCGCATGCCCGCCGAACTGGCCGAGCGCAAACGTCGATTTTGACCCGAGGTAAACCGGCACATCGATGCCCTCGCGAATGGCGATATAACTGCGGCAGCCCGAAGTCGCCTTGCCGATTTTTAGCACCTGACCGGTTTTGACTTCGAACGGCGCCCACCACGGGACCAATTGGCCGTCCAAGGTGGCCGGAGTTTTGGCGCCCGTCAGCGCAACGATGGCGGCGCGATGAAAACGCAGGGTGGGACCAATGAGCGTGGTTTCAATAGCCGCCGCGCTCGGGTGGTTGCCCACGATGCGGTTGGCGAACCGAAACGCATAATCATCCATCGGCCCCGAGGGCGGAACGCCGACATCCCAATAACCGATGCGACCGGGATAGTCCTGCACGGTGGTGTAAGTGCCGGGCTCGGTCACTTCGATGACCGGCGGATGAAACGCAAAACTTTCGAGAAAGCGGGTGGAAACCAAACCGTCCCGGAAGGGCTTCGAGGCAATGATCTGCCGCAGGTATTCCAGGTTCGTCGCAATGCCGGAGAGGCGGGTCTTGGCCAGCGCGACCTCGAGCTTGGCGATGGCATCGGCGCGGTCCGTGCCGTGCACGATAAGCTTGGCCAGCATCGGGTCGTAGTGCGGCGAGACTTCCGTCCCGGTGGAAATCCAGCCGTCGAGCCGGACATCCGCAGGGAACAGTACTTCCGTCAGCACGCCCGGCGAAGGTTGGAAATTCTTGACGGGATCTTCCGCGTAAATGCGCACTTCGATGGCGGCCCCTTGGGGTTGCGCGGCAAATTTGGCGAGGTCGGGCGGCTCCCCGGCGGCAGTGCGAATCATCCATTCCACGAGGTCAACGCCCGTAACGGCTTCGGTGATGGGGTGCTCGACCTGGAGGCGCGTGTTGACTTCGAGAAAGTAGAAGGCGTCGCGGGCGGCGTCGTAAATAAACTCCACGGTGCCGGCATTGGCGTAGCCGACGGCTTCCCCCAACCGCACGGCGGACGCGAGCAACTGGGTGCGCGTGGCCGCGGGCAAACGGGGCGCGGGCGTTTCCTCCACCACCTTCTGGTTGCGCCGCTGGATCGAGCAATCGCGCTCGCCCAAGGCGACCACCTTGCCGCGGCCGTCGCCGAAAATCTGGACTTCCACATGGCGGGCGTTGTCCACATAGCGTTCGAGAAAGACGCCGCTGTCGCTGAAAAAATTCTTGCCCAGGCGCTGCACCGACTCAAAGGCCGCGTTCAAGTCTTCTTCTTTCGCGCAGCGGGTGAGGCCGATGCCGCCGCCGCCCGCCGTGCTCTTGAGCATGACCGGGTAACCGAGTTGCGCGGCCAGTTTTTGCGCTTCCGCCAGACTGGCGAGCAAGCCGGTGCCGGGCGTGAGCGGCACATTTGCCGCCTTCGCAATTTCCCGCGACTCGTGCTTCAGGCCGAAGCGGCGAATCTGATCGGGCGTCGGCCCGACGAACACGAGGCCGGCTTGCGCGCAGGCATCGGCAAATTTGGTGTTTTCCGAGAGGAAGCCATAGCCGGGAATGATGGCTTGCGCGCCCGTGCTCAGTGCGGCCGCGATGATCAAGTCGCCGCGCAGGTAACTTTCCGCCGCGGAATTTCCGCCGAGGGAAACCGCCACATCGGCGGCGGTGACGTGGGCGCTGTTGCGATCCGCCTCGGAATGCACGGCGACACTTTTAATGCCCAGGCGTTTGAGCGTGCGGGCGATGCGGACGGCGATTTCGCCGCGGTTGGCGATTAAAACGGTGTGAAACATAAACAGGTGGTGTCTAGGATTTGGGCGGGTTTGCGCGCGCCACTTCAGCCATGAAGGCGCGCCAGCCGCCAAAAGAAGTGATGTCGCGGGCGCCCACGGTGGCCCACGGTTCGCAGATAAATCCTTTGACCTGCCGGCCATCGGCCAACGCCAGCGTGCCGATGCCCAGGGGCGAGGGAATGAGCGCGACGAAAGAACCGAACGCCTCCACCGGCACGTCCCAAAGTTCGACGATGATCGGCGCTCCCTGGCCGGTCTTCACCAATCCGGGCTTGGGGGGAACGGTGCCGGGCAGCGCATAAAACTGGTAGTCGGAACTCGTCGTGGTCTGCTCGACTAAAACCGCGCCGCGTTCCGTGAGCTGTCCGTTCAGCGGCATGCCGGAAAGATGCGCGCCGACGACGGCCAGGCGCACATTCTGCGCCGATGGAAATGGCAACGTCGCAGCGCTCTCGGGCATCGGCATCCCGGTGGCGCCCAGCTTCCACGGTGCGTGATTTTGCCAGCGCAGGCCGAATTCCGCCAGAGCGGCGTCGGCCCACGCCGGGCCGATCAAGGTGATGCCGAAAGGCAGCCCATCGCCGCGGAAACCGGCGGGCAGCGAGAGGGCGCACCAATCGAGCAAGTTGACGAAATTGGTGTACGTGCCCAAGCGGCTGTTGAGCTCGACCGGCTTGGCGGCAATTTCGTCGAGGGTGTAAATCGTCGGGGTCGTGGGCACGAGCAAGGCATCGACTTGCGCGAGCAACGCATCGCAGGTGCGCTTCAGCTCGGCGAGGCGGTAGTGGGCTTTGAACGTCGCCACTGCACTGTATTGCGTGGCCTTTTCGAGGATGCCCCGCACCACCGGATGGATGGCGTCAGGCCGCGCTTTAATAAATTCTTCGATGGCCGCATAACGCTCCGCCACCCACGGGCCCTGATAAAGGAGCGCAGCCGTTTCGAAAAGCGGCGTAAAATCCAGCGGCACCACCGTGGCGCCCATTTTCTCAACTTGGGCGCCAGCCTGGGCAAAGGCCGCCTCGGCTTGAGTGTCACCGAACCAATCCGGCCGCAGCGGAACGCCCAGTTTGGGGCGGGCCGGCAGCCGTTTCGTGAGCGCCCGCGGCGGGACGGCGCGCGAGTAGCCGTCCACATCGGGGCTGCCGGCGATGCTCGCCACTAATGCCGCATCTTCCACTGTAGAGGCGAAAACGGACACGCAATCCAAGGTGCGGCAGGCCGGCAGGACGCCCCGCGTGCTCAGCCAGCCGCGCGTCGGCTTCAAGCCCACGAGATTGTTAAAACCCGCGGGCACGCGCCCCGACCCGGCGGTATCCGTGCCAAGCGCGAACGGCACCAAGCCCTGGGCGACGACTGCCGCAGAGCCGGCGCTGGAGCCGCCGCAGATATAGCGGGCATTAAAAGTGTTCGGCACCGCGCCGTAGGGTGAACGCGTGCCGACGAGACCGGTGGCGAACTGGTCCAGATTGGTTTTTCCGATCAGGATGGCTCCCGCGTCCAAAAGACGTTGCACCGTCGGTGCGGTTTTTTCCGCCACATAAGAAAACTCCGGGCACGCGGCGGTCGTGGGCAGGCCCGCGACGTCGATGTTGTCTTTGACGGCGAAGGGGACGCCGAACAACGGCAGCGCCTCGGTCTTGCCGCGCTCGGCCAGGGTGCGGAATTGCGTCTCCACCTGCGCCGGCGTTAAGCGCAAAATCCACGCCGGATCGGTGGGCGGCAACTTTTGCAAAAGCGCCGCGACCCGCGACCAGGCGAGGGGTCCGGCAGGGGCGGTGCGCCAGGAGCGGATGGTCGGAGCCGGGCCATCCTCAGAGAAGTCGGCCATCTTGTGCACAAGTTTAAATCCGCCACGAACCCCAGCACAGTCCATGCCATTGCCGGTTCTTTTGACGGGCGGAGGCAAAACTTTTCGCTGCGCCTGCTGGGCCCGTAACTACGGCGGAAATTTCTTCGGTTTGCTGCGGCGGGGGGCCACCCCGGCGCGCGCACGCCGGAGGATGCCGGGGTCGAATCCAGGCCAGAGTTGCGGGCGGGGAGCAAAATATTCCACCCCACCCCGGCCGAAAAATCCGGCGCGCGGATATGGGCACGCTTTCTGCTCCAGCAACCAATCGCCGCGGGGCCTTTCGCCGAGGCGAATTCAGTTGTCAAATAATAATAAATTTTCGCAGGAGGAGCGCGATGATAACGGCGGGGTGCTTTGGAAGGGAAAAATTCGCCGCGGGTTTTTCACTGAATTTTGACGTGATTGTCACAGATTGGCACCGCGGCTGCTCAAGCCCACCTCGCTGCAATGACCGGCTGAAAGCTCATCAACCATCAACCACAACCACTGCTGGTGCCCATTGCAGTTGAGAGGTAAATCCTATGAACAAATCATCCACCATAAAAATGCTCGGACGGAGCGCGCTTTTGTGCGGTGTTTTGGCTGGCAGCGCGCCTTGGGCGCTCGCGCAAGACGCGCCTTCCCTGGCTTCCTTGCAGCAACAAAACCAAGCGTTGAGCGACCGTCTTAAGACGCTCGAGGCCTTGGTGCAAAAACAGGGCCTGGAGCCCAGCGGCGCCCCCAAACCGGCGGGGCCCTTCAGCAACATCAGCCTCAGCGGCTTTGTGACGACTTCTTATTTCAGCGACCTGAACAACAGCTCGTCGCAGCGCATCGCCAGCTACTTGTGGAACAACAAGAACAACAACTTCTCCGTCAACAAGGTCAAGCTGGTCTTCGCCAGCACTCCGGCCGTTCGGAGCGATACGGACTGGAGCGCG
This sequence comes from uncultured Opitutales bacterium, assembly GCA_964562015.1. Lineage (GTDB taxonomy): Bacteria > Verrucomicrobiota > Verrucomicrobiia > Opitutales > JABDGR01 > CAZLRH01. Next base: position 17,206 of record CAZLRH010000013.1, on the reverse strand, counting down.
GCGTTCCGGGTGTCGTTCGTGGCGGGTGAAGACGCGCCGATTGTGAACAGCGGCAGCGCCATCATCGGCTTCGACTACTTGCGTGAAGCCTATGTGGAGGCAAACGTGCCACTGGGCAGCGGCGTGATTGTCCGCGCGGGCGAATTGATCTCCTTGTTGAACTGGGAATCCGGTGACGGCGGCGCCGCCAACCCGAACTTCTCCCAGGGTTATCAATGGTGGTACACGGGCAACGGTCCGTCCGCGGGCGTGCAAGCCAACTATGCGTTCACGGATTGGGTCAGCCTGACCGCGCGCATCGACAACGGCCTGTATGCCGGCCCGGTCGGCAACGCCAACAAAAAGGCGGGCATGGCCTCCATCAACTTCAAACCCACCAAAGATTTGTGGTTCAATATCATCGGGTTTGCCGGCTTCGGTGCGGGGGCCCTGAACGCGAACGGCGGGTCCATCATCGGCGGCTACCAAATTACGCCGAAGTTGGGCACCGGGTTCGAGTTCGACTACTTCAGCTTCCATCCCTCGGCGGGCGCCTCGGGCAACCTCCCTTCGATCGGCGGCTGGATCTGGTATGACTTCACGCCCAAGTACGGCCTGGCCTTCCGCGCGGAGTACTTGGATGCCTACGAAGGCGTGGGCATCAACGGTGGTCCGAATCCGTTTGGCCCCGGTTCCGGCGTGTTGTCGCCGGACGTCAATGGCGCGCTGCAAAGCTACACCCTGACGTTCAACTGGCATCCGTTGCCTTACTTGAAAGTGCAACCGGAATTCCGCTGGAATCACACCAACTTCTCGGGTGGCTTCAACGGCAAGCAAGACGAATACATCATCGGCACGGGTGCGACCCTTTCTTTCTAGGGCGCGCCTTTTCTTCCCAGCAATCTTCAACTTCTCCTAAGCTAGTTTTAAAAAATACATACTATGAAACGTTATCTGCTCGCAGGGGCGGCCATGGTGGCCGCCCTGAACCTGACCGCCCCCGCCTCGGCGGCGGCGGCGGAAGACAACACCGTCAAGGTGGGTGTCCTCCACTCCCTCAGCGGCACCATGGCCATCAGCGAAACCTCGCTGCGTGACGTGTTGCTCTTTGCCTTCGATCAAATCAACGCCGCCGGCGGCATCAAGGTGGGCGGAAAAGCCTACAAGATTTCGCCCGTCATCGTGGACGGCGCCTCGAACTGGCCGCTGTTTGCCGAAAAGGCCAAGCAGTTGCTGGAAGAGGACAAAGTGGCCGTCACCTTCGGTTGCTGGACCTCGGTGAGCCGCAAATCCGTCCTGCCCGTGTTCGAGAAGGACAACGGTTTGCTGTTCTACCCGGTGCAGTATGAGGGTGAAGAGCTCTCCAAGAACATCTTCTACACTGCGGAAGCGGTCGGCCAGCAGGCGACCCCGGCGGTGGACTACTTGTTGGCGCAGGGGAAGAAGAAATTCTACCTCATCGGCACCGACTACGTCTATCCCCAGACCACCAACCTGATTCTCTACAAATATTTGCTGCTCAAGGGCGTGCCCGTGGCGAATATCGGGGGCGGTTTGCGCAAGGACGCCGACGGCAAGGTGATTTCCGCCGGCCAGTATGTGCCCTTCGGCCATACCGACTTCCAGCAAATCGTGGCGGACATCAAGCAGTTTGCCGCCAGCGGCGACGCCTGCGTGATCAACACCATCAATGGCGACTCCAACGTGCCGTTCTTCAAGGAAATCGTCGCCGCGGGGTTGACGCCTTCCGACTGCCCGGTGGTTTCGTTCAGCCTGGCGGAAGACGAACTGCGCAGCATGCCGACCAAGGACATGGTGGGCGAACTCGGTTGCTGGACGTACTTCATGTCCCTCAACACGCCGGAAAACAAGTCCTTCCTCGCCGCCTGGGACGCCTGGTTGAAGACGGAATCCTATCCGGGCGTCATCAAGGAAAAGCGCGCGGTCGACAGCCCGATGGTGCTCTCCTATGACGGCGTTTACCTGTGGAAGCAGGCCGTGGAAAAAGCCGACTCCTTCGATGTGGACAAGGTGCGCGCAGCCCTGGAATCCGGCACCATCAGCTTCATGGGCCCCGGCGGCAAGATCACCATGCAGGCGAACCACCACGCCACCAAGAACGTGTACATTGGCGAAACCAAGGCCGACGGTCAGTTCAAGATTCTGAAGACCTTCGACCAGGTTCCCGGTGAGCCGTTCCTCTTGAAGGACTTGGACGCCAAGTTGTCCGCTGGCAAGTAAAGCCAGTCCTCCGGTGGATTTAACCAATCTCCATTACAAAGGGGGCGGAGCAGGCGCTCCGCCCCCTTTTTTGTTAAATGAAACCATTCTGGCTTAAGACCATATTCTTCTCAGCCTTGCTGCTCCTGCGCCTTCCTGCGCCCGCCGCCGTGGCGCCTGACGCTCCGGCCCCGGACGAGGTCGCGGCTCGCAAGCTGCTCGTCCAGGCCATCCTGAGCAGCGGCGCCGATCAACAGAAGCAGTTGACTGAAGTCGGTGACACCGGATCGAAAATTGCCGGAGATATTTTAAAGGCCTGGGTGCGCGATGAAGTTTTTCTGTATCCGGCGTCCGACGGCTCCAAGGTGCCGGTGATGCTCGAGGATCTGCATGGCGCCAGCGGCAAGGCCCGCGCGATTCGCATTAGCAACGGACTGTATGTCAAGGATGCCAGCGGCGCGGAATTGCGCTTTGGGGAAAGCGAACTGGATACCGCCGACACGGACATGCGTTTGCGCACGGTGATCAGCCAAACCGTGGACACCCTGGGGCTGGCGAGCCCCGATGTCCAAAGCCGCTGGTCGGCCGTCAGCAAACTGGGCAATTCCCAAAAAATCAGCTACATTCCGATTTTACAGGCCCGGCTGCTCAAGGAGCCCGATGCCACGGTGAAGCGGGCCATCATGGAAGGCGTCGCAACGCTGCAACTTCACGACAAGGATCCGGCCGTGCAAATCGCGGCGATTGAACAATTGCAGAAATTGGATTCCATCGGCGATGTCGAAACGCTGCAACGGCTCGCCGATGAAAAGGACATCGACCCCAAAGTCTTGCAGGCCGCCAAGCGGGCCATTGCTTCGATTCAGAGCCACATTTGGTTTGTCAATTTCTACGGGACCATTTTTCGCGGCCTGAGCCTGGGCTCCATTTTGCTGGTGGTCGCGCTCGGCCTCGCCATCACCTTTGGCTTGATGGGCGTCATCAACATGGCGCACGGCGAAATGATCGCGGTGGGCGCCTACACCAGCTATGTGGTGCAAAATCTGTTCGGCACCGGTTTTTCCTTCGCCATCACCCTGCCCTTCGGTTTTGGCGGCAAGGCGTTTAGCTTTGGCTTGAGCCTGCCCGGCCTCCACGCCACGGGCTGGTTTTATGAGAGTTATTTTTTGTTCGCGATCCCGCTTAGCTTTCTGACGGCGGCACTCGCGGGCTTGGTGCTGGAGCGCTCGGTCATCCAATTCCTTTACCGCCGCCCGCTGGAGTCGCTGCTGGCCACCTGGGGCGTGTCCCTGGTCATGCAGCAGATGTTCCGGATGGTTTTTGGCGCGAACAATGTGCAGGTCAACTCGCCCGCGTGGCTGCTCGGCCATTTCACCGTGTTTGACGTTTCCTTCGGTTACAACCGCGTGTTCGTCATCGTTTTTGCCTTTTTGATTGTGCTGTGCACCTGGCTGCTGCTCACGAAAACTCCTCTGGGCCTGCTGATTCGCGCGGTGATGCAAAACCGCCTGATGGCGTCGTGCATGGGCGTGCGCACCAGCCGCGTCAACATGCTGACGTTCGCCTTTGGCTCCGGGTTGGCGGGCTTGGCGGGCGCCTTTCTCTCGCAAATCGGCAACGTGGGCCCAAGCCTCGGCCAGAGTTACATCGTGGACAGCTTCATGACCGTGGTGGTGGGCGGGGTCGGCAGCATCATTGGCACGGTTTACGCAGCACTGGGCATCGGCACCGCGGACCAGGTGCTGCAACAGTTGTTCGGCTCGCCGGTGATGGGCAAAATCATCGTGCTGGCCTGCATTATTCTTTTCCTGCAATGGAAGCCAGGAGGGCTGTTTTCCATTCGCGGACGCAGCCTCGACTAACACCATGCGGGCCAAAACGATCAATGTTGAACTATGGTTTGTCGCGGCGGCAGCCTTGCTGCTGCTAGTGATCCTGCCCGGCTTGAATGCGTTTACCGCCGTGGACAGCCCGCTGCACGTCAGTGATTTCACCATCAACCTGTACGGCAAGTATCTCTGCTACGGGATTGTGGCGATCAGCGTGGATTTGTTGTGGGGCTACACCGGCTTGCTGAGCCTGGGCCAGTGCCTGTTTTTTGCCTTGGGCGGCTACATGATGGGCATGTACCTGATGCGGGAAATTGGCGACCTGGGGCAGTACCACATGCCCATTCCGGATTTTCTCGTGTTTTTGGGCTGGAGCAAACTGCCCGGCTTCTGGAAGCCGTTCTCCAGCTTTCCCTTCGCCGTGATGATGGTGATCCTGCTGCCCACGGTCGTGTCCATGATCTTTGGCTTCATGGCTTTTCGCTCCCGCATTCGCGGGGTGTACTTTTCCATCCTGACGCAGGCGCTCACCTATGCCGCCTGTTTGCTGTTTTTCCGCAATAGCATGCTGATGGGCGGCAACAACGGATTTACCGATTTCAAGTTCATGGCCGGTTACGACCTGCGCACGCCGTCCACCCAGCGCGGGCTTTATCTCTGCAGCGTGATACTGCTCCTGGGCACCTACTTTCTATGCAAATGGCTCACCGGCACCAAATTTGGCAAAGTGCAGCGGGCCATTCGGGATAGTGAAAATCGCGTGCTTTTCTCCGGTTATGCCACCGCGCATTTCAAACTATTTGTCTTTGTGCTCGCCGCCATCATCGCCGGGCTGGCAGGTGCCCTCTACGTTCCGCAGGTGGGGATAATCAATCCGAGCGAAATGGCCACGGACAAATCGTTGGAAGCCGTGGTGTGGGTCTCGGTGGGCGGTCGCGGCACGTTGGTTGGCCCGGTGATCGGGGCCATCTTCATCAATGTCATGAAAAGCTGGGCCACTCGCGCGTACCCTGACCTTTGGCTATTGTTCCTGGGGATGACCTTCATCCTGGTGACGCTTTTCATGCCCAAAGGCATCGTCGGACTGCCCGAGCAACTGCGCGGACTCAAACGGCGCTTTTTCAGCGCCAAGCCCGCGGAAACAGACAGCGACCCGGTGGCGGCGGTGTTGCCCACGGTGTCACCGGCGGGTGAAGGCGCGCCGAATCCGAACCCCAAGTGACCATGTCCATCCCGAAAAAATTCATCCTCACCCTGGAAGAGGTGAACAAGTCCTTTGAAGGCTTCAAAGCGATTTCCAATCTCACCTTCTATATGGACGAAGGGGAGTTGCGGGTCATCATCGGCCCCAATGGCGCGGGCAAAAGCAGCATGCTGGATTTGATCACCGGACGCACCAAGCCGGACAGCGGCAAAATTGAATTTGGCGTCAACATCGACGTGACGAAAATGAACGAGGCGGAAATCACCCGGCTCGGCATCGGGCGCAAATTTCAAACTCCATCCGTTTACATCGATCACACAGTCTTCGAAAACATCTGGCTCTCGCTGGAAGGCAGCCGCAGTGTCTGGAATACGCTGTTTTCGCGCGTCACGCCGGAGCGGCGGGATCGGATTTTTGAGGTGCTTAAAATCGTCGCCCTCGAGGAGAAGGCCGAGTGGAAGGCGGGCGCGCTCAGCCACGGGCAAAAGCAGTGGCTGGAGATTGGCATGTTGCTGGCGCAAAATCCCAAGCTGCTCCTGGTGGACGAGCCCGCCGCCGGCATGACTGACGAGGAAACCCACAAGACCGGCGAGCTCCTGCTCAGCCTCGAGGGCAAGCACAGCATTGTGGTCATCGAACACGACATGGCCTTCGTGCGGCAAATCGCCCGCAAGGTCACGGTGCTGCACCATGGCACGGTGTTGTGCGAGGGCTCGGTGGATGACGTGCAGAACAGCGAACAGGTCAAGGAGATCTATCTTGGGCGCAAAAAGCGAAACTGACCATGCTGCAACTTTCCAACATCACCGCCTCGTACCAGGGTTCGCGCGTGCTGCGCGGCGTCAACCTCACCGTGCCGGCTCGCAGCCTCGTGTGCCTGATGGGCCGCAACGGCGTGGGCAAAACCACCACGCTCAAATCCATCGTCGGCCTCGTGAAAGCGGACACCGGCACCGTGACACTCGGCGACCGGGAATTGAACGGTCTTTCTTCCGACGCCCGCGCCCGGCAGGGCATTGGCTACGTGCCGCAGGGGCGCGATATTTTTCCGCATCTCACCGTCTGGGAAAACTTGAAAGTCGGCCTCGTGGTCCACGGGGTCAAGGGCACGGCGCCGGTGGACCGCGTGCTGGAGCTTTTCCCCATCCTCAAGGAATTTCTGCCGCGCAAGGGCGGGGTGCTCAGCGGCGGCCAGCAGCAGCAACTGGCGATTGCCCGGGCGCTGCTCACCGACCCCAAAATCTTGATTCTCGACGAACCGACCGAGGGCATTCAGCCCAACATCATCGACCTCATTGGCGACACGTTGCTGAAAATAAAAAAAGAAGGCAAAATCAGTATTCTCCTGGTGGAGCAATATCTCGATTTTTGCCTGAGTGTCGGCGACAGCTTTTATATCATGGATCGCGGCGCGGTGGTCGCGGAAGGCCCGATTGCCCAACTGACCGACGAGGTGGTCCGGAAGCACTTGACGGTTTGAAGCCCGGCCACGCCCATCCACGCCGTCTTGCGAGGGCGTGGTCTATTCTCCGGAAGGACGTTCCCAGAGGCGAAAGGGTGGTGGTGGAAGCTTCTTCGCGCAGGAAACCTAGCGCATTTTAAGCTCCTGCAAGCGTCGCACCGCGACGCCTCTTGCCCCACTTGGTTTCCGTCCGTGGGCTGAAGCCCACGGTTACGCTTCCCTTCGCCGCTCCGCGACGACCATTTCGCATCGCCGCCCAAGACCCCAACCCACGGCTGCACTTCAATTGAAACCACTTTAGGTGGTTTGAAATATTACGGGGTGCCAGAGCGGGCACATACGGACCCACGGTAAATATCAACGTCAGCGTCAGCGCGAAAAGTATCCCTGGAGGTAATATCAGGCACTTCCACGGAAATATTTTGCACGCCATGGCCGCCTTTTATAAAAGGCCGCATAGGCCGGCGACAAACAACGGAAAATCCGCCCTTTTTCCGTGGCTTGGCTGGCCCGCCGCTGCCGGAGGGTGGCGCGAGGCCGGCCGGCCGGCACGGAAACGTAAGGAAGCGGCCATATATATGAAATATCAACTCGGTTTGAAAATTATATTCGGCTTGTACACGGGCCATGGCGCTGGACGTGCTAAATTCTTGGCGTGGTTCTACTAAAATTAAAAACGTCCGCCGCCGGGCGGTCCCACCTCGCCGCGGGCTAACCGCGTTTTGCGTCTTCCCTCAATCTTAAACCATCCAATCGAGAAAGCACCATGGCTGAAACTAAAACACCCACCAGTCCCACCATGAAGCCCACCCTGGGCCTCACGGGGCTGACCATTAACGCAATGGCGCTAATTGCCCCTGGCGCCTTTCTTTGGCTGACCTTCGAGGAACAGGCGCTTTACGGCGCGCCCCTGGCCGGCATGTCCATGTGGTTTGGCATCGTGGCCGCCCTGCTGCTGTGCCTGGCCACCGCCATTAGTTATGCCGAGCTGACCAAGCTCTATCCCGGCGCGGGCTCTTCGTACTTTTACGCCGAGCAGGCGTTTCTGTCGAAACCCCACGCCTTTAAGTACGCGCGCGTCATCAAGTTCTTCACCGGCTGGGCCAGCCATCTCTATTACTGGGTGTATCCCGGTTGCATGGTGGGTGTGACGGCCTTACTGGTCGGGTATATTTCCTCGCAGTTTTGGCCGGACACGTTCAGCAGCAGCTACAACAGCCCGCTGGAAATGTATATCGTCTGCGCGGTGTTTGCCATTGGGGTGTCGTACATCGCCTTCCGCGGCGTCACCGGCACGATGGTCGTCAACATGGCGATCAACATCATCCAGATTCTCGCCTTGCTGGTGTTCTCCGCGATTGCGCTGGCGTACCACTTTCAGCACCCGGATGGCTCGCAGGCCATTCACCTGTCCAACGGCGTGGCTATCAATTACCAAGTCGCGACCTCGGACGTGACCGACGACAAGGGCAAAGGCGTGCCGGATTCCTATGCGGACGGCTCACCCATTTACGCTCAGGACGCTGACCGCAAAGTCACCGCCGATGATTTGAACAAGGACAAAAACAAAGACGGCGAAGGCGCCGACCGCCTCGCCGCCTTGACCACTTTGGGCTTGGCCGTGGGCGACAACTATCCCGCGTTCGACACCAAGGACGGCGCGTTGGTCAAGGACAAGGACGGCAAGCTCTCCCCCACTCCGTCCATCAAACAGTCCGACCGCCAGGTGGTCGCCGATGATTTGGATCCCGCGAAAAACAAGGATGCCGCCGTGCTGGCCTCCTTGAAAGCCATGAATCTCGGGGTCGGCGATCCGTATCCCGTGCTGACCAAGGGCAAGGATGGCAAGATGACCGCCGCGCCGTTCACCCTCAGCAATGCCGCCACGGACGCCGTGACGGGCAAGGCCGGCGACCCGAAGAATCCGCTGACGTTCAACTTCCACACGAGCGCGAGTTCGGTGATCGCCCCGCACAGCTTCAACTTCCTGTTCGTGCAGGCGTGCGTCGCGATTCTCATCCTGGTCGGCTTCGAGTCGGTCAGCTCGATGGGTGAAGAAGCCATCAACCCTAAGAAGGACATCCCGAAGGCGATTGTGCTCTCCCTCGTGATTCAAGGCGCGGTTTGCTATCTGATTGAATACTTCTGCGCGAATTACTTCTTAAACAGCGGCTACACGATGGTGAATGCAGGAGCCTCCAGCGCGCCGATCGGCGACATGATGCTCATCACCGGGACGTGGCTGTTTGGCAGCGCCTCGGCCGGCAAAGCCTACATGCTGATCCAGGCGTTCACCGTGTTTCTCGCGCTGATTGGCACCACGCTGTCCTGCCTCAGCACCGGCGCGCGCGTCACGTACGCGATGGGTCGCGACGAGGAACTGGGCGCGCACTTCGGGCTCTTGCACGAGAAAACCCTGTCGCCGCACCGCGCGATTTGGACCCTCGGCATCCTCTCGATCTTCATCGGCATCGCCACGGTGACCATCTATCTCGGCGGCGCCTCGCCGGCGGCGCTCGACAAGCATAACATCTGGTACAGCTTCGGCATCTTTGCCAATGATGCCTACGCGCACTTGCCGAATACCCTGCTCATCGTCACCTTGGTGAGCAACTTCGGCACCTTCCTGCTGTACATGACGACCTGCATCGTCGCCATCGTGGCCTTCAACGAGCACCATATGTTCCACGGCTTCAAACACCTGGTGGTGCCGATCTTCGGCTTGGTGGCGAACTTCGCCTGCATGTTGTTCTACATCGTCGGGCCGTTCACGGTCGCCGGCATGAGCTACAAGGAGCCGTTCTACGCTTTGGGAATCTGCTTGCTGTTTGGCATCTGGGGCGCGATTTATTTCGCCCGAACCAGCAAGGTGAAAAATCGGCCGGCCATTCTCACCCAAAAACCCGCCTAGGAACCGGGCGGTGGGCCCGCCAAACTCCGCACCTCGGCCCGGCCGGGCAAGGCCTTCTGCTTGTCCGACCGGGCTTGGTGTTTTTTTAACCCCATGAGCATCCGCTACGCCCGCTTCACCACGGCCGGTCCTGTCCGGCCCAACAACGAGGACTGGCTCGATTTCTGGGAAGACCACGACCCGCTGGTGCGCGACAAGCAGGGCAGTGTCGCGCTCCTGGCCGACGGCGTCGGCGGCCTGGGCCACGGCGAAGTCGCCAGCAAACTGGCGGTCGAGGAGGCGTTGAAAGCGTTTCAGGAGGCGAGCCTGCAAACGATGCCCGCCGTCCTGCTCAAGTTGATGTTTGCCCGCGCCTGCGCGGCCGTGCACGACACCGCACTCGCGCGGCGCTACGGAACAATGGCCACCACGCTGGTCGCGTCCGTTATTCGAGGACACACGGCTCATGTGGGCCATGTGGGCGATTCGCGCGCGTACCTCATCCGCGCCAAGACCATCCGGCGGCTCACCGCCGATCACGTGGCCACCGCTTTGCCGGTCAAGTTTGGCCTGATGCTCGAACGACAGGCCATGGCCAGCGCGCAGCGCAGCCGCCTGACCCGCAGCCTGGGGCTGGATCCGTTTTGCCAGCCTGACCTCACCAGCGTGGACTTGCAGCACGGCGATTTCGTCCTGCATTGCACCGACGGGCTGCACGCCTTCGTCATGGACGAGGAAATCTGCGAAATCGTTTCGAAAAATCACCCCTTCGACGCGTGCCGCAAAGTTTCTGCCCTTGCGGAAAAGCGCGGCTCCGACGATAATCTCACCCTGCAGTTGCTCCAGATAAACGACTACGAAACCGTGGCCAAACGCAACGCCAGCACCGGCTCAACCCCCAAGGGCACCTCCTCCGGCGGAGATTTGGCGGTGGGCCAGGTGCTGGACGGCCGCTTTGAAATCACCGACCTGGTCGCCCGCAGCAACATGGCGAGCATTGTGCGCGCCAACGACAACCAAACCGGCGAGAGCGTGGCCATCAAAGTCCCGCTCATGGCGCTGGAGAGCGATGTGGCCGGCTTTGAGCGTTTCAAACGCGAGGAGGAAATCGGCCTGCGCTTGAACCACCCGTCCATCCTCAAAGTCATCAAGGTCGAAAGCAAAAGCCGGCCGTATCTGGTGATGGAATTTCTGGAAGGGGAAACGCTGGCGGATTTATTGGCCCGCCAAAAACCGCTGCCCGAGCCCACGGCCGCGGCCATCGTGAGCCGCATTTGCGACGCGCTCGACTACCTGCATCAGCAAGGCATCACGCACCGGGACCTCAAGCCGCAAAACGTCATGCTCTGTCGCGACGGCACGCTGCGCCTGATGGACTTCGGCATCGCCCGTGCGGAAGGCGCGCGGCGGCTGACCTTCGTCGGCTTTTCACCCGCGATGGGCACGCCCGACTACATGTCGCCCGAACAGGTCAAAGGCAAACGCGGCGATCATCGCAGCGACATCTACAGCCTGGGCGCCATTCTTTACGAAATGACCACCGGGTCCTCACCCTTTCAGGGCGAAAGTCCCTACGTGGTCATGAATGCCCGCGTCACCGGCGATCCCGAGGCGCCGCGCAAGCTCAACCCCAGCCTCACGCCGGTCATCGAGGAAATCATCCTGCACGCGCTCGAGCGCAACCCCGAGGCCCGCTATGCCTCCGCCGCGGAGATGAAACGGGAACTGGATAATTACGAATTAGTGCAGCTTATCAAACGGTTTGAACGCCTGCGGGCGCCGCAACCCTGGCGCGGCGGCAGCCGCCTGTGGCTGATCGTCGTGTTTTTCGGCGTGTTGTGGGTCGCCTCGTTTTTGTTGCTGTTCTGGTACCTGAAGACCCACCGCTGATCTCGCCTCGAACTCACCGGGCGGCAGGCCGGCCCGCCAGGAGCCAGCGCCGGAACGCCACCCCGGACCAAACCGCCTCCACGAGTCCAAACGGCCACGCGCCCTGCAAAAAACCATAAATCGAACCGAGCACGCAGGCCGCCGCAAAGGCCAGAATGAAATGCCGGTGGCGCGTCTCCAATGCATAGCAAACCAGCATCGCCGTCACGGCGAACAAGCCAAAGAGCGTCAAAGCATCCATGGATGCGCCTATTTATATTTGCAGCTCCAACCCGAGAGCAAGCTTCGCCGGTTTTCGACGCCTTCGCCCACCGATTTCGCGCGGGAGAATGGGCGGCGGGCCTCGCTCGTTCGCCCTCCACCCAAAATTGGATGGTCTGTGCGTCATGGCTGGAGTAAAAAGTCCCGGGCCCCCCTTTTCGCATGAGGAATGATTCGCCACCGCAGTCGCTTATGGACGAGGCCTTGGCCAATGCCGACGCCGGCCGTTCCCCTGCGCCTGCGACGCCCGTGGCCCAGCGGGAGCGCTCCCCGGACGCGGCCGTCCCGCAACCGGGAAAATTACTCGTGGCGATCGCCGCCAATTCGTTTTCCGCAGCCTTGGTCCAAACCGCCGCCCGACTGGCGGAGGCGTTCCACCTGCCGTGGATTGCCGCCTACGTCAAGACCTCCTGGCCACTGGCCCCCGATGAGCGGCGCTGCCTCGACGAGAGTCTGGCGCTGGCCCGCAAGCTGGGCGCGGAAATCATGGTGACGCGGGATGATGATGTGGCGGCCGCCATTTTGCGCCTGGGGCAGGAGCAAAAAGTGACCCAACTGCTGGTCGGCCGTGCGCGCGGTGACCGTCGCATCCCCTGGCTGCGCGGCGCGCCGCTGTCGGACCGCCTGCTCGAAATGGCGGACCGTTTTGAGATTCATGTCATGCCCACGGAACCGGCGCCCGCCTGGAAACCGCGCTCCCGTTTCGACACCGCCCCGCGCAGCACTTGGGGCGAGTATGCGCTGGCCCTCGGCGTCCTGGCGGTGGTCACGGGTGGCGGTCTCCTCTTGCCGGAAAGCCACTACATGTCTGTCGGCTTGGTCTATCTGCTCGCCGTCATAGCGCTGAGTCTGCAAGTGGGCCGCGGCCCGATGCTGGTCACGGGCATCCTGAGCGCGCTGACCTGGGAGTATATTTTCATCCCCCCCCATTTTGCTTTCGCCATTTATACGGGGGAAAATCTGCTGCTGTTTATAACTTATTTTGTGGTGGCGTTGATTGCCGGGGAATTGACGGCCCGCATCCGCGCCCAAGCCCAAAATGAACGCCTGCGCGAAGTGCGCGCGACTGCGATGTTTCAATTCACCCGCGCGCTGGCGGAAGCCAAAACCCTCGACGAGGCCGCCTCGGCCGGGCTGCGCCAAATCGACGACCTTTTCGGCGCGCAAGCCACCTTGGCGCTGGCCGATGAATCGGGGGCCCAGCTCTCGCCACAGTTCGCGGGGTCGTTCACGCCCGACGCTTCCGAGCGCAAAGTGGCCGACTGGGTGTTTCAGCAGCAACGGCCCGCCGGTCGCGGCACCGCGCCTTACCCGGCCAGCGCCGGTTATTACGTGCCCTTGTTGCGCGAAAACCACGCGGTGGGCGTGCTGGGCGTAAAGTTGTCGCCCGAGGAAACCTGGCGGCTGAACCAACTTGATATTTTGGAGGCCTTTGCCCGGCAATTGGCGCTCATAGTGGAACGCGAACATCTCCGCGCGTCCAGCGAACGCGAGCAACTGCTCGCCCAATCGGAAAAACTACATCGCACCCTGCTCGAGAGCGTTTCGCATGAATTGCGCACGCCCCTGGCGGTGATTACGGCCACGAGCGAGGAATTGGTCGAGGCCGGCGGCCAGTTGCCCGTGGCCCGCGCGGCGGAAATTCACCGAGCGGCGATGCGCCTCAATCGCCTGGTGGGCAATTTGCTGACGCAGACACGACTCGAAAGCGGCGCCTTGCAGCCCCGCCTGGACTGGTGCGACGCCCGCGATTTGGTGAATGCAGCGGTGGCCAACGCCCGCCAGGCGCTGGGGGGCCATCCCTTGAGCATTCAGGTGCCGCGGGATATGCCCTTGGTCCGCGCTGACTTTGCGCTCACGGAACAGGCCTTGACCAATTTGCTGCTCAACGCCGCCCTGCACACGAAGGCGGGCACGCCCGTCTCCATCACCGCCGGCTATGAGCCCGAGCCGCGCCGGATTTTTTTCGCCGTGGCCGACCGCGGCCCCGGTTTTCATCCTTCGATGCGCGAGCGCCTTTTCAAAAAATTTGCCCGCGGCGAAGGCGCCCACGCCGGCGGTCTCGGCCTCGGCCTGGCCATCGTGCATGGCTTTATCACGGCCCAGGCGGGCGAAGTCATCGTCGATGAAAACCCCGGCGGCGGGGCACGAATACTGCTTTACCTTCCTTACGCCGTCCCGGAAAATCCCCCTCCCGAATGACCCCCGCTCCCAAAGCCAATCTCCTCGTTATCGATGACGAGGAGCAAATCGTCCGTTTGGTGCGCTACACCCTGGAGGCCGACGGCATGAAAGTGTTTGAAGCCAGCACCGGCACAGTGGGGCTGCTCGAGGCCGCGAGCCTGCAACCGGACGCCATCATCCTGGATCTCGGCCTGCCCGACCTCGACGGCATCGAGGTGCTGCGCCGCCTGCGCGAGTGGACCAAAGTGCCCGTGCTCGTGCTGACCGTGCGTGATAGTGAAAATGACACCATTACCGCTTTTGATGTCGGGGCCGATGATTACCTCACCAAACCCTTCCGCAGCCGCGAACTGCTCGTGCGCACCCGCGCCATCCTGCGCCGCGCGCATGTCCCGGAAGGGCCCTCCGTGGTGCGCTTTGGCGACGTGGAAATGGATTTGTCGGCCCGGCTGGTGCGGCGGTCGGGGCAGGAGGTCCATTTGACGGCCAAGGAATATGCCATGCTCAGCCTGCTGGTGCGCCATCGCGGCAAGGTCATTACGCATCGCCAGATTTTGCACGACCTCTGGGGGCCCGGCGCCGAGCAGAAGTCCCACTATCTGCGCACCTATATGATTCGTTTGCGGCAGAAGCTCGAGGCCGATCCGGGCGAGCCGCGCTTTCTCCTGACGGAATCCGGCATCGGCTACCGTTTGCTCGAGTGATCTCGCCCCGCCGGGCTCCCCGCTCCAACTGTGCGGGCTTTAATAATACGTCCCATTTTATCGGTATTGTTCGTCGCTGACCTTTTCCAGCCAGTCGACCACTTTGCCGTCGAGGCTTTCCTGAATGGCGAGATGGGTCAGGGCCGTCGTGGGCGCCGCGCCGTGCCAGTGTTTCTCGCCGGGCGGAAACCAGACGACGTCGCCGGGCCGGATTTCCTCTACCGGCCCGCCCCAGCGTTGCGCGCGTCCGCAGCCCGCGATGACGATCAGGGTCTGGCCCAACGGATGCGTGTGCCAGGCGGTGCGGGCCCCGGGCTCGAAGGTGACGCTGGCGCCGGCCACGCGGGCCGGGGCGCCGGCTTGAAACAGCGGGTCGATGCGCACCGCGCCGGTGAACCAATCGGCCGGTCCTTTAGTGGAGGGCTGGGTGCCCATTCTTTTGATGTCCATGGTTCAATCCTCGGTTGATTTTTCCGTATTTTTTAGAAGCACTCCCGCTCAGCGTCCCACCAGCTTTTGCAAGTGTTCGGGGTAGCGCGCGCCTTGCAGCCCACTATACGCCGGTTTCGCGCAATTGTCATGCGCGGCACCTGGATTGGGTCTTTTCCAACAGCATTATTCCCGCCTTCATTTTATTGAGGACACCTTTATTTCATGGGCAGCGGACCCAGGCGCTGGGTAGCGAGCGCAATGTCGTCGTAGTAGATATCAAAGGCTGCCGGGGCCGCTCCCCAGAGGCGAAAGCCGAAGGCGACGTCACTAAAGCCGCCCACCAAATCACTTTTGGCGTTGCGCGCGGCGACCGTAAAATCCGTTTCGTAGACGAGATTTCCATCCACCCAGACTGTCGCGTGATTGGGATGATCGTTGAATTCCCATTCCAGGCAAAACCAGCGGTTGAGCGGGGGATTGCCGCCGCTGTGGTAGTCTTCCCGGTCGCCGTTGGGCCGCAAATCCACATAGGTCAACTGCCAGCGGCCATTGGCAGTCGCCACCTCCTCGAATCGGTTGTTGGGAAAGCCCGGCGTGCCACCCATGATAAAGATGGTATGGCGGGCGGGCGGAGCGGGCGTGATGTACATGGAGACGCGGCCATAGTAATGCTGGCCGAGCGCCGCGGGCAGATGTTGCGCCAGAATAAACGCCCAGGTGCGATCGCTCGGGGCCGGACAGCGGACGCGCAACGCATAGTGGCCGTGGGCAACGTTGTCGCTTTGCACTGCGATGGTGTTGTTGCCGGTGATATTCTCTATCCAGACAGCCGGGGAAAGTTTGCCCGACTCAAAATCCTCGGTAAAGAGCGGGTGCGCAGGCGCTGGAGACGAGGCCGCTTTTTCCGCCGGCCCGAATTGGGCGCACGAACAGAGGCTGGCGAGCAGTGCGGCGGCGAACGCCCGGACGAGCAGCGGGAAGGCAGGATGGGTTTTTTGCGGAGTCATGGGGTAACGTGCGGGCAGCCACAGACTGATGCTGGAATGGCCCAGCCGCGGCGCAGCCAAAACATTTTAGCAATAATGCGGCCATGTCAGCCTATTTGTCCGCCGGCCGGGCGAAGGCGAACCCATTATTTTCGATTGGGCGGTCAAACCGCGGCTTCCAAATAAAAATATTTTGCAACCCTCTTGTTTTTTACTGGTTAAGTGTCGTTGTTATAAGGTATAGTCGCCTTTTCCCACCTTCCACCATGAACCGCCTAATACAGTCTCCGCGCCATCGGCGTTTCCTCTCCCAGGAAACCCGCCGGGGTTCATTGTGCGCGAGAATTTGGACCCGCGAGGGCGGGAGCCCTGATTATACGAGTTTTACGCAAACGGATAATCTCGGTGCGCACGGAAGTGGTATGTCTTGAGCGATTGCTGTCGTCAACTCACGGACCCACTTCCCCCAGGAAGTGGGTTTTTTGTTTTTTCCGCATCGGATCCACCGCCTCACGATTGAACCTTCATTTTTTAAACAACTCCTCCGTGGCTTCACCGCTGAGCCCAATTGAATCAGCCTGCGCCCGCGCCAAATCCCGCGGCCGTCCAATCCGCCTGGCTTTGGCCAGACGAGAGGGGCGACGGTGTGTGTTCTTTTGCGAATAGTGCCCGGGCTGCGCTTCCCAAGCGTGGCCCGGGCTTTCACGTCTCGTCGTCTAACAGTGCAGGATTTCGGCGTTTCAGGCCGAAGATGCGGGTGCAACTCCCGCCGGGACGTCCTTTTTTTCGCGTGCGTGGCGTAGCAGCAACGCGGCGGTCTGCCAGTCCGCAGTCCCGGGTGCGATTCCCGGCGCGCGCATTTTTTACGCAGTCTTGGTGTCAACAGCAGCACGGCGGACTTTTACTCCGCGAGGTGCGGGTGCAACTCCCGCAGGCTGCAAATTTTTTTGCGCAACGTGCCCGAGCAGCCCAAGGGGCCGGCCTGCAAAACCGGTGTGCGCGGGTGCAAGTCCCGCCGTTGCGTCCATTTTTTCGGGGGCATGGTGACCAACAGCAACACGCGACGTTTGCATCGTCGAGATGCGGGTGCGACTCCCGCTGCCTCCACCTTTACGCCTGTAGTTCCAGGGAACTGCCCGGTCTCCAAAACCAGGCGGGCGGGTGC
>CAZLRH010000012.1:0-118286 GCA_964562015.1 uncultured Opitutales bacterium | reverse complement strand
TCAACGTCGAGCCGCTGGAAAAGCGCGTGGCGCTGCTGGTGGACGGCGTGCTGGAAAAATTCGAAGTCGAGCGCGCGGGCGAAAGCCGCATGGTCGGCGCGATTTTCAAGGGCCGCATTCAAAACCTCGAGCCGGGCTTGAAGGCCGCGTTCGTGGACATCGGCCAGCCCAAGAATGCGTTCCTGCATTATTGGGACATCCTGCCCGCGGCCAACGACTCCGCCGTCGAAATCGTCCGCGAAAACCAGTCCGAGGAGCAGCGCCGCCGCGCCGGTTCGATTTCCCTCAAGGACATCCCCCGCCTCTACCCCATCGGCACCGACATCGTGGTGCAAATCACGAAGACGCAAATCGGCACCAAGGGTCCGCGCACGACGACCAACATCGCCCTGCCCGGCCGCTTCCTCGTGTTCATGCCGTACTCCGGCCAATGCGGCATTTCACGCAAAATCGAAGACCGCCGCGAGCGCGAACGTCTGAAGAAGATTCTCCGCGACCTCACCATTCCCGAGGGCATGGGTGTCATCATCCGCACCGCGGGCGAAGGCAAGCGCCTGGCGTATTTCGTGCGCGACCTGCATTACCTGCTCAAACGCTGGGAGGAAATCCAGGAGAAGATGAAGACAAACAAGCCGGTGCTCCTCTACCAGGAGCCCAACCTCGTCGAGCGTACCATCCGCGATTTTCTGACCGAGGACATTGACCGCATCCTCGTGGATTCCGACCGCGATTTCGAAAGCATGAAGGCGCTGGTGGGTGAAATCTCCCTGCGCTCGGCCGCGAAGGTCCAGCGTTATGCCGACAGCATCCCCATTTTCGAACGCTACAACATCGAGCGGCAAATCGAGCAGACTTTCCAGCGGCGCGTGCCGCTGCCCAGCGGCGGTGAAATCGTCATCGAAGAAACCGAGGCGCTCGTGGCCATCGACGTGAACACCGGCGGCCACAAGGGCGCGCGCGACGGCTCGAATTTCATCACCCAGGCCAATCTCGAGGCGGCCAGCGAGGCCTCGCGGCAAATCCGCCTGCGCAACATCGGCGGGCTGATCATCCTCGACTTCATCGACATGAAGAAGCCGCGGGACCGCCAGGCCGTGTACAACCGCATGCGGCAGGAAATGGAAAAGGACAAGGCCAAGAGCCACGTGCTCCCCATTTCCGCGCTCGGCATCATGCAGATGACGCGCCAGCGCCACGAGATGTCGAACGCCTCGGGCATTTACACGAGCTGCCCGTATTGTCACGGCCGCGGCATGGTGAAAAGCCCGCGCTCGATGAGCGTGGAAATCCAGCGCCGCCTGCTGTCGCATGTGCGGCGCCTCCGCACGCGCCCCGAAAACGTCGGCCGCGAACTGCGTTTCCGCGTGCTCCTGCACCCGGCGAACCTGGAGCGCCTGCGCACGGAGGATGAGCAGCACCTCCTGGACTTCGAGCGCGCGTACCACGTCTCGCTCGCCTTCCGGGCCGACCCGGCCTACCACGTCGAGAATTTCAAAATTCTCGACGCGGAAACCGGCGCGGAATTGCGGTAGAAGATTTTTGCCGCAAAGCCGCGAAGTGCGCGACCGCGGTCAGGCCAAGCCTCGAGCTGCCGTTAGCGACGGTCAACGCATCTTGCCGGCCCAAAGTCTGAGGGGCCGCTTGACAAGGAATAAAACGTAACGTAACGTTTTATTCATGGCCGGCATTGCCAAAGACCTCATCCTGCGCGCGCTGCGCCGCCTGGGCGAACTCGCCCTCGCGGAGGGGTTGACGCTGGAGTTGTGCCTTTACGGTGGCACCGCCTTGATGTTGGCCTTTGACAATCGCGAGTCCACCCAGGACGTAGCTGACACGATTAATCCCAAGGAGGCGGGGTTGCGATTATCCAAGATAGTCGCGCAAGAGCTGGGGCTCGAAGATATGTGGCTAAACGACGAGGTGTGGCACTTTTTCGCCCCGATCGGCGGCCGCCGCAAGCTCCCCTTGGAGATTCCCGGCCTGAAACTTTACGTCGCCACCGCAAGCTACTTGCTGGCGATGAAAGCCCTGGCCTGCCGTCGTCCGGGCCCGAGCCGGCGCGGCGATCTAGAGGATTTGAGATTTCTCATTCGTAAAATGGAAATCAAATCGCTGGACGATATCCAGCAGCACATTGACCGGTTCTACCCGGACGATGTCCCAACCGATAAACAACAGGAAATTTTAAAAGGCATCATTCAAGAGGTGGCCCATGAACGTAAAACCTGAATATAGCTACCGCCCGCGCCGTACTCCCGAAAAAGATCGGGAGCATCGCCGTCCGTACACGATGAAAGAATTGGCGGATTGGTCGAAGACTTACGAGAAGTTTGGCTGGAATCTCGGCAACTGGGAGCACGAGATCACCCGGCGCATTACGAGTAGCCCCGAGTTGGGGCTCCGCCTCGCCGAAACCCCGCCGCGGCTGGCTGGCCGGTTCAAGGAGGGTGATATTTGCGACGCCTACCTCGCGGCGCTGGCCGAATGGCTGTCCGACCGCCACGGGTTGCAGCGGCCGGAATGGGTGTACGACCGCCGCCGCATCGCGAAGGAGCCGTGGTTTTCCACCAAAACGTACGCCACCCTGCTGGTCCATTCCCCGGCCTCCTTCAAGCAGCGCAATATTTTCACCATTCCCGAACCGTTATTCACGCCCAAACGGGGCCGTCCCCGTGCGCCCGAATGGGAAAAACGGGAAAAAGCCGCCCTGCGCCAGCGTCGCTACCGCCTGCGCGTGCAGGTCCTCCTGCGGAAGGCGCGGGCCAAAAAATAAATCCCGTCTTGGCGTTTGACCGCCGGGAATCAAGGCCGCCTGACGTTAGTCCAGCGCTCCCCCGCATTGGGACTTCCCATCCCGGCGGACGAAGATAGAATCCTGAGACACCTTTCCGGGGTTTAACGGGATGTCGCGATGAACCAACAGCGGGCCATGTATTATGCTTGGGCGGGAGCCCTGATCGGCGCCCTGTTTGGGGTTTCGGCGCTTACCCAGCATGTGCCCGAACTGGGTGGAACCGAGGGGCCTTATTCGCGGCTGGGCGCTTTTGAGCATATGGTTTTCCTGGCGCTGATCGGCGCGATTCTTGGGGCCCTATGCTCATACGCGCTTGAGGCGTGGCTCAAAAGGCGCGACCGCCGCCCTTCCGCCGAGGATACCAGCCTGGCCGACCTCAAGGAGAAGACCAGCTACCTGCGCGGCCTAATTACGGAAACGAAGCGGGCGTACCTCGGCATCACCGAACACGCGATGGCCGCCCGCGCCCACCTCACCAGCGCGCAAAGGGAATTTACCGACGGCGCGTTTGCCCCGTTTTGGGATGAAATTGAAAGCGCCGCCAACCAGCTCGCGGGGTACAAGAGCGAAGTCGAGCATATGCTCCGCACGATTGATTCCTTCCAGCGCGAAGCCATGGAGCTGAAACGGCTGACCGGCTCCGCGCCGTTGCTGCCGCCGCCGGACCACCCGCTGCCCGACGCCCGCCTGGAAGCCGCGCGCTTTGCCACCATCGTCCGCCGGGCGCAAACGGATTTTCAGTTCGCCATGATTTACGAGCAGCGCAAAACCAACCAGATCCTCTATGCCGGGTTTGGCACGCTCGGGTCGGCCATCGGCACGCTGGGCGAATCCATCGCGGCCTCGCTCAAAAATTTGTCCGCCACCATGAATCTGCGGATGGACAATCTGCTGCAGGACATGGCCGAAAAGGAGGAGTTTTTCAAGGCCCTGCTCGCCCGGCCGCGCAGTCCTGCCCCCACGGAACTCCGCGCCAGCCCGACGCTCAAACGGCTGCAGTAGCCGCGCGGGCCGAGGGCCGTCGCCAGCGACGCCCCTACGACCAGCAGCAAAAGGTTGTCCGTTCCACTTCGGATTCGTCCTGCCCAGTGCTCGCCCGGCAGGTTAGACCCCAGTGCACCCTCTTTTTTGCATTCCCATTCCACCTTCCACCTTCTACCTTCTACCTCCTCCACTCCCATGCGCGTCCTCATTCTCGGCGTCAACGGCTTCATCGGCAACAGCCTCACCTGGCACATCCTGAACACCCACGACTGGGAAGTGTACGGGATGGACATGGCCACGACCAAGCTTGAGCACTGCCTGGGCCACCCGCGCTTTCATTTTTTCGAGGGCGACATCACCATCAACAAGGAGTGGATCGCCTACCATGTGCGCAAGTGCGACGTGGTCGTCCCGCTCGTGGCCATCGCCACGCCTGCGCTGTATGTGAAGGACCCCATCCGCGTGTACGAACTCGATTTCGAGGCGAACATGGAAATCGTCCGCCAATGCGTGAAGTACCAGAAGCGCCTCGTGTTTCCCTCGACCTCGGAGTTGTACGGCATGTGCCCGGACAAGGAATTCGACGAATATACCAGTAACCTCGTGCTCGGGCCCATTCCGAAGCAGCGCTGGATTTACTCGTGCATCAAGCAGCTCCTCGACCGCGTCATCTACGCCTACGGGGCCACGCGCGATCTCGATTACACGCTGTTCCGCCCGTTCAATTTCGTCGGCCCGAAACTCGACGACATCAACGAGCCGAAGGAAGGCTCCTCCCGCGTGGTCACGCAATTTTTGCACAACGTCATCCATGGCCGTCCCATCAAGCTGGTGGACGGCGGACGCCAGCGCCGCTCGTTCACGTTCATCGACGACGGCGTGGACGCCATCACGCGCATGATTGAAAACAAGGACGGCTGCGCCTCGAAGAAGATTTTCAATGTCGGCAATCCCGCGATGGACTTCTCGGTGCGCGAACTAGCCGAGATGTTGCTCGACCTCGTGTCCAAATATCCCGGCTACAAGAATATCAAGAAGAAGATTCCCCTCGAGGATGTTTCCAGCGCGGAGTATTACGGCTCCGCCTATCAAGACGTGACCCATCGCGTGCCCTCCATCAAGGAGGCCCAAAAACATCTCGGCTGGAAGCCCAAGACCGACTTGCGCACCGCCCTCAAGCTCACGCTCGACTACCATCTCCTGCACAAAGACTACGAGCTGAACAAAATGCAGACGCGGTAACGCGGGCCGCTGGCCGTTCTCGGTCTTACGGTTTTACCGCTGCGCCGGCGTCACGCCGGAGATACCATTGAAGGTCGGAATGGCCGCGGGAGGCGGAGTGACCGGCTTGGGGGGTGGCGGGTTTGCCGCAGGCACGGATGTCGGCGCTGCAGCCGTCGTATTGCTGACGCGGCTCGGCACCATGGGCGCGACAGAAGCGGATGGCGTCAAGGTCAACACGGGAGCCGAAGCAGCCGCGGCCGGAGGCGTGGCCGTGGGCGGCGCGGGAGTTGCGGGCGTGGTGGGAACCACATTGGTTGAATAAGTCCGGGGCGAAGCCAGCATCGTCGGCGTACCTTCGACGGGTGCCAGGCCCGGCACGGTAGTGCTGCCACCCGGGCTCACCGCTGGGGGAGATTTGCGCGTCGAATTCTGCTTATTGATCAGGGGAATTTGCGGAGTGCGGACAAAATTCGCGTCGGGGTTGGCCTGCGGGGCATTCATTTTTGGCGCGGGCGGCATGGCGGGCGCACCGGCGAGCACGGCGGCGGGTTTCAACGCGGGGTTGTAGGTGTACCGCGTGGCCTGCTCGAGGGCGACGTTAATGACAATGTGCATTTCCGTCGGTGCCAGATCGCTCTTGAGCGAGCCGTTTTGCCCCTCATGGCGGATGAGCGATTTCATCTCCACGTCATGTCGGCCCGCCCCGGGGCTGAGGGGCGAGGTGACGCGCAGTTTAAAACTCACCACCGAGGGCTTGGACACCGTCGGCGGATGAAACGGCGCCTGGACATCCATCAACGAAAAGTCGCCTTCCACCACGCTGAGGGGCCCGTCGGTTTCATCCTGGCGCAACGCAAGCAGATGAAAATTGCCGCTGGCATCATCGGCGCCGGGAAAATCCTCACTGAGGCCGGATTTCAACAGCGCCTCTTTGTTGACCGGCCAATCGGAACCCACGGGCACGGCCTTCGCCGGCCCGAGGGCTTCGTCATAAGTAAAATGCGGGTTGCCCATCTGCACGACGAGCGCGAGGGGATTGGCCTTTTCGGGTGCCACCCATTCGCCATTGAGGGTGAAGACCATGCGCCCGTCGTCCTCCCGGCGCGCGGCAAGAATGGATTCTTCCGGCGCGAGCGTGGTGACATTGCCGTCCTTGGTCATCTCACACCGGCGCACGAGAAAAAACGCCTCGCGCAACGTGCCATTGGGATAGACGGCGCGGGCCAGCGCCTGGGCGGAAAATTCGACCGCAAAACTGTCCTGCTTGTCGTCGACCACGCGTTGCACCAATTGTTTGGCGGCGGTGCTATTCGCGGATGCCGGACTGGCGGCCGGAGCCTGCTCCATGGTCAACGAAATGCCCCGGATGGTGCTGGTGACCTGCGCCGTCGAGTGATAATCAAACGCCTGGCCGGCCTTGAACTTTGGCGTCAGTTGCAGCTTGTAGGGGCCGTTGCCCGCCGCCGGATTGGACGCGGTGGCGGCCGGCTCCGCCGCTTGTCCCTCGCCGCCATGGCGCACGGGCACGCCGGCGGATTTCGGATAAAAATAAATGATGCACGCGAGAGCCGCGACCCCCACAACTGCCAAGGCCCAGCGTCCAAGCGGCGTGTTCATGGCAAAAACTTCTCGCGGCCTAGGGTACGAACTCCGTCCGTCCGGCGGTGCTGCTTAACCCATCGCCGGCGCCATGGCACTGTGCGCATGAATCAACTCGAGGTGATGGCGCGCGGCCTGCAAGTCCTGGGCGATTTGGCGGCGCCATTCGCGCAGGGTCTCGCGGGTGATGTCCAATTTTCCGCGGGCGGCGGCCTGCAATTCCGCGATGCGGGCGGCGAGGCGCTGCTGGCACTGCTGCACGGCTTCGATGGAATGGGCCACCATCGCGCGGGCTTGCGCCGTCAGGCGGGTGGTGGTCGTTTCAAGGCGCGAATCGAGTTGCTGGTGGGCCTCGGTGAGCTCCGCGAGCAAAATACGTTCGGCCGGCACGCGCCGCAAATCCGAGGTCAGGCCGACCTTGCTCAGAGCCCAGACGGTCCACTTGGTGGGATCGAACTGCCAATATTTCACGCCGTTGCGGTAATCGTGCTGAAATTCGTGGTGAAAATTATGATAGCCCTCGCCAAAGGTGACCAACGCCACCAAGCCGCTGTCCCGCGCGCTGCACGCCGTGGAATACGGACGGCGGCCGAGGGTGTGACACACGGAATTGATGCAAAAGGTGCTGTGCTGGACACAGACGACGCGCAGCACTCCGCCGATGAGCAACCCGCCCAGGGCCTGCACCCAAATGGCGTGCGCCGTGCCGACGCTCAGCCAGCCATAGAGGGCGCCTAAAATCGTGGGCAGCACAAAACTGACAAAGGCGCCGACGAGGTGCACGTACTTGTGCTGCCACATGACGAGCGGGTCTTTTTGCAAATCCGCCACGTTATCCAACGGCGGCTCCGGCTTCATTTTAAAAAGCATCCAACCGATGTGAGCATAGAAAAATCCCTTGGTGATGTCGTAGGGATCTTCTTCGTGATCCACAAATTTGTGGTGGCGGCGGTGGTCGCTCACCCAATCGAGGGTCGAGTTTTCAAACGCCGCGGCGCCAAAGATAAGCGTGAAGAGCTTGACGGGAGTCTTGGCCTTGAAGGCCAGATGGGAAAAGAGCCGATGGTAACCCATCGTGATAGAGAGGCCGGTGGCGATGGCGTACAGGAAAAACATCGTCACCAAAAACCAGTTCAGGCCAAAACTCATCAGGTACCACGGCACCGCCGTAAGGCTGATGACGAGGGTGCCAATGAGGAACACACTGGTGACCCAGTTGATGCGGCCTTCGGGGAATCGCTTGAGTATCATAGGAAAGGGATGGGCAAAAAATAGTTGCCCCCTCGGGCTCGGTTGGGGTGGCGGAGCACTGCGGCCAAAACCGGGTCAGACGGGACGTGGGAAAACACCAGCTTGCATGAAACGCCCGTGGCGTGCAACGCTTATCCACCGTCATCGACGCCTTTTGCCCTCCACTTAAGAGGGTATTACCCGTCTTGCCGCGCGCCCTCTCTCCAGAAATTTTTTGGCCGATCCCTTGCCCGGATTCCTGCTTTAGGGACGATGTTCCCTGGCTAGGGGTCCTGGTGAGACAGCAGATAACTCGCGGCCGTTTTTTGCGATTTCCGCCTGAATTGGCTCATTTCAGCACCCCTTCATTCTTACATTATTATGTTGAATGTCAGTAATTTACGAAATTTTTAATCAGCGTTTGCAAAATTCTTGAACGAAACCGCAGCAGCAGAGTCTCTCCTTATGAACGCAGTCGCTTTAAGTGGCTGCGGTCAGCTTCAGTTAGGTTTGTAGTTTGTCTTTAGGTTCAGGCACGGCTCCTCGTCTGGGGAGCCGTGTTTGTTTTAGGGATTCGCGAGTGGGCCTGGCTTCTCACAGCAGTTGAAAATGCCGCCCGCGGACCAATTAGCTTAACCACCAGCAGCACAATAAGCACAGAATAAGAAAATTTTTCTGACTTTTGTGCAGCTGGCGGTTAATTTCCTTCCGGTCCCTTGAGTACGATATTTGCGCTAGGGGTGCCGATAGGTTCTGGCGTCGCGCTCCCAACTTTGTCAATTTCAGGAGCATGAGCCATGTCCGCGCGTTTCATGAGGGACTCCTGCCGCCGGTCGACAGTGAAATTATTCTCTACCCCGAGGAGTCGCGCCACCTCGTGCGCGTGCGCCGTGTGCGGGTGGGCGAATCTGTGGAAGTGCTGGATGGCAAGGGCGGTGTCGCCATCGGAGTGCTCATGAACGACGAGGCCCCCGCGCGCATTCGCGTGGATAAAATCCTCCGTCATCCCGCGCCCGCTCCCGCTCCCCTCGTGCTCGCTGTGGGCCTGCCCAAGGGCGGCCTGCTCGAGGAAATCATCCGCCAAGCCACGGAACTTGGCGCGACCGCCCTCCAGCCGTTGCTGACCGAGCGAGCCGAAACCCGGCACGCGGACCCGGATCGCCTCGCCCACAAACAATCCCGCTGGCACTCCGCGGCGGTCGAAGCCTGCAAGCAATCCGGCAACCCCTGGCGGCCGGAAATTCTTGCGCCAGTGAATTTGCAAGACTGGCTGTCGTCACTTAAGGCCAAAACTTTTGCCTCCACTTCCAGCAAAGCGGTTCGCCTTGTTGCCAGCCTTGAAGTCGGCGCAAAACTTTTGTCCCTTAGCTCCTTTGTCCCGCAGTCCCCGGTGCTGATCGCCATCGGCCCGGAAGGCGACTTCACGCCCGCGGAATATGCCGAGTTGGCGGCTGCTGACTTCGCGTCCGTGCGCCTGCCCGGCCATATTTTGCGCGTCGAGACGGCGTGCGCGGCCGCA
Organism: uncultured Opitutales bacterium; assembly: GCA_964562015.1. Lineage (GTDB taxonomy): Bacteria > Verrucomicrobiota > Verrucomicrobiia > Opitutales > JABDGR01 > CAZLRH01. The sequence continues at coordinate 108,936 of CAZLRH010000012.1, read as the reverse complement.
CTGAGTTTGCTTGCGAAAGGGACGTCCTAACCCTTATCAATCACTCCAGGACCGAAACTCCGTTTTCGTTTCCACCTCGGTCCTCATACTTCCAAATTCCATCTTCCAGCTTCTATCTTCCCTTCCTTACCTACCCCATGAAAACCATCCCCGCGATCTTGCTGGTTAGCGGTCTGTCCCTCGCCGCGGCCTTCGCGCAAACGTCGCCGACCACGCCGGCCACACCGACTTCCACGACGCCTGCGGCAGCCCCAGCGGCCGCACCCACCACTGACGCTCCGGCCACCACCAATCCGCCCGGTGCCGGTCGTGGAGCCCGCGGTGGTCGCGGAGGTCGTGGCAATGGTGGCCCAGGCAATGGCGGCGCTGCCGCCCCCGTGGGTTCCACCACCCCGCGCCCGGCACCCGAGCCGCTGCCCAACACTTACACCGGCGGCAATGTTTCGAACGACGCGTTCTACAAGCTCGGCCCCGATTCGCTGCCCATGAATGGCGTGCCGAAAGGCCACTTCGTCGGCCCCACGATCATCCCTTCCGAGGCGTATCCCGGCACGCAGCACACCTATTATGTTTATGTGCCCGCGCAGTACGACCCGTCCAAGCCCACCGCGGTCATGATTTTCAACGACGGCCAGGCGATGATGGCCGCGCCGGGTGATGTGCAAGGTCAGAACGTCCTTGATAATCTTATTTTCCGCCACGAGATTCCGATCATGCTCGGGGTGTTCATCAACCCCGGACGCCGGCCCGACCAGCCCGAGCCGCCGGAGCCCGGCGGGGGCTGGGGCGACCGCACCACCAACCGCCCCGACGAGTACAACACGCCCAACGACAAATATGCCCGCGTCGTCGTGGACGAATTGATGCCCGCGCTCAAAAAGGACTACAATATTTCTCCGGATCCCGAGTTGCACGGCATCATGGGCGCGAGTTCGGGCGGTTGCGCGGCGTTCGCGGTGGCGTGGTTCCGCCCCAATGATTTCCGCAAAGTCATCACCATCGTCGGCAGCTTTACGGATTTGCGCGGCGAATATATTTATCCCGAACTCGTCGCGGAAAGTGAAAAGAAGCCCATCCGCATTTTCATGCAGGACGGCCGCAATGACAACCGCACGCCCGGCCGCCCGAATAACGACTGGTTTCTCCAGAATGTCCGGCTTATGACCGCGCTGACGAAAAAGGGCTACGAGGTGAATTACGCCTGGGGCATGAACAACCACGGCCAGAAAATGGGCGGCGCGATATTCCCGGACATGATGCGCTGGCTCTGGCGCGATCATCCGGTAGACACCGACCCGACCGACACCGTCGAGCGCGCCTACGTGCCGCCGTTTTCGCCGCCAGCCGCGGCGACACCTGCGGCAACCGCAACACCGGGCAATTGAAAACCGAATGCCGCGGTGAGGGCGCCGCGCCCCACCCCAAGGCGGTTCACCGGCAGGGCGGGCTGACCACAGCACGCCGTCAGGAATTTACGAAAACGCTACCGGATTTTCTTGCGCTTGAAATAAGCTCGGGCGGCAGTGCAGTCGCGGGCGATTTGTGTCTTCAAGGCTTCCAGATCCGGAAACTTTTTTTCGGGACGGAGAAATTCGAGCCATTCCACCCGCACCGCCGAGCCGGCGCGCAGGGCGGGCGCGGCGCCGAGCAGATGCACTTCCAGCAGGGGCGCCACTTTGCGTCCGCGTGTCACCGTCGGGCGCAGGCCGTAATTCGCCACCCCGCGGCGAAAAATTCCGTCGCGCTCGGCGCGGAGGCGGACGACGTAGACGCCATAAGCCGGCCGGGCTTCGGGCGCCCACGCGAAGTTGAACGTGGGGAAGCCCAGTTTGCGGCCCAAGTGCGCGCCGGGCTGGACCGCACCATCGCAAAAATAGGTGTAGCCCAAATGGCGGCCGGCCTCGGCAATTTCCCCGGCGGCCAGCAACTCGCGCAGGCGCGTGCTGGAAATGCGCTGGCCGTTGCGCCGCAGGGCCGGGACGCTCACCACCGCGATGCCTTCGCGCCGCCCGGACTCCACCAGGGTTTGCACATTGCCGGCGCGCCCGCGGCCAAAGCGAAAATTTTCGCCCACGTACACCGCGGCCAGCGCGGGCAAATGGCGCTTGAGTCGCGCCAGAAAATCCCCGGCCTCGATGCGCGCGAACGCCCGGGTGAAGGGCTGCGTGATGACCGTGTTCACCCCAAGGTCGTGCAAAAAGCGGATTTTTGCCGCCGAGGGCATGAGTAAGGGCGTCGGCGCGTCGGGACGAAAAAGCCGGCTCGGGTGCGGATGAAAAGTCAGCACCGCCGAAACGCCGCCCGCCGGTTGCGCGGAATGTATCGCGGCCTCGATGACGGCCTGATGCCCGAGATGCACGCCGTCAAACATGCCGATGGCCAAATGCAATGGCCCCGGCGGCGGCGCGGCGGCGGCCAGCGAGGCGGCGGTGGTGATTCCAGCGGGCATGGCGACCGGACGGAAATTTTCGCTCACAACACGTGGCTCGGTACCGCCTGATACACAGGGATGAGCCGGCGGCGAACTTCGGCGTGGCTCAACGTGTCGAAATCCGCCAGCGCGGTGGAATCGGTCACGCGGAATTGGCCGGAACCGGTGCGCCGGAGGGCGGCGAGCATGGCGCCGCAACCGAGTTTGCGGCCGAGGTCGTGGGCGATGGTGCGCACGTACGTGCCCTTCGTGCATTTGAGGCGGAAGGTCACCGTCGGCAGGGTGAACGTGAGCAAATCAAACGCGTGCACATGAATGAAGCGGGGCTCGCGCTCGACTTCCTGGCCCTTGCGCGCGAGTTTGTAAAGCGGCACACCCTTGATTTTCTTGGCGGAAAACATGGGTGGCGTCTGGTACTGGTCGCCGAGAAACCCCTGCATGACGGTGCGCAACTCAGCCTCTGTGATCGCCGGCACCGGATGGGTTTCCAGCACTTCGCCGTCGGCATCGTGCGAATCGGTCACTTTGCCGAACTCCATGGTGCCTTCGTACTCCTTGTCGAGACTCATCAAATACTGGGAAATTTTGGTGGCGCGACCAACGAGGATGACCAGCAAGCCGGTGGCCAGCGGGTCGAGCGTGCCGGCATGGCCGATCTGGCGGATGCGCAGCCGGTGGCGCAGGCGCGCGACGACGTCGTGCGAGGTCAGGCCGGGCGGCTTGTCCACGAGGAGCACGCCTTCAAGCTGGTGGATGTCGGGAGCGGACATGGGCAGAAATTCAAAAATTTAAAATGGAAAATTAAAAATAGACCCGCCAACCCGGAAGGTCGGCCGCGTCTGCGATTTCTGGTTATCGCATGGCGACCTCTCCCGCAGTTTCGCGCAGGTGCGTGGCGAGGTCGGCGAGGAAGCGGGGATAAAAGCCGTCGATGGTGTCGGTGAGATTGAAACCGGCGGCGCAGGCATGGCCGCCACCCTGATAACGTTGCGCGAGGCGGTGCAGCGCATAACGTGCGTCCTTCGCCCGCAGGCTGCCCTTGAGCGCGCCCTTGCGTTCCTCGAGCAGCGCGCCCACTTCGACGCCTTCGATGGCGCGGGCATAATCCACCAGGCCCTCGGAATCTTCACGCAGCGCGCCGGTGGTTTCATAATCACTGTCGCGCAGCACGCCGACGCATACGCGGCCGCCCATTTCCAGGCGCAGGGAATTCAGGAAAACCTGCAACAAGCGCATCTTGCCGAAACTTTCGCGCTCGTAGAGCAGCGCGGCGGCCTCGGCCGGCACGGCGCCCGCGGCCATCAACTCCGAGCAAAGGCGAAAAACCTGCGGCGTCGTGGACGGAAAACGAAACTGGCCGGTATCCGTCGCAATACCGACGTAAAGTGCCTGGGCCGCGATGGCATCGGGCTTCAAACCGTTGTCGGAAAATAAACCGGCGAGGACTTCGGCGGTGGCCGCGGTTTCGGGAAAGACGAAATTATTTTCGGCGAAATTGCCGTTGGACAAATGGTGATCGACCGCCAGCCACGGGCGGGGAAATAATTCGCGCAGGCGCGGGCCCAGGCGCGAGTGGTCGGCGCAATCCACGCAGGCGGCCACCGTGCCCGGCACTGGCTGGTAATCGGCCGCGCGGCGCCACGGGGTGTCGCCGACAAAATCCGCCAGCACGCGTGGCACGGTGTCGTGGTTGACCGCGATGGCGTCCACGCCCAGTGCGCGCAGCACGCGGGTCAGGCCAACTTGCGAGCCAACGCAATCACCGTCCGGGCGCATGTGCCCGAGCACGGCCACGGGCCGCCCGCGCATTTCGCCGAGCAGTTTCTTGAAGGCCGGGGATTTTTCGGGAAAGTACATGGGCGGAAAGTGTTTTAGCGTCCTAGTTCTTAGTGTTCTAGTTTTTGATGCTTTAGTTTCTGGCGCGCTTGGGGCGTTCGCGCCGGGCCGGGGGAATGTCCACCGGCGGCGGTTCCGCGGGTGGCTGGTCGTCGAATTCGCCATGGGCCGCCAATTCTTCGAGCACGGAAATAATGCGGCTGCCGCGCGCGATGGATTCGTCGAACACGAACTCCAGGTGCGGCGTGTACTTGAGGATGACGTGCTTGCCGAGGAGTGTGCGCAGCTCGTTTTTGATTTCGGCAAAAAGCTGCTCGGCCTCGACCCGCGCGCGGGCGTCGCCGAGCACGGAATAAAACACCCGCGCGGAGCGCAGGTCGGGCGCGGTCTCGACGCCCGAGAGGGTGATGGCCACGGCGCGGTCGCGAAAGCGCGTGTGCAGCACGTCACTCAGTTCGTGCAGGACCAGTTCGTTGATGCGGGTGACGCGGGACATGGCAAACAATTCAAAATTAAAAATGGAAAATTCAAAATGAGGAACCGGCACGCCAGTCGCACTTTTTCACCTTATACTTTTCACCTTATACCGCGCGGCGCTTATAGCGACGAGCGGATTTGCTGGATCTCGAAGCATTCGATAACGTCGCCGGGCTGGTAGTCGTCGAAGTTGTTGAGGCGGATGCCGCACTCGAACCCGGCGCGCACTTCGCTGGCGTCGTCCTTGAAACGTTTGAGCGTGCCAACGCGGCCCGTGAACAGCGTCACGTTCTTGCGCATGACGCGGGCATGGCCGTCGCGCGTGATGCGCCCTTCCGTGACCATGCAACCGGCGACAAAGCCCTTCGCGAGCGGGAACACCTGCCGGACCTCCGCCGCGCCGAGCTTGTGCTCGCGCAATTCGGGGTCGAGCAGCTCCGCCATCGCGTCGCGCACCTGGGTGATCAATTCGTAAATGATATTGTGCTGGATGATGCGCACGCCCTTGTGCTTGGCCAGCGGGGCGACGCCGTTTTCCAGGCGCACGTTGAAACCGATGACGGCCGACCCGGCGGAGCTCGCCATGATGATATCATTCTTGCCGATGGGGCCGACCTCGGCCGCCACGACTTCGAGCTTCACCTTGTCGCTCTTGATATCGAGCAGGCAGCCCTCGAGCGCCTCGACTGTGCCGTGCACATCGCCCTTGATGAGGACGCGGAAAACTTTCTGCTTCGTCTCGTGAATGGCCTTCAGGAGCATGTCCAGGTCCGTCACGCGATCAGGCGGCCCGCCGGCGCCGAATTCCGCGCGCTTGGCGGCCTGGGAGGCGGCTTCGGCGGCGGCCTTCGCGGCGCGCTCATTTTCGACGACGATAAAGTGGGCGCCGGCATCCGGGGCATCGGACCAGCCGAGAATGCGGGCGGGCGAGCCAGGGGTGACGGACTTGAGCGGCTTGTCGTGGTCATCGACCATTGCGCGCACTTTGCAATATTGCGTGCCGCAAACCAAGGCGTCGCCAAGCTTGAGCGTGCCCTTCTCGACGATGATGGTGGCGGTGGCGCCGCGGCCGATTTCGACCTGCGATTCCACGACCACGCCCTCGGCAGGGCATTTAGGATTCGCCTTCAATTCCAAAATTTCGGCCTGGAGCAGCAGGGCGTCGAGCAGCTTGTCGATGTTCAACTTCTTTAGCGCTGAAATCGGCTCGCACAAGGTTTCCCCGCCCCAGTCCTCCGAGGTGATGCCGCGTTGCTGCATGCCTTGCTTGACGCGTTCGATATTCGCGCCCTTGGCGTCCATTTTGTTGACGGCCACAACGACCGGCACGCCGGCGGTCTGGGCAAACTTGAGGGCCTCGTCCGTCTGCGGCATGAAACCGTCGTCGGCGGCCACCACCAAGACAGCGATGTCCGTGAGGTTCGCACCGCGCTCGCGCATCTTCGAGAAGGCGGCGTGACCGGGTGTGTCCAGAAAAGTGATTTTGTGATCTTTGTGCGTGACCTGATACGCGCCCGTGTGCTGGGTGATGCCCCCGGCTTCGCCCGCCACGACATCGCTCTGGCGAATGGCGTCGAGCAGGCTCGTCTTGCCGTGATTGACGTGGCCGAGGACCACGACCACCGGCGGGCGCGGCTCCATGAGCTTCGCTTCGTCTTCCGCGGTTGGGACGGGCTTTTTCTCCGGGGCGGCCTGCTGCTGTTCGCCGCGGTGCTTGATCTCGAGCGTGAACCCGTGGCGTTTGGCGACGCGGACAGCCACTTCCTCCTCCACCGCCTGATTCATCGAGGCGAAAATGCCCATCTCCATGAGTTCGGAAATGAGCTTGAAGGGCTTGGTGCCGAGCATCACCGCAAAGTCGCGCACGATGAAGGGCGGCTTGGCCTGCAAAATTTTCCCTCCGGGGCCGGAGATAATTTCGACGGCGGCTTCGGCCGAGGCCGGAGCGCTCACCGCAGGCGCGTCTTTCGGGCCGACCGGCATTTTCGGCGCAGCCGGAGGAGGAGGCGGCGCTTTCGGAGCGGAGGGAGCCGACGGCGGGCGCGCGGGCGAGACGGCGGGCGGACGCGGCGGCGAGGGACGCGGAGAATTGATGACCACGCCGGAAACCGGCGGAACCGTCGGCGTCGGGAGCGGACGCATCGGCGGCATGGGCGGGCGCGCCGGAGCGGGCGGAACCATCGGCGAACTCGGAGCCGAGCCCGGCGGCGGACGCGGCGGCATCACGGGCGGTGGGCGCTGGGCCTGCGGAATCGGGAGCTTCGGCGGAGCCGGAACTACGGGCTTCGGCGGCGCCGCGGCGGCTTTGGCGGCGGCTTCCGCGGCTTCGCGCTCGCGGCGTTCCTGATCCAAATCGTCCGTGGTCTTGACCGTGCGGCTGGGCGCGGTGGCCGGCTTGGGCGGTTCGACGACAGCCGGGGCTTCCGGCGCGGCCACGGGTGTGATGAGGTGCGCAAACTCCTTGCGCAAGGCCTCGGCGGAAATCTTATCAATCGTCGATGACGGACTCTTAATGACGTACCCACGACTCTTCAACAGGTCCATGAGCTCCTGGTTGCCCATGTTGAGCTGTTTGGAAAGGTCGTAAACGCGGTCGCTCATGGAGATGGTGGGGCCGGGCCAAGCCGGTCAGGTCGGGAAAAGTGGTGAGTCGCCAAAGGCCGGAAACCGGCACGCCTCTTAAACTGAAGCGCGCCGCCGTCATGGGTGCGAGACCCGGATGGCCGGTGCCGTAGGCGGTGAATAAGGTGGGTGGAAAAAGGGCATGGCGGGAAAAACTAGGCCGTGGGAGCCGAGCGGCCTTCGCGCGCGGCCACGAGACGGTTGATGACTTCGGACGCTTCCTCGACGGAGAAACCGGCGCCCACCAAATCTTCGGCGGACACATCCTCGAACGCCTCCAGGGAATTGATGCCCATGGCGACGAGTTTCGCGGCTTGTTCTTCGGTGATGCCGGGGACGCCGCCGATGCCTTCGATGGCCTTCTGCTTGCGTTCGTCGAAACCGAGGGCTTCCTGTTTTTCGCGGGAAATATCGAGCTTCCAGCCCATGAGGCGGGAGGTGAGCTTGGCGTTCTGGCCGCCGCGACCGATGGCGGTGGCGAGGTCTTTTTCCGCCACTTCAAAATAGATGCGGCGGCTGCGTTCATCGACGCGCATGTTTTTCGGCACGGCCGGACGCATGGCCTCCTCCAACATGCGCTGGGGGTCGGCGTAATGGCGGATGATGTCGATCTTCTCACCACCGAGTTCGCGGACAATGCTCTTCACGCGCGCGCCACGGGCGCCGACACAGGCGCCGACGGGGTCTACCTTTTGATCCGTGGTGTTGACGGAAATCTTGGTGCGATAACCCGGTTCACGGGCCATGGCTTCGATGGACACCGTGCCGTCGGTGATTTCGGCGACTTCCAATTCAAAGAGACGGCGGACAAATTTCGGGCTCGCGCGGGAAAGAATGATCTCCGGGCCGCGGGCAGTGTTCTCGATATTGAGCAGCAGACAGCGGATGCGCTCGCCGGGGGCGTAGTTTTCGCCGGGGATGCATTCGCGCGGCGGCAAGGTGGCCTCGGACTTGCCCAGGTCCACCATCAAATCCCCGCGTTCGCGGCGGCGCACCGTGCCGGTGACGATGTCGCCGACCAAATCCTTGTACTCTTCGTAAACGCGATCCTTTTCAAATTGGCGCACGCGCTGCATGATGGCCTGGCGGGCCGTCTGCGCGGCGATGCGGCCGAGGAGCGCGGGGTCGATCTCCTTCTGGATGGATTCGCCGAGCTTCGGGCTCGGGGTGTAAAGGCTGGCTTTTTCGAGATGGATCTCGGTCGCCGGGTCGGCCACGGAGTCCACTATCTTAAAGGAGGCCCAGGCTTTGAGCTGGCCGGTCTTGGGGTTGATCTCGACGCGCAGGTCGGACCCGGCGCTGACGCCCTTGGTGGCGGCGCTACGGATGGCTTGGGTGATCGCCGCGATCATGTCGTCGCGGCTGATCCCCTTTTCCTTTTCCATGTATTCGAGGACGGAAAGGATTTCGTTGCTCATGGCGGGCGTCCGGATGTAGAGAATAAAAAAAGTGGGCGGTAAACCCACTTTCTTTCAAAGCGTGGTTGGTGGAAACGAAGATTCGTACACACCGGATGGGGGGTTGTCAAGAACACCACGAGAAAAGGTTTGAGGGCGCTCCCGGAAGCAAAGACCTCCGACATTCTCTATATAGAAGGAACTCTGTCTATAAGAGAGGCAAACCACAAGAAGCACAAAAGACACAAAATGTTATCCTAGTGTGCTTTATGTGCTATTTATGGATAGCCGGCAGTTGCCAAAATCCATCAAATAGCGGGTATCTGTTTGGATTGTAGCAACTTGGAGCAATGGACCGAGCATCCTCCCCTTCATCCGTTTCAGGTCATGTCCTAATATGAAACGGCGCGCTGAGGGCAGCGCGCCCTACCTCAAACATTTAATTAGATAGGGCGGGCTGCCCCCAGCCCGCCGTCTTGTTTCTGGCGAAATAGGGACACTCCTTCGCTTCAGTTTGCATTGTCCTGCGCCGCTCTCTTGTTCAAATTACGCACCACCATGCCCTCCAAAAAAATCCTCATCCTCACTGGCGATTACGCCGAAGACTACGAATTGATGGTTCCCTTTCAGGCGCTCCTCATGGTCGGCCATACCGTCCACACCGCCTGCCCCGGCAAGAAAACCGGCGACCAGGTGCGCACCGCCGTGCACGATTTCACCGGCGACCAGACCTATTCCGAAAAACCGGGGCACAATTTCACCCTCAACGCCACGTTCGACCACGTGCGCGCCGAGGACTACGACGCCCTCGTGCTTCCCGGCGGGCGGGCGCCGGAATACATCCGCCTCAACCCGCGCGTGCTCGAAATCGTCCGGCATTTCTTCAAGACCAACAAGCCGGTGGCTGCGATTTGCCACGCGGCGCAGATTCTGGTCGCGGCGGATGTGCTGCGCGGGCGGTCCGCCTCCGCCTACCCGGCCGTCGGGCCCGACGTGACCGCCGGGGGCGGCAAGTTCATGGATATTCCCATCGACCAAGCGCACGCGGACGGCAACCTCGTCACCGCCCCCGCGTGGCCGGCCCATCCCCAATGGCTCGCCAAATTCCTGTACATGCTGGGGACCAAGATTGAGCTGTAGAAAAATGTGCGCAGGTGGTTTCCGTTCTGATAGTGTTTATGTCTGGCCGTCACCATGAAAGCATTCACCAGACTTCTTTTCACTTCGCTGCTGGCGGGCCTGGCGACCGTCAGTCGTGCGCAAATCCAGAGCGAGCAGCAGCTCTCCATTGATTTCACAAATCCGGTTTCGGCCTCCGCCAATGCCACTTGGTCAGACCCCGGCAATTTGACCATTTCGAAGGAGGGGCTGGGCTGGGACAGTGAGGCCGCCGCTTTAAGACAGGGTTGGATCCAAACCCAGCCGCTCGCCCTCGGGGTATCGTGGCGGCCAGCGCCGGAGGCCTCCGTGCGTGTCGCCCTGCAACCGCCGCCTCGTGAGATCACTTTGAGCAATGGCCAAAAATCCATGCCCTATACTGGCGCCATGTATGTTCGCTACTCGCCGGATCTTCAGCACTGGTCAACTTGGCAGGTGCTCACAAATGCCGAGCCTTTGACACCGGAGGAAAAAGAAAATCCTGGTCGGTATTTTAAGGCAACGCTCCAGGTGCCGGAGCGGGAACGCCGGCATTACAACGAGTTGCTGGAGGAATATGCGCACCTCGAGGTCCCTTGGGCGAGCGACGAGGAGGCCGCGGTGCGCTGGATTTTGCAGCGCGAGCCGGATTTTTTTGCCAAACAAATTCCCTTCATCGGGTACGTTCAGCTTCTTTATGAAGGAGACTTTTACGGCGGCCAGCGGCTGCGCTCCCTGCAGGCGGAGGTTTTATCCGTAGCCAACGGCATGGCTGCGACACCGAAGGACCCAGCCGCCAGCAAAGGCCGTGAAAATAGTCCCTGGAAATTTGTGGCCGCGAAGCCCAAGCCGCCGCCACCCACGATGGAACAATTGCTGGCTGCTTTTGCGTCCCTCAAGGTCGGCATGACGCGCGCGGAAGTAGAGCAGAGATTTACGCCCGATGGCGGAATCGGATCCGCCTCTCAGGGCCGCTACCTGGTGCCTGGCTTTCCCTATCTAAAAATCGACGTTTACTTTGAGTCGAAGCGCGGTGCGGCCGACCAGAACCGCGCGATCGAGAGCAAAGACGACAAAGTCATTCGCGTGTCCAAGCCCTATCTCGAGCGCATGAATTTTGATTGAGAGTTCAACGCGGCGGCGGGGGATCGATGTCCATATTATCCACCCAGTGGCCGAAGAAGAATTGTTTCTTGGTCGGCAGGACGGTATCGGCAGTACCGACGAGGGGACGCAACGCCGTGGTCATTTGCATAACGACAAGGAGAAAAATTACCGTCCAAACCCGCAGCCCGGCCGGAGAGGCCGTGCCGGCCTCTACCGAAGCCTCCGTGTGCAAAAAGCCCTTATCCAGAAAATGCAGGGCAAAGCCGCTCGCAATCATCCAAAATAGAATATGCAGCGTCCCCATGCCGAGGACCGATTCAGTGGATTGGGAAAAAAGCCATGCCACCGGCGCGAAGCCGATGAGCAGGAGCGTCATGAGGGTCAACATTCCGCCCAGCAATCCCGTCATTTCCATGAATTTCGCCGTGGAACCGCTCAGGCAGGTGAAGATATAGAGACTCGGCAGGCAAATCAGCGCCGCCGCCAGCAGGCCGCCTGAGATTTTCACCGGCACGATCCAGAGTTGCCTGCCCCCGGAAAACGTGCCCATCACGGCCCCGTAAACCAGGCTGCACACCAGAACCGTGACCCCCATCCGCACCACCAGGCCGCCCACCCCCGGCTGGCGCAGTTGAAACATTACCCGGCGGGGCGCGCGCAGTATCGCATCCACAAGGTCAAACACTCCGGGAATGGGCGCACGTTCGGCCGGGTCGTCCCCCAGCCGCGCGGGCGACGGCGTTTCGGGAGTGGGGCCAAGTGCGGAGGGCGGAAGCTGGGGCGGGATGGGGGGCAGGTCGGATGCATTCATGGTGTGGTTCGGTTGGTGATGGGTCAGGTGGAGAAAAGATGCCGCATGGCTCTAAATACACTTTCATAAAAATTACCTTGGAGCGGGTGCTCGGAAAGAAAGCGCACGGGCTCCCAAGGCAGGCCGATGAAAGGCCGCAGAATCCAGGAGAACTGGCTGCCGAGAAAAAGATTGCCGGCCAGCCAGGCGAATAACACCCGCCGAGCGACGACCACGCTGCCGCCCAGGCGCGTCAGCAATTGAAACAAACGCACGTTGGCTGCGAGGCCGGCAAACGCAATGATGGACACATAGGCCAAAAGCACGACGGCATGGCCGGAGTCCGACTGCGGTGTGCCGGGGGCCCAAGTCGACACGTTCCAAACCAGAAAGGCCGCCAAGGGGCTGAAGGAACCCAGGATGACCGAGGCCATCGCAAAGCTCGTCAGCACGGACAACAATGATTGCCGAAAGGAAATATTCAGGCCCAGCAAGGGGGCCACCATCGCGTTGAGCAGGGCATTGCCAAGGTGGTGAGCAAGATTACCAGCGGCAATTTCAGGGCTGCGCAAAAAGCCTGCAAGGGACTATGCCACCAGCCGATGGCCGCGGCGTAAGCACCCGCACCAGAAAAAATCAATATCAGATGAAAAGCCACGCGCCCGCCCTCCCATTTTTCCATCCAAGCCGCAATCGGACCGGTTTCGCCGCGCAAGAGCACGCCGAGGTCACCGGGCTGAAAGGACGTGGCGGCGGCGGACATAAAGTTAGTTATCCCCTGCGAGAGTTAATTTCCCGGGGCGCTTGCCATTACTTTGCATAACAAAGCTTAGTCGTCAAACGCGATATTTGGCGGGAAAAGTTTGCCCCACTTGAGGCTCTCCGTCCGCGCCTTTTGCGGATAGGCTGCTCCTTTCCCGCCCGAGACGGAAATCCATCCCGCATGAAAAAAATCATTCTTTTATCCGTCCTTGCCGTTGTCCTCTGCGGGCTGGCGGTCACTGGAATTTATAAGCAGTACCGTCGCGCGCAGGTGGCGGCCCAGGTTGCCTGCCTGGATTCGATTCGCGCGGCCTTGTTCAAAAACGGCATCAAGCCCGCGATCGAGCCCAAGCCGGCCGACGGCTGGGTGTTTCTGCGCGGGGAGGATTATCGCCGGACGATTGAGCTCGTCTCCATGGAAACGACGCTCGTTTGCGGGCCGTCAAAAGGAAAACTGGTGGATGCCTGGAACCACGATTTCGGCATCGGTGTACGAAAACTGCCCAATGGCGCGTGGGATTATTACGTATGGTCCAATGGCCCCGACGGGCTCGATCAGACGGTGGACGACATTTACTCCACCAGTTTCCACCGGCTGTAAAAATCGCCCCTGCTGCGGCATCTCTGCATCGAAAACTACCGTCACTGCCGGCTTCAGTCCTTTTCAATTAACCGGCAGGCGGGCCAGCTTCTCCACCATCGGCAGCGTCTCTTGATAAAGCGCCAGCCGTCCGCGAATTTGGGCGCTGAGGTGGGGCTCGCTGATGGTTTTACTTTCCTGGGCGAGAACCTGGCCAAGCTCCGGCAGCACGGAGGACAAATCCGGCAGGGGGCGCTCGGGCTTGCCCTGCATCCGGTCGGAAAGATTAAGCAGCACCTCGGCCAGGGTGGCCCGAAACCGGGCCGAGGCCGCGCGCAAGGGTTCGGGCACCCCCAAGGGCCATAAGTCGGGACGATGCTGGATGATCGCCAGCAGATGCAGGAAAAGCATTTGCGCCGTGTTGCTGACCGCTTCGAGTCGATCACGCTGGGCCGCGCCGGACTCGAACCTCGCGCTTTCAAACAACTGCCGGAGGGTCCCCAGATCCTGCTGTACTTGCAGGCGCACGGCGTAGGCCTCGACCAACTGTGGAGCCGGATCCTGGTTTTCGTCGGGCAAACCGGCCAATTTCACGAGCGCGCGAAAGACCGACCCCAATTTTATGCGGATCGTATCCAGCGCCGTCACTGGCCAAAGCCGGCGATTGATGACCCCGAAGACGACCAGGCCCAACGCAATCCCAACCAGGCGGTCACGCACCACCACCAGTTCCGTGGACGACCCGTAGCTTTCCAGGGATATTTTGTAAAAGGCCACGGCGATCTGGTAGCCGCAGTAGGAAATACGCAGACTGCCGAACGTGACATAGGCCGCCAGCGCCGTGACTGCGCCGAAGGGAAACCAAAAGCCGCCCAGTGAATCGAGGTGCGGGAAAATCCAGATGAAGCTGATTACTCCCAGCGCGCCGCCGACGGCGGCCCCGGCGAAACGCAAAACCCCCTTCTGCACGCTCGCGCCCACTGTCGATAGCGCGCAAACGAGGCACGTGATGACCGAAGTGTATACGCCCGGGTAGGCCGCCAGGGCAAAAATCAGGTAGCAGATAAGCGCCGCCAGCGCTCCCTTCACGGCATAGTGGATGTATTCCGGATTCGTAAAGGCGTCCGGCACGAGCACCCCGCCCTTGTCCTTGCCGGGCGCGGGCCGCAACTCGGCCGGCAATTCCCGTCCCGGAAAAGCATACGGCATCAGTTTGATGGCCCGTTCCATTTCCGCCAGCGAGGGAAGCGCGTCCTCGTCCGGCACCGCGACTCCGCCATCCGCTGACACCGGGGGAATTTCCGGCGGCGCGTGATGCTGGTCCTTGACCGCGGTGCGCCAGCGGGCACAGGCCTCGGCCACGCCGCGCAGCCGGCGCTGCACCGATTCGTTCGGAGACGCGATTCCCTGCCTTTCGAGGACCGCGCCCGCCGTCACCAGCCGGTCCACCAGAATGAACTGCGCGCGGAATTCGGCCTGATATTTTTTCAGCCGGTGCTCGACCACGCTGGCCAGTTTCAGCAGGTGAAACTGCTCCACTACGCCCGCCAACGCCAACGGCGCCAACGTGGAATATTCGTGCGTAGTTTTTTCTCCCGCCGCGAGTCGACCGAGCATTCGCTCGACGGCGTCCAGCCGGACGACCATCGCGCGCACCAGCACGTCGAGCGAGGTTTCGTGGTTGAGCAAGTATTGCACCACTAGGTTGATCCCCAGCCCCAGGGCAAGACCCCACCAAAAGTAGAAAGGCAGGCGGGCCAAAAATTCCGTATTCGGTGCGGCATCCGGCAGCACCAGGCCCAGCGCCAGAGGAACGCAGATGGTTATTCCCAAGGGACCGAGGGTCAGCGTCCGGTTCAAGAATAATCCCAGCGCGACGAAGGCCGGAACCCCCAACACCCGCAGCCAGGTCAGGTCGAGGGCGCAGATGTAGTAGAGCAGCAGCAGGCCGCAGCCGATGGTGATGCCCAGCAAAGCCAAAACGGTCCCTAGCAACGTGGTCGTGGTGTCTTCCTTGGCAATCATGAACATCCCCACCATCACCACTAATGCCTCTTGCAAATGAAACACCATGATGGGCACTGTGCAAGCAATGCACGCCAGCGTCAGGCGCACCGTGGCCTGCCAGCGGCCGGGCGTCGGCGCGAGTTCGCGCCGCAGGAATTCCCAGGATTGGCAAGCCAGCGAACCGGAGGTCCCGGGCACCGAGGTAGCGGTCACCGTACTCATGGGCATCAAGAATCCTACGGGTTGGGCGACGGGCCGGGTGGCGGAGCCGGCCCCGTGATCGTCACCACGGCGGAAGCGCCGATGCGGAAATTTTCGTCGGGATCGAGCACCTGAATGCGCACCGGGAAACGTTGCGCCAGCCGGACCCAGTCCAGGTTGCGCGGCACGCTGGGCAGTCCGCCCAGGCTGGTTCCGTCTTCCGGTACGACCGCCGAGCCCAAACCGACCACCTTGCCGTGATAGCGTCGATCGTCCTTGGATTGCAGGTAGATTTCCGCCGGTGACCCCATCCCGATATGCTGGAGTTGGGTTTCGCGAAAATTCGCGACCACATACCAGGTCCCCGTGTCAATGAGCGTGAAAACGTTCACTCCCGCCGGCGCAAACGCGCCCAGGGAAATGTTGAAATTCACCACCTTGCCGCTGAACGGCGCCGTCACGCTGCAGTAACTTAGGTTCAACTCGGCGTCGTCCAGTTGCGCCTGCGCCGCGGCAATGCGCGCGTTCACGCCGCCCTCGTCGCCGATGTTGTCCTCGTCCTGCACCCGCTGGGCTTTGGCCTGAACTTCCGCGGAAGCGGCGGCCGCCAGTCGTTTCTCCGCGGCGCGGATCGCGGCGCTGTCCACGTCCCGGCGCGTCCGTTCCACCTCCAATTGGTCGATGGTGGCGTATTGGTTGGCCAGGAGCGGTTCCAGCCGCTTCACATGGTCATCGGCCTCCGTGAATTCCGCGTTGGCCCGATCCAGTTCGGCCTGCGCGGCCAGGCTCTGGGCATTCGCCTGGACAATCGCTTCGTCGGCGGTTTTCAAAGCGTCCTTCAAGGCCGCCACCAGCTTGCGCGTGAGGCTCAGGTTGGCTTTGGCGCTGTCGACCGCATTTTGGTAGGGGCGCGGGTCGATCAAAAACAGGAGATCTCCCTGCTTCACAAATTGGTCGTCCTTCACCCCCAGTTTCACAATGTGACCGCTGACATGCGGAGCCACGCCGATGAAATTGGCCCGCACGGTCGCATCGTCCGTCTCCGGCTGGTGCACATGGATCCAAATCGCGTAGGACGCTACGAGTATCGAAGCGATAATGATGCCCAGGCCGATCACCCGGCCAAGGTCTTTCCGGATGGGTTGGGCGGGAACGGTTTTTTCGTCGGGCATGACATCAACTCCTGAAAAATGGCACCCACAGGCCCAGCATAATCAACAACCACAGGCAAAAATAAACCAGCGGGCGCGGGTGCAGATGCGGCTCAATGTTCGTCTTGATGAAAATCTGCCGCAGCACCAGACACCCCACCACGCTGATAATCATGCACAGCATCCAACCAGGAAAAAACGAGCCGAGCAAATTGATGGACGGCGCACCCGTGCAACCCGGCGAAACCGCCAAGGCCAGCGCTGCTCCGGCTCGTAACCAAGCCTGGCCACTGGCGCAATGACGCGGCGCCGCCTGCCCCTTTCCTCGCTTGATTGAATTCATGACCCGGTGCCCAGCGGGAATTCGCAATTTATGGTCATGCAAAACAGTGCATAACGTATGCCAAGTCAAGTAATTCACCAAGTCCCGGCTCGCGCCCAGAAGGCAAAGCAAGCCGACCCATTTCCACCGTCTTTAAGAAAATCCGGCTTACTGCGATCCTGGCCAATCCGTTACGGGCGGCAGTGGCGGCGGGAGAGTGGGCGGTGTGTTCGGCAACGGCGGTAACTCCGGAGCCGGTGCAGGCGGCGGGGTTTCATACCATACGCGGATGACTTGCGTCCAGGTACGGTCGCGGTCCCACGAGTCCACCTGGCCTCCCGCCGCCGGGTTCACCGCCCGGTCGCGCGCCGCGGGAAAAACGAGCGTTTCGACGTTGAGCGCCCGCAGGCCGGAACCGGCGAGCCAATCATTCATCCGCGCGACGACCGTCGCCAGCGGCTCCCAGGACACGCCGCTGGGCGCGTGTTTGTCGCGCACGCTTTGCGGCCAAAAATCGCGATGAGCCAGGGACATGGGCTTGAATCGTAATGTTTTGCGGTTTCCATTTCGAGCCAGGAATTTTACCACCCTCGTCCATCGTGAAAGTTATTTTGGAGTGAATCTAAGCTACTTAGAAAGACAAAGAGACCGGTTGGCCGACGAAAGGAAGGCCGCCTGGTGGTGGAGCGAGCCTCCGTGCTCGCTTAATACGCAGACAAACACAAGCAGTGTGCTCGCGCTGCTTCTTCAAATTGAAACCGCGCCTCGGCGCCTTGCAATTCCGCCAATTCTGTCAATTCTGTCCAAAATGTCTGCCAGTGCATCTCTTGGCCTGCTCGCCCTGGCCTGGCCGCCCACGCAGGCGCAAGTAGCACTGCTGGTCGTGAGCCTGATTTTTCTGATCGGCCTGGTGGGCACGGTGGTGCCGATGCTGCCGGGTATTCTCATCATCTGGCTCGGCATCGTGGTGGACAAGTTGTGGCTCGGCGACGCCGGCGTGCCGTGGTGGTTCGTGTTCACCAGCGGCATATTAATCGTGGTGGTGCAATTGTTTGAAATGCTATGCGGCGCGTGGGGCGCGAAAAAATTCGGCGGCACCTGGCGCGGCGTGGCCGGCGCGCTCGTCGGCGGCCTGGCGGGGATTTTTCTGCCGCCGCCGTTGTTGTGGCTGCTGCTCGGGCCGATCATCGGCGCGGTGGTCGGCGAATTGCTGGGCGGGCGCAGATTCGCCGAGGCCGGCAAGGCCGGCGTGGGCACCATCGTCGGCGCAGTGGTGGCGTTCGTGCTCAAAATTTCCATCGCGGTATTTGTCATCGGATGGTTCTATTATCTGGCATGGTGAAACGTTCCCCCGCGCAGGTCGTGGACTGGGGCCGCACGGACTATCGTGCGGCAGTGGTGCGCCAGCGCGAACTGGTTGTATCCCGCCACGCGGGCGCCGCACCCGACACGCTGGTGTTTACCGAGCATAACCCGGTGTTCACCGTCGGCGCGCGTCAGGCCGCGGCGGGGCATGTCCTGTGGGATGCAAAAACGCTCGCGGCGCACGGCATCGACGTGGTCGAGACGAATCGCGGCGGCGACGTGACTTACCATGGGCCCGGCCAAATTGTGGGCTACGCGATTGTGGGCCTGGAACCGCGCTGCGATTTGCACGCCTACCTGCGGATGCTCGAGCAAACGCTTATCAATGCCCTCGGCAGTCTCGGCCTGGCCACGGCGCGGCGCGCAGGGCAAACGGGCGTGTGGGTCGGGAAACGCAAAATCGCCGCGCTCGGTGTCGCGGTGCGCTCCTGGATCGCGTGGCATGGCTTTGCACTCAATGCGGACGGCGATCTCGGGCCCTTCGCGGGCATCGTACCCTGCGGCATTACGCCGGAGCAGGGCTCGGTCACCTCCTTGGCCCAAGAACTCAGCGCGGGAAAAATGCCGCCACGCGAGGAAATCAAGGCCGTGCTGGCGGCTGAGTTTTGGACGCAGTTTGGAGACTATTTAGCCACGAAAAAACATGCAAAGGCACGAAAAGAAAAAAGCTGAATCCACTTTTTTTGACAGAATTAACCGAATTTACTGAATTGAAGCGGTTGACGCAAAAATGGGGCGGCTGCTCATCTCGGTTTTTCAGATTTTGTTCATTCCGTTAATTCCGTCAAAAATCCGCGCGCAAAAATCTTCGTGCCCTTTTGCGTTCTTTCGTGGATAATAACCCCTTCCTCATGGACACGACTCGCAAGCCCAGTTGGCTCCGCGCCAAGCTGCCCTCCGGCCCCGCCTATCGCCAGACGCGGGAACTCGTGGACAGCCACGACTTGCACACTGTCTGCCAGTCCGCCCAGTGCCCGAACATGGGCGAATGCTGGTCGCGCGGCACGGCGACGATCATGATTCTGGGCAACATCTGCACGCGCTCCTGCACGTTTTGCGCGGTGCAAACGGGCCGGCCCACGGAACTGGATTTCGGCGAGCCCGCGCGGGTGGCCGAAGCGGTGGCCCGCATGGGCTTGCGCCACGCCGTCATCACCTCCGTCGCGCGGGACGACTTGCAGGACGGCGGGGCCAGCGTCTGGGCCGCGACAGTCCGCGCCGTGCGCCACCGCAATCCCGGCTGCGCCATCGAAGTGCTCGTGCCCGATTTCCGCGGCAAGACCGCCGACCTGGATACCGTGCTCGATGCCCGGCCCGACATTCTCAACCACAATCTCGAAACGGTCGAACGCCTGCAACGCCCCGTGCGCAAGACCGCGCGGTATGACCGCACGCTGGACGTTTTGCGCCATGCGAAATCGCGCGGCTTCACCACCAAGTCCGGCATCATGCTCGGCCTCGGCGAGCAGACCGAGGAAATCGCCCAAGCCCTGCGCGACCTGCGCGCGGCGGGCGTGAACATCGTGACCATCGGCCAATACCTCCAGCCTTCGCCGCAACATGCGCCCCTCGCGCGGTGGGCGCCGCCGGAGGAATTCGTGCACTGGCGGGATTTCGGCGTCAAGGAGCTCGGCTTCGATGTGATTGAGTCCGGCCCCCTGGTGCGCTCATCGTATCATGCGGACGAACAAAGCGCGCGCTTCGGTGCCGGCGCCGCGAGCGCGTGAGGATGGCGATTTCGCGAATTGTACCAAAAACGTCCCGCCAATTGAACTTGTCCGCAGTAGTGCAGCGGCTTTAATGGCGGGCTTCCCCCATGCCTCCGCTGCTGCGCAAAATCTTTCAGTTCCAGGAAAGCGGCTTGATTCTGGTGGTGCTCGCGCTGGCGCTGTTGTTGTCCGTTTTTGGCGGGCATGTGGACCGACCCGTGTATCAGACGATGCCCGATGGCACGATGCAGCCAGTGTACGTGAAGGACGCCCAGGGCAAAGAGACCGACACGCGGATGGTCACGACCGAGAACAAGTTTTTCAACGTGCAGAACCTCGCGTTGCTGGCGAAGCAGACCAGTTTTATCGCCATCATGGCCGTGGGCATCGCGCTGGTGATAATTTCCGGCGGCATCGACTTGTCGGTCGGGTCCGTTTACGCGCTCGCCTCGGTGCTTGGGGCGCTCACGCTCCATTATTTTGGGCCGGACATGCCGGGGGCCGGAACCTCGCCGTGGCTGAGCGTGCCGCTGGGGATGCTCGCGTGCCTGGGCGCGGGCGCGTTGTGCGGGCTGATCAACGGCGGTCTCGTGGTCGCGCTGCGCGTGCATCCGTTCATCATCACGCTCGGGATGATGTCCATTTTCCGCGGCGCGGCCTTCGTTGCCACCAAGGGTATTTCCATCGGCAATTTTCCGCCGGAACTCCAGGCCCACATTAATTATGAAGTGGGCAACCATCTCACCCTGGTGCCGCTGGCGGTGATGATTGTCGTGACCATCGCGGGCACGATTTTCCTGTCGCGCCTGGCGATTGGCCGGCGCGTGTATGCCATCGGCGGCAACGAACTGGCCGCGCGCTTCAGCGGCATTCGCGTGGAATGGGTGAAGCTGGGCGTGTATGTGCTGGCCGGCCTGGCCACCGGCCTGGCGGCACTGCTCGCCATCGGTTGCTACGGCTCGGCTTCGTCGAACGACGGCAATGGCTACGAACTCAAAGCCATCGCGGCGGCGGTCGTCGGCGGCACGAGCCTCAGTGGCGGGCGCGGCACGGCGCTGGGCGCGACGCTCGGCGCTTTGATTATTCAAATGATTGACGACGGCATCATCATCCTCGGCATCGACCAAAGCTACAGCCAGATCATCATCGGCTCGGTGGTCATTCTCGCGGTCGTGCTCGACAAGGTAAACACGTCGCTGGCCCAGCGCCGGCTGACGCGCCAGCAAGCATAAAGCGTTTGCGTAACTTTTCCCCTTGGCCCATTTTCCCTCCACCCTCATTACTCCCATGATCAAACGCACTACCCTCCTCGCCGCCGGTCTCGCGGCGCTCGCCCTGTCCCTGCATGCCGCGGACGCTCCCGCCGCCGCGCCGCGCAAAATCGTCCTTGGCGTCGTCGCCAAGTCCCAGAGCAATCCGGTCTTCCAGGCCGCCCGTCTGGGCGCCGAGGCCGCCGCCAAGGACTTGAGCAAAAAATACAACGCCAACATCACCATCGACTGGCGCACCCCGAACGACGAAGACGCCCAGAAGCAGGCCGACAACATCGCGGCCCTGGTGAACAACGGCGTCACCGGCATCGCGGTCAGCGCCTCCGACGCCAACAAAGTCACCCCCGCCATCAACGACGCCGTGAACAAGGGCGTACCCGTGGTTACTTTCGACTCCGATGCTCCCGCCAGCAAGCGCTTCGCCACCTACGCGGTGGACGATGAAAAATGCGGGCGGCAAGTGATGACCGAGCTGGTCAAGGTCATGGGCGAAAAGGGCGTGGTCGCCATTCTCGCCGGCAACCAGAACGCGCCGAATTTGCAAAAGCGCGTCGCGGGCGCCAAGGCCGTGGCCGCCAAGTATCCGAACCTCAAGGTCAACGTCTATTACAATGTCGAGACGCCGCAGGACGCCGCACAAAAAGTCGAGCAGGTCACACAGGCCAATCCGGAAATCACCGGCTGGGCGATGATCGGCGGCTGGCCGCTGTTCACCAAAAATGCGCTCAAGTTTGCGCCGGGCACGATCAAGGTCGTTTCCGTCGATGCCTTGCCCGCGGAACTCGATTATCTCCGCGACGGCCACGTGCAAATGTTGCTGGCCCAGCAATGCTACCAATGGGGCTACCAGGGCGTGTCCTTGCTGGTGGATGACATCATCAACAAAAAGCGTCCGGCGCAGGCTTTCGTGGAAAGCGCCCTCATCCCGGTATCGAAGGACAACGTCGAGGCGTTCGCCAAGGAATCGGCCTCCTGGTTCCCCAAATGACCGGTGCCCTTTCTTGAATTCCACGGCCTGATGAAGCGCTTTCCCGGCGTGCAAGCGCTGGGGGGCGTGAGTTTTTCCATCGAGCGCGGCACCTGCCACGCCTTGATTGGCGAAAACGGCGCGGGCAAAAGCACGCTCGGGAAAATTCTCGCCGGCGTTTACAACGCCGACAGCGGCGAACTGCGCCTCGACGGGCGGGTCATCCACCCGGAAAATCCCCACGCCGCGCGCGACCTCGGCATCGCGATGGTGCACCAAGAGCTGGCGTTCTGCCCCAACCTCTCTGTCGCCGAAAATCTGTGCCTGGGGGACTTGCCGCGCAACCGCCTCGGCTGGGTGAACCGCCGCGAACTGCACGCCCGCGCGCGCGCGATGCTGGCGGAAATCGGCGCGACCATAGACCCCTCGGTGCTCATCGGCTCCTTGTCCACCGGCCATGAGCAGCTCGTGCAGATCGCCGCCGCGGTGGGCACCGGCGCGCGCGTCATCGTGATGGATGAGCCTACCAGCTCACTCTCACTCGGCGAAACTCATGAGTTAATGCGCCTCGTGCGCGCGCTGAAGGCCCGCGGCATCACGCTCATCTACGTTTCGCACCGGCTGGAGGAAATCTTCGCGCTGTGCGATGCCGTCACCCTATTGCGCGACGGCAAACACGTCGCCACCGAGCCCATCGGGGCCACGAGCCCGCAACGAGTGGTGCAGCAAATGATCGGTCGCGAATTGCTCGTGCGCACGCCTGTGCATCTGGCGCAAGCACCGGGGCCGGAACGCCTGCGGGTGGAAAATTTTTCGTCGGGCCGTTTCACCGGCATCAATTTTTCCGTGCGCGCCGGGGAAATTGTCGGCCTCGCCGGGCTGGTGGGCGCGGGGCGCAGCGAAGTCGCACAAGCACTCCTCGGGCTCGATCCCGACGTGACCGGCATGGCAACGCTAAGTGGAACGCCATTGCCACCCCATTCTATTCAGGCCGCGCTAGCCGGCCGCCTGGGACTCGTGCCCGAAGACCGCAAACGACAGGGCCTCGTGCTCTCGATGAATTGCCGGGAAAACACGTCCCTCGCCGCGTTACCGATGCTCACGCGCCGCGGGTGGATTCGCCGCCGCGCCGAACGCGAACTCGCGCTGCGTTACTCCGCCCGCCTGCGTGTGAAAGCCCCCACCATTGAAACCATCATCGCCACGCTCAGCGGCGGCAATCAGCAGAAAATCGCGCTGGCCAAATGGCTCGCGCGAAATTGCGACGTACTGATTGTGGACGAACCCACGCGCGGCATCGACGTCGGTGCCAAAGCAGAAATTTACCAGCTCCTCGATGAATTGGCGCTCGAAGGCAAGGCCCTGCTGGTCATCTCGTCGGAATTGCCCGAACTCATCGGGCTGTGCGGACGCATTTTGGTGATGCGCGAAGGTCGTCTGGCGGGTGAACTGCCGCGCGCCGAATTTAGCGAAGCTGCCCTCATGCGCCTGATGGCCGGCGTCGAAGCAGCGGCATAATTACGCCTTCTCCATCGGCTCTTTTTTGACCACAACCGGCGGGAGGCCGGCTTGCTGGCGGAATTGCCGCTCGCGCGTGCGCAGATCATCTTCGCGCTGCTCGAGTTCCGTCTCTTTTTCCTGTTGCGCCGCCATTTTCTCCATGAGCTGCGCCTCCGAATCTTCGAGAAATTTTTCCCGCTCGCGCAGTTGGTCCTTCGCCTCCTTGAGCGCCAGCTCCTGCGCGTCCACCTGCGCCTTGAGTTTTTCGTAGGCCTTCAGTTCCGCGCTGGAGGGCCCGGCGGAAGCCCCCGCCGCGGGGCGGGTTCGTTCGGCGGTAAGGACGGCTTCGCGGGCCTGGAGCAGCGCCTCAGTCTCCCACAATTGGCGTTCCCGCTCGGCCAGTTTGGTCTCGAGCGCGTGCATGGTCATGTCCCGCGCCACGAGCTGGGCCTCGAGGTCCCGCAACGACGCCTCCAATTCCGCGCTCTGAATCTTATCCAGCGTCCGCGGTTCGCCAAACGGGCTGCGCGTCTGGTGGATGATGTTGGTGATGGAGCTCGCGACCTTGACCGTGGCATCCGTGGACTGCGCCGCGGCCAGATGCGGGAGCGACAGGCGCAGCACCTTTTTGGTTTGATACGGATTGGGACCGGGCTTGTTCATCGAATTCAGGCTGGGACAGCCGCCATGGCGCGGCGACTAGACTAGAGACAACGCCACGCGCGAAGGGCGCGCTACTTCTTGCCAAACAACCAGCCAAATAGGCCGGATTTTTTCGGGGGCTCGGGCGCGGGTTTGCCAGCGGCGACGGGCGTTCCGGGCTTGGCGGCCTCCGGCGTGGTGGGTTTTGTGACCGGCGCGGGCGCGCCTTCCTTGAGAAAAAGCAGCGTGGCCTTGGCGGCGATGAGTTCGCGGTCGGCATCCTGCAAGACCACGAAATACCGCTCCAGGTTCCCACCGTCCTTGACCAGTTTGCGCAGTTCGGCGAGGGCCGGTTCGAAACGCGGCGTGATTTCGCCGTAAAAGGCGCGCAATTCATCCTCGGCGCGGTGGAGTGAATCCTTGGTCGCGCGGGCGGCCTCTTTTTCCTGCTCGGGCGAAAGGGCTTTCTTGCCGTATTTTTTCAACAGGCCGGCAAAGTCCGCCGGCCGCAGGCGGCGCGGCCCGAGTCCCAACGCTTCCGGGAGATGCAGGCCCTTGGCGCCGGGCCGGAAGGGCAGAAAGCCGGCCATGGCTTTTTCGTCCGTGTGCGCGAGGGCGTTGAGCAGCGTGCGAAACTCGCCGCCAACCACGATATTCTGCGCCATTTTCTGAGAAAAAGTCACGAAGTCGCCGAGCGTGAGCAGTTTCTCCGTGTCGCAAAATTTGCGGATGTCGGCGGAAAGGGCCATCAGCCGCAGCGGGTAATCCAGGGGCACGCCGGCGCGCGCGAGGTTTTTGACCATGGCGTCGTCCTTGGCCGCGGCGGCCTCGACATGCTCGGTCATTTCGCCAAAGGGATCGTCAAACGCTGAGGTTTCGCGCAAGAGGGTGATGAGCGTCTGGATGCGGTCGGGAAACCCCATCAGGCCGGGGGCCTTGGTCAATTCGTCATAATCCATCTCAATATACTTGGACGGCGTTTCCTCGGGGCCCTTGATCGGCCAGTCCGACATTTCCAGGTTTTGGGCGAGGCTGGTGAGCTTGGTGTCCACCATCAGTGATTTGGCAAACTGCTGGCGGACTTTGTTCCAGTCGGCGGCCTGTTTGGCGGGATCGGGCGGCGTGGCGGGCATGGCGGGAGGAGAAGTTGGGTGGGCGTAAAAAAGCAATTAGTCGAGGGCTTCACCCATGTTGATGATTTCCTTCGCCACGCGGAGGAAATCGCCCGAAACACTGTCCGGGTCTTCGGCGGCGCTGCCCACGCGGTTGATGGGCAGCCCGAGGGTGACGGCGCGGCGCACGACCGTGGCGTCGCGCACCTGGGTGTCGAAAATGCGCGCGCGCGTCGCCACGCGCTTCTGGTTGCGAAATTGATTCAGGCGCAGTTGCATGCGCATCTTCGGCACCTCGATGTCCACGTTCGTCTTGATGGCGTTGAAAATGATGCCGTAAACCTGGGCGGGCTTGCCCATGCCGCTATGGCGGAAGCCGCCCGAGCGCTGGTGAAACAACATCAGCTTTTCCACCAGCAGGGTGAAACCGATGAGGCTCAGCGCATCGGGGTTGGAGGGCACGTAAATCTCGTTGGCGGAAAAAATGCCGCACTGCGACGCCCGCAGGATATTCGGCGGGCAGTCGAACAGAATAAAATCGTACTGCGAGTCGAGCGCCTGCAATTGCTCGTTGAAAATCTGGTAGGGCGGGTGCGCCGGATCGCCGATGTATTCGCTCTCGAGGTCCACCAGATTGAACGAGGTCGGCACCAAATCCAGGCCCGGCAAAAGCTTTTCCCCCTCCTTGTTGCTGACGACATCCTTGATCACCAGGTCCGGCAGCTTGGCCGTGCCCGGCTCGAAAATAGAATACACCGAGCCCACGCCGGCGGCGTTGACCGCATTCCACCGTTCGAGCCGCATCAGCCAGATGCTCGCGTTGGACTGCGTGTCGAAATCGAACAGCAGCACGCGCTTGCCCAGCTCCGCGAGGGCGGCCGCGGTGTTCACAATCAGCGAGGTCTTGCCAACGCCGCCCTTGTAATTGATGAAAGCAATTCTGCGCGCCATGGGGAAATCCACGTTTCCCCTCCGATGCGGAAGGCCACGTGAAAACAACCACAGTAAACACACGCCCCCGCCGGGCCAAACAAAAAATGGCCGCCGCTCGCTAAAGACCCGTAAATGTCACGCCCGCCCCGGCTCTATTGTTCCCTTTTGACACCGTTTTAACCCATCAGTGAGCAGTTAGAGTGAAGTGATTGGCATGATTAACGCAATAAGTCATGGGTTTATCTGTTCCGGGTGTGCGAATGCCACCCATACCTACAAATCGCTAAAGCCGCAAATGCGCCAAAAACCGCCAGAAGGCTCCATACGACGGCCGGTGAAGCAAAAGAGTCGATAGCCACATGGCGCCGTGTGTCGCCACGATGGGCCATTTTTTCCTCAATGGTGTAATAGCCAGTCAAAGGATCCGGACGGGGCCCGATTGTCGGAACCTTTTCTAGCGGGACGCTGGCGTAAGCGGGCGGAGGGTGGTTGATCAGCCCAATTGCATTATGGCGATCATACGGCCGGTCCCAACTCACAAAAACATATATAGACGAAACGATTCCGTCTGGCGTCAGTGCTTGGTTAAAATCCACATGAACATTTATATTGCCCAAAAAAAGGTCGTACGGCCAATACTCGTTGTCCCCCAGAATGGTTATTGGGTTTTTGAGGAAATCGTCAAAATCCGTGCCCGTGTAGCCTATGGATTTTAGAATCTCACGGGCTTGGACGACGACATCATCACGCTTCCCCGGATCGGACATAAAGTCCACCCCGCTCATTCTGTAATCATTCAGGAAGGAAAAGGTCACATCCTCGGCGAACATTTTTATTGTTATATTATCGGATATCTTAATTGAGCAATCCTGTAACACGAGTACGAATCGATTGGCGTCTTGAAAATACGGGACATAGCCTGCCGCGTAGACCGCGTTCAAGGTCTCATCCTTGGTGAAGTCGATTACCCCGCCGGTTTTGGCTGCCGGCAGCCGCACCACGCCCGAGAATAATATAAGTAAAACCGGTACTAAGGAACGGATGCATCTATCCATTGCGTCCTTTGCAACCTGAACGGTTTTTCCGCATTACCGCCCTACCGGGCGTGCGGCGGCCGCGGCGGTCGTGGAGGCGGAAGCCGTGGCTCCGGCCGCAGCGGAGGCGCCTTCGAGCTTCTTCAACAAGTCCGCCGCCTCCTGATAATCCTGCTCGTTGTGCGAGTATTTGACGTACAGGCGCAGGGGCGCCAGGGCTTCCTGATTGCGGTTGAGGCCGACGAGCGCCTGCGCTTTCGGCCAATACAAATCATAGGTGGTCGGGTTGCGCGCCAGGAAGCTGTCCGCGGCCGAGAGCACCGTCGGCCAGTCGCGCCGCAACTGGGCATCGGAGAGACGGAAAAGGTCGAGCGCGTTTTCGTTGCGCAAGACGCCGAGTTCGTAGTCCACCCACGCGCGCGGGTAGGCGGCGGGGTCGCGCAAAACGCGGGCCAGTTCAAACACCGGCTCCGCCTGCTCGTGGCTCGGCTGCGCCCAGCTTTCGACGACCGCTTTGGAAATTTCGGCGCGCGCGGCGTCGGCGGCGCGGGTGAGGGCGGCCTCCTTGCCCAGGACCCGCAACGCCCGCAGGTAGGACGGCAGCACGGGCATGGACAAAAACTCGTCTTCGGGGCGGGCCTTGAGCAAATCCTGCAACGACCCCTGTTCGTCGTGTTGCAGATAATAATCCACGGCCAGGCGGAGCTTGAACGCCTCGAGATGCGGGGCGCTGAGCGAGCCGAAAGCCTTCGCCGGATCAATCGGCGAGCCGGTGCGCCACTTCATCAGCGTGTCATAATACTGGATAAAGCCGGCGGCGCGGGGAAACTGGTCGGCCCGGGAGGGCGCGAGAATCGTCCAGCCCCGGCGGGCCAGGTCGGGGTCGTCGAAGTCCACCAAGTCGGCGAACAGCGCGGCATAAAAGCGGTCGTCGTCGCGGGTGACGTTGGTCTGCACGGCTTCAAAAAGGTGGAAGCGCACGGTGTTGCTGGCGGCGTCCATCGGCAAGGCTTGCCCATAATCCAGGAACACCTGCAACGGATGGCGGCCATACGGAAGGTGGTCGCGAATGACGGCGAGCAAACCCTGGCGGGCTTCGTCCTTGGTGAGCAGATCGAGGTCGGGCTGGGTGGAATCGTTGAGATTGCGCCAGCGCTCGGGCAATTGCGCGGCGGCGGCGGCCGGGCCCGCGGCGTCCACCACGATTTGGCGCAGGGCGGCATAAGCCGGCTGCGTCGAGCGGTATTGCGTGATGAGAGGGCCGATATTACTTTGTAATTGTTGAAATTGCTGCATCGCGGCGAGGTCCATGGGCGACAACTGCAGCTTCTGGTAAACGGCCTCGGCCCCGTCGGGCACCCCCGCGCGGGCCAGCGATTCAATGATGCGCACGACCAGCACGATGTCCGCCTGGCTGAGCTTCGCGTGCGCGAGCACCTTGTCCGCAAAGGCCCGCTGCGCGCCGGGAGTCGTCGGCGAGGCCAGATAATCCAGCCAGAGATCGATATCCGGGCGGTCCTGGGCCGCCTCGGGCGCGCCCGCCGGCATGGACGCCAGCAGTTTTTCCGCGGCCGCCCGCTGGTTGGTCCAGAGCAAATGCCAGATGGATTTCACCCAGGCGACATAGCGCAGCTCCGCCGGCAATTCGTTGCGGCCGATAAAATCGGACACGGCGTCCGTCATCGCGCCGCCCGTCAGCGGCATGGCGGGAAACAAATTCCAGGCTTCGAGCAGCGAGGCGGTGCGGTCCGTGGGCGTGACGTTGGGGTCGAGCGCGCGGGAAAAATCCTCGGCCACGCGCACCTCGCCGCCGTCGACCGAAATCAAAGTACCCGCCTTTTGTGCGGTGGTCACATAAGTGTACCACGGCAACTCAAAACGGCTCCACCACGCCGAGAGACTCGCATCCAGCCCTTGCGCTTGCACTTGCCGCTGCTGGACCTGGGTCAGCGTGTCGCGCACGGCGGTGAGGTAGCGGTCGCCGCCGGTGGAGGCGCGCGCGGGCTGGGTCAATTCCTTTTGCAGGAGTGCAATGGCGTCGTTGTCCCGCTTGAGCCGGAGATAAAGCTCGCACAGCACGTTGATGGCAAAACTGCGCTGCTGCTGGTGGGCCTCCGGGTCGACGAGGGATTCGGCCAGCAGGCGCGCGGCGTCGGTCATCATCGCCACGGTCGAATCGGTGCGCAGCACGGCAAAACCAAACAGGCGCGTGAGCGCCTGGCCTTGGGCGCCGTCGACGCCATAACGGGCCAGGGCGTCCGCCAGCACGTCGCGCGCTTCCGCCATCTGGCCGGCGTCCATCAAGGTGGCCGCGTGCAGTTGCAGCAATTGCTTCGAAAGATTCGGCA
The DNA here is from genome assembly GCA_964562015.1 of uncultured Opitutales bacterium. Classification (GTDB taxonomy): domain Bacteria; phylum Verrucomicrobiota; class Verrucomicrobiia; order Opitutales; family JABDGR01; genus CAZLRH01. The sequence continues at coordinate 79,235 of CAZLRH010000012.1, read as the reverse complement.
TCCCCGGCGGCATGCTCTGGGCCAACACGCGCCCGAGCGCGAGGATGGCGTCACGCTGGTCGGGCGCCAACGGGACGCCTTGATACAAGAGCGTGCCGGCCAGCGCCAGATCCGCCGGGCGCCAATGCGCCGAACGCAGCAGCAAATTGATAATCTGAAAATACAGCGTGCGATCCTTCTGGTTTAGCGCCGTGGTGCTTTCCAAAGTGACGCGGCGGTAGTCATCGATATATGGCGCCATCGCCGGGCCCGGCTCGTCGAGCTTGAGGTTGAGGTCGGTGGCCAGTTTGCGCCACTGTGCATTCCATTTTTCCTGGTTCAGCCAATAGGCCTTGGCCTCGTCGGGATTCGCCGTCAGCGCCACCAAGTCGGCAATCACCGGCGCCGCCTGGGTGCCGCGCAAAACGTCCGCGGGCACGGCGCGCATTTTATTGAGCACCGCGATGGCCTCGTCCGTGCGGCCCAATTCCAAGAGCAGCAGCACTTCGCGCAGCGAGGCCTCATCCGCTTGGGCGAGGGTCGAAAGATATTTTCCCGTCTGCTCATAGGCCTTGATGGCTTCCTCGGGCTGGCCGAGGCGTTCGTGCAGGAAGCCCGCGCGACCCATCGCCAACACCTGCGCCGCGGAGGGAATGTCGGTTTCCTGGCCGAGGTTGTGCAAAAGCACGAGGGCCGGTTGCGGTAGGTTGGCCCGCAGCAAAAATTCGGCCTCGGCCAGTTGCATTTGCAACACCGCCGGCGAGGCATGCGGAAAGCGTTCGCTCAATTCATAGAGCAGGGTGAGCAACGGCGCCTGGTCATTTCGCCCGCCGAGGAGTTGGGACAAATGCGCCAGCGTGTCCACGTAATCCTTCGGGTCGGGGGCAAAATCCGTCAGATACAATAGATAAGCCTCGGCGAGATCCACGGCCGGTTGCGCCGCCACCGTTTGGGCATTCTGGACCGCCAGCTCCAGCGTGTGTATGCGGGTGAGGAGTCCCGCCCGATCGAGGGCCAGCGCGCGCAACGGCTCGAGCCGGCGCGGCTCCACGGCCTCCAAGTAATTGCGCAGTCCTTGCTGGGCTTGCATTTCGGGGCTTGAGGCCGGCAACGCCGCCGCCGGGATGGCCGCCAGCGCCAGGTTGCCGCTTGCCGCCGCGGGCACGGAGGGCGCTTCCGCCGCAGACAGGGAAAAACCACCGAGCGCCGCCGCGCCGACTGTCAGCCAAACGCGACCGCGCCGGAACGGCCGGGATTTTAAATGCTTCGCATTACTAAAAGTGGCGACATGCATAGGTCCGGGAGAATTCAGCCTTCGGGAATCCATAGACAAGAACATCATGCTGGCAGATTCGTGCGGCGATTGCAAAGCCTTAGCTGGCCGGGCGCACCACGCCCAGGCGGGCTGAGTCCATCCCGGATTACGGCGCCGCCTTCCGCACCTGAAGCAACTGCGTGATCTGGTTGTTCTGCGGCGTAGCGTCGCCGAATTGCGACACCATCGATGCATTCACGATGACGCCGGCCCCGGTCAGGCTCTGCATCGGCACATTGATCGTGACTGCGCGCACCTGGTTGGGCGCCATGGGCGGCAAGAGCTGGGACTTGACCTGGCCATTGATCAGCAAATTAATCTGCGCCCCGACTTGCGCTTGACTGCCGCGGTTTTGCACGCCGACTTGCACCGGCACCATCGTCACTCCGCCATCGGTGACCGCCGCGGCCATGTTGGCATAAACACCGGTAAAGGCCATGTCCGTGTGGGTCACGTCGTTCGCCGCCATCACGCGGGCGAGATCCACCACGCCCGCGCCGTAAAAGTCGTTGCGGTTCGCGTCAGTCACCGGCCCGGCGTAATCCGCATAATTGGTCAGAATCTTGACCGCCTCCTGCGCCGTCATGGTCGGATCGGTGGACATGATATAGCTTAGCGCGCCCGCCACCAAGGGTGCCGCCGCCGAAGTGCCGGAAAAACTTTTCGTCCCCGCCGGCGTCTGCGTGGCGATGCCCACCCCGGGCGCGGAGATGAGCACCTCCGGCCCGTAATTGGAAAAAGTCGCGCGAATGCCGTTGGCATCGACCGCACTCACGGCGACCACGCCGCTATACGCCGCGGGATAAGCCACCTGGCCGACGCCGTCATTGCCCGCCGCCGCCACAATGAGCACTCCGGCTGATAAAGCCTGCTGGACCGCCGTCGCCAAAATATCGCTCGATTGGGTTGTCCCCAAGCTCAAGCTCACCACCTTGGCTCCGCGTTGCACGGCCTCGTTCAACCCGGAGGACACCGTAAAGACATCGCCGACGCCGGCGGAATCCAGCACCCGCACGCTGAGCAACGACGCGCCGGGCACTATACCCTGGCCGTTGGCCGTGCCTTCCAACAACGCCGCCACAAGGTCGCCGTGACCCGGATCCGGCGCGTTGCCGCCCATTAAATCCAATTCAGAAATGGGACTGCCGCGCAACAACCCGGTTTCTCCCGGCGACAAACCGGTGTCGAGCATCGCCAGCATCGTGCCGCGGCCCCAATTGCTATTGTCCGTCGGCACGCCGAGGAAAGACATCACGCCATCGCCAAAGGGCGTCAACGCGCCGGGCGCATAAGGATCGACCGGCGGCGGCGGCGCGGGCAGTTGCACGGTGTAATTCAATTCCACCTGCTGACTGTCTTCCACCGAGCGCTCCATCCCGGCCGGCCGGCTGGTGAGAAAGGCACTCATGCTCGCGGAATCGGGAAAGACCAGCCGTACCGCCCGCAAGCCCGCCGCGACATCCAGCAGTTTCGCTCCCGCTTTCTCCGCCAGGCGGACCAGTTCCGCCAGTTGCGCGTCCGTCGTCGCGCGCAACACCAACTCGCCCTTGCGGTACGGTCCCGGCAAAAACGCCAGCCGCGCCAGCGCCGGCGTCACACCATCCTCCGCGCTGTCCGTCTTCAAAACCTCGAGGCCGGTGACGCCGTTGGTCTCGGCGGAATCGGCACTGGCGTTGTCCGTCCGCAACATGGCTTCCGCCGGCGACATCCGAATTATCCGCTTCTTGTGCGGGCTGTTTTGGGCCATCCACCACCCCATTGCCCCACCCAATAGGGCCAGCAAAACCAAAATCCCCGCCTGCCCCGCCCAACGACGAAATCGCCGGGGCGCAGCTCTTTCGGGCGGAACAAGACTCGTGGGCATGGCGATAAAAACGTCTCCTTGTATTATGTCTAAACCGGTCAGGTTGGCAATGGTTTCCTCCGTTCCGTGATTATCGTTTCACCCCATGTGCAACTTTCGCCCGCCCCCGCAATTACCGTTGACTGACAACGGCTGCGCCGGGAAAATATCCCCTTGACGATGCGCAACAACGTTGTTCGTTGCCTGTCGAAATCCTTTCCCACCATGCGTTTCGCCCTTCCTTCCCTTCCCTGCTCCGCCGCGCTGCTCCTCAGCGCCCTTGCGCTCCTCGCCGCCGGCTGTGGCGGCAGCAGCACGGCCCCTGCGCCCACTTCCACCAAGGCCGACTCCGCCCTGGTCGACAAATTGCTGGCCAAGGCCTTGGAATCCAAGGACGACGACACCCGCCAGGCTTTGCTGCAAACCGTCGCTGAAACCGTCGGCGCCGACGGCAGTCTCGCCGCCGCCATCCCGCTCGCCGTGCGCATTCCCGAAGGCTCCGGCGAACGCGATGCGTATTACGGCTTCGCCACCGCCGCCGCCGCCAAAACCAATCTCGACGCCACCCTCTCCACTCTCGTCGGCAATCCCAAGTTGCGTGAGACCGACGAAGTCGTCGCCGCCATCGGGCCCATTATGGCCAAGAACAAGGGCCCCAAGGAAGCCATCGCGTGGATTACCACCAACGTCCCCGAAGACCACCGCACCGCCGCCTTCGGCCCGATCGCCGAACAATGGGTGGCCACCGACCCCGTCGCCGCCGCCACGTGGGCGCACAGCCTCGCCGACCCCGGCCCGATGAGCGATCTGGCCACCGCCTGGGGCGAAAAGGACTTGGACGCCGCCGTCAAATGGCTCAAGGCCAACACCTCCGTCCAGGACCAACTCGCCCTGATGCCCACCGTCTTTGATGCCGCCGCCGATAAAAAAGCCGTCGCGGCCTCCCAACTCGCCATCGCCGAGTTGAGCCCCGAAGTGGCCAAAGCCGTCCTCCCCGCCCTCGCCACCGCCATCGCTCAAAACACCACCAGCAATCCCGCCGCCTGGTACGACAGCGTCCCCGAAGCCATGCGCAACGAGGACCTCCGCGTCGCCGTCGCCAGCGGCTGGCTCGGCCGCGACCCCACCAACGCCATCGCCTGGCTGCAAAAAGTCACCCCCGCCGCCGATTTTGACGCCACTTGGTCCAAGGCCGTGGACGAATGGGGCACCAGCGACAGCGACGCCGTCGAAAAATGGCTCAAGACCGCGCCCGCCGGCCAGCTCAAGGAAACCGCCCTCGTCTCCTACGCCCTCCAGCAAACTTTCGCCGACGCCGAGTCCGCCAAGAAATGGGCCGCCCAGATCGCCGACCCCGCCGTGCGCGAAAAAACCGTCAAGGACATCGAGGAAATGGACAAACGCATTCAGCAGCAAATCAAGGAAGGTGCCCCGATGGGCATGGTCTTCATGGGCGAGGACGGCAAACCCATGGAACACCTTCCCCAAGGCATGATCGACAGCAGCGCGCCCACGGGCGGGTCCGGCATCCCGCTCCTCAACGGCCTCCCCGGCGGCGCCAACGCGCCGAAACCCCCGGCCACGACGGCGAAGTAGGGCGCCGTCGAATTTGGTCAGAGACGGCGGTAGAGAAACCCTGCCTCACCCCGAGAGTGAAGGCGGAATCACCCGCGCGACCGCCTTTGCCAGCCGAGGAAGAGCAGGACAAGAACCGCGATGGCAATCGCCACTTTCCAAGGGGTGATGAAGACGAGGAGGGAAGAAGTGTCTTCAACGGTCGACTGGGTACCCTTGCTGGAGTCACCTGACTTTAATTTATTTATCAATTCCACGCGGCCGTTTGGTGACGCCCGCCCCGCGTTCGAGGAACTGTTGCTGCCAATCGGCGGCAGGCCACGATTTCCAACAAGGGGCACATGCTCCAAGGGAACACCTTCATAAGCTGGCGGAGGCTTATCCACGATAAAACCACTCGCCGAGCGACTCAGGTCAAAAGGTAAATTCCAAGCAATAGTCACGTAGAAGCCCGCCACGACTCCATCCAAACTTAGCGCTTCAGTGAATGCCACATGCACGGAGATGTTCCGAATATCCTGATCATAGCTCCAAACTTTGTCGTCCCCTGGGATAGTCATTGGGGTTTTTAAGAAATCCTGAAAGTCTGACCCGTGATATCCCAACGCCTCCAATAGGTCGTCTGTTTGTTTTATACATACATTTCGCGCCAGCGGCGGTGACATCAAATGAACGTCATTCATTTGATAATCATTATAAACGGAAAATTCGGCGTCCGCCACGTAGGCGCTAATCGTGAGGTTTTTCGACAACTCAATGCTTACATTTTGATATTGTAATACAAAGTGGTTATTATGTCTCAAATACGGCTGGTAACCCGCTGCATAGACGGCATCCAATTTACTTGTCGTCGAGAAGTCAATGACGCCAGCGCCCGTCGCCGCCAGTAAAGACTCAGTGAGCAGGTAGAAAGCCAGACAGACTGTAAATAAAAGGCGCGCAATCATGGGAAAGCCGGCTCACTTCACCCGCGCGAGCGCTTTTGCCAGCCGAGGAAGAGCAGGACAAGGACCGCGATACCAATTGCCACTTTCCAAGGGGTGATGAAGGCGAGGAGGGAAGAAGTTGCATCAGGGCTTGCGGCGGAATTTGTTTCGGAGAGGCCCGCCTTGTCCTGTCGCACTCCGCTGCCGCCAGACCTGATTGGCTTCGGTCGCGAAGCCCCGCCGTCGTCCACGGTAAGGCGCCCATTGATCGGATCGGGCCGCGGGCCGATCGTCGGCACCTTTTCCAAGGGAAGATTGCGGTAGCCTGGTGGCGGCCGATCCACCGTATTCAGACCGTTGTAGCGATTTTTGTCAAAAGGCCGATCCCACGTCAGGATAACATAGAGCCGCGCCACCACCCCATCGCCAGTGACTCTCAATCCCTGGGTGAAAGTTAAAAACACATAGATATTTCCGACCTCCAAAGCGTAGTTCCAATAATTCCCGTCGCCGGGCGTGGTCAGTGGAACGCTCAAATATTTGTCGAAATCGGTCTGGTTGCCTCCGAGGGACTTCAGGATGGCCCGCGTCTGGACGACCACCGTCTCACGCCGACCCGATTCCGACATGATATCGACGTGATCGAGCGCGTAATCATTGGTCACAGAAAAATCCACATCCTCCGCAAACATCTGGATCGTGATGTTGGCGGAAATTTTTATCGGAGACTCCTGAAATACCAACACGAAGTGATTGGGGCCTCCGGAATACGGCACATAACCAGCCGCATAGACGGCGTTCACGGTGTCGTCCTTGGTGAAGTCAATGACGCCTCCAACTGTGGCCGTCCCATGCAGCGCTCTCGTAAACAAGCAAACCGCCAGGCCAATGCCAATGAATAGACGCGCACGCATGCTGGAAATTCAATCGGCTTGATTAATGCGATCGCCGCTTTTGCCAGCCGAGGAAGAGCAGGACAAGGACCGCGATACCAATCGCCACTTTCCAGGGGGTAATGAAGGCGAGGAGGGAAGAAGTGTCTTCAACTTTTGCGGGAGTGGGCTTGGGAACAGTGGCCGCAACGGGCTTAAGTGCGCCGGAATGCTTGGCGGCAAATTCGGCAGAAAGTTGTTCGCGGGCGGCGGCGTAGCCTGGCATCGCCGCTGCATTCGGTGGAGCAGGCGGAGGTGGCGGCGGAGCCATGAGGTCGTCGGGATTTGCGCCGGGCTGGTCGGGCGCGAGGACGTACCGGCCTTGGGCATCGAATTCCAGAGGGATTTTGACCCGCGGCATATTCAAATAATGTAAAAAAATCGACCATAATTCTGGGGTCACAAAATAATCTTTATACTTCCTCACATCCGCAAAATAGGGCGGCAGGCTTGGATCTTGGGCGGCAGCAGCCGCATATTCTTCGGGCGTGACGCTTTTGCCGTGAATATACCACTTACTGTTGGAAGGCACATAGTAGTCAGGTACAGGTCCATTTGTTCCGTCAGGCGCGCTATTTGTTGTACCTTCCAATTCGCCTGTGGAGAAAAAATTATAGGCGTATCCGACTTGATGGTTTGCAATAACGGCCTCCCAATCAAATGCGATGGCAAAAGGCGGCATGGATGGATTACCTAGTGAATAACGCTCCGCAGAAAATGCGACTCCCGAGCCATTTACATACTGCCGCTCCTTAACTAACACACCATCGTCATCGAAAATTCTCTGAATGCCGTTGCCGTTGTCTATCGTGTCTTGGCTAATCAACTGTCCTTTTTCATCCCACATCTGAAAGACACCATTCATCTGACCATCCTTGTAGGGTTGGACACTTTTCAATTGCCCATTTGGGTACCACTCGCGCTGGATTCCGTGCTTTGTGTCACCGCCTTTGTAAAGATTTCGCCCAACCAACTTGCCATCTTGGTAATATTCGATCCCAATGATGTCCGCGAATGACCGTGCGCTGCCTGAACGATAGAAATAGTAGCGGCTTTTGCCTGGTTCGGCCATCTTACCCTCCTCGCCTTTAATCGCGTCGGGCGGCAAGGCATAGTTCAAGTATTCATCGTTTAGGGCTGTGTCGGACGGAGAACCAACAGTGCTACTTGCAGCGCCCAGATCTGATTGAAATACAGTAAGGGAAAGTACTCCGATGCTTAGTAATAAAAATAATGATTTCATGGAATAGATAGTATTAGGCGAGAGACATAGATTGAAACGTCTTTGTCTCCGGAAATCTTTTTAATAGGAGTCTGACCGTCGAACGCATTATTTCCTCCGAGTTTGCAGTTTGCATCAATTACCGGCTTTAAATCGTCGTTGTAATGGGAAGCCACCACATTTTTCATGTCATTAAGAGTATTTGTAGAATAAACTAAAGTGCTGGCTCCGCTCTTGCAGCGGTAGCGCTACCCAATAATCTCGTCCTGAGCGACCAAGAGAAAGCCATGACTGCCAAATACCATGGGTGGGGTCATCGATCCAAGCCCAGCGATCGAGAAAGGTGCATATGCTTCCATTCGCAATCAAATTCCGCCCTTCACGAGACGCAAGTGTTGTACCAGCAGGATAATAATCGTAGAATACTAACTCCGGATCTGCTGCACCAATTGGGCCAAACTTGGCTGCGTCGTTCGGTATTGAGTAGCTTAAATAATCGTCGCCTCCCGCTTCCGTAGCAGCGAATCCGATAGCCGGAATGAAAAATAGACAGAAAATTGCGGCTATTAGTTTCATGGCACCTTTGGTCGAAAAACCCAGTTAGGTATATTGTTTGGTCCAACCGGATCCATATTGAGGAAGCTATGCATTTTGCCCTTCAGATTACCTCACCTTCACCACTACGGCGGTGACATTGTCGCGGCCGTCGCGCTGGAGGGATTCGTCCACCAGGAGCGAAGCGGGATTCGCGGCCGCCTCCGGGCTCGCCGGGGCGCGCAAAAACTCCGCCAACTGATTATCGTAAAGCCCTTCGGTCAACCCGTCGGAACAGAACAGAAAAATATCGCCGGGCTCGTGGGCGACGGCGCCGACTTGGGGATGGACGAACTGGTTCGAACCGCCGAGGGATTTTTGCAGCACCCGGCGACGCGGGTGGTTCCGCGCCTCGCGCTCGTTGAGCTGCCCCTGCCGCAGCAGCCAGCCGACGTGCGTGTCGTCCTCGGTGAGCTGCTTGATTCCGCCGCCCTCCGCCGGCAGATAATAAATTCTACTATCGCCAATGTGCGCGAAGTACAACCATTGCGGCGTGAACCAGCCGAGACTCAGCGTCGTTTCCATGCCGTGGCATTCGTCGTAACTGTTGCCCACGAAGGCCAGGCCGCGGTGAATCTGGTCGTAGAGTTCCACAAACACGCCCTCAAAATCCGTGGCAAAACCGGAGGCGGAAAGCTGGAACGAGCGCGGCAGCAGTTTCGCGAGTTTTTCGACCGCAATCTGGCTGGCGAATTCGCCGGCGTGGGCGCCGCCCATGCCATCGCTCACGGCAAAGGCCAGGTCGGCCTCGCGCAATGAAGCATCGCCGACCTTGCCCAGGAGGCGGACTTCGCGGGCGTCGAATTGCAGGCCGATGAAGGCGTCCTCGTTGTTGGGCCGGACCTTGCCGCGGTCGGTGCGGGCGGACCACTGGAGAAATTGGGGCGGCGGGGCGCTGGGTGGGGTGGGCATGGGGCGCACTTAGTCGAACCCGGGGAGAATGGTGGCGAACTCGAAATCAATCACGCAAAAACGCCCGTCCGACCGCCGGTAGGTGACGTTGCGCACGTCCACATCGTCATGGCGCACGCCGTACGTCTCCAATTCGGCGAAAATCTCCCGCAGGCGCTCGGGGTCCAAATGCTCGACGCGGGTGCCGCAGTTGGAGGTCACGATGCGCAACTGGGCGGGGTCGGCTTCGAGCAAACGGGGCACAAAAGGGCAACCGTGGGCCTCCAGGAATCGGAGCACTTTTACCTCATTTTCAAACCGTTTGTCAGCATCGCGGGCATGGTAGACTTTCACCACCCGCCCGTCATAGGTGAGACGAACGGTCGAACGAAGAGTGTCCTTGACGGTCTGCATGTTAGGAAAGGCCGGCTGCACCCTGCGGGCACCGTGCCAAGCGGCTACTATGGCCCTGTTTTGTCCTTTTGGAAAGCCGGTTTGCCATTTTGGCGCTCGAAGCGGGCCTGGAGCGAGTCGCTGGGCGTATACAAGGCATATATATATTTCTTGTAGAAATGGCATCCTAGCTGCTTGTCTCACGGTTCCAAGTTTGCCCCTGGCCCGTCCAAACGGGCCTTTTTCGGCAAACTAACCCGAACACAAACATCCGAACATCCTCCCATGGCTAAATACAAACTGGAATACATCTGGCTCGACGGTTATGAGCCGGTCGCCAATCTCCGCGGCAAGACCCAACTCAAGGACTACGACAGCTTCCCGAAGCTGGAGCAACTCCCGATGTGGGGCTTTGACGGCAGTTCAACCCGCCAGGCCGAGGGCAAAACCTCGGACTGCATGCTCAAACCCGTCGCGGTTTATCCGGATGCGTCCAGGATCAACGGAGTCTTGGTCATGTGCGAAGTGATGATGCCCGACGGCAAGACGCCGCACCCGAGCAACACCCGCGCCGGCATTTTGGACGACCCGGGCGCCTGGTTCGGTTTCGAGCAGGAATACTTCCTTTACAAAGACGGCGCGCCCCTCGGCTTCCCGCCCGGCGGCGGCTTCCCGCCCCCGCAGGGTGAATATTACACCGGCGTCGGCTATAAGAATGTAGGCTGCATCGCCCGCGAAATCGTGGAGAAGCACCTCGACTTGTGTCTGACCGCCGGCATCAACCACGAGGGCATCAATTCCGAAGTGGCCAAGGGCCAGTGGGAATTCCAAATCTTCGGCAAAGGTTCCAAGACCGCCGCCGACCAGATGTGGATGGCCCGCTACATCCTCATGCGCGTGTGCGAGCCGTATGGCGTCGATGTCAACTGGCATTGCAAGCCCCTCGGCAAAGATGTGGACTGGAACGGTTCCGGCATGCACTCCAACTTCTCCACCACGTTCATGCGCGATGTCGGCGGCAAGCCGTACTTCGAGGCCCTCATGGCGGCGTTCGACAAGTACAAGAACGAGCACATCGCCGTCTATGGCCCGGACAATCACCTGCGCCTGACCGGTCTGCACGAGACGCAGTCCATCGACAAGTTCAACTATGGCATCGCCAACCGTGGCGCGTCCATCCGCGTCCCGCACAGCTTCGTCAACAACGGCTACAAAGGCTATCTCGAGGATCGCCGCCCGAATTCGCAGGGCGACCCGTATAAGATTGCCAGCCGCATCCTGCAGACGATCGCCACCGTGCCGACGAAGTAAGGCGCCCGTGGCCTCGTCGAACGAGGACCTTTACCGGACGGTCTTTGGAGCCTGCGGAGGCTCTGAAGACCGTCCGTTCTTTTTGGGCCGGCGGCAAAAGGGCCGCGGCTTTGGGGTTGCAGGAAGAATTCATTGAGGTTATTTGAGCCTCTTACGCTCATGCAATTTCCATCAAAGCTGCTCGCTCTCCTCGCTCTCACCCTCGGCGGCCTCGGTTCGACCGGGCTGCGCGCCCAGTCCTACTACATCCTCACGGATGTCGGCACGCTCGGCGGAAACCAAAGTTGGGTCAACGCCATGAATGCCTCCGGCCAGGCCGTGGGCTACAGCTATACCGTCAGCGGCAACGTGCACGCCTTTCTCTACGACGGTAAAATGCACGATTTGGGCACGCTCGGCGGCGCGAGCAGTGTCGCCCAGGGCATCAACGATTCCGGCGTCGTAGCCGGCTACTCCAGCCCCACTGGTCAGGACGGCACCGAACACGGATTCTTTTACAACGGCACCATGCACGACCTCGGTTCGCTGGGCGGTAATTTTACCGATGTGCGCGGCCTCAATAACTCCGGTGAAATTGTCGGCGCCAGCCAGGAAATGGGGGACACGGTTTGGGTGGCTTTTTATTATGCGTCCGGAACCATGACGGGCCTCGGCAACCTCGGCGGTTCGCAAACTTACGCCCAGGCGGTCAATGTTTCGGGTCAAATCGCGGGCTTTACGCTGTCGATGAACGGCCACACGCAGCCGTGGCTTTATTCGAATGGTAATTTGACCAACCTCGGCACCTTGGGCGGCGATTATGGCGTCGCTTATGCGATGAATTCTGCCGGGCATGTCGTGGGCGACAGCACGAATGCCGACCCCAGCCTGCAAACGGCCTTTCTCTACGATGGCACGATGCACAACCTCGGCACCATCGGCGGCAATTACAGCGGCGGTTATGGCATCAACACCGCGGGTGTCATCGTCGGGGGCAGCACGATTCCCGTGGCGGAGACCGAGCACGCGATGCGCTATGCCAGCGGCGTAATGACCGACCTGAATAAACTGGGCATCGCGGGCGGCGCCGGCTGGACGCTCGAGCGCGCCACTGCCATCAACGATGCCGGGCAAATCGCGGGCTACGGCAAGAATCCGCAGGGCGTGTACCACGGCTTTATCCTCACTCCCCTCCTGAAGCCAGCGGTCCCGAAAATCACCGCCCAGCCCGCCGGCCTCGCCGCCAAAAAAGGCGCCACCGTAAAGTTTACCGTCAAGGCCACCAGCACCGCACCGCTCGCCTATGTCTGGAAGAAAGACAATGTCTCACTTAAGAACGGCGCCAAAATCTCCGGCGCGACCTCGGCGTCGTTGACCTTGAAGAATGTGATCAAAGCCAGTGCCGGAAAATACCGCGTCGTCGTGTCCAATATCGTCGGCAACACCACAAGCGCGGTCGCCAAACTGACGGTTAATTAGTCGGGTGGGCAAAATACGCGCGCGGTCGGCGTGACTTTCTGCCGGTATTAATCTCGCTTGCGCTGGGCGGGCCATGAGCTATTTTTTCGGCGTGAACTACCCCCACTCTCTCCGCCCCTTCGCTCTCCTCTTCGGTTTGGCCCTGGCCGCCACGAGCTCTGCTCAAACTGCCACGCCGCCCGCCGCCACCGCACCTGCGGCCGGCACTCCCGCCGCTGGCACCGCGCCCGCCGCCACTCCGCGAGCCGCGCCCATCAATCCCGCGCCCGTCGTCGGCCCGCCCGCGGCCTGGCCCCGGCCTGCCAATGGCGCGCCCCTTTTCACGGACGATTTTGAATCCGGCGCCATCAACCCGAAAATGTGGCTGACCAAGCTCAACGGCAACGCCACCGCCACCATCGTCCAGGACAACGTCGCCCACGGGAAAAACGCGCTCCTGATTCGCTACCCCGCCGGCCGCGGTTATGCCTTCCTGGCCACCACGCTGCCGGAATCGCTCCGCGAACATTTCTACGGTCGCGTGTACATGTATATCAATTTTCTGCCGGCGCCGCACAGCGTCTTCCTGATCGGTGGCACGGCCGGCTGGCCCGCCGCCAACTGGCTCGAAGTCGGCGGCTACACCGGCATGTTTCAACCCTCCGTGCAGCGCCAGGTCGCGGGCGAAACCGGCCGCGGCGAAAAAGTCGCCTTCGAAGGCTCCATTCCCCTGAACCGCTGGTTCTGCCTCGAGTGGGAATTCACGGACAAGCCGGATCGCATCGTCCTCTGGGTGGACGGCCAGCTCGCCGTTAATCAAACCTTCACGATGAACGACACGGACACCGGCCTCGTCGGCGGTTTCTCCGAATTCGACCTCGGCTACCGCACCTTCGCCCAGGCCCCTGCGATCACCCAGGAAATTAACGTTTATTACGACGACTTCGCGGTCGGCGACAAACCCATCGGGCAACTCACGCCCGTGCCCGCGAAAGCGACCGCGACACCTGCGGCCAAGCCGTAAGCTCTGGGCGCTAAAAAGTAAAGGCCAGGCACCGTTGCGAACGTCGAGTCCGGCCGGATCGGCTTTGGACCCTGGCGTGGGCACCTGCGCGCAATGCTTCAGCAGCAACCGAACGGCGCGCCGTCTAGTTTCCGCGACCGCGGAATCCGCCCATCATAAAGATGATGAGGCAGATGACGAGCACGAGGCCGAGGCCACCGCCGCCGATGGCCGGACCGCCAAGATAAAAGCCGCCGCCGCCAAACAAGAGGAGAAGAATGATAAGTAGGACGATGAGATTCATGGACGCACCATACCACTGCGCCCTTCCCCCGTCCATGGGGCCTTACCCCACCAAGCTGCGGAAGGCTGATTGATGAATGCTGATGCTTGAACTTCAGCTTGAGCCAGCCTTTGACTCGAAAAGAACCCGAAAACACGCGAAGCAAAGACCGCTTTTTATTCCCATCCACAACCCGCAAGCTGAAACGGGTGCTTAGCAGCGGCCTACTCCATCCGACCATCAACTATGTACGAGAACACCAAGCACTGGAGCACTTGCCCTTGCTACCCCATCCACCACCAGCCCAGCGCGCCGAGCGCGGCGCTGGCGGCGAGCACGGAGGCCGTTGTTCTCATATAGACGGGTGAGCCATAGGTGCCGGCTAGCACGGCTTTCAGCCCGGTATTCGCCAGCGAGCCGAGGAGCACGCAGCGCGCCGCCACCAGTGGGGCCAAAGGGTCCAGCGCTTTCGCGCTGGCCGCTTGCGCCGAACTGACCGTGATGGCGTTGATGTCCGTCAACCCCGACACGAAACTGACGCCGTACAACCATTCCGACGGCAATTTTTGCGCCGCCACTTTCACGATGAAGGCGATGACCGCATAGAGCAGCCCGAATTTCAGCGCCATCGCGGGGCTGAGCGGGTTGCCCAGCGCGGGCGGATCGACTTCGTGTTTGCTGCGGTGGTGCGTGTGGTGCCGCACGATGCCCCACGCCACCCACAACAACCCGGGCAAGCTCATCAGTCCAAAAGGAATTAACAACGGCAGCGCGACATCGGGGTTGATCACGGCGACCATGATGAGCCCGCGCGGCGCCATCACCACCGACGCCAGCACGGCGCCGACGGCGAGGCTCGCCGAAAGCGACGGAGATTTCAGGCTTTGGCGGCCAAAGGCCATCGTCGTCACGGTGCTCGATGCCAGCCCGCCCGCGAGTCCCGTGAGCAAAATTCCCGCACGCGCACCGAGCCAGCGCACCGCCACATAGCCCGCAAAACCGAGGCCCGCCACCAGCACGACCATGAGCCAGATGGTGTGGGGATTGAAGGCCTGGTAGGGGCCGATGCTTTCGTCCGGCACCAGCGGCAGCACCAAGCCCGTGAAGGCCGCGAACTGGAGCAGGTAGCGCAAATCCTCCGCCGTCATTTTCTTCGTCCACGCGTGCGACCATTCCTTCGAGCCAAGAATAAGCATCGCGCCCACGCTCAATGACGCTGCGGCGACGAATTTGCCATACGACGCCAGCCCGCCCGCGACATACGTCAGCACGCCGACGGAAAAGGTCGTAAGCCCGACCTGCATTTTCGGCTGGTTGCGCAGGTGAATGGCGCCGAGCACGAGCGTAAAAACCGCCAGCCCCACCGAGAACACCCACGCGGCCCCGGCCATTTCCAACAGCCCGGCCCCGCAGCCCAGCAATGCCCACGCCGTAAACGTGCGCAACCCGGCGGGCGCCTCCGCGCCCGGATGTTTTTTCTCATACTCCCATTGGCGCACGAGGCCGATGAGCGCGCCGAGGCTGGCGCTGATGACGAGGGCGTGTATGGGGTTGCTCTGCAAAACAGCCCGGATATAGCTGGAGGCCCACCCTTTGGCAATGCCGCCCGCCGTCCCCTCACCCAACCCGCTGCCACCCCGGCCGCCGGTCAAGCGCGCCCTGCGGCTGGCGTATGTCATGGGCTGGAGTTACGTAGTTACAGTACTGGCGCTGTACTTTTTGTCCGGCGTGCCGCCCGGTTCGCTTTACCAGTTGGTGCTGCAAACCAGCGTGGTATTTACCATCATCGGCGTTTTGGAATTGGTGTGGGCGCACAAATTAAAAAAGACCGGCGACCCGAAATGGGCGCGGGTCCTGGCGGGCAACGAGGTGGCGGGCACGTTCGGCCTGCTCTGGAATCTCGCCTGGCTTGAGCGCATCCCCACCGGCGAACTCACCAAGTTGATCGACCCGCCGACGGTCGCAAAATACCAGCAACTTTACCACTCCTTCGGCCTCGACCTCACGCAGGAAGTCATCAATCACTCGATGGTGGTAGCCAAGGGCCTCACGGTTTACGGCGTCGGTGCACTGCTCCTGCTCTCGCAAATCTGGGTCATTTGGCGCTACCTGAGCCTGGCTCGCGAAATTGCCGCTGAGACGAATTTGCCGCCCATTTTGAGCTAAAGATTTTTCGACAGAATTAACAGAATTTCAAAAATGAGCACAAATCAGGAGAGGTTATTCTGCTAATTCTGTTAATTCTGTCGAAAAAACTCTGCCTTTTCGCCGTGCCCGACAATTCCCAGCCCGTCCTCGACGCCCTTTACCACATCTCGCGCCTCGTCAGCGACACCGAGGATCCGCACGAGGCGTTACGCCTGATTTTGGATGAGGTGATGCGCGTGCTGCCGACCACCAGCGCCTCCATCGCGCTGGTCAATCCCGACACCCAGCGCCTGCAAATCGAGGTTTTTCGCGGACTGCCGGAGGATTCGCGCGGACTGGAGCTGCCGCTCGGCCACGGCGTGACCGGCTGGGTGGCCTTGCACGGCCAGCCGCTCGTGGTGGCCGATGTGCGCAAGGACCCGCGTTACTTCAGTCTCAAGGATTCCATCCGCTCCGAGATGGCCGTGCCGATGACCGTCGAGGGCATGGTGGTCGGTGTCGTCAATGTGGACAGCGAACAAGAGGCGGCCTTTGGCGAAACCGAGTTAAAAATCCTCACGCTGTTAACGAACGAGGCCATCAAGGTCGTCAGCCGCCTGTGGCTCATCAATCAATTGCGCATGAAGGCGCGCCAGCTCGAGTCACTCATCACCACGGGCCAGTCGCTGGTGTCGAAACTGGAATTGCAGGCGGTGCTGGAAACGGCCGCGCGGCAGGCGCTCGTGTTGATGCCATGCCGGTTATGCGCGCTTTTCCTGCTCAACCCCGACGGGCGCACCCTGCGCCTGCACGCCCTCGCCGGCCACGACGGCCAGCCCATCGAGTACACCGAAAACCTGGCGCTGACCGACAGCGCCATCGGCTCGGCCATCCGCCACAAAAAGCAGGTCGAGATTTTCAACCTTTCGCGCAGTGAGGAATACCACTTCGCCCACCTGAATTCGAGCGACGACCTGGTCTCCCTCCTCTGCACGCCGATTCTGGTGGGCGACCGCGCCATCGGCTCGCTCAACGTGTACACGGCGCGCCATCACCGTTTCAACAACGACGAGCGCCGGATTTTTTCCACCCTCGCCAACCTCTGCGCCGTCGCCGTGCAAAACACGGAATTGTACGCGCGCGTGTTCGCGTCCGAGGAGACGTTGCGTAAAAACGAGCGCCTGACGACCCTCGGGCTGCTCGCCGCCGAAATCGCCCACGAGATCCGCAATCCGCTGACCGTCATCACCCTCCTGCTCGGCACGCTCGACCTGCATTTTCCCGCCGGTGACGCCCGCGCGCAGGACCTCGATGTCATTCGGGAAAAAATCGATTCGCTCGGCGAAATTGTCGAACGCGTGCTGAATTTTTCCAAAGGCGGCGCGGCGTTGCAGGCGCGCTGGAGCCTCGGCGTGCTCGTGGAAGACACCCTGCGTCTCATGCGCCTCAAACTGGAGCAAAGCAAAATTGCGGTCACTTTCCGCGCGCCGTCCACGCCGCTGATGGTGGACGTGAACAAGGGGCAGCTTCAGCAAGTCGTGCTCAACCTCGTGCTCAACGCCGTGCAGGCGATGCCCGGCGGCGGCACGCTCGCGATTGAACTGCACGACGAAGCCGGAGAATCCGGCCGCAGCGCGGTCGTGACGGTGCGCGACAACGGGCCCGGCGTGCCGGCGGAAGTGCGCGCGCGCATCTTTGAGTCGTTCCTCACCGCGCGCAAGGACGGCTCGGGTCTCGGGCTCTCCATCTCGAAACGCATCCTGCGCGACCACCGCGGCGACATCGAACTGGTGGAAACCCCCGCCGGCACCGGCGCCACCTTCCGCTTCTGGCTGCCCGTGATGGGCGGGTGAGCTGAAACCGGACTCAATCTTTGGGCCAATTCCAATCCACCTAATCAAAATTTAAATGCAGAGCCCAATGACACCCAGCTACATTGGTTAGCAACAGTACGGCAATGATTGAGTAAAAAATGTAAAACCGGGCTTTCTCCTTGGCCCGTAAAGCCCCAATAACCAACCCTGCATAAATTAACCAGCCGGCTATTAAGACGCCAAGGGGATTAATTCCCACGTGCAGAAACGCAAATACCATAAATAAGCCCGCCGGGAAATAGGCCAGTAGCCACAGCCATGAGTACAGCCATCCTTCTGAAAGTAACCCATGGTCCGGCGTGGTAGTAGCTACGATCGTCACGAAAGCTAACCCCCCAGGCGAAGGCTAAAAGAAGGGCACGGCGACGAAAGGGAATCATGGCTTCGCTCTTCCGTATTCGCGGTGAGCCGTCTTTTCCCAATCACGCAACATCAATTAACGGTGCCCCGACCCGAAAACCTTGTCCAGCGCAAACCCTTCGACCGCTTGCCTAAACCGCAACCAAACACTCGACACCGGCCCGAGACATGGTTAAATCGCGGGTTCTTCCGCCTGCCTTGCGTCTGCGCCAACCGCTAAACCCAGCCCGCCAAATTTTTTTCGTCTTCCGCTCCACCTGCGTCCCTCGACCCACATTTCACCATCTGCGTCCCTCCACCTGCATCCCTCCGCTTTTTGAATTTTCAATTTTGAATTCCGCAACTAAGCACCAAGCACTAGAACACCAAAACACTTTCTTTCACCCATGCCCGTCGCCATCATCCAGTTTCCCGGCTCCAATTGCGATTTTGACGCGCTCTACGCGCTCGACACCATCCTGAAGGTGCCCGCGCAATTCGTGTGGCACAAGGAAGCCTCCCTGGGCGACGCCACGGCAGTCGTGCTGCCGGGCGGCTTTTCGTACGGCGACTACCTGCGCTGCGGCGCCATCGCGCGCTTTTCGCCGGTGATGCAAGCCGTCAAGGAATTCGCCGCGAAGGGCGGTTTGGTGTTCGGCATTTGCAACGGTTTCCAGATTCTGTGCGAGGCGGGCCTGCTGCCCGGCGCGCTCGTGCGCAACGAATGCCTCGAGTTCCGCTGCATCACGCAGACCTTGCACGTCGAGGAATCCACCGAGCAGTTCAACCGTTCGCGTCTCGGCGCGCGCTTGCGCATCCCCATCGCGCACGGCGAAGGCAACTACCGCATCGACGAGGCCGGCTACGACCAGCTCGTGACGAACCGGCAGATTCTTTTTCGCTACGCGGACGCCGCCGGGCATGTGAACGCCGCCGGCAATCCGAACGGCGCGTACGCCAACATCGCGGGCATTCGCAACGAGGCGGGCAACGTCTTCGGCATGATGCCGCACCCCGAGCGAGCGGTCGAAACCCACCACCCGAGCGTCGACGGCATCGCCGTCCTGCGCGCGTTCCTCTCCAGCCGGCTCGTCGAGGCGGAAATCGCCGGCGCGCGCTAGTCGTTTGCTTTCCTTGTAAAAACGCCTTTCCTATCCACCTTCCTCCATGTCCGCCACCGCCGAACCCGCGCCCGCCCTATCTCTCGCCGCCGAGCCGTTGCCGCCCAACCCGGATCCGTTGCTCAACGTCCCGATCACTCCGGAGCTGATCGCCCGCCACAATTTGCTGCCCGAGGAATACGAGCGCGTGCGCCAACTGCTGGGACGCGACCCGAACCTCACTGAGCTGGGCGTTTTTTCCGTGATGTGGTCGGAGCACTGCTCGTACAAAAATTCCCGCAAATTGCTGCGCGGCTTTCCGACCGCGAAGGCCGATCCCGCCGCACCGGGCCAGGTGCTGGTCAAGGCCGGCGAGGAAAACGCGGGCATCATCGACATCGGCGACGGCTGGGGCATCTGTTTTAAAATCGAATCGCACAACCACCCGAGCGCGGTCGAGCCGTTTGAAGGCGCGGCCACCGGCGTGGGCGGCATCATCCGCGATATTTTCACCATGGGCGCGCGGCCCGTGCTGCTGACCAACTCGCTGCGATTCGGCGAACTGACCTCGCCCGCGGCGCGGCGGTTGTTCCGCGGCGTGGTCTCGGGCATTTCGCATTACGGCAACTGCATCGGCGTGCCGAATGTCGGCGGCGATATTTATTTTGATCCGTGCTACGAGGGCAACCCGCTCGTCAATGCGCTCTGCCTGGGCACCTTGAAGCATGACCAGATCAAGCGCGGGGTGGCGCGCGGCGCGGGCAACCCGGTGTACTACGTCGGCGCGGCCACGGGGCGCGACGGCTTGGGCGGAGCGAGTTTCGCGTCGCGGGAATTGTCCGAAGCCAGCGCGGCGGACCGCCCGGCGGTGCAAAAGGGCGACCCGTTCATGGAAAAACTTTTGCTCGAGGCCTGCCTCGAGATGATGGCCGTGCCGGGCCTCGTCATCGGCATTCAGGACATGGGCGCCGCGGGCTTGACGTGCTCGACCTGCGAAACGGCGTCGCGTGGTGACAGCGGCATCCACATCGAGCTCGACCGCGTTCCGCAGCGCGAAACGGGGATGAATTCGTATGAAATCCTCCTCTCGGAGAGCCAGGAGCGGATGCTGGTCATCGTCACCAAGGGCCGCGAATCCGAGCTCGAGACGATCTTCAAGAAATGGGACCTGCATGCCGCGCGCATCGGCGAAGTGACCGACGGCCACAACATGCTCGTGACGCATCACGGCATCCCGGTGGTGCGCATTCCGGCCAAGGCCCTCGCTGACGAAGCCCCGCTCTACGACCGCGAAGCCCGCGAGCCCGCTGAAATGGCCGCCAACCGCGAGTGGACACCCGCCGCCGCCGGCCTCAAAGACCTCGATCCCACCGGCATTCGCGATTCGCTCCTGCAACTTTTGTCGCATCCGACCATTGCGGAAAAGCGCTGGGTCTGGCGGCAGTACGACCACATGGTGCAAGCGGGCACGGCCATTTTGCCGGGCGCCGACGCCGCCATCGTGCGCCTGCGCCTCGGCGCGGGCCGCGAGCGGTTGCTGGCCATCGCCAACGACTGCAACAATATCTTCGTCCGCCTCAATCCGCGCCGGGGCGGCCAGATCGCCGTGGTCGAGTGCCTGCGCAACCTC
This sequence comes from uncultured Opitutales bacterium, assembly GCA_964562015.1. Lineage (GTDB taxonomy): Bacteria > Verrucomicrobiota > Verrucomicrobiia > Opitutales > JABDGR01 > CAZLRH01. Next base: position 58,461 of record CAZLRH010000012.1, on the reverse strand, counting down.
GTTTGCTCCGGCGCGCGACCGCTCGGGATGACGAACAATCTCAACTTCGGCAATCCATACAAACCCGAGAGTTTTTATTTTCTGCGCGAAGCGATTCTCGGGCTGGCCGAAGCCTGCCGTGCCTTTGATGTGCCCGTTGTCGGCGGCAATGTGTCCCTTTACAATGAAAGTCCGACCGGGCCGATTGACCCGACGCCCACGGTTTCCATCGCGGGTATTGTGGACCGGCCGCAGGATGTCACCACGCCGACGCTTAAGACCGGCGAGGAAAGCTTCATCCTGCTCGGCGGCTTTCCGCACGAATTGGGCGGCTCGTATTTCCTGCGCCTGCGCCATGGCCTCAAGTCCGGCGACGCCCCGGCGCTCGATTTGGAAGCGGAGAAAAAGCTGCAGAACTTCGTGCGCGCGCAGATTCGCGCAGGCCGCGTGGCCGCCGCGCACGACCTTTCGGAGGGCGGACTGCTCGTCGCCCTCAGCGAAATGCTTTTCGCCCCGCACAAAACTTTCGGCGCCGACCTCAGCCTCCTGGCCGCCGGACCCGCGGGCGGCGCCGACGGCATTCGCCTCGACGCCCTGCTCTTCGGCGAAAGCCAGGGCCGCATTTTAATTGCGGTGAAGGCGAACGCCTCCCGGGTGGTGCTCGCGGCGGCGTCCGCCGCCGGCGTGCCGGCGCACCTGCTCGGTGACGCCCAAGGCGAAGCCATCCTCAAAGTGGTCGTCCCCGCCAACCATCGCGACGCCGCGAATTTCACGCTCGCCTGGCCGGTGGGCAAACTCCGCGAAGCGTGGACCGACGCCATCCCGAAAGCCATGGCGAAGGTGTGAACTTAATTTACCGCAAAGGCGCCAAGAGCGCCAAGCGCGGTAATTAATAAAATCGAAAACTCCGCACCAGCTTTGCATTTCTCTTCTTTCTTTGCGTTCTTGGCGTCTTTGCGGTAAGCTTCCTCCCCTTCATGAGCGACCCGATTCATCACCACTGCGGCGTCGCCATGGTTCGGCTGCTGCACCCGCTCTCGTACTACGAGCAGAAGTACAAAACGCCCCTCTACGGCTTCAACCAGCTTTTCCTGCTCATGGAAAAGCAGCACAACCGCGGGCAGGACGGCGCGGGCATCGGCTGTGTGAAGCTCGACATGCCGCCGGGCCAGGCGTTCATGTTTCGTGAACGCGACATCCGCTCCGACGCCCTCACCGTCATTTTTTCGCGCCTGTTAAAACAATACGGCCAGTTGATGCGCGCGGGCCTCGTGCACCCGGAGTTTCCGCGCACGGTCAAGGAGCATTTTGATTTCGGCGGCGAAGTTCTACTCGGGCACCTGCGCTACGGCACCTCGGGCTCGTATGACAAGACCGCCTGCCACCCGTATTTCCGCAAGAGCAGTTGGGCCACCCGCAACCTGATGGTCTGCGGCAATTTCAACCTGACCAACACCGAGGAACTCAACCAGCACCTCATCGCCCGCGGCTCGCACCCGATTTTCGACACCGACACGCAAACTGTCCTCGAAGAACTCGGCTTTCACCTCGACGAGGAGCACACGCGGCTTTACCGCGAAATGCGCGACCGCGGCATCCCGGGCGCGGAAATTCCCGGCCTGATTTCGGAACAGCTCGATCCCATCGCCATCCTGCGCTCGGCGGCCAAGTTGTGGGACGGCGGCTACACCATCGCGGGCCTCATCGGCAACGGCGACTGCTTCGTCATGCGCGACCCGCACGGCATCCGCCCTGGCTTTTATTTGCAGACGGATGAAATCGTCGCCGTCGCCAGCGAACGCGTGGCCCTCGAAACCATTTTCGACGCCGACGACGAAGCCGTGCGCGAAATTGCCCCCGGCCACGCGCTGGTGGTGAAGGCCGACGGGCGCATCCGCCACGAGCCGTTCATCGAGCCCGCCCGCCGCCGCGCCGGCTGTTCCTTCGAACGCATTTATTTTTCGCGCGGCAACGACGCCGACATCTATCGCGAGCGCAAGGCCCTCGGCGCGCGCCTCGTCGACAGCATCCTCGGCGCCATCAACAACGACCTGCACAACACCATTTTCTCCTACATCCCAAACACGGCCGAAACCGCCTACTACGGGTTGATGGATGAGTTGCGCCGCCGCCGCCGCCAGGACGTGAAAGACGCCATCATGGCCGCGCAGCAGGCGGGGCGGCTCGATCCGGCGCTGCTCGACGAGCTCATCATGGCCAACTGGCCGCGCGGGGAAAAAATCGCGCACAAGGACATCAAGCTGCGCACCTTCATCTCGCAGGAGCACAGCCGCCTGCAACTGGCCTCGCACGTGTACGACATCACCTACGGCGTCGTCCAGCCCACGGACAATCTCGTGTGCGTGGACGATTCCATCGTGCGCGGCACCACGCTCAAGCAATCCATTCTCCGCATCCTCGCCCGCACCCGCCCCAAGCGCATCCTCATCGCCTCGACCGCGCCGCAAATCCGCTATCCCGATTGCTACGGCATCGACATGTCCGAGCTCGGCAAATTCATCGCGTTTCAAGCCGCGGTGGCCCTGTGCAAGGATCGCGGCATGAGCGATCTGCTGCGCGAGGTGTACCAGGATTGCGTGCGCCAGCTCGACCAGCCCACGACCAACCTGCGCAACTACGTGCGCCGCATTTACGACTCCTTCAAGCCTGAGGAGATTTCCGCCAAAATTTCCGACCTGGCCCGGCCCAACCTCGATTTTTGGTCCGGCGACATTCAAATCATTTTTCAAAAAATCGAGGACTTGCACCGCGCCATCCCCGGCAACCCCGGCGACTGGTATTTTACGGGCAACTACCCCACCCCCGGCGGCCTCGCCATCCTCAACCGCTCTTATATCAAGTTCTACGAAAACAAGCCCGGCCGAGCGTATTGAGCGCGGCAGGCAGGTCTGATCGCCGACGGAAACCAGGGGCGTAGGGGCTTTACCTTTGGGAAAGAGCTTGGCGTGAAATACGCTGGGAAATAATCATTGCCCGTACCGCTCTTACGGGATGCGTCGCCTAGCGAGCGAAGAAATTGCTCCTGCCATGAATGACCCATCGAAGCCGGTTTTTTCGGAGGGCAGTCTTTCCTCCTTTTCGAAGCCTGCGCCAGTTTTGGGCCGGCGCCGCTTTCTCCAACAGCTTTCGAAATTCGGCGCGGCGGCAACTCTCGCCCCGGCCATCCTCACCGACGCCAAGGGCGCGGAATCCGCCGCCCTCGATGTGATTGTCATCGGCGCGGGCCTGGCCGGCATCGCGGCGGCGCAGCGTTTGCGCGAGGGCGGGCGCGGCGTGGTCGTGCTGGAGGCGCGCAACCGCATTGGCGGGCGTATTCACACCCAGCGCCAGTGGCCGGGACCGCCGGTGGATGTCGGCGCGAGCTGGCTGCACGACGCCCACGACAACGCCCTCCTGCCCTTGACGGTTAAATACGGCCTCCAAACCGTTGATACCCCTTATGCGAATTCCATTTTTCGTCAAGCGAGCGGACCGCGCCTCTCCGTCACCCAAGCGGCCGAGCTGGCCCTGACCTACGGGGGTGTGGTGGCCAAGATCCGGGAGTATGCCCTCGCCCGCCAGCAAGCGGGCCTGCCGGATGCCTCCCTGCAATCGGGCTTCGATTACGTTTACGCGAATGAGAATCCGCCGTTCACACCCGAACAGCTGGAGCTGCTCAGTGCGCCGACCAATACCACCGTGCTGCTGGGTGCCGGCGTGCCGATGAGCAAAATCTCGCTTTATAATTATGGCCTGGACGCCAATTTTGTCGGGGTGGATGACCGGATTTTCCCGCATGGCTTCGATCAACTGGTCGCCGCGCTGGCCCGCGGCACCGACGTGCGCCTGCGCACCATTGTGCGCAAAATCGAATACGGAAACCGCCGGGTAACGGTCTCCACCAATCGCGGAGTGTTTCACGCCAAGCGCGTCATTTGCACGCTGCCGCTAGGCGTGCTCAAGACCGGCCAGGTGGAATTCAGCCCCGGCTTGCCGAACGCGAAACTCACCGCGATTCAGCGCTTGAATTTCGGCGGCACCACCAAGCTCTATTTGATGTTTCCCCGCACGTTCTGGGACCCGGACCCGACTTGGATTTTCCGCATTTCGAGCGCGGACCAACCGTGGGTCAACTGGCTCAACATCGGCCACTACCTGAAAAAGCACATCATCATGGGCTTCATCAATTCGACCTTCGCCCGCGAGATGGAAGCGCTGCCCGAGGCGGAAATGGTCCAGCACGCGATGGACGCCCTGCGCGAGACCTTTGGCCGAAACATTCCCGACCCCGTCGCGCATATTCGCTCCGGCTGGATATATGATCCGTTCGCGCGCGGCACTTTCCCCGGCGCAGGCATCGGGGCCTCGGCCATCGATTTTGAGAATCTCTTCAAGCCGGTCGGCAACAGCCTGTTTTTCGCGGGCGACAGCACCACGAGCGTCTTCCCCAGCAATGCCCAGGGCGCCTATCTCACCGGCCGCGCTGCGGCCGATTTGATTCTGAAACAAGGGCGGTAAATCTCCGCCCCAAACAGAGCGCCTCCGTCCCTCTCCAAAATAAATTTTCCATTTTGAAACGTAATTTAAGGCCTGACCTATTCACCACCCGAGCGTGAAGACCCCGTTCAGTGCAAAGGCGAAATGGGCTTTGAGCCCGGCGGCATTTCAGTTACCATTTTATGCGTTACAACATTTTTCATTATTTTGGCGTTAAAGCTATGCGTTTGGCCTGACGCGCAATCATCCGTTTCTGGACGGCAACAAGCGCACAGCCTTCACCACCGCCATTCTGTTTCTCGAGCTCAACGGCCAGCGCTTTAACGCCACCGAAACAGATGCCATGCGGCAAACGCTCGCCCTCACGACCGGCACCATCAACGAATCCCAGTTCGCCGCGTGGCTGAAAGCAAATTGCCAGCGGGCCTGAGGATTTGCCAACTGGCCGTGGGAGCATTCGCTCCTTTTCCGCTGGTTCTGCTGGACAATTCACCCTTAACGGCGTTATTACTTGGTCGTGCACCAGCGTCCCGCCGAACACACGATTTATCAATGCAAACTTCATCCGGGTATTTTGCTGACACCCGCGATTTTCATGTTGACGCCCATTTTGGGCCTCTTGTGCACCACAGCGTTGATTAGCCAATTTCTTCGGGCGATACCCCATCCCCCGGAGATTCATTTTCCGTGGCTGATATTTTTTATCCCCGTCCTGGCTGTCGGAACGGCCTTGTTTTTGTTGGTGCTGCCGACATATTTGAAATCGGAGATCGTACTAACCGATCAACGCCTCAAGTTTCGCACCGGCTGGCTGTCCTTGAGCAGCACCGAAATCCTCCTTTCAAAAATCGAGACGCTGACCCTGCGGGAGCCTTTACTCGGGCGTTTGGTAGGCTACGGCACTGTCGCCGTCATCGGCACAGGCGGAACGGTGTTCCCCATCCATTTCCTGCCCAAGCCGGAGTATTTCCACAGACTTTTGCAAACGATTATTGACGCGCGCCAATCCGTACAGACCGCCCACTACCCTCCCGTGGATTCAAATCCAACCCTGGACGACTCGCGCTACATGCCAAAGGGATGACATCGAACGTGGCGGCATTCTGAAAAACGGGCCCAACTATCCATCAGGATCACCGGCACATGCGGGTAATATTCCCGCATGGTCATTTGCGGCCTGAAAAATGGTCGGGCTGGAGAGATTCGAACTCTCGACCTCTTGCACCCCATGCAAGCGCGCTACCAGGCTACGCTACAGCCCGAAATACCTTCTATCCGACCACTATCACGCCCCGCCCGGCCCGCCCGCCAACCCGAGGTTGGCCAGCTCGCCCGACTGGACGCAGAGGAAGGGTTGACATTACCCGTCCGCCGGCCGGCAGCAAGGATAAAAGTCGACTTTCGCCCAACTGCGAATGGGGTCCCCCGAACACCACGCCTTAACCACGCCTTAACCACGCCTTAACCACGCCTGTACAATGCCTACACCACACCCTTACAACGTTTACACCACGCCGAGGTAGTACCAAGACAACGATTGCGCCGGACTTGAGCATGGTTGTTTCCGCTGAGCTAGGCCGGTAGCGCACGAACATCCTTTGGCCTGGTTTTGCTAAAAACGTTGACAGCCGGCCTCCAACCCGCTTTTTTTACCCGTTTTCCCACTGCGTCGAACCCGGCGCCTCACTCCTTTTCTCATGGCCCTGACCATCCGCATGCAACGCCACGGCGCCAAAGGGCAGCCGTTCTTCCGCCTCGTCGTCTGTGAAAAAGCCGCGCGCCGAGATGGCCGGTTTGTCGAGATCCTCGGCACCTACAATCCGCGCCCCGGTGGCAAGGATTCGCCGTACAAGATGAATTTGCCGCGCATTGACTACTGGCTCAAGATCGGCGCCAAGCCGTCGGACACCGCCTGGTCAATGATCAAGCTGGCCCGCAAGGATCCGCCGCCCGCCGCCGTGGTCACGGAAGCCGCTGCCCCGGTCGCTCAGGCGTAGATCATCGGGCCCGCTCGGAGAGGTGGAGATTTTGCCTTGGTTTTCGCAGCGCGGTGCTTTAGCCCGCGCCCCGGAGGTTCGCACTTCACGTTTCCGCCTGGAATTTTAGGAAAATTTCCCGTCATGAGCGCGCGGCTGACCATTGACTTGCTGACGCTGTTTCCGGGCATGGTGGACGGATTTTTGTCTGAAAGCATTCTTGGCCGCGCCCGCGAGCAGGGGCTGCTCGAAATCCGGGTGCACAATCTGCGCGATTGGGCGACGGACAAGCACCACGTCACCGACGACCGGCCTTTTGGCGGCGGCGCAGGCATGGTGCTCAAGCCCGAGCCGATGGCCGCGGCCATCGAGGCGGTATCGACGCCCGGCTGCACGGTGATTTACTTGTGCCCGGATGGCGAAACGCTCTCCACCCCACTGGCGCGCGAACTGGCCGGGAAGAGCCACCTCGTCCTCATCAGCGGGCATTATGAAGGGCTGGACCAGCGAGTGCGCGACTTGCTGGTGCACCGGGAAATTTCCATTGGCGATTATGTGCTGACCAACGGCACCCTGCCCGCGGCGGTTTTAATCGATTGCGTGGCCCGGCAGATTCCTGGCGTGCTCGGCGAGGAATTGTCCTTGACCCAAGACTCCTTTCACGGCACTTTGCTCGGTTTTCCTCAATACACGCGGCCCGTGGAGTTCCGTGGGCGGCGAGTTCCCGAGGTTTTGTTGTCCGGCCACCATGAGGCCATCGCCCAATGGCGGCTCGAACAGCAAACCGCGAAAACCCGCACCCGCCGACCCGACCTGCTGGCCCGCCCCGCGCCCACGCCCCCGCCGACCCAACCGTAAACCGCCTCGTTTAACTGAAAGACTTTTCGTCATGAAGCCTGTCATCGCTGAAATCAACCGCTCGCAAATGCAAACGGATCGCGCCAAATTCAAAGTTGGCGACGGCGTCCGTGTCCATACCAAGGTTCGCGAGGGCGACAAGGAACGCGTGCAGATCTTTAGCGGCATTGTCATTGCCCGCAAAGGCCGCGCCGCGCACGAGACCTTCACGGTCCGCCGCATTTCGTACGGCGAGGGCGTGGAGCGCGTGTTCCCGGTGCATTCGCCGAACATCGCCAAGGTCGAGGTGGAGCGCGATGCCGTCACGCAGAAGGCGCGCCTCTACTACCTGCGCAAGCGCATCGGCAAACAGGCCACGACCGTCAAGGAACGCCGCCTGCTCGAAGCCGCCGGCGCCATCGACGCCAGCAGCGCGCCCGACGCCGCTCCCGTGGCCGCCACCGCGACTAAGTAAGTGTCGGCGGATGGGCGAAAGGCATCGTCAGGAACCGAGGCGCGCTCGTCGCACGGTGGCTGCGCTGCCTTTTGCCCCTTGCACTTGGTGATTGAACCAAGGGTGCTGGTAAAAGCAGGGCTAGAGTTGTCTCCAACGTGTATTAAACCAATCTTTTGCGGCGCGTTGAGGGCAGCGCGCCCTACCAGTGAACAGGCGGCCCGCTCACTTCAGTACGCCTTGGTGGTTGGGTAGGGCGCGGTGCCCTCACCGCGCCGCTCGTTATTGAGTTTTAAATCTGAGCCTAACTTTCGCCCGCCCTCAGCGGGCGACGGCGGCGGCGGGCCGCGACCGCCAACAGCCCGCCCGCCGCAATCAGCCAAGCGGTCGTGGAGGGCTCCGGAACGGCCATAATACCCTTGAGGAAAAGGACGCCGCCCTGGGCATCGGGACCATAACCCGAAAAAGCTTCGAACGGCAGGTTCGCCATGTCCTGCCAGGCGGAACCGTCGTAATAATAGGAAAGGCCGTTGGTCACCGTCAGGTAACCGGACAACCCATCGCCTCCAATCACGACGGGCGCGGCCTGGCTCTGACCATAGTCTAGCACCACGGTAATTTGCTCGCCCAGGGTGATCGGCAGCAGGGTATCAAGGTCGATCAAGTCATATCCTACGCCATCCAGGGTCGCCGTCTGTTGTTCCAGCAGGGTGCCGCTGCCGTTAATCCAATTCGAGTAGAGGGATATTTGCACCGACACGCCGCCGACCTGTGTGGCGAGGCCCAGGGCCGCGAGGGAGCCGGTCTGGGTCGAGGTGAGAATGCCGGCGACTTTACGGGCCGAGAGTTGGGCCATGCCCAAAATCCCCGAGCCATCGATGAAATTGTTCGCATAGCCCAGCGGCCCCAGTTCGTTCTGGAGCACGGTCTGGCTATAAGGCGACACGGACCCCATCTGGAAAGCGGCCACGGCCTCCCGCCCGATGGCCGCATCGTCATAAGGCGCCCAGAACGTGCCGTTATTAGGATGGTCAGTCCCGCCCCACTGGTTTTTTCCCCAGCTATTCTGCACCAACCAAGCCCCCGTATAAGTGATGTTAGTGGAGGGATCGGTCATTTGATAGGAATCGTTCCAGCCGATGATCGTGACTTCGTGATCGGTCGTGTTGGGATTCTTGCTGGGGTTGAAATAATTGACGGTGTAGGTGCCGTTGCCGTTGCTCACGTAGTTGAAAAAATTGTAGCTATTGGCATTCATCCCGGTCGCGACCGCGCCGAAAGTGGTGATCGCCTGTTTGACCGCGGCGACTTGGGGATCGGCCGCGCCCAGGTTGAAATTATAAGTACTGCCTCCGGGGGTGATCGGGGCCGGCAAAGGCACGTTGTTGCTAAAGCCCTGATCCAACATCGTGACGCTGCGGGTCTGAAAAACCGGCGTCTGATTGGCCGGAGGAATCAGGTTGGCGATATTCGCCGGGGTGGAATTTTGAAAGACCGCCGGAAAGGAATTGGCGGGAGTGACCGGCGCGGAGTCAAAGACGGGCCCTCCACCCATCACGGTGATCTGAGTAGTGCTGTTGCCCGTGACGTTCGGGATGGCCCAGGCCCCCTGCCCGCGCGTGACATAGGCCAGCGCCTGATATTCAAAGCCTCCCCACGTGTGAATCCCATCGCCGCCATAATTCGGGCCGATGAGAGACTCCGGAACGCCGTTGCCCGTGGAAAGCGCCCACGAGGAAATCTGAATCGTCGGCGGCGTGGCCGGAACCGGGCCAAAGAGGCCGTTCATCAGCAGATTGCTATCCATGGCCGTCGCGGAGGCGAAGGTCCAGCAGTCGCCAAAATACCCCTGGTCCTGAATATCGGGCACCCAGCTCACCGTATTGCCCCCGTCCAAAACGGAGCGCAGATCATAAGCGGCCGGAAGACCCTGGGCGAAAAGACTGCCGGCTCCGGCCCACAACGACAGGCCAAGAAATATCATCCAACGACGCGAGAAATTCATGAAAAGTGAAGCGGTTGGGCTTTGGCACGAGGAAATTAAGAAAAAAATCCATCCGTGCAAGGGGAGAAATGAAACAAGTTCGTCGCGCGTTTTGAGCAATTGAGGGTTCGCCAAGAATCGAGAGCGATACGTTTCCCGGTTGGGCCAAAAAAGCCATTACCCGCAGTAGGGCGCGGCTCACGTTGCGGCCTTGGCCCCGCCGCGGGGTACTGGTACATTTAGAAAACCACCGACTCCGCTTTCGTAGCGCGGCGCTTTAGCCCGCGCATTTGGATTATCCAAAAAAGCCAGAGCGCGGGCTAAAGCACCGCGCTACGAAAACAAGGCATCTGGCCAAACTGTACCACTACCCGCCGCCGGCCCTGGCCGACACCTTGCGCAAAATTTCGCAAAACTTCTCGCCCGCAGGCGTGACATCGCCGCCCTGCGCCCGGGCGATGCCGACCGGAATCGTTTCGTTTATTCCCGCCAACGGGCGATAAGCCAGCCGCTTTCCACTCACGATCTTAAAAACGGACATGGCCAGCGCCACGCCCCGGCCGGATGCAACCGCGGTAATCAGAGAACTGGCGCCGTCGCATTCCACCGCGATGCGCGGCTTGAGGCCCAGGGGACGAAAAAGGCCATTCAGCAGAGAATAATAATCCGGGTAATCCCGGCGGACAAAACCGACCAGCGGTTCGGTCGCCATTTTTTCGAGGGGCACGGACTTCAATTTTCCAAAAGGATGGCCCGGGGCGAAGGCCACGCAAAACGGATAGGCGCGCAAAGTTTCAAATTCAATGCCTTCGACCACGGCTTTGGGCATGAGCGCGAGCTGCAACACGCCACTTTGCAGTCCTTCGATCAGGTCGCGCCGCGAGCCATCATGAAGCCGCACATTGACGTGGGGAAACGCCTTCTGAAACACCGCCAGCGCGGGCGGCAGCAGCTCGACCGTGGGGGAAGCCGCATAGCCGACCTGCAACTCGCCGTAATGCCCCCGGGCGAGCGCGCGAACTTGCTCCACGGCGTCATCCGCCTGTTTCAACAGGTCGCGCGACCGGCTGAGAAACAATTTTCCCTCGGCGGTGAGGGTGACGCCGCGCGGGCTGCGCTTGAACAAATCCACGCCGATTTCCTCCTCCAAATCCTGCACTTGCCGGCTCAGCGCGGGCTGCGCCACGCGCAAGTGCGCCGCCGCCTTGGTGAAGCTCAACGCTTCGCCCACGGCGAGGAAATAGCGGAGGTGCCGGAGTTCCATGGCGGCGGCCATTATGCCGAAAAGGCATGACTGTGCAAGGAACATGGTATTAGGCCGGTGAAGGAATCGGCGGTAAGATGCACCCGTGGTCAAAATAACCTGGCCCAACGAAAGGCCCGTCATGAAAAACATCCTACTCATTGAAAGCAGCCCGCGCGGAAGCGATTCCTACTCGCATCAGGCCGCCCGTTCCATGGTGCACGAAATCCAGCAGCACCATCCGGGCGCACAGCTCGTGGTCCGCGACCTGGCTAAAAATCCGCCGCCGCACGTCGGACCGGCCTTTGTCTCCGGCCTGTATGTTCCGCCAGCACAGCGCGCGCCGGAACAGGCCACCGCCCTGGCCTTGTCCGACGCCTTGATCGACGAACTTCTCGCTGCCGACACGATTGTCGTCGCCGTTTCCATGCACAATTTCGGCGTGCCCTCGACGCTCAAGGCGTGGATTGACCACATCGCGCGCGCCGGACGGACATTCGCTTACGGGCCCAACGGTCCGCAAGGCCTGCTCACGGGCAAACGCGCCATTCTCGTGCTGGCCAGCGGGGGCGTGTATTCGGACGGGCCCATGAAGGCCTTCGATTTTGCCGGGTCATATCTCCAGGCGGTTTTCCAGTTCCTGGGCATGACGGACGTCAGCGCCGTGCATGTGGAAGGCGTGGCCATGAGTGCCATTGGCCCGGAGAAAGCACTCGCCGCCGCCAGTGCGCGCTCGAGACAAATTCTGGCCCAGGTTGCCTAAAACTTGATCAATAAAAAACTCGGCCTCGAAAAACTAAAAAAGAAAAAATATGAAAATCGTAATCCTCATCGCCCGCAGCCTGCTCGGGCTGATCTTCGTCGTCTTCGGACTGAACCTGTTCTTAAACTTCATCCCCCTGCCGCCTCCGCCGGAAGGCCCGGCCAGAGATTTCATGATGGCGCTCTTCGTCAGCCATTACCTTTATGTCGTCGGCGCTTTGCAGGTGGCGGGCGGCGCGCTGTTACTTATTGGCCGCAAGGTGGCGCTGGGCTTGACGCTGCTGGGGCCGGTCATCGTCAACATCCTGCTGTTCCACCTTTTGCTGGATCCGGCCGGACTGCCGATGGCCCTCGTCGTTTCGGTGCTGGCCCTGATGGTTTTGTGGTCTCAACGGGTCGTATTTGCGGGCTTGGTGAAAGGCAGCACCTGATCGGCATCGCTTCGACAATGACCCTACGGCCTCACTTCTGCCAATTTCTGGTCACGTCGGCTGCACTGGCGCCGTTTCTTCCTTGGTCGTCCACTCGCGGTAGAAAAGATAAACGAGGAACAGCACCCAGAAGAGGGCATTGAAATTCAAAATCTTCATGCACCAGCCCAGCAGGGGTGAACCGAAGGTGAAAGTGACGACGTTTTTTCCTGCCTGCAGCGGTACGGCCTTGTAGGCCAGGCTCCCTTTGTACAAGGGTGCCGGCGCGCCGTTGACGGAGACGCTCCAGAAGGGATGCCAGACATCCGCATAATAAAGCCAATCCCCGGCCTTCGCTTGCTCAACTTCGACTTTTAAATGATTGGCGTCGTACTGCAGCACCTGGTGGTCATGCGCCACGCGCTCATTTTTGCCCAAATCGAGGGCGGCCTCGGCGGGCGGAGGAGGACTGGGAGCGGTTTCGTTTTTCGAAACAAACAAAAGGTCGCCCCTATAGTCGGGTGAGCGCATCAGCCGGCTGATTTCCTTGTCGTCACCCGGTTGATGGGCCGTGGTGAAAAACTGGATTTTATCCTCGGTCACGCCGCCTAATTTGGCGGGCGTACCGGACCAATCAAAAATGATGGTTGTATTCCCCTTGGCGATGGGCCGGCGGGAGAAATCGCGAATCGTTTCCCCGGAATAGGTCCGCAGAAAATCGTCGTAAGCTTTGAGCCAGTGGTCGGTACGATCCGGGTTGATGGGCGGATCAGTGAGTAAATAAGTATCGAGGGACCAATAGGCGGCGCCCACACGAAGATCGATTTGCGGCACCAAGCGGGCCTTCGCTTGCGTGGCGTAATCGATGGGGGTGCGGCGCGGGGCATACGGCAGGCCGTCCATGCGATTCACCGCATATTGCTCCGGGGTGAGCGGCACCGTCATGATATTCGCCTCCTCGAATTTGAAGGTGTAGAGGTCGGCGGCTTGCAGCGCGATAACGGCCCACGCCAGCCAGGGACGCGGAAGCTTGCGGCTGGCCAGCAAGCCAAAGACGAGTGTCGCCGCCGCCGACCACAGCGCCGCCTCCACCAGCACCGGCTGCATGTGCTCGGGCGGCATGAACCATTTGGCCAAAGGCAGGTGTCCGGTAATCTGCGCCCAAATCCATTGCCGCGCCGACAAAGCGTCAAAGGATAATGCCGCCAGGACCACCGCAACCTCCCCGAGGGTCGTCGCGGCCATCACCGAGCGCACCACGCCGCCGAGGCCGCGCCAGGCTCCGTCCTTGATCAGCAGTTGCTCAAAGCCAAACCCCGCCAACAAACAAAGAAAAAATCGCACCAGGTTGGAGACCAGGCTCAGATGCCGGTAAAAATTCATTTTCGGCCAGGCAAAAAACATCAGCGAGGCGACCGGCGTGGCCAGCGAGATGAGCAGCAGCACGAGCGTGGTCAGGGCCAGCACGAGAAACAAGCGGTTGGGCTTGAACGTGAACCCGAGCGCCGCCAGCGCGAGGCCGAAATAACCAAAATAAAGGTGGTAATCGAGGCAGGGCGAAACCCGGGTCAGCAGCTCCTGCCAGCGCATATTGGGATTCGCGCCATAGGTCAAAAAGGCGTTCACGGACACCACTTCGCCGTTAAGATTGCGCCCCGCGTTGTAGTTGACGATTTCCTTCGTGCCTTCGGTCAGCGCCATATTCAAAATGTAAAGCGACAGGGCCACTCCGGCCACGGGGAGCACCGCATATATCCACCGCCGGAGCAGGCGTTCGATTTGGCCGAGGGCCGTGCGTCCATAAACGGCCACGTAAAACAGCGCATAAAGAAATAGCGCCAGCGACTGCATCGGCAAAAAATACGGCAGGGAGCCGTTCAACTGCACCACGAAGAGGTTACCCAGGAGAAAAAAATACCGCCAGCGCCCCGTTTCCAGCAGTCCGTGCAGGAAATGAAGCATCAGCGGGAGCGCATAAAAATAATGCAGACCATACCAGGGCTGAGTATAGTAGATGGAGGAGCCGAGCATGGTCACGGCCACAAAAAGAATGGTCTGCTTGGACGAATAGTAGCGCCGGCCCAGCAGGCACACGCCCAACAGCAGCACGGTCAGGTCGAAAAACATCCCTGCATCATAAAAGAGCAGGAAATTCAGCCCCCGCACCGCCACGAGCAACGGCCCGAGCGCCAGGAGCGCGCCCTCGACCAGCCCGTTTTGCATGCAGAACCACCAGTTGGCCACCGTCCCCTGCGTCATGAACGGCATCCATTGGGCCGTTTCGCCCGCAAAAGCGGCGTTGTTCAGAAAATAATACTGGACACCGAAATATTGAAAAGCGTCATGGCCGGGTGGCACTCGCCGCTCCCACCACAAATAGACCATCAGCAGCAATTCCAGCGCAAATACCACCATGAAGGGATAATTGCGCACCAGCCGGGCTCGGAAGGAAGCGGACATGCGGAAGTCGGCTAGCTTCCGGCCGCCGCGGGCTCCCTGGCGGCGGGCGGAAAAACGCGGGCTCCGTCAAGCGCGCCGGGAAGTTCGTCGGGGACCATGATTATCCGTCGGAGTTTTTTCCGTTATCGCAAACCCAGGGTTGGATTAGCAATCTGATTTATCGGCCCCGTTTATGCATCGGGCCGTGGGCGCAGGGCGTTTCCGCCGCCCCACCGGTCTGTACGTACTTAACCCCACTGTGCTGAAAAAATTCGCCTTTGGGGGCTCCGCCGCCAAACTAAGGGAGTGGGTGAAGCCGCCAAAAGTTCCCGTTTTCCGGGAACTTTCGGTCACGATTCTCCCTCTTCTCCTTTATGGCTCTCAAACGACCTCTGCGCTGGCTCCTGTATTTGTTCGCCGCCCTCGTGCTCCTGGTAGGCGCGGGCCTGGCCTATGTGCTCAACTCCGGCGTCCAAACGTCGTACGCCCTGAAGGCGCTGCGCCAGACCGACCCGCAGGCCAAGCTGGATAAGGTGGCCCTTGGCTTGAGTGGAGGAGAAATTTCCGGCCTCGAACTCACCACCGGCGGCTACAAAGTCAACCTCGGCCAGGCCCAACTCCAGTACTCCCTTTCCAATCTCCTCTTTGGCAACATCAAGGTCATCGACCGCGTGACGCTCACCGGCCTGGTCGTCGATGCCTCGCACCCTGCGCCCGCCGCCGCCACTCCGGCGACCGCCAAAAAGGCCGACTCCGGTCCGCCCAATGCCACCCTCGCCGCGCTCCTCATCAAGCAAGCTGATTTTTCCGGCACGGTCCTGCTGCCCAACCAGCGCACCATCGCCGCCAATTTGACCGCGCGCGACCTCGGTGCCGGGAGCACCGGCCATGCGGAAGGCCAGTTGGGTTTCAAGGACTCCTCCGCCAACGCCACGGTGAAGGACATGAGCGTCCAGGCGAAGCTCGACCTCACGTGCGACGCAAAATTCGTTCCGCAAAAAATTGCGTTCGACGCCGAATTCGCCGCCACCCTCGCCCAGCAAGCGCAACCCACGCGCCTGCAAGCCAGCCTGAACGTCGCCGCGCCCGCCGGTTCCGCCGCGCGTAAATTCACCCTGACCGTGGGCCAGCCGGGCGCTGCCGCCAGCCTTCTTGCCCTCGACGGCAATTATGCCGACAACGGCTCGCTCGCCGGTGATTTTTCCCTCAACTGCACCCGCGCGCAAATCGAGCCGTTTGCCTTCGGCGCAAAACTCCCCGATTTTTCCGCGCATGGCGCGGGCCAGTTCGCCAGCGATCCGGCGGCGGGCAGCGCAAGCCTCAAGGGCAACTTGAACGCCAAAGCCAGTGGCCTCGAGGTTTTCCAGCCGCAATTGCGCGCGCTGGGTGCGGTACAGGTCAACGCCGATCTCGACGTGGCGTGGGCGAGCGATGCGCTCGCCGCCAAACAAATCCACCTCACCCTCGCACCGGACAATGGCCAGGCCGTCGCCACGCTGGACTTGCTCAAGCCCATGACCGTCGCGGTGAAAAAGCACGATGGCGGCGCTTCCGATTTCGAAATCACCCAGGGCAGCGGCCCCGGTCTGGCGCAACTCACGCTCCAGCAATTCCCGCTCGCGTGGGTCACTCCGTTTCTGCCCGCGAATATTTCCGTGACCGGCAATTCCTTGAGCGGGCAGGCCAATCTCGGCACGGGCAACAACGGCGCCATTTTGCTCCAGACCAACACGCCCCTGAATATCGGCAACCTCAGCGTGACGCAGGATAACAAGCCGCTGCTGGCGGGCGCCACCCTCGTCGTCGACGCCTCGGCGAATTATCAGGCCGGTGACACCGTCGCCGTCGTCCGCCAAATCCTGCTCGCCACCGGCAACACCACTTTCGCGCAATTCTCCGCCAACGTCACCTTGCACAACGCCACGACCGCCGCCGACAAAACCGCATCGCTTTCCGTGACCAGCGGGCACCTCGCCGTCGCGCTCGACCAGTTGCGCCTCCAGCCGCTGGCCAAGGAATGGGGCGACAGCGTGCCGGCCACCCCGCTCCTGCTCGATGCCACCTTCGCCCTCCAGAAAGCCGCCGGTGAGACGGGCGCGTACACCGTGCCCGCGGCGGAAATGCGCGTCGCCGCGCCGAATGCGCCCGGCCCGGCCTATGCCGAAGTCAAATTGCTGCAAGCGCTGACCGTGCCGTCGGCGAGCAATACCACCACCGCCGCCAAGGCCGCAGGCAATACGACGCCCTGGCCCGTGTTCTCCGGCAATCTGGTGTCGGCGAAATTGAATCAATTGCCGCTGGCCTTGCTGAGCGCGTTGACGGGCAATCTGCAAGTGCGCGGGAACACCGTTTCCGCCGATGTCGTCGTGCGCGGCGAAGGCGCGGACGCCCACGGCGAAGGCATTTATTCAGTTACTTCGAATGCGCCGTTCTCGGTGGACCGCCTCGTCTTGCGGCAGGGCACGGAGCCGATGCTCAATGGCGTGGACATCACCGGCCTGCCGTCCGCGCGCATTTCCCACGAGGGCTTGAGCGAATTTTCCATGACCGGCCTGTTGTGCACGATGACGACCGGCAACCTCGTCGCCGGCAGTGTCCAATATTCGCACCCACCGGTGGCGACAGGCGCACCCGCCACGCTGCCGTCGGTCAAATTTAATTTCAACGGTGACCTCCACCGCCTGATGAGCCAGCCCGCCGTGCGCAATGCGCTCGCCGACGCGTTCAAACGCCCCGAATTGCGCGACAACGACAACCTCGGCTCGGGCAACGCCACGCTCTCCGGCCAACTCTCGCCCGACGGTGCCTTCTCTTTCAATGCCGACCTCACCGACTGGCATGTGACTTATCCATCGCGCAAGGTGAAGAGCATCAAGCTCGCCAACGCCTCCGGCAAATACGCGCCCGATGGCAGCAACCTGCAAATCACCGTGCCCATCACTGCTGAAGGCGTGGACGGCCCGACCAATTGCACGCTCAAATTCTCGCTCACCGGCACGGACAAAACCCGCGCCTTCGATCTGAGCCTGCTCGGTGATTCGCTGGTGGTGGATGACGTGCTGGCCCTCAACGACGCGTTCCGCCCGATTCCGCCGCCCGCCGCCCCCGGCGCCGCGCCCGCTGCCGCGGCCGCCGCCCCCGCGAACGCCACTGCGGCTGCCGCTCCTTCCACCAAGCCGGATGCCGCGCCTTTCTGGGGCGACTTTCCCGGCACGGCGAAAATCAACCTCAAGCATTTGTTCTACAGCACCTATCAAGCGGACAACTTGAACGCCCAGGCCCAGGCCGCCGCCACCAAGGTTTCACTCGACAACGTCTCGGCCCAGCTCATGGGCGCGCCGCTCACTTTCAATGGCAATCTCTCCTTCGAAAAATCGAACGCGAAGGAGCCCTATGATTTGGCGGCCAAGCTCGACGTGAAGAATTTTGACAGCACCCGCTATTTCAAGGCCCGCGACCCGAAGGGCACGCCGCCGGTGGACGGCAAATTCACCATGGCCGCCTCCGCCTCTGGGCGCGGCGCGAACCTCGACGACCTCCTCGCCCGCGTGCAATTCGACTCGAAGCTCAACAGCAGCAGCGGCACGCTCCACCTGCTCGACCGCATGGACAAAAACTCCCTCGCGGGCGGCGGCCTCAACGTCGCCTCCACGGTCGCCGGCATCGCCTCCATCATCACCGGTCCGAAGGCGCCCAAGGGCCTCACCCAATTCAACGACCTCGTAGCCCTGCTGCAGCAGGTCAAATACACCGACCTGACCATGGCCGCCCGCCGCGGTCCGAATTTGAATATTGAATTGACTCAACTTGTCGTAAAAAATCCTGAGATTAATCTGACGGGCTCGGGCCGCATCACCTACCGCCCGGGCGTTCCCATTCCGGCCCAGCCGCTCGTCGTCAACCTGCAATTGGACGGCAAGGGCAAGGTGGCCACCCTCCTCGGCGGCGTCGGTCTGATGCGCGCCCCGGCCAATGCCAGCGCCTACGGCGCCGGCCCGAAATTCGCCGTCACCGGCACGCTCCAGCAGCCGAATACAGATAACCTGTACAGCCTGCTCAAGCAGGCGGCGGTCGGCAACCTCCTCGGCAAATGAGGCCTCCGCTGGCGCGGATTCGCCGAAACAGGCTCTGCCGTCACGCCGCGCCCATGGGCCTGGTTTATGCTCTGGGTGGCGGCTTGCGTCCCTTTTTTGAATCTTGAATTTTCAATTTTGAATTCTGCATAGTTAACGCACTCAAGCATCAAGTACCCCGCAGCCTCCCGCCTCCGCCATGCCCGCGAATTTTTCCCCCGAGGAACTCACCCGGTACAGCCGCCAGTTGTTGCTGCCGGGCGTGGGCGTCGAGGGCCAGGCGAAGTTGCGCGACGCCCGCGTGCTGCTCATCGGCCTCGGCGGCCTGGGCAGCCCGGCGGCCTTGTATCTCGCCGCGGCGGGCGTCGGCACCCTCGGCCTGGCTGACCCGGATCAACTGGAGTTGCACAATCTCCACCGCCAGATTCTGCACGACACCAGCCACCTCGGCACGCCCAAGACCATCAGCGGACGCGAGCGCCTGGCCGCCCTCAATCCCGAGATTCGCCTGCGCGAACACATCGACGGTTTTTCCGCCGCCAACGCCCGCGAGCTCGCCGCCGAATACGACCTCATCGTCGACGGGGCGGATAATTTCTCCACGCGGTACCTCGCGAACGATGTCGCCGTGCTGGCCAAGCGGCCGTTGGTGCACGGGAGCATTATGCGCTTCGAGGGCCAGGTGTCGGTCTTTGCGCCGGCGCGCGGCGGCCCGTGTTACCGCTGCCTGTTTCCCGAAATGCCCGGGCCCGGCGAGGTGCCCGATTGCTCGGAGGCGGGCGTGTTTGGTGCGCTGTGCGGGCTCATTGGCAGCTTGATGGCCATGGAGGCGCTGAAATTGCTTTTGAATGTAGGCGAGCCGCTTATCGGGCGGATGCTGGTGTATGAAGCGCTGGGCGCGACGCCGCGCGTCATTCGCCTAAAGGCCGATCCGCATTGCCCGGCGTGCGGCCCGCAACCGGACGCCCGCATCGCCGCGCTCGACCCGGCGTTGTACAACTGGCAATGCGAAACGCGCCCGGCCCGCCACAAAGCTTCCGACACCAACGAACGTTTTCTGCGTGATCTGCGCGCGCTGCGCGGGACCAATTCCGCGCCTCCGCCCGCGGCCAACCCGGCGGCGGCGTCCCGTGCGGCGAGTTCCAAGTCCGGCGACACGAATGAGCGTTTCCTGCGCGACATGCAGGCGCTGCGGGGCCCAGGCCCCTCGACTGGGCTTCGGGAGAGCCGAGTCGAACCGCTCGGGGCAGGCCCCTCGACGAAGTCCGGCGCGAGCCCGTCGACTTCGCTCGGGGCAAGCGTAACTGCGGGTGCCAGCGCCGCCAAGCCGGGCGACACCAACGGCCGCTTTCTGCGCGACATGCAGGCATTGCGCGAGACCAAAACGGCCGACGGCCCCAGCCCCGGCGCCGCGCTCCCCCGCTCGCAATCCGACCCTCGCAACACTCCGCCTGACCTCCGCCACTCTTCTCCTGCGCCTGCGGTGAGCCGAGTCGAACCCGCCTCGGCCGCGTCCAAAGGAGCCCTGCCACCTGCAGCCTCCAAGCCACAACCTGCACCCCCCAACCTGCAACCTCCAACTTCCAACCCCCAACCTTCTTCTTTCCCCATGTCCTCCGCCCCCGCTTTGCCCTTCGACCCCGCCAATCCGCCGCTGGAAATCGGCGTCGAGGATGCGCACGCCTGGCTGGAATCGTCCGCGCCGCCGCTGGTGCTCGATGTGCGCGAACCGTTTGAAGTTTCGCTGTGCCGGCTCGACGGCAGCACGACCATTCCGCTGGCGGAAGTGCCCGCGCGCCTGGCCGACCTCCCGCGCGACCGCGCGATCCTCGTCCACTGCCATCACGGCGGCCGCAGCCTACAGGCGGCGAAATTCCTCCGGGCGAAAGGGTTTCCGCAAGCCGTCAACCTCCGCGGCGGCATTCATCAATGGGCGGAAGAGATAGAGCCAGGGATGGCGAGGTATTGAGGGTTCTTAGTTTCCGATTTTAAGAATCCGAATTGGCAGTCGAAGCATCGTTGCAATCTGCCAGCAATCGGCTTCATTAAAATCCGAAACAGAGTCCGACATGCCCGCTGACATGTAGGCATCGCCAAATTTGTCTTACAGTAAATAGGGCCAAATTTCGATTAACTCACTAAAGTTTATGTACAAGCATGCCCATTCCTCAAAAAGAGTGGCCACACGCATAGCCTCTCGCATGAACTGGTCCATCCCGCTGTAGGATTCACCTAGACTGCGTGTCGCACTGTTATTCATCCGCCAACAATAGGCCTGCCAAATCGATAATGCCGCTGCAAATATGGCTGCTGGATCAGGCTGTTCTACTCCAACTCGAGATTGATTCATATGTTGGCCATACTACCTGGCCAGGCATGAAATTACTGACAAGCATGAAATTGTTTTGGCTTCGAGTAACGGCTTAATACTTTTTTAAGCCTTATTGGACTCGCATAATAACTACTGGTTGCTACGCTAATCCGATGCCAAGAGCAGAAAGTGTGAAATGGACGCGCGAACATCGCCTTATCGCGCTGAATCTCTATTTTAAAATCCCTTTTGGCAAGATGCATGCTCGGAACCCGGTTATCATCGAGACTGCAAAAAAGTTGGGTCGCTCCCCAAATAGTCTAGCGATTAAGTTATGCAACTTTGCGTCATTTGACCCAGTCCTGCGTGCGCGTGGAATTGCAGGGATGCGTGGGGCCGCCAATGAAGATCGTTCATTATGGCAGGAGTTTCAGACCCACCTTTCCACGCTTGCGCCGGCAAGCGAGCAGCTACTTCACGATCTCTTTACGAAAGACGATGATCGCGAGGTGGATTTTTTTCGGTCCGACAAAGTCCGACTGGAACCTAGTAACCATAAACTGAATGCACCAACCGGGCCAACAGAAGTCGGAAGCACTGTCAAAGCCCGGCGCGGACAACAATTCTTTCGTCAAGCTATTCTCAATGCCTATAATGTTCGTTGCTGTATTAGCGGCATAAATGTGCCTCGCTTGCTTGTCGCCAGTCATATTAGGCCTTGGGGCGAATTTCCTGATGATCGACTTAAGCCCAGCAATGGCCTCTGCCTTTCCAGCATACATGATGCAGCATTTGACTCCGGGCTTATCACACTCGACGAGCAACTCAAGGTTGTTTTGAGCAAACGGCTCAAAAGCTATTTCCCCCAGCCGACTCTGGAGTACAATTTTGCTCCATTTGCCGGCCAATCGATTCGTTTACCTGAACAACTCGCAGAGCCAAATGTCGAGTTTTTGGCCTATCATCGCGAGTCAGTGTTTCAGGATTGAGTGTCCGATTTTCTTGCGCGCGCCCCACTTATCTCGGCTCGCAGCATGGCCGTCTTTTCGTAGCGCGGTGCTTTAGCCCGCGCATTTGGATTATCCAAGAAAGCCAGAGCGCGGGCTAAAGCACCGCGCTACGAAAAATAACCCTCACGGCTAGGGCCAGTGAGATGACGACCTATTTCACCCAGCGATAATCCTGCCAGTGCTGAACGAGTCCTGCCTTCACCGGATTGTTCTGAATATAATCCACCACACGCATTGTCTCTGCTTCGTTTCTCATCCAGCGATCAAACCAATCGGGCTGCCAGAAAAGAGCCCTTCGGGCCAAAACCTGATTGGCCAATCTCGCAATACGACCCTTAAATTTCGGCAAGCAAATCCGGAGTGCCGTTGCGGTGGGCTTTACAGGGTTCATGAGAAAATGCACATGATTGGGCATGATTACATGATGCGCCACCCGCCAGCCCTCTTGCCTCTCGAAATTCAGCCACGCAGTGAGCACGATCTGGCAAACCTCTCCCTGCAAGAACGGAGCGAAGCCAGTCGCGTGATCAAAGTATTTTTCGTAAGTCAGAAAATATTGCCGCTGGAGTACGCCAAATTTCTCCGACATGGGTGCGATGGTGTCTAGGCTGGTCTTGATCTCGGCAATTTTTGCTCTTACATCCTGCGGCAGTGAATGGGCGCAATGGATAGTGACAAAGTGCGGCTGATCGGCGACTTCCCAATGAGGCAGTCGGTTTCGCCATCGTTCGCGGGTTGTCGCCATAACCAGGCAAAAGCATGGAAATACCCAAGTTTGCGTCGAGTGCGAAAATGCGTTTGACCATAATCTAGGTCATGGCTCGACGTCGCTTGATCACCAAAAGTCAGCAAGCCGGATTGGTTGTAGCACTGCGCTTTAGCCAGTGCTGTGTCCTGCAAGATTTACCCTCCAAGCGCGGGCTAAAGCACCGCGCTACGAAAACTTACACACCCACTCTACCCTTCGTAGATCCAGCACCTACGCGGCCGATTTATCCGCGGGGAGGCTTTTGAGTTTGCGGCCGTTCATGCCTTCCGCGAACGCACGGAGGAGGCCGGAGAGGGTGGCTTTCATTTGCTTGCGGGGGACGATCATGTCGATGAGGCCGTGTTCGAGGAGGAATTCGGCGGTTTGAAAGCCGGCGGGGAGTTCCTGCTTGGTGGTTTCCTCGATGACGCGGGGGCCGGCGAAGCCGATGCGGGCTCCTGGTTCGGCCATGATGATGTCGCCGAGGGTGGCGTAGCTGGCCATGACGCCGGCCATGGTGGGGTCGGTGAGGATGGAGATGTAGGGGAGGCGGGCTTGGGCGTGGCGGGCGAGGGCGGCGGAGGTTTTGGCCATTTGCATGAGGCTGTGGATGCCTTCGTACATGCGGGCGCCGCCGGAGGCGGAGACGATGAGGACGGGGGTTTTTTTCTCGGTGGCGCGTTCGATGGCGCGGGTGATTTTTTCGCCGACGACAGCGCCCATGCTGGCGCCGAGGAAGCGGAAGTCCATGACGGCGAGGGAAAGGGGTTGGGTGTCGAGGGTGCCGGTGCCGGTGATGACGGCGTCGGTGAGGCCGGTGCGTTTGCGGTGGTGGGCGAGTTTGTCGAGGTAGGAGGATTCGCCGGTGAATTCGAGGGGGTCGGCGGCGCGGAGGTGGGTGTCGTGTTCTTTCCAGGAGCCTTCGTCGAGGAGGAGTTCGAGGCGGCGGTGACAGTCGAGGTGGAAGTGGTAGCCGGAGCCGGGGACGACGTTCCAGTTGGCTTCGAGTTCCTTGCGGTAAACGATTTCGCCGGAGACGGGGCATTTCTCCCAAAGGCCTTTGGGGATGTCCTTTTTCTTGACGGTGACGGTCGAGTACTTGGGTTTGCTGAAGAGTGCCATGGTGCGGGAAAGGGAGCTTGCCCTACCCTCATTGACTGGCGAGGGCGGGGGGGCGTTCAATCTTATCCTAATCTGCTGATTATGAGTGCTTTAGTGCTTGGTGTTTTAGTGCTTAGTGGGCAAAAAAGCAGGGCGGGGAATGCAAAATTGAAGATTCAAAATTCAAAAGCGGAAGAGACCGGACATGAAAGAGGCAAAAACCGGGTCGGGAAGAGTCTAGGCGGGTTGCAGACTAGCAACTAAGCACTAAAAAACCAAGCACTAGAACACTTGTTTTTTCACCCGTGGCCGAGGGTGGCGACGTCAATTAGCTTTTCACCTTATACCTTAAACGGCGCGCTGGGGGCAGCGCGCCCTACCCATGCCCGAGGGTGGCGACGTCGAGGTGGCGGGCGCCGGCGTGGTGGAGGACTTCGGCGCAGGCGTTGAGGGTGGCGCCGGTGGTGAAGACGTCGTCGATGAGGACGTAGCGTCGGGCGGGGTCGAGGTCGGCGCCAGGGCGGAGGGCGAAGGCGCCGCGCATGTTGCGTTCGCGTTCGGCGCGGTCGAAGCGAGTCTGGGTGGGGGTTTCCTTGAGGCGGAGGAGGAGTTCCGCGAGGCCGGCGGTGGAGGTCTCGGCGGCGAGGGCTTCGGCGAGGAGACGGGCTTGGTTAAAGCCGCGCCAGCGGAGGCGTTTTTCGTGGAGGGGAACGGGGACGAGGGTGGCGCCGTGCACGAAGTCGAGGAGGCCGTGCGAATGGCGGGCGAGCGCGCGGAGGTCGGCTTGGAGGTGGAGGCCGCGGCGGTATTTGAATTCATGGAGAAAGTGGCGGGCGACGCCACGGAGGATGAGGCCGGTGCGACCTTCGTGGTATTGGGGGTTGAGGTCGAGGCAGTGGGGGCAGCGGCGCGAGCCTTCGACTTCGCCGAGGAAGGGCCAGCCGCAGGTGTTGCAGTGGGGTGCTTCGGCGAAGGTGATTTCTGCGAAGCACGCGGCGCAGAGGTGCAGCAGGGGGCTTTCCTCGACAAGGCCGTTGCAGGCGACGCACCAGCGCGGAAACAGGACGTCGAGGCCGGCGCCGCGGGCGGCCCGCAGGCGGGGAGCGAGGATTTCACGCAAGGTCGCCATGCGTTGCGGAGGAACGCATGACTTTTTGACGGGTTTCCCGCCGGGCGCGACAAAAATATGGGCGGGAATGCGTGGGCCGCTTATTCCCATGGAAATGATGGTGGGTGATGTCCCCATGCCTGGCGAAGAACTTCTATTCGCCCCACGGAGGGAATGGCTTTAAGGTGCGTCATGCACAACGATACGAATAAGAAGAAGCGGGTCATTAGCGCGGGAATTTTGAGCGTGATTTTGCTCATGGCTCCGGGTTGCTCGAAATCGGAAGTACCGGTGACCGCGCCGGCCGTGCCCAGCAGCACTTCCGCTTCGGCGCCGAACAGCCCAACCGGCACGGCCCCGGCGGATGCAACCGCGGCGATGAGCACGTCCGCGAAATTTTTGGCGTGGGGACAGAGGCTGACGCCGGACTTCAAGGCGCAACTCGTGCGCTTGGCGGCGGCCAAACCGCCCGGTCAGGATGTAGAATTCACCGTGCCCTTAAACCCGGAGGACTATCAGGCCTTGGCGAAAATCGCGAACGAGGACAGAACCGGGCAAGTGAAATTCCGCGACGAGCCGGATGCCGCGCAGGCCGGGACCCAGGAAAAGAAAGTGCACGTCTACTTTAACGCGGCCCTGCTCAATAGTTGAGCGGCCACCGCGAGTTCAGCGCAGCACGCCGGAGCGGCCTTGCCAGCTTTCGATGCGCCGGCCAGCGAGGAAAATGAACACAACGGTGAGCACGGCGAAGGCGGCCCAGCCGTCGGTCAACCCGCTGCCGCCCCAAAGCACGCGGCCGGGGTCGGGTGGGAAATTATACATGTCGCGATAAATGAACATGGCGGCGACGAGGCCAGCGTGCAGGCCGATGCCGGGCAGGAGCGAACCGGTGCGGAGCATCAACGCGCCCAGCACCATGCCGAGCATCCA
Organism: uncultured Opitutales bacterium; assembly: GCA_964562015.1. Lineage (GTDB taxonomy): Bacteria > Verrucomicrobiota > Verrucomicrobiia > Opitutales > JABDGR01 > CAZLRH01. Next base: position 32,599 of record CAZLRH010000012.1, on the reverse strand, counting down.
GAGCGCGAGAAAATGCGCCCAGTCAAAATCCACGGTGATGCCGATCGTCACCCACCAGCCGACGAGCCAGCCGGTGTCCCAGCGTGCGCCGGTTGGAAAATGGCTGAGCACGGAAGCGGGGACCTTGAAATGCGTGTAGGCGAAAAACGCGGAAGTGGCGGCGAGCGCAATCCAGGGTTGGCGGGTCGACGTGTAGAAGATGCGCAGGATGAGGCCGCGAAAAATCGTTTCCTCGAGGAAGCCGAGCAGTAGCCCGCCGAGCGCGGCTTTCAGGAGCGTCGAGGCCCAGTGGACTCCTTCGGGGCGCGGGATAATGGTGGTGAACGTTTTTTGCGCGAGGGCCAGCAGGCCGACCAGCACGAGCCCGCCGAGGTACGCGCCAAAAAAACTGGCGGTACCGCTCGTGGTGGTGCCACGGCCGAGGCCCAGGGCGCGCAACGACCACAAGTGGCACACCAGCATCAGCCACGGCAGGCCGAGCAGAATCGGCACCCAGCGCAGGCGATCGAAATACACATCGATGCCGTAGCCGAGCAGGCCGTGGTCGTAGTCGAGCGCGCCGCCACCCTGCCGCCAACTGACATAGGCTTCGGCGGCCCAGAAGGTCAGCGGAGTTAAAATGGCGGCGATGACGAGCGAGCCGAAAAACACGGCCGCCAGCAGCCCCACCCCGCGCCACGAGGTTTCCTCGAGCCCCAGGCCAAAGAGGAGAAAGCGCGGGTCGCGCCGCGTCAGGATGCCGTTCGCCATCCCCGCCAGCAAAGCCGAGGGCGGCACGGCAGGCAAGCGCGTGGTTAACGAACAGCTCGGCTCCCAAACTCACAAAAACAAAAAAGACCGTCTGGCGACGGCCTTGGCCTGAAAAATGTCACCGCCAAAGGCGGCTAGGTCTTCATGATGTTGCGGCCGGCGGGGCGCTTGGCGATGGGACCTTTGCCGCCCTTTGATTTAGCGGCGCGATTTTTGGCGGCCGTCATGCGACCACCTCGGGATTTCTTAGCCATAAATAAAAACTGAGTTGCGGGATTGTTGCTGTGCGTTGGACTGGACGGGCCATCTTAGACGGAGGAACGAAACGGGTCTATGGGGTACTACCCTGCTGGAAGAGCGGAGGTTGGCCCTAACAAGGCGGACCAGCGCGGAGAATCTAGAGCCCGCCTCCGTGTCGAAAATATGTGCCACGCTAGGCGGGTCGAGGACGCCCCGCCCTACCTCCTTAACCAGACCAATTAGGCGGGTCGAGGACGCCCCGCCCTACCCTACCCAACCACGCCCTACCCTCGAAAGGGATGAAAGCCATTGGCCTGACGGAATATCAAAAGGTAGGGCGGGGCGTCCTCGACCCGCCTAGTCTCTTGCTCGCTTTCTCACAATAAAAACTCGGTTGCGTTTCACCGGCTCACTTCTTCAACAATTCCTTGGCGCGGTCGAGGGTCTGGCGTTCGACGGGCGTGAGGGCGCCGAGGCCGCCGGCGTTGATTTTGTCGAGGATGCGGTCGAGTTCGTCGCGCAATTCGCGGCGGTTGGAAAACTGGGCGCCGGGGACGGGCGCTTCCGCCGGGGCGGCGGGCGTGCCGGCCCCGCGAGTATCGTTGCCGGCGCCGACTTTCATCGCTTTTTGCAGCCAGCGCCGGGGCGTGGACTCCGCGGGATCGTCCAGCCAGTGGCGCGCGGACAGGGCGCGGCGCTGGACCATCGCAAAGACCCAGCCGGCGAACATCGCGCCGAGGTGCGCGGAATTAAAATAATGGCCGGGCGGGGGATTTTCCGTTTGCAGCGCGGCCGGCAGCTCGAGGCTCAGGAAGGCGGCGAATTCGAGGGCGAGCACGATCCAGAAAATGATTTGCGGACGCGCAACCAAGGGCACCGGCAGGTAGCGGCGCAGCGGCGGGGGCTCCTCGGTCACCGTGAAACACCAAAAAGCCAGCAGCCCGGCGACGAGGGTGGTACAGCCCGAGGCCAGCATTTCCCCCGAATGCCAGTGCAACGGCAGCCAGAGGGCCGCGCCAGCGAGGGCCGAACAGAGGCAGAGGAGCACAAATTGGCGGCGGGCGACTTCGGCCTCGACCATGCTGCCAAAAACGCCCAGGAAAAAAATCCCCAGCGGGCCAAAGAGCCAGTTCGTCTCCACCAGCCCATAGGTGAGCGGCGTCCACCACCGGCCGTCGTTGAGGCCGTCCACATACGGCACCTGAAAAGACAATAGAAAAGCCTCCTTCACTTCCACGCCGTTGGCGGACGAGAGCTTGCCTGCGCCGTCGGCCAGCAGGAGGGATTCCGAGAGCGGGAGCCAGGCCGCAAGCAGCTTGTTGGCGAGGAACAACACGATCGCCGCGCCCACCAAAATCCGCCAGGCCGGGAGCCGGGTCGGGGCTTCCGTCGTACGCATATAACTGCGGTCGGACAACATGGCGGGGTGGTGCGAGGCGGGCCGGGGCCGCCCGAGGAGGAAGTGCAGAAAACAGAGTCGGGCGAACTGGTTATTATCACAACACAGAGACGGAAACGTTGCAATTTTTTTCGGGGCGCGGAGGGAGAGGATTTTACCACGAAGGACGCGAAGGGCGCGAAGCCGGAGAAGAAAAATGAGCCGTAACCGCAGATGGCGCAGATGAACGCAGGTGTTTTCAGCAGGCGTGCCAGCTCTGTTGCTGGAATCTGTGTAAATCTGCGTAATCGGCGGTTAAAAATCTTCTCCGGTTCTGCTGTGGTTCTCTTGCCGCCTTCGCGTCCTTCGTGTTCTTCGCGGTAAAAAGGCCTGCTTCCGTACTCGCCTCGGGGCGACGTTTCGGGCAATTTTGCTTTTTAATTTCCGCCTGCCGGCGAACCCGGCGGCCAGCGGAGTCGATTTTTCCCTTTCCACCTTTACACGTTCCACTTTCCCCGGGCCATGTACCAGCAGTTTTTCGGCTTTCAGGTGATGCCCTTCAACATCACGCCTGATCCGCGGTTTTTGTACCTGAGCCCGACGCATCAGGACGCCCTCGCCCACCTCCGCTACGGCCTGGCGCAAAAGGCCGGGTTTGTGGTGCTGACGGGTGAAGTCGGTTGCGGCAAGACGACGTTGTGCCGCGCGTTCCTGAACGAACTCGACTCCGGGCGCACGGACACCGCGCTCATCCTCAACCCGCGGCTGACCGAGCGCGAGCTGCTCGCCGCCATCCTGCGCGAACTCGGCGAACTGCCCGAGGATGCCACGCGGGGCACGCTTACGCTCGACAGTGCGGATCTCACCGGGCGGTTGAACTCGGCGCTGCTGCGGCGCATCCAGGCGGGCAAGGACATCGTGCTTATCATCGACGAAGCGCAGAATCTTTCCTTCGAAGTCATGGAGCAATTGCGGCTCCTTTCGAATTTGGAGACGGACACCCAAAAACTATTGCAAATTATTTTAATTGGTCAACCGGAGCTGAAGGCGCGGCTGGCGGAGAAACGCTTGCGGCAGTTGCGGCAACGCATTCTCGTGTTTTACGAATTGCGGCCGCTGCGGTACGCGCAAGTGCGGGCGTACATTCAGCACCGACTTGCGCTGGCCACACAGACGCGGGAGCAGGCCGCTGTCTCGACGGAGACGAAATCCTCCCCGTCTGTCGCCCCAGCCTCCGCTGTCGCCTCCGCGCCTTCGGTCCCGGTCTTCACCGCCGCCGCCCTGCGCTACCTTTACCACCGCAGCCGGGGCATTCCACGGCTCGTCAATACGTTGTGCGACAAAGCGCTGCTGTCGGCGTACATTCGCGACTCGCATGAAGTCACCTTTCGTGATGCCCGCCGCGCAGTGAAAGAGCAGCAGCAGTTGGATTGAGGCCGTTCCACCCATTGAAGAACGATTCATCTCCACTTGACGATTTTTGGCCGAAGAACTAACCTTGCGGGCATGACGGCGGAAGCCATTATCGATTTGAAGCAGCGCCTGACCCGGCTTTCCGAGAAGGATCGACGCCAGGTATCGACTTTTCTAATCCAGTTGGGCCAGGAAAATGCTTTCTGGAAAAAAGAAACCGCCCGACGGTTGCAAGCGATGGCGGCGGGCAAAAAAGTCAAGGTGGCGGAGTTGCGCAAACAACTTGGCCATGCCTAATCCCTTTCGCTACGAAAGCCATTTGTCGCTGCCCGCCGCGGCGTTTGTAGCGAGTCTGCCAAGACGAAAGCAGCGGGCGATACTCGATCGGGCGGATCAGTTGGCCGCAGACCCTTTTCGACGCAGCGATTTCCGCACTGCGGATGCCGCAGGCCATGAGGTGGAGAATGTGCTGGCAGGGGATTTCCTGTTTACCTAATGGGTGGACCATGCAACGCAGGAAGTGCGAATCACTGAGATTATCAAAGTTTAGGTAAAAATCCGGAATCTCTGGCAGGCAAATGAAAAACCATCCATCGCCCATGCCAGCAAACGTCCTTAACGTCCAACCCGGAAAGCTTCGTAGATAAAAACGAGCAGCATAACGATCCCCATGGCCCACCAGAATGGTGCCAGGCCCTTGGGCTTTAGTTTGGCGAGGCGGCCTTCGTCGCGCCGACCGGTGTCGCGCGGAGGGTTGGGATCCGGCAAATCCAAACCGTCGTAGAGGGTGGCTTCCTCGTTCCAGCCGGTGCGTTCGTCGGCGCCGCATTCCGGGCAGGCGAGGGCTCGGGCGGGAACCTCCGCGCCGCAAACGGGGCATTCGAAAGGGGCGGCATGAGGAGAAGCGGGCATTCGATTTCAAAGATTTAGGGTGGGAGTTGAAACCCTCATACTACCACGGATAACACGGAGGGCACGGATAAGCATGATGAAATTATAAACCTGCGGCGCAGGGAAATCCGTATTCTCTGTAGCCTCCGTGGTTTAGATTTAAAACAAAGTCTAGCCCTGGATTTTGAATATTGAATGTTCAATGTTGGAGGTTCGAGGTTGAATGTTCAAGGCCCGCCGCTTTCCGCTTTCCTTCATCCGCGCTTCGGCTAAGCTGCGGGGCATCCGTCGCGCCGCGCCATGAGTTTAATCAGCGAAGCCTTGAAGAAAGCCGAACGGGATCGGCAGGCGGCCCTCGCGCCCCCGCCTGCTCCTGCGCCCGTGGCGCCGCCGCCGCGCGCAGCGGAGCCGGTGCTTTCCAGGGAGGCGCCCAGCGAGCGCGGTCCGTCAAAATTTGCTGTCGTCGGCTTTGCAGGTGTCATCATCCTTTTGGTGGCCGCCGGCGGAGCGCTGATTAGCTGGGGTCTGTTTAAGGGTGAAAAACCCGCAGTGCCGCAGACCGTGGCGCAAAATGTGCCCGCGCCAAGCCCGCCGGCCCCGAAAACTCCGGCAGCAGCGGTTCCGGCGATACCGCCAGCACCGAAAGCAGTGGCCCCGGTCGCCCCAGTTGCGCCGGCTCCCAAACCGGCAGCGCCAGTGGCCCAAGCAGTACCGTCGACTAAACCTCCTTCCGTGGTCGCGCAAAATTCCACGCCAACCACCCCGACCGCTTCGGCGGCAAAACCGACACCGCCGGTGGTTTCCGCGCCGACGATTGCGCCGGTTCCCGTGACCTCAGTAGCACAAAAACCAGCGGCTCCGCCTCCTGCCCCGACAGTGGTGGCAAGTGCGCCGACGCCGAGCAGCGTTACGCCTTCGCCTGTACCCGTGACAAAGGCGACGCCAGTGGAGGCACCCGTCGCCGCAACAACGCCGGCGCCGAAAGCCGCACCCGCGGTGGTGCCGGCATCTGCTTCGGTCTTGGTTTCAACCCCACCGGCAACGTCCGCACCTTCTGTCGCTACCGCATCTTCTGCTTCCTCGGGGTCTGCTGCTGCAGCGGTGCCAGTCGCGGCGGCAACACCTCCTCCCGCTCCCGTCATCGTGACTCCGCCGCCCGCGCCGGTCGTCGCGCGCAGCGAAACTCCGGCGCCAAAAGCGGAAATTCCCCCAGTCAAACCGGCTGCCCCCAGCGTGCCGATTGCTCCGGCCGCGGTGGCGGCCAGCACACCGCCGCCCGCAATTGCTCCATCGCCCGCAGTCGTTGCGCCTCCGATGGTTGCAGCCACTCCCGTTGCCACAACCCCAACCTCCCTTGTTTCTCCGCCCGCCGCCGCAGCCGCGCCAGCCGTCGCCGCCGCTCCGCCACCCGCCGCACGCCCTGCACCCGTGCCGGCGGCAACCACGCCAACCGTGCCGCCGATAGGCGCGAGCGCGCGGACTCCGAGCGCCGCGGCTTCGCCACTGACGACCCTGCCGGCCTCCACGCGCGGCACGGCAAGTGCTGTTTTGACGACGCCGAGCGCGCCGAACCCGGTCGCGCAGGATTTTGTGGATCGCCTGGCGCTGAGCGGGGTCCGCCTCGCCGGGGCCAACAGCAGCATTCTGGTGGCGGGCAAAGTTTTTGTGCCGGGGGACTTGATTAATGCGGACTTAAAGTTAAAACTCATGGCCATCGCTCCCAGGGAAATTATTTTTGCGGATGAGTCAGGAACCCAATACCACAAACGATTCTAGCCCGAAGCCGCGTCTGCGCATCGGCCTGAAGGCGCCGGCTGCCGGTGGGCCGGCAACCGAGGCTCCGGCTGCGCCCGCGCCCCCGGCGGCACCGGCTGCAAGTGTCGCCGAATCGGCCCCGCCGCCGCCCGCCGCCGGTGTCGCCGAGCCCAGTGCGGCCCCGGCTGCCCCGGCGCCGGCAACCCCGATTACGACACCGCATCTGGCCTTTAAACCGAAGAAGCGCGAAAGTGAAACCACGCCCGCGCATCCGGTGGCCGCGGCGCCCGCCGCCCCAGCGGAAGCTGCGCCAGTGAAATTGGGGCTGAAACGTTCCGGCGGAGATACGGCCGCACCCTCGCCTGCGTCTCCGCCCGCCACCGCGCCCACGCCGGCAGAAACTGCAGGCCCTCCGAAAGGAAAACGCCCGCCGCCGGGCGTGCGCATTATTTCTGAAGAGCCGAGCGCGCCGCTGGACTCCGCAACTCCGCCCGCGGCTGCCGCACCGGCCGCGCTCGCTGCGCCCGTGGCGCCGATGCCGCCGATTTCGGCCCTCAAACCCGGCAAGGCCCAGGCCCAGCCTCCGCCGCCAGGGCCAAAATCCGCAGGGCGCGGTCGGTGGCCGTTCATTGCGGTGATTGTGGTGCTCGTGCTCGTCGTCGGTGGCGAGTCAGCGTACATTTTGCTGCAAAAAGACGAGACGTTCGAAGCCAACCAACAACGGCCGCCGACAGTGGTGCCGACGAAGAATCCCGACGCCACGACTCCGGCGGGCGCCGCACCCGCCACGCCGCCCGCGCAACCGACGGTGGTGCGCGTCGATGGCGGCGGCCCGGCCACCGGCGCGGCGGCGTATCTGGAATCGCTGTCGAGCGTGAGCGTCGCCACGGGCGGCACGCCGAGAATATTTGTGAATGGCCAGATGTATCAAATCGGCGCGACCCTGAATCCGGAATTCGGCCTCAAGTGGACGGCGATCAACGAAGGCGCCCGCACGCTGGAGTTCACCGACAAAAACGGCCAGCGGTACGTGAAGAAGTTTTAGGTGACGAGCCGGAGCTCGCCTCACCCGCCGAGGTGGAAAAAGGCCTTGAGGCGGCGGAGGATGCCGTCGCGGGCCTGCTCCGTTTCCCTTTCCGGAAAGGGGCCCTGCGTGTTGCGTTTGTCGTTGGCGAGCTGGCGTTGCGCGAGCATCTCACTCAAGCGCGTGGGGACTTCGGGATGCTGGCCGATGAGTTGCTCAAAAGCCTTGTGCGTGATTTCCACGGCTTCGACTTCGGTTTGCGCCTCGACGGAGGCCGAGCGTTTTTCACCGGTGAGCACCGCCATCTCGCCAAGGCAATCGCCCGGGCCGAGATGCGTGAGCACCTTGATGCCGGTCTCGCGTTTCTGGCGGACCTCGACGCGCCCGCGCACAAGCAGGAACATTGAGTTGCCCTCGGCACCTTGCTCGACGAGGTATTCGCCGGCAGCGAAGAGCACCACCGGGCTGAACTCAACCAGCTCGTCGATTTGCGCGGCGGGCAGGAAGTTGAAGACGGCGTGCGCGCGCAGGGCGGCGGAGGCGATTTTGCGGGCCTCCTCCGCGGCATCGCGCGGCTCGGGCCGGTGGAGCGTGACGATGGGGAAGGGAATTTCCATGCCGGCCCGGCGGGCGGCGTACCAGCAATGAGAGAGCACCTCGCCGGTGATGCGGGTGAATTGCGCGTGGTCCTTTATCCAGAATTTGATTTCGTAGGTGATGGCCGAGGCGGCGAATTCCTTCACGTAAACCTGGGGCGGCGGTTCGGCGCACACACCGGGCACGGTGGTGGCGGCCTGGGTGAGCACGGCCTCGGCCCGCGCCGGCGGGACGTTGTAGTGCAGCCCGATGGTCGTGCGCAGGGCGTGGACGGGATTGGGCAGGTGGAAATTGATGATGGGCCGCTTGACGAGGTCGTTGTTGGGCACCTCGAGCACAACATCGTCGGTGGTCACCAGCCGGGTGGTGCGCCAGGTGACTTCAATGACCTGGGCGTGAAAGCCGTCGACCAGCAGCCAGTCGCCGGCCTTGAAGGGTTTGGAGGAATAAAGCGCGAACCCGGCGAGAATGTTGCCCAGCAAATCCTGCATCGCCAAACCGAGCACGATGGCCACGACCCCCGAACCGGCGACCAAACCGGGCACCTCGACATGAAAATAATGCTGTAACACCGTGAGCCCGACGGAGACGAAAATCACGATGCCGGTGGTGTCGGCCAAAAGGCGGGGCGCATCGACGCGGCGGCCATCCGGCTGGATGCGGGTCCAGAGGGTGCGGTTCAACAGCACGATGACCGGGAAAGTGGCCAGCAGAATGGTCGCGGCCTCGAGTTCGGCCTGGACCGTGTGCTGCCAGGAGGGCGTCCATGGCGTCATCAAAAAGCCCAGCAGCAAGCCGGCGGAGACGGCAAACAGGTGGTAAATCCACCCAAAATTCACGCCGCGAGCGCGGCGCAGCACCTGTGCGCCGGCCACCAAAATGAGGTAAACGCCCAAACCGACGCCCAACAACACCAGCAATTCGTAGGCGGTCGGCTGGTTGGAAGTCGGCAGGATGGCCGCCGCCAGGAAAGGACCGGGATTAACTGGAAAGTGGATATTCATGCCCGCTTGGCACTAATCGGAAAACAAGCTGTCATTTTGGCCAGGCTTTAGCTACATTAATCCTCCCGGTGGCGCATCCATGCGCGATCGCGGTGCTGTCGTGAAAGAACTGAATCTCCAGGATCTCCTCAACATGGCCGATGCGTCCGTCCATGATGGCATCTGCGATTTGTGGAATCAGAAGACGATCCACTACCTGGTGGTGTTTACCAGCGCGGACGCGGATTTCGAAATCATCGGCGTCGGCCCAACCCTGCCGTGCACGACGCTGGAAGAGGCGACGCACCATGAGCTGCCGGGCAAGAAGCCGGATTTTTATATCAAGTGTCCGGCGGCGGTGATGAAGCGGTTGCAGCCCAAGCTCGGCGCCACGCCGCAGACGCCTCCGCCACGCATGCAGCCCATGCCGCCGATAAAAGGCCGCTCGGCGGCACCGTTTGGGAAACCTGCGACGCCAGCGGCCTCGCCGTCGATTTCGGCGATCCGTACGCGGGTGCCGTTCAAGAATGAAGCGGTGCCGGCAGAGGTGGCGGCCATCCTGGCCCGCCCGCCCGCCGGTCCGGGGCCGCCAGGCGCACCGGCGACCACGGACGAGGAGCGCAAATTACTTTTGACCTATTTCGACCGCATGGCCGAACTGGACAAGCGCGAGCAGGCGATGAACAAGCGGGCGGAGACCATCACGGCGGCCCACGAGGAACGCACGGACGCGCTGGCGCAACGCGTGGCGGAATTCGAGGCCCGCGAGCAAGCCGCGCGCGCGATGATTTTGCAGGCGGAGAAAAAAGCGGCGGTACTCCAGGCCGCCGAGGAGCAACTGCGCGAGCGCGAAGCGTACCTGACCGCCGGCGAGGAAAAATTTCTTGAAAAAATGCAGGCGCACCAGGTCCGCGCCACGGAGGTGGACCAGATCGGCGAGGAACTGCGGCAGAAATCCAAGCTCATCGAAGCCGGGGAAAAACGCCTGAAAAAACTCGAGACGCTGGAAAAGGAACTGGAGGCGCGGGCCAAGGAATTGCAGGAGCGCGAGGCGTTTGTCACGGCCAGCGAGGAGCGGTTGCTCGACCAGGCGAACCAACTCACAGAGAAGCAGGAAAGGTTCGAGCACAAGGAGGAGGAAACGGAGAAAACCCGCCCGCGGGCGTCCTCGAACACGCGGCCGGCCCTCAAGCCCGTGGTGGCGTAAGTTTCCCCCGCCGCGCATTCAGGCTCGCCGCCGGGGCCGGAGCGCGATTGAAAAAGTGTTTCCATGGCCTCCATCCTCGGCATCTCCGCCTATTACCACGACAGCGCCGCCGCGCTGGTGGTGGATGGCGACATCGTGGCCGCGGCGCAGGAGGAGCGGTTCACCCGCATCAAGCACGACCATAATTTTCCCACACTGGCGGCGGCGTACTGCCTGAAGGAAGCGGGCCTGACGCCCGAGCAGCTCGACCATGTGGTGTTTTACGACAAGCCGTTGCTGAAATTTGACCGCCTGCTGGAGACCTACCTCGCCTATGCGCCGGCGGGCGTGCAATCGTTTCTCATGGCGATGCCGCTGTGGTTGAAAACGAAGCTGCACCTGCCGCGCGAAATCCGCCGCGCCTTGGATGGCCGGTACAAAAAACGCATCGCGTTCACGGGGCACCACGAGTCACACGCCGCCAGCACGTTTTATCCTTCGCCGTTTGACGAGGCCGCGATTTTGACGCTCGACGGCGTGGGCGAGTGGGACACCGCCGCCATCGGCCACGGCCAAGGCCGCGAATTGAAACTGCTCAAGACATTGCATTTTCCGCATTCGCTGGGGCTGCTCTACAGCGCGTTCACCTATTACTGCGGTTTCAAGGTCAACTCCGGCGAATATAAATTGATGGGTCTCGCGCCTTACGGCGAACCCAAGTACGCCAGCCTGATTCTGGAAAATCTGCTCGACCTTAAGCCCGACGGCTCGCTGGCGATGGACATGCGCTATTTCAATTACTGCGAGGGATTGACGATGACCTCGCCGGAATTTGACCGGCTATTCGGCGGGCCGGCACGCCCTCCGGAAAGCGCGCTCACCCAGCGGGAAATGGACCTCGCGGCCTCCATCCAACACGTCACCGAAGAAGTGGTGCTGCGCATGGCCCGCACCGCGCGGGCGCTGACGGGCTCGCGGAATTTGTGCCTGGCGGGCGGCGTCGCGCTCAACTGCGTGGCCAACGGCAAACTTTTGCGCGCGGGAATTTTCGACCAGATTTTCATCACGCCGGCCTCAGGCGATGCGGGCGGCGCGCTGGGCGCGGCGCTGTTCGTGCATCATCAGCTTTTGGAAAAGCCGCGGACGCCGCACGGGAAGGATTCACTCAAGGGCTCGTTCCTCGGCCCGCGCTACACCGACGCGGAAGTGCGCGGCTTTCTCGACGAGCAAAAATTGCCGTACACGCACCACGCGCAGGAGACGGAACTGCTGGAGGCAGTGGCCCGGGAAATGATGGCGGGCAAAGTGGTGGGCTGGTTTCACGGGCGCATGGAATTCGGGCCGCGCTCGCTGGGCGCGCGGAGCATCATTGGCGACGCGCGGAGCGAGCAGATGCAGTCCACCATGAATCTGCGCATTAAATTCCGCGAATCCTTCCGGCCCTTTGCGCCGTGCGTCCTGCGCGAGGATGTAGACAAATATTTCGAGCTGGCGGAGGATTCGCCGTACATGCTCATCGTGGCGGATGTGCGCAAGGAATTGCAGCGCACGCTCACGCCCGAGCAAACACGGCTGATGAAGGATCCGGATCTGCGCAAGCGCGTGAACGTGCCGCGCTCGACGATTCCGGCGATTACGCACGTGGACATGAGCGCGCGCGTGCAAACGGTGGACGAGGAGCGGCACGGCCGCTTCTACCGGCTGATCAAGGAATTCAAAAAACAGTCGGGGTGCAGCGTCATCATCAACACGAGTTTCAACATCCGCGGCGAACCGATTGTGTGCTCGCCGGAGGACGCGTACCGCTGCTTCATGGCGAGCGACATGGACGTGCTCGTGCTGGAGAACTGCGTGCTGCGCCGCGCGGAACAACCGCAACCGAAAGACGCCGAGCGGAAAAAATATATTGATAGTTTTAAACTCGATTAAAAAATTCACCGATGCTGAATCCCTTCAAAGACGTGGACTGGAACCCGAACCGGGCGAAGCGGCGCGAGTTTGCGCGCAGCCTCGTCCTCGGCTTTCCGTGCGTGGCGGTGGTGCTGCTCGTGATGGGCTGGGTGCGCACGGGTTTGTGGAATTTTCACGGGCCGCTGGTGGTCGGGGGCGTGGGCGTCGGGCTGGGTGTGATTTTTTGGGTAATCCCAAGTATCGCGCGGCCGTTTTATTGTGTGTGGTATGCAGTGGCGTGCGCCATCGGGTTGGTGATGGGGAATGTGCTGCTCGGGCTGGTCTTCTTTGTGTTTTTTACCGCGATTGGCTGGGCCAAGCGCGCAGTGGGCCGCCAGGCTTTTCGGCGCGGGCCGGACAAAACGGCGGCGACTTACTGGGTAGACGTGAAGCGGGCCGAGGACCCGCGCAGTTATTACCGACAGTTTTAGGCCAGAGCGGCGCGCCGGGGCAGCGCGCCCCACCCTAAAGAAAAGGCCCGGGTCGGGCCCGCGCTTGCGCGCCGCCGAATTATCTGCATCGTGGCGAAGGACACCTTCCCATGAGTGACGAAAAGCCCACCGCGTTTGAAAAGGAAAGCCAGGCCCCGCAGCAAAACCTGCCGCAGGAATTTATCGCTTTCCTCAAGCAAAACAAAAAGTACTGGATGATTCCACTGTTGCTGACGCTGCTGGGCATCGCGCTGCTGGTGATTCTCGGCGGCACGGCGGCGGCGCCGTTCATCTACACACTGTTTTAGGCGGGAATTATCCACTTGCTGGGGCAACGCGGTGCTTTTCCTCGAGATTGTTCCGATCTTGACCCGACAGCCACCTCAATCCAAGTGGAGCCATGGCTTTTCGAATGTCTAGTAAGGGACAATGGAGATACTCATCGAAAGTGCATGCAGTAGAGCGATGTCGTCTTGCTTAAACTCCAAACAACAAGATTTGGCATCGCCAAAGAAATTGAGGGAACCACCCGTGATACCAGGAAAGCGCGAAAGTCGAAAAAGCGCGTCACGATTTTCTCTTATGAAATCCATGGCTTCCCAGCCGGCATTGAGCGGATAAGTGCCGTCGTGAATGTCGCTCCACTCGAGCCAAGATTCATCTGCGATTTGGTCGTTTTGATAGGTATCTCCGCGATGAATGACCCGCGGCTTCAAAGGAGAATCGCGAAGGAAATCTTCCGGAACAAAATTGGGGCCACCAATGACAAGTGTGTAGCCCGACTTGAAGGTGCTTGGTTTCACGGAATAGATGCAGGCGTTGAATAATATTTAAGCCCGACCCCTTGTCCTCCCCCTCGTATTCCCCTCCCCCGCAAAAAGCAACTCCTACCAAGTACAATTTGAAGAAATGTTTGCGACCGACTCTTAGGTAGGGACGCCTCTCCGAGGCGTCCGCGGACGGCTTGGAAAACCGTCCCTACCTCAAAGCTCAAATTGCCCACCACCCTCCTACCGGTAGGGCTAAACCCCATGGCTGTAGATGACCAAAAGCAGTACAATTCCTCAAGCCCACCTCAACCCCGTTTTTTCTATGAGCGCATCCAATTCTTCCGCCGGTTCCTCCACCCCAGGAGGCGAACTTCAACAAATCAGCCCGGACGCGTGGCCTACGGAGAATGGCGGTCAGGCTGAACATTCCGAACCGGCCAAGCGGCCGGTGGAATCCGCTCCGATCAATAGCGCGGCGGAGCAATTGCGCGACAATTGGGAACGGATCAAGGGCGATCTGCGGAAAAAATATGACGAGTTGACCGACGAGGATCTCCGGTATGTGGCCGGCCAGGAACCCGCGCTCATCGACCATATTCGGCAAAAGACGGGCCGCTCCCGGGCTGAAATCGAAGCCGCGCTCAATTTGCACAACTGAGGGCGCGGAAAGCTGCGCCCCGCTTATGAATCCATCTCGGACAAACGCCACATGAGGCGGAGGTCGATGATGAAATCATAGCTTTGCGTGGTGGACGGCGGTTGCAGGCCGATGGCGACGCGCTTGGGGCGTTCTTCCTGTTCCCGTTCGTCGAGCGAGGGCAGCGTCTCCGTGGCGTCGGTCGGGGGCGTGGTGATTTCACCCGCGGCCAGCGTGGGCTCGGCCGAAGCGGCGGCGGGAGTTTCGGGTGCGACGGAGTCCGGGGTGTCGGCGGCCGCGGCGGCGTCGGCCTCGAGGCGCTCGTGCAGGACTTGATAAAACATTTCCTTTGGCACCCAGTCGGAATTAGTGGAGAGCGAGCCGAATTCATCGGCAAAAACCAGATAGCCCAGGCGGGTGGCCGCACCGGGGTCCACGATGAAGACGCGGTCGTTGGGCGCAAAATGCCGGTCCCTGACGGCGAGGCGCATCACCATCAATTCCTCCATTTGCGGAATGGCGAAAAGGTGCAGGCACTGGTACGAGGCCAGCAAAAGCATGGTGGCGACGGCGGGCGCGAGGAGCGCGACGGTGGCTTGCGCGGCAAAATCGCGGGTGTCTTCGCCAGCCAAGCGCGAGCGGCGCCCCGCGAGCACCTGGGCGATTTCGCGTGCCGCGAAACAAAACCCAATCGCGCCGACACCGGAAGCGGCCAGGAGCGTGCGGTACGTCGCAAAACTTTCCCGCGCCACGAGGCTGACCACGGAGGCGGCCATCATCAGGCCGGCCAGGCCCGCCAGCGTCAGCACCGTGCGCGCCCAGCCGTGCCGCCGGGCGGAAGCGAGCGCGCCGCACGCAAAAAAGGCGAGCATCAAAACCAACACGAGCGTGAAGCCCGGCGACCATGGAGCGTCGGCATTGCGCAGGTGGAAAAAGTTAAGGGCGTCGGGCAGCACTTGTTCAAACATCCAGCGGACTTTGCCGAGGGCGTCGTGCGTAAAGCCAAAGCGCGCGGAGGGCGCCATGTCCCATTGCCAGAAAATATAGTGCGAGACGCCGAAAGTGAGGCCGAGGCCCGCGGCGACGCGCAGGGCGTGGTGGGTCAGCCAACGCAGCCATGCACGCACGGGCCGGGCGGTTTGCGCAGGCCAGGCCGCGGCGACGAACACCAGATAAACCAAGGCGTGACACTGGTAAGTAAGACCCGCGAGCGCGAGTAGGATAACACATCCGATTTCGCGCCACCAAAGGGGACGCGCCAGCGGCGTCCGGGAAAAAATGCCTTCGCCGCAAACGAACGCGGCCGCGCCGAACAATGCGGCGACGCCATACGGCCAACCAGTGGCCCACGAGGCGATCACTTGCGCGCCGGGCAGAAATTCCATCAAGAGTCCGGCTGCGAGTGCCTCCATCTCGCCCCAGCCTTGGCGCCGCAGCATCGCGCGCGTGAGCAAACCCAGCCCCGCGAGGAGGGCCACGCCCGCGAGGCGCAAATCGGCCAGGCCGGAGACATCACCAGCGACGCGGAAAGAAGTTTCCTCGAGCCAGCCGAAGACCGGGCGGCCCATGCTGGTGCAGACCCAGGTAATTTTGCCGGGCTCTTCCCGGGCTTCGCGCAGCAGGGCGTAATCGTCCCGCAGGCCATAGTCCATGGTCAGCGTGCTCCAGTACGCCAGGAACGGAGCCAAAGCCAAAATGAGCCAACGCCACCACGGCGCAGCCGACGATAAGTTCATGGGAGATATAAAGATCCACGGCACCCGGACAGCGGAACGATTCATTTGCTGGACGCCGCTGGCCGGGGGTGGGCCGGGCGGCGCCAATCTGAATCGCTCCGGCAGGGCGGCCGGAGGGCGGTTAAACAAGCAAACGGTGAGGCTAGCAAAACCGCGGACCGGATTCAAGCCGGGATTTTGGGGGAACAAGAAGCATCCACTGGCCACCCTGTCTCAACTCCGGCCGTTGAGCGGGATAAAAAGACTTTGCAATTTTCCCGGCAAGCTGGGGTTTAATGAGTCCGTGCCCGGGTGCGCCGGTAACCTCTGCCCAGACCACCAAGCCTTCTGCATTCATGCCCGACAACTCGCTTTTTAAGGTATAACCACTTAGGCGGTTTTTTAATGTGATGAAACGTGCTTCCACCAAGCCTGCCAGCATGCCACTCGGCCAACGACCCGGGGATGGCCAATCGGCCGAACGACAGCGCTGCCCCGCGTGAGCAACATCATTTGGCACATAGTAAAAAAGGACTGGCGGCTCCTCTGGCGTCGTCTGGTGCTTTGGTGGGCATGGCTCGCGGTGATCGGCGCCGCCCCGATTGCAGGCTTCCTTCTGTTCCTTCGAGTGGACGAGACCGATCTAAGGGGCGGCTCAAATTATCTGTTTTTAGGGGATTTCGTCTTCTTCTTTGGCGGTCTCTTTCTGCTTTTCCTTATCGTGGCGCGGCTGGTGGCGGCCGATTCGCCCACGGAAGAACGGGCGCATTGGCGCACGCTGCCACTATCGCCCGAACGTTTACTCACGACCAAAATATTGTTTCTCTTTTGCTTCTGCTTCCTGCCACCGTTGCTGGTGGAGGGGCTGACGTTGACTGCTTATCATTTCGCCGGGTGGGCAACATGGGCGATTTTGGGAGATTATGCGCGAGTCTTGGCCCTGGGCCTAGGCGCCGCCCTGCTGGTTGCGATCTATTTCAAGAAGCCCCCTTTGGGGTTGGCCCTTTTTGGCGGGTTCTTGCTGGCGTATTTTAGCGTAACCGGCCTGGTTGAGGTCAGAGGCGCCGGCGCCACCTTGGGCAGCGGCGTAACGCTCCTACTCCTTGTTTCTGTACTGTCCGCCGCAACGTCTCTCTATCGACGCCGCAGGCGGGCCGGGTTGTTGGCACTGGCGGCGGGGGTTGGCTTGGCGTGCGCGTGGGCCAATTGGGGAGCGCCCGTTGCGGTCGAAGCAAGCCGTTCTGCCGCCGCCATCGCGGGTACACCGTTTCCCCTGACGCTCAAAATAACTGGCTATGACGACGTTTCCCACCGTGGGGGCACGGCCTTCTTCGTGCGCGGAAACCTAACGGGCGATTTTTTGCGTGAAAATCCCGGAACGGTTTATTTTGCCCAGAAATGCGACTGGACCCTGGTGTGGCCGGACCGCCCGAGCGTCTCCGATACGGAATGGATGGTCAATGGCCACGAGGACAGCCCGCCCGGCGAAAGACTCGCCACCCTTTCATTCTTCGGGCTGCCGTTTAATTTTGCCAGCGCCGTCCGCACCTATGGTGCCGCGTTGGTGCGGAGCTGGCGGAATCCCGATCACCTTTATTTCGCCATTTTCACGCCGGCGGTCAAAAAGCAACTGGCGCAGTCGCCCGCCGAACTCCGAGGGGAAATCACGTTTGTGGCGGGCCATTTTGAACTCATTGGCCGGGTTCCGCTGCATCCCGGCGCCGTGGGGCACGAAGGCGCTTACGTCTTAGGGGTGAAGACCATGACCACCAATAGCGCCAACCAAGTGTCGGTGGGATTGGTGGAATTGCGTCCGGCCCTTCGGCCTGAGCCGCCGTGGCGGGAAACGGTGGAGTTTGATCTGCTGGTCAATGTGAAGCGCGCCGAAGCGGTGCCGGGAGAGACGAACTTCGGTTCCTCCATGGAGAATCCTTTTCCTGTCCGATTGGGGGCGTTCGAGCTCCGGCGCGTGTCAGCGCTGTTTCTCTTCGGCCAGGTGGGGACTGAGGGCTATTTGCCGGAGAAGGAGACCCCGCAATGGCTGGCCGACGCCGAATATGTACGGGTCCGTTTCGTGCCGGAAGGGTTCCGGCGCGGCGTATTCACCACCATGGCGCCATAAAGTGCCGTCGGCAAAGGGCCCTTCGTAGGGGCCGGCCGAAGGTCGAATAGCGAGGGTGCGTGACCGTCCCGAGGGGTGGAAACCGGGCTTGCCCCGCCCGCGCAAATAGTTACTGTTACCTCCCCTTCCAACCAATTACTCTATGGACGTCGAAACTCCCACTAAAACCGGCGGCAGCGCCATGGTGCCTGTTTTCATCGGCATCGTCGGCATTTTGCTCGGCGGCGCCGCGCTCTTTATCGCCTTGAACAGCCGCTCCTCGGCCACCGAGGCCAGCGCCAGCTTGAGCAGTGACGTGGCGAACGTCACCGCCAGCGTCAAGGCGTTGCAGAAACAATACGCCGACGCGAACGACACGTTGAGCAAGCTCGCGGACACGACTTCGGCGCTGAGCACGCGCGTGCAGTCCGTCAGCGGCAGCGTAGATTCGCTCAAGACCTCCGCGCAAAGCACGCTCACACAACTGGGCACGATGGTCAGCGAGGACCGCACCCAGATTAAGGCGCAGAGCGACTCGATCCAGCAAATCGTCGCGAAGCTGACCTCCCCGGCGCCCGCCGCCGCCGCGGCTGCTGCGACCTCCAGTGGTTCCGCCGCGCCCGGCACGCCGCCGCCGCCCGGAGGCCAGGTGCATTCGGTGCTGAGCGGAGAGTTTCTCAGCACAATCGCCAAAAAATATGGCGTAACCGTGGAAGCCATCGAAGCGGCGAATCCCAGCCTGAATCCGAACCGCATGCAGGTCGGAACGAAAATTAATATTCCGCCGCCGACGCCGAAAGCGCCCGCGAGCGCACCGGCCACCACGCCCGCCGGACAATAATTAATTCTGCGGCCATGGCCGACCCCCAAGTCCCGCCCCGTTCCACCGGTCGCACTGCGCCACCGGCGGCTTGGGTGACGCTGCAGCAGACGCAGGTGGCCGACTGCCGCGTTTTTCGCGTGTGGCAGCGGCGGATGCGGCACACGGTGGACGCGCGTGAGGATGATTTTTTCATTCTCGAAGCGCCGGACTGGGTCAATGTGCTGGCGCTCACCCCGCGGCATGAGTTGATTCTCGTGCGGCAATGGCGCTTCGGGGTGAGCAAGCTATCGTGGGAGCCGCCGGGCGGCGTGATTGATCCCGGTGAGGACCCCTTGACGGCGGGGCAGCGCGAATTGCTGGAGGAGACCGGCCACGCTGGACACCCGGCAATGCCGCTGGGCCGCGCCGCGCCGAATCCCGCGCTGCAAACCAACGCCGTCCATTTCGTGCTGGTCGAAAATTGCGTGATGCACGCGCCGATGAGCTGGGACCCGCACGAGGAACTGCAAATCGGCGTGTTTCCGCTGTCCGAGGTGGATCAGATGGTGCGCCGCGGGGAAATTTTCCACAGCCTCGCGCTCAACGCCATCCAGTTCCTGCATTTCCACCTTGAGGACGCCAAGCATCGTCTAGAATAGGCGAATGAGGCCCAGGGCACGGAAGGATAATGGCCGGAGATTCCGGTTCTGCCTCGCTCCGTTTCGTTTCTGACTTCCAACTTCGGCCTTCTAACTTCCAAATTCCAACTTCTTTTTCCATGGCCCTCGAACTCCTCCGCCTCGCTCCGCAACCCGCCACTCCGGCCGCCGTGCTCGTCGTGGGCTCGGTCGCATATGACAACATCATCACGCCGCGCGCAAGCGGCGAGCGAATTCTCGGCGGCTCGGCGAGCTATGCCGCGCTGGCCGCGAGTTTTTTCGCGCCGACGCGCCTGGTGGGCGTGGTGGGGCATGATTTTGCGCCGCGCGATCTCGAGCGCCTGCGCGCCCGGGGCATCGACCTCGCCGGCTTGCAAGTGGACCAATCCGGCCCGACGTTTGAATGGAAGGGCAAGTACCACGAGAATTTCAACCGCCGCGACACGCTTGAAATCAACCTGAATGTTTTTGAGCGTTTTCGCCCGCAGCTGCCGGAGATTTACCTTCAGAGCGAATACGCGCTGCTCGGCAACATCCACCCGGCCCTGCAACTCCACGTGCGCAAGGCGCTGCGCCCGGAAGTGTTCGCGGCGGCGGACACAATTGACCTGTGGATTGAAACGACCCGCGACGAACTGCTGGCGGTGCTGCGGACGATTGATTTGTTCGTCATCAATGACAGCGAGGCCGGCATTCTCACGGGCGAGACCAACCTCATTCGCGCCGGCCAGGCGCTGCGCAAGCTCGGGCCCAAGTACATCATCATCAAAAAGGGCGAACACGGCGCGTATCTGTTTCACCCGGACGGCCTGTTTGCGCTGCCGGCGTATCCGGTGCTGGAATTGCACGACCCGACCGGCGCGGGCGATTCCTTCGCGGGGGCGCTGCTCGGCGCGCTGGCCACCCTCACCGGCGCGGGCAATCAGGCAAAACCCACGTTTGCGCAATTCAAGCAGGCGATGATTTTCGCCACGGTGGTGGCGAGCCTGACGGTGGAATCTTTTTCATGCGACCGGCTGGAAGCGGCAGGCATCGCGGAAATCCAGAAGCGCGCGGACGATTTGCGGAAATTGGTGGCGCTGGCGTAGGAAGTGAGTGACGGGTGGCGGGAATGGTGGAGTGTAGCAACAGCCTCAGCCCTGCTGCTAAGATTCTTTCCGGCGCGTTTAGCGAAGCAAGAAGCCTCTCCGAGGCACCTGCGGACGTTTCGGAGAAACGTCCCTACCTCAAACCGCAACTGACGTACCCACCTGCAGGCAAAGTCCTAAGTTGAAACGGCGCGCTGAGGGCAGCGCGCCCTACCTAAAGCATTTGCCTGGGGTAGGGCGGGCTGCCCTCAGCCCGCCGTCTTGTTTCTGGTGAAATTAGGACACTACCCACCTGCGCCGCCGTTTGACTTCTGCCTTCTACCTCCTACATTCTACCTTCTCCTTTCCGCCTTCTTCCATGTCCTTTAACGCCCTCGTCGAGACCCTCGGGCAGCAGGCCCGCGCGGCGTCGCTCATCCTGGCGACGGCGGAATCCGCGCGCAAAAATGCCGCGCTGGAGAAGCTCGCGGTACTGCTGGGCGAAGGGGCCAAGGCCGTGCTGGCCGCTAATGCGCGCGACGTGGCCGCAGCCACCGCCGCCGGGCTGGCCAAGCCCATGATTGAGCGCCTCACGCTCACGCCCGCGCGCCTCGCGGCCCTGGCGGAAAGCGTGCGCCAAGTAATCAAGCTGCCGGATCCGGTGGGCGAGGAATTGGAGCGCATCGTGCGCCCGAACGGTTTGGACATCCGCAAAATTCGCGTGCCCCTCGGCGTGGTC
This sequence comes from uncultured Opitutales bacterium, assembly GCA_964562015.1. Classification (GTDB taxonomy): domain Bacteria; phylum Verrucomicrobiota; class Verrucomicrobiia; order Opitutales; family JABDGR01; genus CAZLRH01. Next base: position 11,511 of record CAZLRH010000012.1, on the reverse strand, counting down.
GCCATCATTTACGAATCGCGCCCGAACGTGACGATTGATTGCGCCATTCTGTGCCTGAAGTCCGGCAACGCCTGCATTTTGCGCGGCGGCAAGGAAGCTTTTGAAACCAATGCCGCCCTGGCAGCGCTGCTCAGCGAGGCGCTGGTGGAGGCGGGGCTGCCCGCGCACGCCGTGCAATTCGTCCCGACGACCGACCGCGCGGCGCTGCTGCCGTTGTTGAAACTGGACCAGTACATTCATTGTGTAATTCCCCGCGGTGGCGAGGCGCTGATTCGTTTCGTGGCGGAGAATGCGACCGTGCCCGTGGTGAAGCACTTTAAGGGCGTGTGCACGATTTACGTGGATCGCGATGCCGACGCCGCGCTGGCGGAGAAAATCGTCATCAATGCGAAGGTGCAGCGTCCCGGCGTGTGCAACGCCGCGGAGAATTTATTCGTGCACGCGGGGGCCGCGCCGGCGCTGCTGCCCCGCCTCGCGCAGGCGCTGGCCAAGCATCATGTGGAATTGCGTGCCGACGAGGCCGCGCGGGCGTTGCTGCAAAAAGAAGCGCCCGGCCTGAAGGTCGTGCCCGCGACCGAGAAGGATTTTTCCGAGGAGTACCTCGAGCTCATCATCGCGATCAAAATCGTGCCGGACCTCGACGCCGCCATCGCGGCCGTGAATCACTACGGCTCGGCGCATTCAGATGCGATTGTGACGACGAACGAAGTTTCGGCGCGGCGGTTCCTGGCTGGAGTGGATTCCGCGACCGTGTATTGGAACGCGTCGACGCGTTTCACGGATGGCTTTGAATTCGGCTTGGGCGCGGAAATTGGGATATCGACGGACCGGCTGCACGCGCGCGGGCCGATGGGCCTGCGCGAACTGTGCACGTATAAATACATCATCCTCGGTACCGGCCAGGTGCGGGAGTGAGGCCTGGGGCTTTTTTTCGCGAGCGCCCCAACGGCCCGCCAAACCAAGACATGGCAGCAGGGTACCTATTCCTGGCCGAAGCTCGTGCGCGCCACCGGTATCTGCGAGCTTGACCCGCGCGCATCGACTCGGCTCTTTGAACTCTTTACCCCATGAATACCCTGTCCAAGTATCTCTCGTTGCTGGTTCTCCCCGTTACAATCACGTGCCTTTCCGGTTGCAAAAGTGCAACCGCCGGCAAGAGCGCCGCTGCGCCCGAACCGGCTGGCGCCGTCAAACCGGCCGAGGCTGCGCCCGCCAACCCGGCGGAAGCCAAACCCGCGCCGGCCCCGGCGATGCAGGAAGTGGAAATCCGCTCGACGCCCGCCGACGCGAATGTCGCGGTGAATGATTTTGTCGTGGGCAAAACGCCGCTCGCCGCCGAGATGAGCACGCAGCAATCCTACGTGGTGAAGATCACGAAGCCCGGCTTCCGCATTGTCAGCGTAAACATCCGCCCGGTGACGACCCTCGCGCATTTTTCCAAATTCGGCACGTCCAGCGTCACCCGGACCGCGCCAAAACTCGCGCCGGGCTCAATCAACGTCACGTTGCAGCCGGTGAAGAATTCCTACGCTGAAATGGAAGCAAATGTCGCCGCGGTGGACGCCCAGTACAAGGCCGGCAAAATTACTTTGGCCGACCACAACCGCCAGGTGACCGAGATTATCGCGATTTATTCGGCGGCACCGGCGAGCGGAAACTAGGGCGCAGCAGAAAGGTGTTTGCGCTGACGGCGTTTTCCTGCACCGTGGCAGGGATTGGCCGCGCGGCCCGATTCCCGCTGGGGAACCGGCATCGGTGGCCCTCGCCCATCTGGTTCCATGAGCAACGAGCTTCTGCGCACTCCTTTGTACGACTGGCATGTCCGCCACGGCGCGCGGCTCGTGCCGTTTGCCGGCTGGGAAATGCCCGTGCAATATTCCGGCATTCTCGAGGAGCATCGCGTGACGCGGATGGCCGCCGGGCTTTTTGATGTCTCGCACATGGGCGAGGCGACGGTGACGGGTCCGGGTGCGGTCGCCTTTGTTGACCATATCGCGACGAACCGCATGGCGGATCTGGCGGTAGGCCGCGCGCGGTACACGTTGATGTGCGCGCCCGATGGCGGCGTGGTGGATGACATCATCGTTTATCGCAAGGGGCCGCAGGATTTTTTCATCTGCCTGAATGCCGGCAACACGCCCGGCGATGTGGCGTGGTTGCAGGAACACGCGGAGCGGTTCGATTGCGAGGTGCGCAACGTTTCCGCCGAGTACGCGCAACTGGCGTGGCAGGGGCCGCTGGCGGTGGAGACGGCGGCGCCGCTGGCTGCCAAGAGTGCCGGGCTGGTGGATTTGCCGCGCTTTGCGTTTGTCGAAACCACGGTGGCCGGCATTCCGGTCATTGCCAGCCGGACGGGTTACACCGGGGAGGACGGTTTTGAATTTTATCTCGCGCCGGATCGCGCGGCGGCGCTCGCGGATGCGTTGCTGGAGGCCGGCAGCGTCCTCGGCGCACGGCCCTGTGGGCTCGGCGCCCGCGACAGTTTACGCCTCGAAGCGGGGATGCCTTTGTATGGTCACGAAATCAGCCGCGAGATTTCGCCGATTCAGGCGGGCTTGGGCTGGGCCGTGAAACTGGACAAGCCCGATGGCTTTCTGGGCCGCGAGGCGCTCGCGGCGGAAGTGGCGGCGAAACCGGCGCGGCGTGTGGTGTTTTTCACACTCGACGACCGGCGGCTGGCGCGCGCAGGGATGCCGGTGCTCGCTGACGGCCAAGTCGTGGGCCAAGTGCTTTCCGGCACGATGTCGCCGGTGTTGAACAAGCCCATCGGCAGCGCGTTGGTGGAACGGCGCGTGCTCGAAGCCGGCACCACGGTGGCGGTGGATTTGCGCGGGGCGCTGGTGCCGCTGCACTTCGCCAAACCACCCCTGCATAAGGCCAAGACCTGAACCGCGCCTATTTGCTTCCCATCATTCGCGAAAGCCTCTTTCATACTCACGCCCATGAGCCACGTACCGGACGATTTGCGCTACACCAAGGAACACGAATGGCTGAAGCCGTCACCCGATGGCACGGCCATCGTCGGCATCACTGATTATGCCCAGGAAAGCCTGGGCGACATCGTGTTCGTCGAGCTGCCGCGCGTCGGCGTAAAGTTCACCGCGACGGGCGCGTTCGGCGTGGTCGAGTCCGTGAAGGCCGCGTCGGATTTGTTCATGCCGCTGACGGCGGAAATCCTTGAGGTCAACGGCAAGCTCGAGACGGAGCCGCAGTTGGTCAACCAGGACCCCTACGGCGCGGGCTGGATGCTGAAAGTGCGCCTGGCCGAGCCGGCCAAAGCGGCGGAAATGCTCGATGCCGCGGCGTATCGCAAGCTCGTGTGATTTTTTCTTCCACCTTTTTTCTCCCCATCCTCCTATGAATACGAACTCCACCTCTTCGCGCCGGCGCTGGCTGGCGACCGGCCTCGGCGTTGTCGCCTGCCTTGCGGGCTACGTCACTTGGGCGCAAAATTTCCTCGGTCCGGACATCGCGACCATCAAACCCCCGCCCGCCACCGAGGCGCCGGTGAATTTGAGCGGCCTGACCCCGTTGTACAACAACGGCAGCGTCGCGTTCTGGGAAGCGTCCACCGGCAAACTCTATGTGTACGGCGGCGATTTCACCACGTGCACGGGAGTTTATCAACTGACGAAGCCGGGTCAGCCGTTGACGCGCATTCCGTAAGGCGCGTCAGCTCCGGCGGGCGGCGTCGGGCAGACGGGAGAGAAACGAGCCGAAGCCGGCCGCAAACGCGGGCAGGTTTTCGAGGTGCGCGAGGTGCCCGGCCCCCGGCACGATGAGGACTTCGGCCGCGGGCATTTGTTTTTGCATCGCGTGGGCGTGCGCCACGTAGACGGGATCCTCCGCGCCGGCGACCAGCAGCACCGGCAAGCGCAGCCAGGGCAGCAGTTCGTCCACCGGGTCGAGGACCGCCTGGCCAAATTCACGCAAGCTGGCCGCCAGGCCCTCCGCCCGCAAACGCTGGCGGCGCGCCTCCATCTCGGCCCGCCAAGCGGCGGGAATTTTCTTTTGCGTGGCGATCAGCGGGCGGGCGCGCCATTGCTCGAGAAATGGGGGCACGCCGCCGGCGAGGATTTCCTGCGCAAGTTTTTCATCGGCCTCGCGCCGGGCGGCGCGCGCGGCCGGATCGCTCAGGCCCGGCGAGGCGGCAATGAGCACGAGCGCGGAAAAACGCCGAGGGCGGGCCAACGCAAAGCGCAGCGCGAGGCGGGCGCCGAGTGAATAGCCGAGCAGGATTTCGCGATTCTTGGGGCGCGTGCGAAAATCCAGGTAACGAATCGCCGCCACCAGTGAGCTGTCGTCGCGCGGAGAGCCGCGGCGGCGGGGTTTCGGGGCGTGACCGGGCAAATCGGGTGCGCGCCAGGCCAGCTGCGGGAATGCGTCGGCCAGCGGCGCAAAATCCGCCCCGCCACCCGTGAAACCATGCAGCGCGAGCACCGAGGGCGCGCGGGGGCAAGTGCGAAACAGGGCGTGCGAGTCGGCGGCTTTGACCATGGAAAAAGAAGGTATGCAGTTTCCACGCCAATCGCTGGGGAAAAGAGCGCGGGACCAGAGAGCGGCGCGCTGAGGGCAGCGCGCCCTACCCTGAAGCTGTCATCGCCGCGCGCGGTTACTTACTGAAAAGGAGGCGTCCTCCGCGCTTGGTTCTAACAGCATCCTACCCTTTTCCGTGAATCAGCGAATAGTGCTCTACCACGGGAAACGGATCGTAATAGTGATGTAAGAGTTTCTTCCATTCGGAATACTGCGGCGACTTCCGAAATCCTTCGGTGTGCGCTTCCAACGTCTTCCAGCGCGCGAGCAAAATATATCGGCTCTTCTTTTCGACGCAGCGCTGCAACTCGTGCGAAACATACCCGGCAACGCTGCTGATGTAAGCCGACGCTTCGGCAAAATCGCGCTCGAAGGCCGCTTCTTGGCCTGGCTTTACGTCGAGGATGGCGACTTCGAGAATCATCTTTCTTGGACTAGATGTTAGAGGTGAATCACGTGCGTGAGAGCGAATGCGGGGGATGGGTCGGGAAAAGGGCTTAAGGGTGTCCCACGGCTTTTTCCCACTCACCGGCCCCATCGGAATCCTCAAAACTCTCCATTCTTTCGCAAAGGGCCGTATATCAATTACTAAACGCAAGCGGGTAAAAGGGAGTGTAGCCACCGCGCTACGACGGAAGCGAATGGCCGACTACTCCTTGCGCACCGACGCCTTCAAAATGGCCTGCTTCTCGACGGGGCGGTCGTTGTAATCCTTGCGCACGGCTTCCAGTTTCTGGACGACATCGTAGCCCTTGGTGACCTCGCCGAAAATCGTATGCTTGCCCTGGAGCCACGGCGTGGGGACGGTGGTGATGAAGAACTGGCTGCCGTTGGTGCCGGGGCCGGCGTTCGCCATGGCGAGCAGGCCCTTGCGGTCAAACTTGACGTTGGGCGTGCACTCGTCCTCGAAATTCTTGCCCCAGAGGGACTTGCCGCCGCTGCCAGTGCCGGTGGGGTCGCCGCCCTGAATCATGAAATCCTTGATAATGCGATGAAAAATAATGCCGTCGTAGTAGCCTTTTTCAATCAGGCCGGTGAAGTTGGCGCAGGCCTTGGGGGCCACGTCGGGAAAAAGGCGGAATTCGATGACGCCTTGGGTGGTTTCGAGCACGGCAGTGAGGGTGGGTTCGGGCATGGGAAAACGCTAAACAATAGATGCCAAATGCCAAACTAAAAGAAGGCGCGCAGGCGCGTTAATTACGGCGCCCAAGGCCAAACCCCGATTCAAGGCATTAATCCAGGCCATCACCAGTTCGGCAGTAGCTAAAGCAAATAGGGGCGTAAGCAACAGCGCATAACACCAGAGCTTGATCCCACGCTTGTCCTTGCCCCAAAATCGCCGCACCATCAAGTAAAGGGTAAGGATGTAGAAGAGGAGAAAGGAATCGGTATAAACCTCATCCATAAAATTCAAAAAGCCCGACGCTCCAATCCCAGTCGGCAAAAGAAATAGCCCAAATGCCCAAGCCACAGGTAGGGAGCAAAGAACCCAAAATCGCTCCGAACGCTTCATTTCGCGTACGAATACTCCGCTTTTAAAGATACTGGCAAGAATATCCTCAACAACCGTCCACGCTCGTTCCGATCTCCTTTTCAGACGGACTCAAAAAATCTTCAACTCCGCGACCGGTTTCCCGCCGACGAGGTGCTCCTGGATGATGCGCTCGAGATTGGCAGGGTTGCAGGAGTGGTACCAAACGCCTTCGGGATAAACAACGGCCACGGGGCCCTGCTCGCAGACGCGCAGGCAGTTGGCCTTCGAGCGCGCGATGCCGCCGCGGTCGGATAGACCCAGCTCCTTCAGCCGCCGCTTGAGAAAATCCCACGCCGCGAGGCCTTCCTCGCGCTTGCAGCATTTGGGGATGGACTGGTCCGCGCACAAAAAAATATGGCGGCGCGTGGCGTCGAGCCCCACGGCGGCGGCCGAGGTGCGGACGTGGTCCGGACTCGGTGTTTCAGTCGTCATGGCGGCCACGGTCGTCGGGGGAGCGCCGGTCATCGTGCGCGGGGCGCTGGGCCGGGCGAAATTCCGCCACGGGCTGGCCGAACTCGGCGAGCTTGAGGTAAAGGAGGCGGCTGACCCATGCGTCCGTCGCGGCGTAGGCGATTTGCGTGGGCGAAAGCTTGGGCAGGGCCCAATTGGTCACCTGCGCGCCCTTGGAAACGCGGAAGCCGAGGAAAATCGCGCACAGGCTGCGCAGGCCGGTGTTGCTGACCTCGAGGCGGCGGGAGAGGTCGCTGATTTCGACAAAGTTCCCGGGCTCGAGCGGGTGCAAGTCCTGGAGCTTGCGGATGTCGTCGCGGATGGCGACGCCGGCCTTACGAATGGCGCGGTCGGCCAGTAACGCGTAGACCTGCGCCAAATCCTGGAGTTGGAGCAATTGAAAGAGAAACACGCGCTCGGAGCCCGCGATCTGGAGCAGCGAGACCGGATAGTTGTCGCCGCGGCGGAAGGACGGGCGGGACTCGGTGTCGAAACCGAGCAGGGTCTCGTGCCGCAAGTAGTCGACGGCGGCGGGCACCTCGCGCGGGTCGCCGATGACGGTCACGGGGCCTTCATAACGGGCGAGGGGCAGGTCGTTGATTTGCTCGCGCGCAATGGCGGAGGGGAACGTAGGAGTGCTGGACACGGTGCGGATGGCCCCTCAATACCACAGGCGCGGGGCCTCGGCAAGCGCACAAGCAGGGAGCGGCCCTTTTGGGCCGAATTATACGCTTGGACGCGGGTTAAAACAGGCCGTTCCGGAAATTTGCACTTCCCCAAAGTGTCCCGCGCGAACTCATCCCTATCCAAGATTCCACTACAGTTCCACTTCGAGCCCGTCGTAGGCGAGGAGCACCTCGTGGGGGAATTTTGGCGCTCCGGGGGCTTTGCGTTGTTCCTGGTGGAACATCTCGATGTACATGCGCGAGTTGAAGAGAAAGGCCTCGAGCGCGGCGTCGTCCTGGTGCGGGTCGTGGTGAAAGAGGGCGAGGCGTTTCACGCGGGCGCGGGCGGCGAGTTCGACGCCCATGATGTTGCTGGAGTGGCCCCAGTCGGCCTTGCTGTAGCTGGCGTCGGCCAGCGAATACATGGCGTCGAAGATGAGGAGGTCGGTGTCGGCAAAAAAATTCAGGAAGGGATAATCATGCGCGAGCACGGCGGGCTGTTTGTGTTCGCAGTCCGTCGAGTACACGCAACTGCGGCCTGCGTGGGTGAATCGATAGCCGAAGGAGCCGCCGGGATGGTCCTGGGCGATGGTTTGCACCTGCAGGCCGGCCACTTCGAGGGCTTCGCCGGGCGTCACCTTTTGAAAGCTGAGGCGGGCCTTGAGCGCATCGTACGGCACAGGAAAGGAAGGGGCGCTGAATTGCAGGCGCAGGGCGTCTTCAAGGCCGTCGTGGCCGCCGTAAATGATGATGCGATGGTCGGGCAAATAAAGCGGGTAGAAGAACGGCAGGCCCTGCACGTGGTCCCAATGCAGATGGGTGAGAAAAAGATGAAATGTGGTGTCGCGCGGAAAACTCACGCGGGTGCGGCGCAGCACGGTCTGGCGGTACCAATGGGCAAAATCGCGAATGCCGGTGCCGGCGTCGAGCAGCACGTAATCGGCGTGGCCGGTGTTGAGCTGCACGCAGGCGGTGTTGCCGCCGCAGGTGGAGCGGACGTGAAACGGCAGATGCTGGTCCACGAACGCCGCCAGTTCATCCACCCGCGCAGGCAAATGGAGACCATGCGCCGCTTCGAGGGCGTGCAAGACCTTGGCGCGGACTTGCATGGCCGTGAGCGGCGCCGGCAGTGACCCGCGCGTTCCCCAGAACCGAACCTTCATAGTTTGAGCAACTGCCTGTCATGCCCGTTCAGGGCGGCGATGGCGAGGTTAAACAGGCCCGCGCGCACTCCGCAGCAGCACTACGTTAGGGCGTGACGCGCGCAATCTTCGGCGCGAGTACCAGGCGAAAACCAATCTTATTAGATACCGTGTCCGGGCTGACGCTCACGCCGGGGTCGCGGTACGCCAGGCGGGATTCGGCGGCGAAGTCGGACCAACTGCCGCCGCGGTAAAAGCGCTTGGAGCGGTCGTCACCGTCGCGCAACGCGGGCGCCGTCACGGGCACGCCGGGCAGGCGGGAGTTGTAGGCGTCGAGCACCCACTCGCCGACATTGCCTTGGACGTCGAAGAGGCCGAAGGCGTTTTCCTTGTAGGAGCCGACGGGTTTGGTGCCGTGATAAGTGTTTGAGGACGTGACGGCCGAGCCCGCGGCACGCGGGTACGTGCCGACGAAATTGCCGTCCGTCTGGTCGGCATGATCGCCGCCCGGAAACGCCGAGGTGACACCCGCGCGGGCAAAGTACTCCCATTCGGCCTCGGTGGGCAGGCGGTATTCGTAGCCGTCGGGCACGCGTTTGGCGGCGACCTCGCGGTCCGTGAGCTGGCGCGCGAATTCGACCGCTTTTTTCCACGAAACCTTGTCGACGGGGAATTGGTCGTTGCCCTGGGCATTGCGGCCAAACTCCGAGGGATTCTCGTTCATGATGGCGCGGTATTGGTTCTGCGTGACCTCGTAGCGACCCGCCCAGAAGCCAACCGGGATGGTGACCTGCGTGGGATCGCCTTCGGAAGGACGGCGCTCGGGTTCGCCGCCGGGGCTGCCCATGGTGTAGTTGCCGGCGGGAATCCAATTCATCGCGAGATTCAAGTACGGTACGGTGTAATTCTGGCCGACGGTGGGGCCGGGCAGGACTTGCAGGGGCACGTCCCACGTTTCGGATTGATTGGGCCCGAGCTTAAATTCACGGGCGGAACCGGCATAATTCTGGGCTTCGACCTTGAGCTTCGCGGTCTGGTCCGGCGGCAGATCGAGCCCGCCATCCGCCCCGAGCCGCATCGGGCGGCCATCGAGCAGGACATTGACCGGCACGACGGGGGAAGTGCGGATGAGCACATGCGCGGGCCGCGGCAGCAGATCCGCCTGGACCGCGGCGACCTGCCCGTCCTGCACCGCGACCGTCTGCTCCGCGGGAAAATAATTAGGATTCTGAAATACGACGTGATAACTCGGGCTTTCGAGCACGTTGGGGATGCGGCGGGTGGCGCCCGGATAGGGCTGGTTATTGATGATGATCTTGGTGTCGCGCTGTTCCTCGGGCGTCGGCGCATGGCCGCCAATGGTGTAGGCCAGGGAAATTTCGCCGGTCTTGGCGGAGAGATTGCCGAGGGAAAACTCGCGCGTCTCGCTCGGGCCCACGCGAATGGTCCGCTGGACGGGACGATAGCCCTGCTGCTCGAGGGTGAGCGTTACATCCGTGTCCACCGGCACGTCCGAGGTGGTGAGCGGAGTCTTGCCCATGACCTTGTCGCCGATGCGCACGGTGGCGCCGGGCGGCTCGCTAGTGAGTGTGACCGTGGCGGGTTTGGCCACCGGCCGGAGGGTGAAGGTATACGACTTGCCCAATTCGAGGCCCGTACCCGTAACGGTGGCGGGCTGATATTGGTCCTTGGTGGCCTCGAAGGTGTAATTGCCGGCAACGAGACCTTTGGTGACGTGCAGATTGCCGCTCTCGGGTGCGACGCCTAAATAAATTGGGTCGCCCTTGGCGGGCAGCGCCCGCACCGTGGCGCCGGGCACCGTGGTAAAATCCACCTGCGCCCAATTGGGCTCGAGGTTGATGAACAAATGGTCGGGGTCACTGGTGACCGTGTAGGGCAGATGCAGGGTTTTGTAACCCGTGGCCTCGATATCGATGATCTTTTTGCCCTTGGAAATATTCAGGGGCAGTTCGCCGTCGTTGACGGTGAAGATGCTTTTGCCGGGGCGGATGTTGATGAGCGCATTGTGCGGAGCAATCGTCAGATGCAGGCGCGGCGTCTGGCCCGGCTTGGCGCGCATGGCGAGATCGAGCTCGTCGTCGTCGGACGCCAGCACGCTTTCGTAATTCATGTACATGAACGCGCCCAACGCCACCGCGAGCACCGCCGGAATGGCCATGAGCAGCAAGCGCTGCACCTTGGTCAGCGGCTTGCGCGGTTTGCGCGGCGGCTTGACGGGTTTGGATTTTTTGACCGGGGACTTGGTGTCGCCTTTTTTCCGGGGCGCCAAAACCTCGGGCTCCGGCGCGAGCATCAACTCGAGCGGCTGGGCGGCGGTGACGGGCGTCAACTGAGCGAGATTGCGCAAGTCCGCCAGCGCGGCGGCGGCCGTCGGGTAGCGGTCCTCGAGCTTGCGTTGCAGGCAGTGGATGATGAAGGCGTCCCAGCCCGGCTCGATATGTGGGACCAAGTGCGACGGCGGCTTGTAAGGCGAAGTCGGCTTGCGGCCGGTGAGCAGCCAGTGCGTGTCCACCCCGATGGCGTAAACGTCCGAACGGTATTCCAGCGGCGTGCGCAGGCGGGCTTCCGGCGACAAAATGTCCGTCGTGCCGAGGAAGGAGCGCTTCGGGTCCGTCTTGAGCGGCGGAATGCCGGCGGACACGAGCATTTCAAATAATTCCTGCCCGAGAATGGCGAGAAAGTGAAAGCCGTAGACTTTGACCTCACCGTAGGACGAGCGGAGAATTTTTGTCGGGTTGAGGTTCAAGTGCATGACCTTGCACTGGTAACCATAGTCGAGCGCGGTCAGCACTTGCTCGAGAATGGGCGTGACCTGCGCGGGCGGCAAATTGGCGGTCTCGGTGTTTTCCGTGGTGCTCAACTGCGAGCCGGTGAGCAGGGAGAGATGGTCGGGGATGTTCAGGCCCTCGAAGTGTTCGCCCACGAGACAGTAGCTGTTGTGGATGATCAGCGGGCGCGAAAAATTCAGCAGGTTCGCATGGCTGATGGAACAAAGTTTTTTGGTGTGATTGAGAAAGCGCTCGTGAAACTCCTTGTCCTGCGACACCAGCGAGGGGAAAACGAAGAGCGTTTCGCGCTGGTTGCTCTGCCGGTTCAGCGCGAGGTAAAGGCTGCCCAACATGTCATACGCCAGGCAGCGCAAAATCGTGTAGCCGCCGAACGT
>CAZLRH010000011.1:0-119490 GCA_964562015.1 uncultured Opitutales bacterium | reverse complement strand
AAGTTCGGCCACCGCGGCGGCAACCAGCCGGTGAAAAACCTCGAGACCGGCAAAGTCTCCATCACCGCGCAAAATCATGGCTTCGCCTCCCGCACGGAGGACATTGAAAAAGTCGGCGCAGTCGTCACGGAGATCAATCTCAACGACCGCACCGTCGAAGGCTTGCGGCATCGGGACCTCCCGGTGTTTTCCGTCCAATATCACCCGGAGGCCGCCCCCGGCCCGAATGATGCCGATCCGCTGTTCGAACATTTTTACCGCATGGTTGAGAAGCACCGCGGGTAAATGAGTCGGCAAACCGGACGGCAAAACCAGTCATGCGCCTTGGCCTGAGCGTTTGGATGATGGCCCTGCCGGCGCTGGCGCTGGCCGCGCCCATTCCTTACGACAGCCCCGTGGGCGGATTTGCCTTTCAAGTACCCGACGGGTGGGGTATCGCCCGGGATACGCGCGAAATTTATCCGATCGTGATGGGCCCGAAGGACGACGATCGCGCGCCGTATGTCGTAATCACTGAAATGAAAGGGCAGGGGGACTTGCTCGCGCTGGGGGACGCCACCGTCAAGGAATCGCTCAAAGATCCGTACATCAGTTTGTCCGTGCGCGATTCGTTTCACACGGCCGACCAACGGTTGGCGTTCAAATACGTGCTGCTCACCACCGAGGCCAGCCAGCCCTACCGCCAGCTTTTTTACTTTGTCGATGGCCCCGGCGCGCGGCGTTTTGTGTTCATGGTCACGGTTTCCGAAGCCGGCTGGAAACGCTATGGCCAGGATTTGGACAACATGATGAAAAGCTTTCACCAGCGTCCGGGTGCAGCGACGGTCACACCGCCGTCCTTAACTCTCACGCCGGGAAATTTGCCCACCAGTGCCGGTAACGTCACCGGTGCAACGCCTCAATTGCCCCGGCGCGGCGGCAAGTAATCCAACGTCAGCACATTATCAACGGTGACTTTGCCGGGTGGGATCAACTTCAGGTCCTCCATGATGCCAATCTCATTTTTGACTTTTTCGGGACTGAGCGTGCCGTAGTCCTCGCCGAGGGCCGGGTCGCCTTTCGCCAGATTGTATTGAATGATCCGGTCGCGGCTGAATTTCGTCAGGCCGTCGTCGGTCTTGGGATTGACCTGTTTTATCAAATTGTTGCCCGGCGTGGGATCGCCCTCGAGGTAGTCTTTCCAGCCGCGGATAAAGGCACGCACAAATGCCTTTAATTCCTCCGGGTGTCCCTTCGCCCAGGCTGTGTTGGCAAACAGGGCGATGGCCGGCTCGTAGCCGCTGTCCCACAAGGCCAGCCACTTTACCTTTTCGCCCGCCTGCTCGATAAAATACGGCTCCGCGGTGATGAACCCTTCCTGGATAAAATTCGGATCCTGCAAAAACTGCGCAAGGCCAAAGCTCTGCGGCACCACCTTGAAATCAATCCCGTACTTTTTCTTGAGATAGGGAATGTACACCGCCTCGGGCCGGCCCATGATGGTCTTGCCGTTCAAATCCGCAAAGGAATGGATGGGATTGCTCTCGTGCATCAGCAGTCCCGTCGGCATTCGGTGGAAAATCGACGCTACGTTGATGACCGGCAAACCTCCGTTCACGGCTTGGATGATTTGCGTCGTGGCCGATTGGCCGATTTCCGCCTGCCCCGCGCCCACGAACTGCGTCACCAGGACATTGCTGCCGCCGGGCAACAGCTTCACGTCGAGGCCCTCGTCGGCAAAATAACCCTTGGCCAGCGCCTGATAGAGGCCGCCGTGTTCCGGTTCCGGAAACCAGTCGAGTTGCACGCGCACTTCCTTTTTCTTGGCTGTGCAGCCCGCCAAGAGTGCAACTGCGCCCGCCAACACCCAAAATTTTCGAATGCTCATGGATTTGCGAGCCGCCACTTTTGCAGAATCTTGCCGCAAGGCGAAAACTATTTTTTCGCGAAAAATTCGCCCGCCTCTGCGGCGGTCACGGCTACTGCTGCTTTTTCATTGTCACCTTCACGGTCACATTGCCCTGCAGGGTTTGGTAAACAAACACGAAAATATAAGATGAGCCCTTGGCATTGATGGAGCCCGTGATCGCCTGCGTCGTGCCGTCCACGATGTACCGGCCCGTGACCACACCGTTACCCTTGATGAATCCGTAAAAAAGCGCCGAGGTGTTGGCGCCGCTGTAAGTGCGTGCCATCATCGTGGCATCGTTGAAGATAGCCACTTGCACCCGCGCCGAAAACGTGCCGCTCGTGCCCAGAGAGAAGGTGCCGGGTCCGTCGTAGGTTCCGGCCAGCTTCGTCGCGGCTGGGGCGACTTCAAAAGAGAGCAAGAAAAGTCCGAGGGTAAGAAACAGAAATCTCATCATAAACCTAGCTTATGACCGTTTTGCCAACGGGTCAACTTTTAACCCGGCGGCGGTGCACGCTCGACGAAACGGATGGACGCTGCCGGCCGCTTGCTGCCCACCGCCTCCGCACACGCGAGGCTTGCCCGCCGCGCAACTTCCGGTACATTGGACGGTTTCGCCCACCGCGGGCTCCCGTTCATGAAGCAATTCTATCTCACGACCGCCATTGATTACGCCAATGGTTCGCCGCACATCGGCCATGCCTATGAGAAGGTTTTGGCCGATGCCATTGCGCGCGTCCAACGCTTGCGGGGTGAGTCGGTGCATTTTTTGACCGGGTTGGATGAGCACGGCACCAAGGTCCAGCAGGCCGCGCGCGCCCAAGGCGTCGAGCCGCAGGCCATTTGCGATCAGATTGCCGCCGAATTCCAGGTCTTGCTAAAAACGCTCCACATCAGCAACGACGATTACATTCGCACCACCGAGCCGCGCCACCAGCAAGTCGTTAAGACCGTGCTGCAAAAGCTCTACGACCAGGGCGATATTTACCTCGGCGAATACCGCGGCTACTACAGCGCGCGCCAGGAGCAATTTCTACTCGAAAAAGACAAGGTCGACGGCAAGTGGCCGGAGATTTTTGGCGACGTCAGTGAAATCGTCGAGCCCAACTATTTCTTCCGCCTGGGCCGGCACCAGGACTGGCTGCGCGAGTTTCTCACGCAAAACCCGGACTGGATTTTCCCGGCCTACCGGCAAAAACAGGTCGTCGAATTTTTGAAGGAACCGGTCAACGAGCTCTGCATCTCGCGTCCGCGGGATCGCCTGTCCTGGGGCATTTCGCTGCCGTTTGATGAAAATTACGTCACCTACGTGTGGTTTGACGCGCTGGTAAATTATATCTCCGCCGTGGGTTACGGCACCGCCCAATTTGGTGAACGCTGGCCGGCCGACCTGCACGTCATCGGCAAGGATATTCTCGTGCCCCCGCATGCGGTGTACTGGCCGATTATGCTCCACGCCGCAGGCCTGCCCCTGCCGAAGCGCCTGCTCGTCCATGGCTGGTGGCTGTCCGGCGGAAAAAAAGAATCGAAGAGTGACATCGAAAAAGCCAAGGCTCTTGGCCTGAAGCACGACAGCCCGCTCGACCTGATTGCACGCTTTGGGCCCGATGCCTTCCGGTACTTTCTCCTGCGCGAAATGGTCATCGGCCAGGACGCGGATTTCACCACCGAACAATTTGTCGCCCGCTACAATAGCGAGCTGGCGAACGATTTCGGCAATTCCCTCGCACGCCTGCTCAACATGGGCTCCCGTTACAGCGGCGGCTTGGTGCCCGCGCCCACCATTGCCGAGGAGCCGGAGCGCGCCCTGCGCACCGCCTGGGAAGAATTTGCGCCGACGATCTATCCGCTCTGCGATGAGTACCAATTTCACTCCTTGCTCGACCGCTTGAACGCCTTTGTCAAGGCGCTCAATCGCTACCTCGAAACGCGCGCGCCTTGGAAGCTCGCCAAGTCCGCCGACCCCGTAGATCAGGCGCGGACGGCCACGTCGCTGGCCTTTCTCGCCGAAGGCGTGCGTCTGACCGCCGTCGTCCTCGCGCCCGTGATGCCGGAAATCTCCGCGCGCGTGCTCGCGTTGCTGGGACAACCGCCCATCGAGAAATGGGACGGCCAGTTGACCTGGGGCACCCGACTGACGGGCGCCACGCTCGGCGAAAAAATCATCCTGTTTCCCAAATTCGAAGCGGAAAAGCCCGCGGAAACCGCGAAATAATTTTTTCCCATGCAGCGCGTGCCGGAAGAGCGTTTTCCCCGCGACAATCCGGCGGCCCTCGCCGGATTTCTCGCGTTTTGCCGCGACCAGGCCCGCGCCGACGGTCGCGCGCGCCTGGCCAGCATCTCGCTCGAAGTCCGGCACATCGATCCGCTCGCGGTCTTGCAGTCCATCTACGAGCCGCGCGAGTTGCATTTCTATCTCGAACACCCGGGCTCGGGCACCGCTTTGGCCGGCGCCGATGTCGTCGAATCCGCGACTTTTCAAGGACCCGAACGCTTCCAGCAAACCCGCGCCTGGGCGGACGAGGCCCTCTCCCGCGTCATCGCCATCGGCGATCTCGACACTCCGCGCGCCGGCCCGCATTTTTTTGCCGGCTTCACTTTCGGAGATTCCTTGGAAAAGACCGCGGCCTTCGCGCCCGCGACCGTCTTTCTTCCGCGCTGGCAGGTGGCGTCGAATCAGGGCTGCTATCTGGCCGTGGCCAATATCCGCGTGACCCCTGAGGCCGACCCCCAGTTGCTCGCGGGCCGTGTGCTTGCCGCCCACGCGAAGTTTTCCTCCTTCCCCTACGCCGCGCCCGCGACTGACGCAGTGCCCGGCCTCGCGCCGCATTTCACGGTTGCGGAAGCCGGCGGGGCGGTCTGGTTCGAGGCGGCGGTGGCGGAGGCTCTCACGCGCATTCACGCGGGCGCCTATCGGAAAATTGTTTTGGCGCGGGCTTACGACCTCGCGCAATCGTCGCCCTTTCTCCCGCTGGACACGCTCAACCGCCTGCGCGAACGTTTTCCCGCCTGCCATAGTTTCTCCTTCGCCAACGGGCGCGGACAAAGCTTCATCGGGGCTTCGCCCGAACGCCTTTTGCGCGTGCAGGGCCGCGCGCTGGAAACCGAAGCCCTCGCCGGTTCCGCGCCCCGCGGCCGCACTGCGCCCGAGGATGCCCGCCTCGGTCGCGCGCTGTTAAATCATGACAAGGATCTGCGCGAACACCGCGTGGTGGTTGAATCCATCCTGCGCCGCCTCACCGGCCTCGGCCTGCAACCTGAAGTGTCAGCCCGCCCGCGACTGCTGGCCTTGACCAATGTGCAGCACCTCTGGTCGCCCGTGCAAGCGACCCTGCCCGTGCCATTGCATCTGCTCGAGGTGCTCGCCGCCTTGCATCCCACGCCTGCCGTCGGCGGCCAACCGCGCGCCGCCGCCTGCGCGGACATTGCCCGGCTGGAGCGCATTGAACGCGGCCTTTATGCCGGGACCGTCGGTTGGTTCGACCACGCGGGCGACGGCGAATTTGTCGTCGCCATTCGCTCTGCCCTGATGGACGGCCCGCACGCACGGCTGTATGCCGGCGCGGGCATCGTCGAGGGCTCCGACCCCGCCGGCGAAAAAGCTGAGACTGAACTCAAGCTCAAGGCGCTGCTCGACACCTTGCGGTAAGAAAAGACCTTTCGACAGCTTAAACAAAATTTGCAGAATTCGTTTCATGCCTGCGCCCGCCATCCCGAATGTCAATTGCCTCTGGGGCGCCGTGGTCGCCGGCACTTTGGCACGACTGGGATTAAAGCATGCCGTCCTTGCGCCGGGCTCACGGTCTGCTCCGCTGACCTGGGCGTTCGCGCGCCAGAAGGAAATTCAGTCCCTCTCCGTGCTCGATGAACGCTCGGCGGCTTTCTACGCGCTGGGCCTGGCCAAGGCCTCGGGGCAGCCGGTGGCCCTGGTTTGCACGTCCGGCACCGCCGTCGCCAATTTTTTTCCCGCCATCATTGAAGCCAGTCTGAGCGCCGTGCCCCTGCTGGTGCTGACGGCGGATCGCCCGCCGGAGCTGCGCGACTGCCACGCCGGCCAGGCGATTGATCAGGTGAAAATTTACGGCCACTACCCGCGCTGGCAGCACGAAATGGCGTTGCCGGAAAATAATCCAAAACTCTTGCGCTACTTGCGCCAGACCATGGTGCATGCCTGGGACCGCTCGCAAAACCAGTGGCCAGGCCCGGTCCATTTGAATTTTCCGTTCCGCGAACCACTGGCACCAGTAAAACAGTCAGGTTTTAAGGCGCCCACGGTCAAGCATCTGGAGAAATTACTGGACATCTTCGAACCGCACCGTGGCGCGAGCGCTAGTCATGATGTTGAGTTTTTTGCTTCGGCGGAACAAATTTTTGGCGCACGAAGGGGTGTGATTGTGGTTGGACCTGGACAACTCGCCGATCGAGAAATTCATCTTCGTCGTCTCTATGATTGGGCTCGGCAGTGCGGCTGGCCGATACTGGCGGATTCGCTCAGTCCCTTACGCAGTAGTGTTGGCTTGGGCGGACAGATGATTGCCCATTATGACTTGATTCTCCGCGCCGAAAAAAAATACGCGCGCCTCCAGCCAGAGGTCGTCATTCAATTAGGTTCCTTACCCACCAGCAAAAAGTTGCGGACGTGGCTCGACGGACTGGATGTGCCGGTATTGGTGGTAAATCATGGGCCTGAGAATGCCGACCCTCTGCACCGGCAAGCGATTCATTGGCGCGGAAAGGGCGCTTTGCTTGCGTTGCTCAATCGCGATCCGCCGCCGTCCAACGCCAAATACGCGAAGCACTGGGCGCGGCTGGAAAAGCTGGCCTCAATGTCCTGCGCCAATGCCTTTTTAAAGATGGACTGGCTCTTCGAGGGCAAGACCGCCTGGACCCTTTCCCGCGCCTTGTCCATGGGAACACCCGTCTTCGTCGCCAGCTCGATGCCCGTGCGCGACTGCGAATATTTCTGGGAGGCGGGTGGGGGACAGCGGATTTATTTCAACCGCGGGGCCAACGGCATCGACGGCACCCTTTCGACCGCCCTCGGGATTGCGCACGCCATGCGCCGCCCGACCGTGCTCTACACCGGCGACCTCGCCCTGCTCCACGATCAAAACGGTTTTCTCGCGGCCCGGGAATTGCCCGCCGGCGCGAGCCTCACCATTGTTCTCATCAACAACAACGGCAGCGGCATCTTCGAGCATCTGCCCATCTCAAAGTTCGACCCGCCCTTCGAGCGCTTTTTCGCGACCCCGCAAAATATCGACTTCGAAAAACTCGCGGCGCTTTACGGCCTGGATTACCGCCGTCCCGCCACCTGGCCGGACTTCACCCAAGCCCTCCTCCCGTTGCCCACCCGCGGCGTCCGTCTCATCGAAGTGCGCACTGACCGCAAACGCGACGCGGCCTTCCGCTCCCAACTCTTTCATCAAATCGCCGCGACCCTGTAGAAATAAAGAGAAGCTTTTTGACAGAATTGACAGAATTTGAAAAATGAAACTTTATTTTAAAACCAATCCACGAAGGCCACTCTAACCCGGATCTCCTTCCATAGATCGCAGTTGATCTAGCCATTTTTATCCGTGCGATCCGTGATATCCGTGGTTGCCTGAGGATTGCAATACACCGCCTAGTATTTCTGCGCCGACGAATCCAAATTCTGTTAATTCTGTCCAAAACTCTTTTCCTCTCCATGAAATGGCAAAAAGTCCGCGACTACGAGGACATCCTCTACCACAAGTGCGACGGCATCGCCAAGGTGACGATTAACCGCCCGCACAAGCGCAACGCTTTCCGCCCGGAGACCGTGTTCGAAATGATTGACGCCTTCACGGAGGCGCGCGAAGACCCCGCCGTTGGAGTCGTGTTGCTGACCGGCGCGGGCCCGCACAAGGACGGCAAATACGCCTTTTGCTCCGGGGGCGACCAGAGCATCCGGGCCGGCGCCGGTTATGTCGATCGCCGCGGCACTCCGCGCTTGAACGTGCTCGATTTGCAGAAACTCATCCGCTCGATGCCGAAAGTCGTCATCGCGCTCGTCGCGGGTTACGCCATCGGTGGCGGCCATGTGCTGCACGTTATTTGCGATCTCACCATCGCCGCCGACAACGCCATTTTCGGCCAGACCGGCCCGAAGGTCGGCAGCTTCGACGGCGGTTTCGGCTCCAGCTATCTCGCGCGCATCATCGGCCAGAAAAAAGCCCGCGAGCTCTGGTACCTCTGCCGCCAATATAACGCGCAGGAAGCCCTGGAAATGGGTCTCGTGAACAAGGTCGTGCCTGTGGCCGAACTCGAAGCCGAGGGCGTGATTTGGGCGCGCGAAATTATGGCCAAAAGCCCCCTCGCCATCCGCTGCCTGAAATCCGCTTTCAATGCCGACGTCGACGGCCAGGCCGGATTGCAGGAACTCGCCGGCAATGCCACGCTCTTGTACTACCTCACCGAGGAAGGGGCGGAGGGAAAGCGCGCCTTTCTCGAAAAACGCGCCCCGAATTTTCGTCAGTACCCCTGGCTACCGTGAACGATGTTGCCTTTCGCCGGCGCCTCGTGCACAAGTTCCTGATGATTCACCCCTTTTTGCGTCGGTCGTGGCGTACCCTTTCCCTCGGCCTGCTCGTGTTGGCCTGCGCCGGTTGCGTGGACAGCGTTCCCTTCCCAGAGAACACTTTTGCGAAGGAAGACGCCATTAAGAAATTTCAGTCAGGCAAGGTCAACGAGTACACTTACATCAAGATGCGGCAAAATGCCGACGGCCGTTACGACCCCGACACCGACGAGATTTTGCATCCGAAGCCCAAGGCCAACGGCACCGCCTCCGGCAACCTCACAACGCCCTCGCGTGCCTCGAGCACCCCGGCCACGAACTAGTCCGCGCCGCTTTCCCCCATGCCTCGTTTATCCCTCATCGGGCGCCGTCTCGCTCCGGTTGTAATTGTCCCTCTAACGTTGTTGCTGGGCGCCTGCGCCAGCGACAACAGCTTCACGCACACGCACCACAACAAGGACGAAATCCAGCACCTCTACGACAGCGGCCAGATCAATCAGGCCGAGTACGAGCAATCCATGAAGGAAATCAATCCCTCCTGGACCCCCGGCGCCCCGCCGGCGCAAGACAAGCAGTTCAACGCCTTCGGCAAAAACACGCCGTATCCCGCACCCGCGCCCGCGCCGTAGGATTTTCGCCCGTTCATTTAGGGGGATTCGTTCTCATGCCGGGCTAAGGTTTCGCTGGCGCTGTCGCGGCCGGCGCGCTGGCCGCTGGTGCAGCCCCGCCGTTCCGGGCATGCGCAAAATTCAAGGCCGCCAGGATGTCCGCATTGGCCTGATTGATATCGGCCATTATTTTGTCACGATTGCCATCCAAATCACCCAGGAGAACGAGGACGCTGGGCTGGCCTTTCGGCGTGTCCATAAAAATGAGCAGCGCCGCGTTCAGGTCGTCAATGGCATTGTCTATATTGGGACTGCGTTTCGCCCCGGTGGGGAGGATTTCGAAACTGGGAACGGCGGCGGGTGAAAACTTCTGCTTATCGGTCGGCGGCGTGCCTGGCGTCAGCGGATCCTGTTCCGGGTGTTCTTTCAGGTAGGCCTGGGCCGCCGACAGATCCGTAATCGCCTGCCCGGCATCCGTGCGCGCCTTTTCAATAAAACCGCCGTGATTGTTGGGATTGGACTTTTCCAGCGAGGCCAGAGCCTTGTTTAGCTCTGCTTGCGCCGCCTCCAGCCGCGTGGTCGTCGTTTCGGCCTTTGGCGCGGCGGCAGCATCTTTGGGAGGCACCATTTTGCTATCGGCTTTGGAAACGGTTACGGCGCCCGCCGGGGGCACGGGCTGAAAGGAGACGCGAATAGCCGTCAAGTCCAACTGCATCTGTCGGCACTTGGCCTTGTTTTCCGCCGTCTCATTGGGCCGATTGAAGGTGCTGTTGACGCGTGAAATATTGAGATTGATGGCGGCCGCCAGCGCGTTGGCCAAATTCTGAGTGGCCTCAGCATCTTTGCCGTCGTCCTTGATCATTGCGTTCGCCGCGCTTTCCAAAGTGGAGAGGTCGGCCAGAATGCCGGGATGATTGGTAGTACTGATGAATGCCGTATCCGCGCGTTCGAACTGGATGAGGGCCAGGATATCGTGGGCGGCTTCGCCGGGTTTTTTCAGACCCGATACAACTTTTTCGTCCGCATTGGCCGCCCCTGTTTTCGGGGCGGGTGCGCTTGCGTCCGGGGCCGTCGGGCTCCCGACCGCCGTCGCCGTTTCGGCGCCCTGCGCGGAGGAAAAAGAAGCGGCGCCAAAACAGATCAGCGCGGCGAAGATTGAGGGGGCAATATTTCGGTGGGTGTTCATGAGGGGCGGAGAAGGAGTTGAAATTCTTCCGGATTTTAGTCGGGCCATGGATTCATTAAAGTCATTTCGATTTGGCCGAGGCCTGCGCTTGCCCAATCTTCAAGAGCAAGGCTTCCCGCTGGGCCGGGGGGATGTTGGCGGAGGGGAGGGCCGCGAGCGCCGCCACCGGGTCGGTTTTCGCCCACGCGGAAAATAGCCGTTGCGTCTCGCTGAGGCGGCCCTGGGCGTTGGTCATGGAGTTTACCCAGGCCAATGAGGAGGCCGGATCGCGACTTGCTTCGTAATTGACCATTTGCACGATCGCGCCATTGCGCTGGGCTCCATCCGGCAAGGTATTGATCCACTCGGATACTGACTGTGGATCTTGGCGAACCCAGGCGTAAGCCAGGTCGCGGGAGGCGTTTTGAAACGGAGGGCCTTGTGTGGAAAACTGTTCGAGAAGGGCCACCGCCGCCACTGGATCATCTTTCACCCTCGCGGAAACCAGCGTGACCATCACGCCGTCACGGCCTGCGCCCTCGGGCAAAGCCAAGGCATAATTCCACGCTCCGGCAAAATCAGTGTGCGCGAAATCTGCCAGCACATTGCTGAGGGCCTGGTCCTTGGCGGCGCCGTCCGGCAGGCTGGTAACCCAAGCCATCGCACCTTGCGGGTCGGATTTTACCAGCGTTTGCGCCAATGCGGGAATGTCGGGCAGAAAGAGCATGGGATCGGCCGCATTTTTAACGTATTGGATGGCCGCCGCCGCGTCGCTTTTGCCCCAAGCGGCGACGAGAGAACGCAGCGTTTCATCCCGGGCCTCACCCTCGGAATCCGGCAGGCTGGCCACCCATTCCAGGGCGGCGGGAGTGTCGCGCCCGCCCCAGCTTTTAGCCATTTGGGCCACGAGATAATCGTGATCTTCAGCGTTGGAAGCCGTTTGCAGCAACGCGGTGGCGAGGGCGGGATTGAATTCCGTAATTTTCGAAAAAATCTGTTTTACCGCATGGTCGTAGGTGACATCGGTGGCAGCATCGACGACCTGATTGAGCCAGCCCACGGCACCTACCGGGTCGTCCCACGCCAGCCGACCGGCAATCTCGGCGATCACATCATGACGCGCCGCCGGATCATTCAACTTATCCAGGTTGGCGGCGGCAAGCTGGGGATCGACCTCCGCCGCCCCTAGCATCACGTGCCGCAGTACGGCTGCATCCCCGACGGGCAGCGTCAGGGCCCAATTCAAGGCTGACGCCGGATCGGCTGCGGCCCATGCCTCCGCCACGCCGCGCAACGCGTTATCGCGCGGAGTTCCTGCCGCCAGGCTCGCGGCCGCCAAGGCTGCGGCGGCGGGGTCATTTTCGGCCCAGCTTGCAAACACCACGTCGTAGGCCCGCAGGGCTGCATTGCCCGGCGGAAGGCTTTTCAAGTTATCCAGGGCGAGGCTCGGGTCATTGAGGGCCATGGCCTCTAAAACATTGATTTCTGCATCTCCCCGCAGCGAGGGGTCGGTGAATTTCACCGCGATGGCCAGGGCCAGGCCCGGATCCACGGCCGTCAAGCGGCGCAGCATTTCGGAAATAAGGGAGGCATTCCGGTCATTGGCCGGAAGCTTTGCCAGCTCTGCGACGAGTCCTGGAATATCCGCTGGATTAATCGAGTTCAGCAAATCCAGATAGCCTGCATCATCCTGCGTCCCGCCCGCCAGGTTCTTGGCGGCAAGGCCATTGACCTTCTCCTGTGCTTCCGCCAACGGTAGAAATTTTTTGGAGGTCTTTTTCGGGCCTGTAGCGGGGCCGGCCGTTCGGGCCCAAGTGCCTTTTCCGGGTCCGCTAGACCCGCGGGCATTGCTCTCTGCGGTTCCCTGCCGTAACCCTAAGCTATAACATATGCCCACCGCCACGATGACGAACACCATGCGAAACAAAAACGACGGGGCGGGGACTTTCATCAGCGTGGCCTAGTATGGTTTTTCGGGCGAGTAAGGAGGCAAACAGGAAGGAATGGGGCACCACCCGGTAAATAAAATTATCTCGCGGCGCCTTTGGTTTTGATCAGATTGATCATCAGCGTCGCCCGTTGATTCGCAGGCAGGTCGGGGAGCGATTGCACTGCATTGGCCGCCGCCTCCGGGTCAAAGCTGCTCCATTTTTTGACGACGTTGAGCACCAGCGCAGTACGCTCCCGGGAGTCTCCCACGGTGGTGGCCCAAGCCAGCGCGGTGGCGGGATCCTGATTGACCTGCGCCGCGACCATTTGCGACACGGCGACATCACGCTGGCTCCCCGCGGGCAGGTTATTGACCCACACCGAGAGCGCCCGTGGATCTTTTTTCACCCAATTGGCGGTAATTGCACGGGTGGCGGAAAGGCTCGCCGCTTCGGTGTCAAAATCCGGCAGTAGGCTGGACGCTTGGGCGGGATCTTTTTTGGCCAGCGAGCTGACTATACTACTCATCGCCCCATCCCGCCCGCTGCCCCCGGGCAGGCCATTGGCATAGTTCCATGCCGCCGGAAAATCCGTTTGCGACTGGGCCACCAAAACATCACTCAAGGATTGATCCCGGGCCGGCCCTTCGGACAGCGAACTCGCCCACGCCAAGGCGCCGGGCAAATCCAGTTTGGCCATCGCTTGGGCCAGGGTAGGCGCCACCCGGAGCAAAAGCGCGGGATCGTGGGCCTCTTGCACAAACGCCACCGCGGCGGCCAAATCATTTTTTGACAAACTGGTGATGATTGCATTGAGCGCGGCATCGCGTGCAACGCCGTCGCTGTCCGGCAGGGTTTGCACCCAGCCCAAAGCCGCCACTGGATCCGTTCCGCTCCAACTGCGGGCCAGTTGCCCTATCGCGGCATTGCGATCTAGCGGACTGTCCAGGGTGGCGAGCAAGGCCACACCGGTCGCGGGATCATGTTGGGCGAGATTGGAAAAAACACCTTTTAAGGCATTGTCATAGGTGACGCCCGCCGCCTCCTGGCCGAGCCACGCCAACGCCCCTGCCGGATCGGTTCGCGACATTGTCCGCGAAATGGCGGTAATGACGGCATTGCGGGAAGACGCGCTCGTGATGTCATTTAAATAGTGGGCCGCGAGCTTGGGATCCTGCCGGCTGGCCGCGATTACCGCCTCTCTTAGCGCATCCGCATCGGGACTCGAAAGCGCACTGGCCCACGTCAAAGCCGCCGCGGGGTCGATTTGTGCCCATCCTGCAGCGACTCCGCTCAAGGCGGCGACTCGATCCGGCCCCTCTGGCAGGGCAGCGGCAGCAGCCGCCACACCGGCGGGGTCCGCCGCATTGGCCGAAATCCAATTCTTAAACAAATCTCGATAACCGGCCACCCGTCGCGGACCGGGCGCCATGCTAGCCAATTCGGCCAAGGCTTGCGACGAATTCAACAGCGGCTCCCGGCCCTTCGAGTCACCGGATTGTCCGGACGAACCGCCATCGGATACTCCCCGGCCAGGAGTGGATGAATTTTGTTCCGTCAAAGCCGCCTGGTCTGAGACCTCGCTTCTTCCATGCCACCGGCCTAGCGCGTAACCTGCCATCATCGCAAGAGTCAGCAAAACGACACGAATCGCCTTCTTGCGGATAGGTTCCTTCATTGGTTTGTATCATGCCTGCCCCAAGATTCACTGATCAAGAAGAATATGTCCTGGCGTCATCACTAAGTCGGCCGCCAAGGGAATCCGTTGCCTCAAGCCTGATCCTCCGCTGCCTATTTCGCCAACGGCGCGACGCTGAAGCCGTCTTTCCGGTCCAGGACCGTCCAGCCTTTTTCCGTCAGTTCGGCGCGGAGGGCGTCGGCGCGCGGGAAATCGCGCGCCTGTTTGGCGTCCCAGCGGGCCTGCGCCAGCGCAGTGATTTCTTCCGGCACTACGATACTCGAGGGCGGCAGCGGTAGCTTGAGGCCGAGCGCGTGCACCGCAATTTTCACCAGCCCTTCGAGGTCTTCAGCCGCCTGCTCGACGGTCCCGGCCTTCGGCTCAACCTTGAAGATTTCTCCCAAGGCGCCGGGGACATTTAAATCATCCGACAGCACTTGCCAGGCGGCGTGAAAACGGCCCCAGCGCAGCGCCGTGGGATCGGTCGCCACCAGCCGGGCTATCGTGTCTGCCCCCTTTTCCGGCGAACCTGCGGCCCTTAGCGCCAGCGCCTGCAGGTGTTTGTCCAGTTTATTGACAGCACTCTGGGCGGACTCGAGGCCGTGTTTCGTGAAATTCAGTGGCGAGCGATAATGCCCCGCAATCAGCGCATACCGCAACACGACGGGCGCAAAACCCATCTTCTCGATATCACCCAATGTATAAAAATTGCCGAGGCTCTTCGACATTTTGCGGCCGTCCACCAGCAAGTGCGCGCTATGAAACCAATGGCGCACGAAACGGTAGTCCGCCTCGCCATGGTGGGCGCAGCAGGATTGCGCGATTTCGTTTTCATGGTGCGGGAACATCAAATCCACGCCGCCGCCGTGCAGGTCAATCGTCGCGCCGCCAAAAATCTTTTCAATCATCGCACTGCACTCGATATGCCAGCCCGGCCGGCCCTCGCCCCACGGGCTGGGCCAGAAATTCGCGCCGTCCTCCGGCTTGCGCGCTTTCCACAACGCAAAGTCCGCCACGTGCTCGCGCGAATATTCATCGGCGGCATTGACCTGCCCCGCGCTGTTCTCCTTTTGCGTCTCCAGTTCCTCGAGCTTCAGGTGCGAAAGTTTTCCGTAGTCCGCGAACGACGCGACCTTGAAATAAACCGATCCCTCGGGCGTGCGGTAGGCATGGCCTTTCTCAACCAACCGCGCGATGAGGGCGATTTGCTCCGGGATGTGCGCGATGGCGCCGGGTTCGCTATGCGGCGGCAGGAGATTCAGCGCCGTGCAGTCGGTGTGAAATTTCTCCGTCCACTGGCGGGTGAACTCAGTCAGCGCCTGCCCCTCCGCCTGCGACTGGCGGATGGTCTTGTCGTCCACGTCGGTGAAATTCCGCGCGTGGAGCACGCGACCGCGGCCCAGTTCGATTTCCAGCGCGCGGCGCAACACGTCCTGCACGACAAACGTGCGGAAATTGCCGATGTGCCCCGGGCCGTAAACCGTCAGGCCGCAGCAATAGACGCGGTAAAGGCCGTCCGGGTTGCCGGGGGTAATGGATTCGACGGCGCGGGAGAGAGTGTTGTGGAGACGCACGAAGGAAAGGCAGAAGTGGAATCCAAAGGATGAAGGAGGAAGGATGAAGGATGAAGAACAAAATTGTGCTTTAGTGCCTCGTGCTTAGTGCTTAGTTTGGCAGACACATTGGCGGGAAGGCCGTCCCGGGACGTTCCCGCCTCCTTGTTTTGTCCATGCCCTCGCCCGCAAAATCTCCCCGTCTCGACTTGCTCCAGCGTCCGCGCCGCTTGCGGCGCACGGCGTCCATTCGCGCGCTCGTGCGCGAGACCCGGCTCTGTCCGGCGCAGTTGATCCAGCCGGTCTTTGTCATTGAGGGCGGCGCCAAGGCCAAAGCTGAGGCCATTGCCTCCCTGCCGGGCATCGAACGCGTGCCGCTGGGCCGTCTGGGTGCCTTGTGCAAGGAGCTGGCGGCCCTGGGCCTCGGCGGTATCGCGCTCTTCCCCAAAGTCGATCCGGCCCGCAAGGACGCCGAGGGCCGTGAAGCGCTGAATCCTGACTCGCTGGTGTTGCGGGCCGTGCGTGAGGCCAAGGCCGCGGCGCCGCAATTGAACCTTTTTGCCGACATCGCGCTCGACCCTTACACGACGCATGGCCACGACGGCGTGCTCACGGCGAAAGGCGACGACGTGGACAACGACCGCACTGTGGAGATTTTGGCTGAAATGGCGGTGCTTCACGCCGACGCCGGCTTCGATTTCGTCGCACCGTCGGACATGATGGACGGCCGGGTGGGGGCCCTCCGTCGCGCACTCGACCACACCGGCCATACCGGCACCGGCATTCTTTCCTACTGCGCGAAATACGCCTCGGCCTATTACGGGCCGTTTCGCGACGCGGTCGGCAGCCAGCGCGCGGCCAAAACCGGGCCCATCAGCAAGGCCACTTACCAGATGGACCCCGCCAACCGCCGCGAGGCCTTGCGCGAAGCCCTGCTCGATGAAGCCGAGGGTGCGGACATCCTCATGGTCAAGCCCGCGCTGCTGTA
Source organism: uncultured Opitutales bacterium (assembly GCA_964562015.1). Classification (GTDB taxonomy): domain Bacteria; phylum Verrucomicrobiota; class Verrucomicrobiia; order Opitutales; family JABDGR01; genus CAZLRH01. The sequence continues at coordinate 103,141 of CAZLRH010000011.1, read as the reverse complement.
CCTCGACGTGATCGCTGATTTGCGCGCGCATACAACCCTCCCAGTGGCCGCTTATCAAGTCTCCGGCGAATTCGCGCAAATCTACGCCGCCGCCGAACGCGGCTGGCTCGATCTGAAAAAAGGCCGCGACGAAGCCCTGCTTGCCATCCGCCGCGCCGGGGCCGACATCATCCTGACCTATTTTGCCGCCAGTTGGGCTCGGGAGAATGGTTGAACTCAAAGTCATTTCCCGAATTCAATTTTGCGCTCCATGCTCCGTTCCTTAGAACAAGAGTTGGATGCGGGTGCGGATGACGCTTACGTTGGCGCGGGGGCCGGTGAATAACTGGCCGGGTATGCCGCCGCCCAAGCGGTCGCTGTATTGCGCGAACTCATAGCCCGCGGAAACTTTCAGGTCGTTTCCAATAATATAATAATTCACGCCGCCGTAGAGCGACCAGGCGGTGTCAAACGCACCGCCGACCAGCGGATTCGGGGCGTTGCGCAGGCCCTGGCTGATGGTTTCGCCGCGTCCGTTGGTGGAAAGGAAACTGTAGCAGCCCACGACTTCCCACTGGTCGCTGATTTTGTACGACGGCGTGAGATTGAATCCATAAGGCACCGCCCGGCTGGTGAGGCCCGCACCGTTCACGCGGCCATTGTCCACTTCGGCTTGGATAAATTCCGCCGTGAACGTGAGCCCGTCGTAGGTCAGCGTCGCATAAGGATTATAGCCCCAGATGGCGTTGTTCTGCGCGGGCACGCCGGGCGCGCCGCTCGTGCTGTTGGCGTCGCCGGCATAGCCGAAGTTCAGCCCGAACTTGTACGTCAACTCGCCCAAGTTGTTGCCGTAGCCGGCATTCGCCCAGCCGGCGAATTCATTGTATGCCGCCGTGCCGGGGGCGGGATTGCCAAAACTTGTCGTGCTCTGGATGCCGTTGGTCACCGAAAACCCGTAGAACAAACCGTCCACCGCGGGCACCAGGCCGCTCCAGTACAAGCCCGTGCGCTTGTTGCCGAAGCCGAGCCGCCCCGTCGAGGCGCCACCCCAAGGCCCCGTGAAATAATTGGTCGCGAGCGAGCGTTCGATCGGCTTCAGCTCGGCGTTCGGCGTATTCTCCTCAAAGGCGAATTGCACCTTCTGGAAACCAGCGGTGGCCAGGCCCCAGCCGTCCACCCGCTTGGTCACGATTGCTTTCTCGAAAAGGTTTTGTGTGTTCTGGCCTTGCGGCGGGGCCGAAACTTGCCCCGGGCCGGTAGCCGCAAAATCCAGCACCAGTTCGCCCGCCCATCCGTTACCGAGGTCCGCCATCGCCCCGAGGTAGGCGCGCCGAAGAATGAACTGGTTGGTCGCGCCCGGGCTGGGTGTCGCCGGAGTCGTCGCCGCCCGGTCGTCCGTGCTGATCCAATCATATTGCGTTTGGAGCAAGCCTTCGAACTGGAGCCGCTTCACGGCGGCATCCTTGGGCGTAACTACCGCCGCGGACTTCGCGACACCGTCGGCCTCGGCCTCTGTGATGATTCCCTTTTTGACCAGGAGATCAAGGGTGCCCTTGTCCTGCGCAGACGCCGGTACTGCTGCGCCTAGGAACAATGCCGTGGAGAGTCCGGCGACGCTTAGGAGATTGCGACGGAGGGAGAATTGCATTTGGGGGAAAGCGGCTGGCCGCCCAGTGGCCAGGAGAACCGCAGATTACGCAGATTCGCGCAGAGGGGGAAAGAATTTTTTCACCGCGAAGACGCGAAGAACGCGAAGGGCCGGAGAAGAAACGGGGAAGAAAAGAGGAAGAATTTTAACCGCTGAGAGCACAGAGAACGCAGAGAAAGAGGGAGGGAAAGAAGAGACTAAGGAGCAAAGGGACTAAGGGACTGCGGCGGACTGAGGCGAAGATGGAATTTTAACCCGATGGTCCTAATGATGGCGGTCCACGCAAACAATCCTTTCTGCGTTGAGCAGGCACACTCCGTCAGATCGCGATGGCGGACATAGTTAATCCAAGAGACGGATTTACCGTCTCTTCCATGGTTCTTTTAGCAGCTGCGAGCGTGTTTTGGGGAAACGGCCGAGGCCGCCAACGCCCTTACTTCTTCTTCCCGCCGCTTTTCTTGGGCGGGGGCGAGGCCTTGGGCGCAGGACGCTTGGAGGACTTTTCGCGGCGTTCACCGCTGCCGTCGTCTTCCTCGTCCTCGTCATCGTCGTCCTTTTCTTCCTTTTCCTCATCCTCGTCTTCATCGTCGTCGGCGAGCGCGTCGAGGTCTTCGGTGGGGCCTTCGGCTTTCTCGCCTTCAGCTTCACCTTCCTTGTCCTTTTCCTCGTCCTCTTCCCACTTCATGGTCTCGTCTTCCTCGATGTTTTCCTCTTCGAGGTCGGGGAATTCCGTGGCGATTTGCTCCTCGGGTTCCTTGGCGGGCTCCTCGGAGGCCTCGGTTTCTTCGTCCAACTCAAAGCCCTTGGGCATGTACTCGAGGACGTCCGTGATTTCCTGGAAAACGTGGATGGCGCGGCCTTCCATGAAGGCGTTGTGATGGTCCTCGCGGATTTCCTCCTCGAGGTCATCCACGGTCAGGCGCTGCTCGAGCTCGATGGCATCGTTGAGGAATTTGACGCGCAGCTTGGTGATATGGTCGATGAAGTCGGCGTAGGGGCCCTTTTCCTCGTCCACGATGTCGGGCAGGGCAAAGAGCTTGTCGTCAGATTCGAGTAGCGACTCGTGCACGCGAAGGAGCTTGACGCGCCCGTCGGCGAGCGTCTCGCGGATGGCGAACGGGAAGAACGCCGCCTCGATGATGTCCTGCTGCAAGCCGTAGTCGCGCAGGGGGTCGAGCAAGTCGAGGATGTGCGCCACCTGGCGCGGATCGATGATCGAGAGCCCGTCGGTGTCCCAGTGCACGCTGTCACTGATTTCCTGGACCCACCAGTTGAGGTCCTCGCCGAGGCGCACGATGCACCACTCAAGTTTTGGGGAAGGTTTAGCCATGTTCTAGTGTTGGCAAAAGTACATCGGCGGCCTTTTGTCAATCGGGGAGAATAAATTATTTTTCGGGCGGGGTAAGTCGCTGGTGGACGAAAGGGTTGCAAATGTGGGTTATACACCTACCGGCGGAGGCCCGGACGGTCGTTATTGCCAAAGCACGCCAACGGGGTAAAGTCTTAAGCAGCAATGGGTGTCCTCTACGAAAAACTGCTGCGGCCCGGCCTGTTCGCCCAGGACGCCGAAAAATCACACGACCAGGCGCTCGCCGGGATGCACGCGCTGGCCGCCGCCGGGCCGCTGCGGGCCTTCTTCGAGGCTTACAATCGCGTCAAGACCGCGAAGCCCATCGAACTGTTTGGGTTAAAATTTCCCAACGCCGTGGGCCTCGCCGCCGGCTTTGATAAGAACGCCCTCGTGTACCGGGCTGCCGCCGCGCTGGGCTTCGGACACGTCGAGGTCGGCACCGTCACCTTTCAAAAACAGCCGGGCAACCCGCGCCCCCGCATGTTTCGCCTGCCCGCGCACGAGGCCATTATCAACCGCCTCGGCTTCCCGAACGACGGCGCGGAACTTGTGGCCGAGCGCCTCGCGCGCGACCCGGTGGGCCATCGCGTTATCCCGCTCGGGGTCAATCTCGGCAAATCCAAAACTGTGCCGCTCGAGCAGGCCGCCGCCGATTACCTGTCCGCGTTCAACTTGCTGGCCGACCATGCGGACTATTTTGTCCTCAACGTCTCGAGTCCGAACACGCCGGACTTGCGCAAATTACAGTCGCCGGAATTTTTGCCCGGGCTGCTGGGCGCCCTCAGCAAGGCCGGGCGCGACCGCGCCAAGAAGCTGGGCCGCAGTCATACGCCGATGCTGTTAAAAATCGCGCCGGACCTGACGTTCGCCGAAATCGAGACCATCCTCGGCATCGTGGACACCTTCAAGCTCGACGGCGTAATCGCCGGCAACACCACCATCACCCGCCCCGGCATTGAGGGCGAAACGGAGACGGGCGGCCTCAGCGGACGGCCCCTCAATGCCCGCGCGGTGGAGATTGTGCGGTTCATCTCCCTGCAAACCGGCGGCAAGCTGCCCATCATCGGCTGCGGCGGCGTCATGGACGAAGCCGGCGCGGCCCGCCTCATGGACAACGGCGCGAGCCTCATACAGATTTACACCGGCATGGTGTACCGTGGCCCCTTTTTCGCCCGCACCCTGGCCCGTTCGCTCGTCTGGCGGCAGCGGAAGTGGGTGTAGGAAATTGCCGATTTCTGATTGCTGGTTTTTGATGGGAAATCCGCACTGGAGCCCTATGCGGTTCAAGCACTGAGTTAGGTCGTTTTTATAATCAGCATTCTGCAATCAGCAATCAGCCATCCAACTCACGTTCCCTTCCCCGTGCGTCCTCCGGACTACTCCATCATCATCCCCGCCTTTAATGAGGAGGCACATCTGCCGGGCACTCTCGCTGCCGTGCGGGCGGCGATGAAAATGTGCCCGGAGGTTGGGGAGGTTATTGTGGCGGATAACAACTCAACGGATCGGACGACGGAGGTGGCGCGCGCGGGTGGGGCGCGGGTGGTCTTCGAGCCCATCAATCAAATCTCCCGCGCCCGCAATGCCGGGGCCCGCATCGCCGAAGGGCAGTGGCTGCTGTTTCTCGATGCCGACACCTTGCTGCCGCCGGGCCTGCTGGTGCGGGCACTGGAAAATTTGCGCACGGGGGTCATTGCGGGCGGCGGCGCTTTACTGGAAATGGACGAGGAGTTGGAGCCGCGCTTTCAGGCCGTGGTGGATTTGTGGGCCTGGGTTTCGCGCACGTTGCACTGGGCCGCCGGCAGTTTCATCTATTGCACGCGCGAGGGCTTCGACGCCGTCGATGGTTTTTCGCTTAAAGTCTATGCGAGCGAGGAGGTGTTTTTCTCGCGGTCCTACACGCGCTGGGCCCGCCGCCGGGGCCGCACGTTTCGCATCATCCACGATCCGCCGGTGATCACCTCCGCGCGCAAACTGAAATGGTACTCGCCCGGCCAAATCCTCGCGCTCGTGGCGATGATGACACTTTGTCCCGTGGCCGTCCGCAGCAAGCGGATGTGTTCGTTTTGGTACAAGCGGCCGAAGTGAACTGGGAGGAAATTAGAGGTTGGTAGACAAAGACTCCGGTGTGATTTTTCACCGAAGGGAACAAAGCAAACCAAGGACGGCCTTCGTTCTCTTCGTTTCCTTCTGTAAACCACTCTGTGCGGGATATGCGCTTCTGTTTGGCATTTTGGACCTCGCATCTTAAATTTCTCGATTCCCGCTTGCCTGCGCGTTCTCTGTTTTAGCAATATAGCGCTCATGCCGACCCTCAAAGCCATCGCCTTTTACGCCTACCCGGTGAGTGACATCGCGGAGGCCCGCGCCTTTTATGAAAACATCCTGGGCCTGAAAGTGACCCGCACCTTCCAGGAACACTGGATCGAGTACGGCATCGGCCATGGCAAGCTCGCCATCACCACGCTGGCCGACGAACGCAACCCCGGCGCGCCCGGCGGCTTCGTGGCTCTCGAAGTGGACGACCTCGACGCCTGGGTGGCGGATTTAAAACACAAGCATGTGACCTTTACCGTCGAGCCGTTTGAAACCCATCATTCCCGCATGGCCTCCATCGCCGACCCCGACGGCAATAGCATCACTCTTCATTGGTCGAAGCCGGTGCGGGCTTGACCGTCTGGCGCGGTGACCCTCAAGGCCATGGATCCCAAACTTGCTTCGCCGGCAAAAGCATTGCGCGCGGCCGCCAAGCACGGCGATATGCGCGAGGTGCGCTGGCTCGTGGGCCAGGGCGTGGACGTGAATGTCTGGGAGGAAAATGGCTATACGGCCCTGACCAACGCGGCCCATGCCGGGCACACGGAGATCGTGCGATTCCTGCTGCGCAACGGCGCGTGGGCCGACCCGCACGAAGATTGCGCTCCCTATTTTACGCCCTTGGCCGAAGCTGCCCGCCGCGGCCATCTCGCAATCGTCAAAATGCTAATAGAGGCCGGCGCGAATCCAACCTGGCAGGTGGGTCCCTCCCAAATGACGGCCGAGAATTATGCCCGCGGCAGCCAACCGGAAGTGCGCGCCTACCTGGTCAAGGTGATTGAGCAGATGGAAAAGAAACAGCGCCGGAAAAAATAAGTGTTGGCGCACGGTTTGCCTTCGCACGCGCGATTTAAGCCAATTCCCGCAACAGCGCTTTCAGATCCAGCGCGCGCGTGAACATGTTCAATTGACCGTCGGCCGTCAGCGGCCATTCCTCGCGCGGCCGGTCGCGATAGAGTTCGACGCCATTTTCATCCGGATCGCGCAGGTACAGCGCTTCACTCACGCCGTGATCCGAAGCGCCATCGAGCGCGATACCCGCGTGCTGCAACCGCCGCAACGCATCCGCCAGCGATTTTCTATCCGGGTAGCGCAGGGCGACGTGAAACAATCCCGTGCAGTGCGGCGGTGGTGGAGAACCGCCGAGGCTTTCCCAAGTATTTAGCCCGATATGGTGATGGTACCCTCCTGCGCTGACAAACGCGGCCTGCGTGCCGTAACGTTGCATCAGATTAAACCCCAGCACGCCGCAGTAAAACGCGAGCGAACGTTCCAAATCCGCGACCTTGAGATGGACGTGGCCGATGTCCACACGCGGGTCGATCGGGGCTGATGGAGTCGGGGAGGGCATCGGATTGGTTTGCCCAAGCTACGCCACAAAACGACTTCGCGCAAAAGCAAACCGCCCGCGGCGGTAAAGCGCACGGGCGGTGAAAGGAAGCTAGGCCGGTCCGGAGGCCCGGCCCTACCTTAATCTAGCTCGCGGTGGCTGCGGCCATTTCGGTGCGGGCCTTTTCGGCGAGGGCGGTCGAGAGGTAGCGTTCGCCGGCGCTGGCGGCGATTACCACGATCTTCTTCCCCGCCATGGCCGGGCGCTTCGCGATTTCCAACGCGGCCCAAATCGTGGCCCCGCTGGAAATGCCGACGCTCAAGCCTTCCTCGATGGAGAGCCGCTGCGCGATGGCAAACGCATCCTCGTTCGTGACCTGGACCACTTCGTCCACGATGGAGGTGTTCAGGTTTTTCGGAATAAAGCCGGCGCCGATGCCCTGAATCTTGTGCGGGCCCGGCTTGCCACCGGAAATGACCGGGCTGGCCGTCGGTTCCACCGCCACCGAGAGCAGCTTCTTGCGCTGCTTGATGACCTCGGAGACGCCCGTCATGGTGCCGCCGGTGCCCACGCCCGCGACGAACACATCGATCGAGCCTTCGGTGTCGCGCCAGATTTCCTCGGCCGTGGTGGCGCGGTGGATGGCGGGATTGGCGGGATTGTCAAATTGCTGGGGCATGAAGCCCTTGTCGCCGTGCTGGGCGAGAATCTGGCCGGCGCGCTCGATGGCACCCTTCATGCCGCCGGGCCCGGGCGTCAGCACGATGTCCGCGCCCAACATGCGCAGGAGCACGCGGCGCTCCATCGACATCGTCTCGGGCATCGTCAGGATAATCTTATAACCCTTGGACGCCGCGACAAATGCCAGCGCGATGCCGGTGTTGCCGGAAGTCGGCTCGATGATGGTCATGCCGGGCTTGAGACGCCCGTCCTTTTCGGCGGCCTCAATCATGGCTTTGCCGATGCGGTCCTTGACGCTCGAGAGCGGGTTGAAAAACTCGCATTTGACGATGACTTCGCCCGGCAGTCCGGCCGAAAGTTTGTTGAGGCGCACCAACGGCGTGTTGCCGACGGTGGCGACGATGTTCGGGTAGATGTTCATGGGAGGAAGAAGTGTTTACAAAGTGCTTTAGTGCTTAGTTTCTAGTTCTTAGTGTTGTTCTCGAAAGAGGAGGGTTATGTTGTGTATCTTAGGTTAGATAGTCAAGATATCAAACCAGAGCCTATTCTCACCGGCAAGCGAATTTTTCACCAAATTAGCGATTGTGCAAAGATCCCCACACATGCTTCGCCTTGTCGGCCAGGGTAGTGCGGGCGAGGGCGACGGCGGCCTGCCGGGCTTCGAGGTTTTCGTTCGCAATCGCCGCGAGGTCGTCGAGGTTGTACAGGAAAACATTGGGCAGCCCGCCCGCTCCGGCGGCCACATTGCGCGGCATCGCCAGGTCGATCACGAACAGCGGAATGCCGGCCCGGGAGTGCGCCGCGGCGGCGAGTTGCTCATGCGTAAGAATCGGTTTTTCCGACGACAGCGCGCACAGGACGATGTCGGCCGTCGGCAGCAAGGCGGGCAGGCGGGTGAGTTCGACGGCCACGCCCTCATGCGGCGCCGCCAGCTCCTGGGCATGGGCGAGGGTGCGGCTAACAATAGTCACCGAGCGGGCGCCGCGGCTGCGCAGGGCCGTGAGCGCGCTTTGGCCGACTTCGCCCGCGCCGACGAGCAGCAAATGGCTTTTCGCCAAATCGCCAAAAATTCGCGTGGCCAATTCGACTGCCACGGAGCCCACACTCACCGCGCCGCGGCCGATGCCGGTGTGTGTGCGCGCCCATTTCGCGGCCTGAAAACTTTTTTGAAAGACGCGGTTGAGCACGGGCCCCGCCGCGCCCCGGCGCAGAGCCTCGTCGTAAGATTCCTTCACCTGCCCGAAAATCTCCGTTTCGCCGATCATCTGCGAATCGAGTCCCGCCGCGACATCAAATACATGCGAGATGACCTCCTCGCGCTCCTTCCAAAAACTGACGCGCTGCAACTCGCCGGGATCCATGAGGTGAAAGTGTCCCAGATGCGCCAGCAATTTCTCGCGCAACGGCGCGGCTTCCGCAGTGGAACCCGCCACGCCGTAAAGTTCCACGCGGTTGCAAGTGTTCAGCACCAAACACTCCGGGAGCGCCAGCCCGGTCTGCGCGCGCAGGAGTTCGTACACCGCATCCACGCGTTCCGGCGACAACGCCAGGCGTTCGCGCACCTCCAGCGGGGCGGTACGATGCGTACTGCCGAGCAGAAAGAGGTCGGGGCCGGAAGACATGGAAAAGAGAAGGATAAACGATGCAGGCTAAATGCTAAACGAAGGCCGGGATTTGGCCGGGGTCAGGTAGATGGGGTATTTATCAATTAGCATTTAGAATTTATCATTTGGAAGAATTCGCCGGCGCAGGTGGCGAAGCAGTCGTCGTCGCGGGCGCCATGTGCCCCGCCCGCGCCACCGGCCAGAGCGAAAACATCGCGAGCGCAAACAGAGCCACGCAGCTCCACGCATACGGCCCGGCCACGAGCGTTTTCCGCCAGCGCAGCCAGCCGACAAAAAGATAGCCGGCCCAGACCGCAATCGTCACCGCCAGCTTGCCAATGCTCACGACTCCAGGTCGTCCAAACCAATCCAGCGCGCCGAGCGCGACCGCGAAACTGAGCGCCCACACCCCGACCACGAGGAGTTGCCGGTTGAGAGCGTCCAATTCCGTCAGCGAGGGCAGCAGACGAAAAATGCCGATGAAGCGTTTGCGTTCAAGCCCGTGCCGCTGGATGAGGTACATGAGCGCCGTGATGGCGAGCAGGCCAAACACGCCGTAGCTGAACAACGCCAGCGCAATGTGAAATTCAATCCACGGGTTGTCGGCATTCGTCAGCGCCGTCGACGGATGCGCCGCACCTGGCAGCAGCAACGAGCATAAGCCGATCAAGCCCGCAAAGCCCGCTGTGAAAAGACCCAGCAATTTTAACCCGAGCGTCAGGCGCAGCACGAGCAGGAGGAAAATGGTCACCCACGTGAGCGCCTGCAGCAGTTCAAAGCCGTTGCTGATGGGCAGCGAGTGGGCTTCGAGCCCGCGCAGGTACAGCCCCGCGCTTTGCGCAATAAAACCCGCGAGAATGAACGAATAGAACACCGGCCGGCCGTGTTCGCGCCCGCGCAGGGTCGCCACCAAGGCATAGCCAAAAGCCAGGACGTACAGGACGACCCCGGTCAGCAACAGGTCCCACGAGGAGTTGGCGGGCATGGCGCGTGTTTGGCGGAACACAATAAATTAACGACTCGCCCCCGCGCGCTCAAGCGGAATAGAGAGGAGACAAAATTCTTCTCATGCCCACTTGGAACAGCGAACAATACTTGCGGTTTGCCGAGGAACGCACCCAGCCCGCGCGGGATTTGGCCGCGCGCATTGCCACAGCATCACCGCAGCGCGTGCTGGATCTCGGTTGCGGCCCGGGTAATAGCACGGAAGTGGTCGCCCGGCGCTGGCCATCCGCGCAACTCGAGGGCTTGGACAGTTCGCCGGACATGATTGCCGCCGCGCGCAAAGCCCATCCGGAATGGTCGTGGCAACAGGGCGACATCGCCACCTGGGTCACATCCCAGACTTATGACGTGATATTTTCCAATGCCGCCCTGCAATGGGTGCCGGACCACGCACGCGTTTTGCCGCGCCTGCTCGCGCAAGCCACGCCGGGCGGGGCGCTCGCCGTCCAAATGCCGGGAAATTTCGACGCCCCGGCGCACACGTTGATGCGTGAACTGGGCGCGTCGCCCGCCTGGAAGAAATATTTCCGCGATCAAGTGCGCGAGTGGCACGTCGAAAGCCCGGCCTTTTACTACGACGTGCTGGCGCCGCAGGTGGCGCGCCTGGATATTTGGACCACCGACTACCTCCACCTCATGCCCAATGCGGAAGGCATTGTGGAATGGTATCGCGGCACCGGCCTGCGCCCGTGGCTGGATGCACTGCCCGACGAAGCCGCACGCACACAGTTCACCGCCGGCTATCTCGCCCTCTTGCAAAAAGCCTATCCGCCCCAGCGCGACGGCCGGGTGCTCTTTCCTTTCCGTCGCCTGTTCTTTGTGGCATATCGATGAAGCAGTGTTTTGCAGTGTCCTGAGCTTGGTCATGAAAAACCCCTCTCCCTGTCTTTTGCTACTGCTGGTCTCCAGCGCACTGGCCTTCTGGCCCAGAGTCGTCCATGGCGCTGACATTGTCGGTCGCATCACGCTGCTTACCTCGCGACCCGGCCGACTGCCGTCGGCGTCCGTCTTGATTGAGGGCCCCAAAATGTCGTCGACACAAATCGACAAAGCGTTGGTCACCGTGGGCACCGACACCAAGATTTTCCGCCGCGCGCTCGTGCAGGGCAATGTCACTTCCCTCCCGGCCAAACTCACGGATTTGCAAATGGGCCAGATGGTGGAGGCCACGTTCGCGGGGCCGGTGGCCATGTCCTACCCGGTGCAGGCGAGCGCGAGTGAAATAGTCATTTTGGACCAAGGGCTGGCCGATACCGGCAGCGCTGCGGTCATGCCTGTTTTCCCTGTCATCAAAGAGGGCGAGACCGTGACGCTCACCGGCAAAGTGCAAGGCGGAGTCATGGCCCTCGGCGGGGAGACGACCGGCTGGCTCATGCCGTATATTTCCGCGCAAGGGCCCAAAACCATTGAAGTCGATTTCACCACCGCGACGGGCGACAAGCCCCTCAACGGCCAGGAGTTCAAAGTCACCGGAAAGATTGTTCTAAAATCGTACGTCGAACGCGGCCCGACGCTGATCCTCCTGGCGACGAAAGTGGAAAAGGCCAGCGCTTCCGCGGCCGCAACGACCGGAAACATCACGGCCACACCCAACGCGCCCGCCGCCGTTCCCACCGGCACCGCTAATTCGCCTTACGCTCCGAAATAACCGCCGGATTCTTGTCGCTGGGTGGCGTCAGACTGCGGGCCAGCCCGAGCCATTCCTCGGCCTTAGGCGTCGTCTTGGCCAAGGGTGCTGTTAGTTGAATAAAATCAACCAATTGATCCGGCAATAAATGGCGCACGGCTTTTTCATCGGCCTCGGCCAGGCAGAGCTTGAGTTGGTCGGTGGCGGATGCTTGATTTGCGTCGGCCAGCGCGGACGCCAAATTCACGCGATCATCGAAGGCTAGGGAGCCCGCCTGATCGAGCTGGGCGTTGATGGTTTTTATGGTTTCCTGGAAGAGCCCGGTCTGCCCCGCCCGTTGCTGCGCGCAAGCCTGGGCCGCCAGCGCGGGCAGGTAATTGGGCTCCAGCGCGAGGGCTTGCTGAATTTCCTTTTCCGCCTTTTCTATTTTCCCGGTCGCCCAGAGATATTCAGCCGTATGGACGTGGCCCAGCGTCGGGGAATTATTGGGGATGACTTCAAGAATCAGCACGAATTGATTTTTTAAATCGGGATTGTCCTTGGGCAGAGTGAAGGGAATCGGTCGCAGCCAGGGCGGGAAATTGCCAGTGGTGAGGATGTCCAGCAGAAAGGCTGGCTGGGGAGCCGCGTCGGTCACTCGCAAGCCGTGGGCGAGCTTGGCATATTCCGCAGCAAATGCGTCCCACGAGAACACCACTAAATCTGTAACCCCATATTTTTCAATCAGGGCCCCGGCTTTTGCCGGCGTCTCGGCGCCGTAAATCGCCGCCGCGGCCTTCATCCCGGCGGCATTTTCGAGCCCATAAGACCCGAGCCCGTCAAATCCCCCAAAGTACATCATCCACGTGGTGACCGTCGGGCCGCTGACAATCAGGCCGGTCTGCGCGCCCAAACGTTGGCGAATGCGCCACGAGGCATCGCGAGTGACGACCTGCGCGAGATCCAGGGCATTTGTTGGCGCCACAAAACCCTGCTTGAACTTATAGGCGATCGTAAAGACGGGGTAGGGCAGCACTACCAGACAGGCAAAAACACCCGCACCCATTTTCGTCCACCACGGCCAGCGAATATCCGGCCGGGCGCGCGTAACGATAAGCGCCAGCACGGTCAATCCCGGCAGCCATAAGGCGCAATCCAAACCAAGCCAGAGGATTTCCGTCAAAGCCAGGCCAAAAACCAGCAGACCGGGGATGAGCACCATCGCCAGCACCGCCTTCCAGGGGCGAAGCAGCTTGCGGGAAAAAAACAGCGCCAGCATCGGCAGGGCGATCAACGGCAAAATATTAATGCCCGCCAAAGCCTCGGTTACACTCAGGTACGAGATTTGTTTCAACAGCGGGCGGGCTTCAATGATATAGTCGCGCCATAACGACTGTATAAAGGCGTCCCCCAAAAGCCATTCATACTTGCCCAAGGCGAGGGCGACGGCGGGAAAAAGGCCGACGAGGGCCATATCCATACAAAGTCGCAGCACTTCCGGTCTCGCCGATCCCGGCCCCTGACCCAGTCGTCCACGATTGAGCCAACGGCACAAGCGGGTGAGTAAATCGCCCGAACCAACCCACGCCAGAGCGTGTAAAGTCACCTCGACGCGTTGATCAAAATTTGAAGGGGCATAATCGAGAAAGTAACAGAGCAAGCTGGTAACGGCGCCGGTCCAGCCCCAAAGCCGCCAAAGGGTTGGATCGGTTCGCCACGGGGATTTTTCACTCAGCCCGCGCCCATACCAACCCGTGCCGACGATCCCGCCCAGGCCCAGGCCCAAAAGCACCGGCAGCGCTGAGGTGCGCTGCGCACTCACCCACAAACCAATGCCGCCCGCCACGGCCGAGGCGACGAACCAGCGCCGCGCTTGCATTCGCTCGGGCAGCCAAGTCCATAGAGCCTTTTCCTGGGAACCCAGTCGTGCGGAGTAAGTTGGATTTCGCAACCAGCCCGCACCGCCGAGCAAAAGGCATAGAATCGTCAGCATGTCGCACGTGGCAATGAGTCCGGGCGCATCAAAGTAACCCGTGGTGTAGAATTCATACAGCGGGTAAACAGTCACGCCGCCCAAGGCGAATAATGCCGCCGCCCAGGGGCCGAAACGCTTGGCCAATATGGGGGTGAAAACCAGCAGCAACAGTCCCAACAAGGTGGTGTTCGCATAAGGCGCAATAAGCGCGATGCCAAGGGCCGGCGGTTGGTGGGTGACTTTTCCATAGATCCAGGCCGCCCCCAGGACGGGCCAGTGCATCGAGGAACTCCACGCCTGCCGGGGTAGGCCACTGGACGTGTCGTTTCCCGAGGTGCGCGGACCTTCGCCGCGCAGGTCCGCCAGCATTTCCTCGGTCTGCATGATCCAGTGATAGCCTTGGCTACTCATCGCCGGCAGAACCAACTTATGCTGATTGAAGGCATATCCGGTCAATGAATTCGCGTCTTCGGCGAGAATCGGGCTCTCGAGCAAAATGGTATCGGTGGCTTGCATGATGCCCAGTCCGCGCGAGAGACTGTCCGTCGAGAGGAACAGCAGGGCCAGGAGCAGGGCCGTCGGCCAGAGGAAACGCAAATATCCAGTGACAGGCTCGCTTGAAGCCGGAGACGGAACGGCGTTCATGGGTTCGCCCTCCGCGATAGTCTCCACCGCGGTCTTTATCTCGCTGGCCTGCTGATAGCGCTGGGCGGGTGCTTTTTCCAGCGTCCGCATGACCACATCATCCAGCCGCGCGTCGAGCGGCACGAGTTGCGAAGGATGGGCGAATTTCCCGAGCGGGAGCTCGCCCGTGAGCATTTCATAAAAAACCACGCCCAGAGAATAAATGTCGGCGCGATGATCCACCTCCGCCGGGCGCTCCACCTGCTCGGGCGCCATGTAGTGCGGAGTGCCCATGACCTGGCCCGCTTCAGTGATGGCCGATTGGGGGCCGTCGGATGATCCAAATATTTTGGCCAAACCAAAATCGGCAATCTTAACGCGCCCCTTTTTATCCAAGAGGATGTTCTCGGGTTTGATGTCGCGGTGAACCACGCCGTCGTCATGCGCAAATTGCAACGCGGCACAGATTTGCGGAATGATTTGCAGCGCCTCGCGCGGCGCGAGTTTTCCCGCGCGCTCGATTTGCCGCAGGTTGGCCCCGTCCACATACTCCATCAGAAAGTAATGATAAGCACCGGTGTGGCCAAAATCATAAATGGCGACGATGTTCGGGTGACTCAGCCGGGCCAGCGCCCGGGCTTCCCGGGCAAACCGCTCGGCAAAACCCGGATCATCCGGCACTTGCGTCGGAAGGATTTTTAGGGCGACAAAACGCTCCAACGCCGGTTGGCGCGCCCGGTATACTGCGCCCATGCCGCCTTGGCCAATGAGCTCTAGAATTTGCAATTGCGGGAAGAGTCCGGCCAGCTCGGCCGGGGCGGGCGGCACAAACGCATTCTTGCTGCCCGCGGCGGGCGCGGCACCTTCGGTTGCGGGGCCGGTCGGAAAGCCCGCTTGCAAGAGGCACGCCGGGCACAGACCTTGGGCATGTTGCAAAGCGAGTGGGCGACCGCAGCGGGGACAAGTGTTTGGGGAATCCATTGTTGGCCTTTCCTCCTACTATGCCAAAGAGCGGCAAAGGTTACATCCATTGGAGAATAAGGCCTTGTTGGCCAAAACCGAGTCTCCGCTTAATCCCCCGACAAACTGGCAAAAAGGTGCCGCATTTCCTCGTCGGTGTCCGCCTGGCCGGCCACGGTCTGGGAAATTTCCACCCTCAGCATCTCCCGATAGCGCTTGCGCAAGCGGTGCACCGCGACTTTGACCGCACCCTCCGTCCATTGCAAACGAGCGGCCAGTTCAGCATAAGGCTGCGCCTCTCGCGCGCCCATCAAGGTCTCGCGCAATACCGCAAAGCTGCCGGCTTTGCCCTCGCTAAGGTGCTCCTGTTCCAGCCGTCCCAGGACTGCGTCCAAAAGGGTGAGCGCCCACTGCCGATCGAACAATTTATCGGGCGAAGCCGAATCCGCCGGCTCGGTGGCATAACGTTGTTCGGCGGCCGACAGATCGAGCGAAAAAATCTCTTGCGCGCCGCCGCGTTTTTGCGCGCGGGCGCGGCGACGGTCGCCCGCGAGCAAATTCTTCATCACCGTCAGCATAAACGAGCGAAAACGCCCTCGTGCCGGATCCGCGCGGGCCAGGAACTGGCGTTCAATCAATTGCTCGAACAACGTCTGCGTCAAATCCTGCGCCTCCGCCGGGGCCAGGTTTTGCCGCCGGGCGTAGGCGTACAGCGGATACCAGTAGGTTCTGCACAACCTGGCCAGTGCGGCCTGCGCCCGCTCCGTATCATTGCGCCCGGCCAGCAGGACGACTGACCAATGGGTGGTGGCAAACGCCTCGCGCCTCGACTCCTTCCCGAGTGAAGAATGGGACGATGGGGTAGAACAAGACGCACTCACAAGGCCCACGCTTAGGCGCACGCTTCAGCCGCCGCAAGGGAATTGTAACCGGTGAATTTTATGCACGCAGAGTCGCCCCACCTTCACGGCCGGTACATATTGCCAAAATATTCGTTGCCGATCTTGGTCATGAAGCCGCGTTCGTTGAGCAACACGAGCGTCTGGTTGATGGGGTGGCGCAGCGGGCTGTCCTTCTTCACCGCAAACCCGTAGTCATGGCGTTCAAAGATCGGGCCGACCTCGGTGATGGGTAATTCCGGGTGGCTCTTGTCGTAATATTGCAATTCCGCGGCATCATCCACGATGGCTTGTATCTGGCCGGCCACCAGCGCCTTCGCCGCCGCGGCGATATTCGGATAGGAGGTCTCGTCGAGATGGTTCTCAATCGCGTACTGCTCGCCCAAACCGCCGGCGAGCACCCCCACGGGCTTGCCTGGCAAATCCTCCGGGCCATCGATGTGCCCGGCCAGCTTTTCCACCGTCATCGTGGTGGTGATGGTCGACGTCACAAACGCCACCATCAAGACTCCGAAGATGGTCCAAAACACCATGGCCATGCGTCCGATCGTCCCCGGGAAACCCTTGTAATTGGACTTGCCGGTCAGTGTGAGCGTGGAGACCAAATAAAAAGCCTCGGCCAGGCCCTCATGCCAGACCTTGGGAAAGGTCGGGTTGTGTTTCCGCTCGAAAAAAGCCACCACCAGGGTGAGCAGCACCACCGCCAAAAAGGCGCCCTGCAACACGCGCATGTGGAGTAGTTGCCCGATGTTCTCCACCACCCACCGCCACGTATGCGGACGGGCATCCGTGATCATGATTTGAAAACCGCCGCGAAAAAACGGATGCGAAAAATCCACCTCTTCGAGCCGTGAACTGGTGATGCTGGTGTCGCTCACCAAGACGTCGTACTGGCCGCTCTTCACCGCCTCGAGGCCCGCGCGGATGGAGGGCAGGCTCGTGTAAGTGAAGGTCCACTTGTTGAGATTCGCAATCTCCTGCCACAATTCGACGCTGAAGCCGGCGGGCACCCCTTTCTCATCCACCATAAACGGCGGATGCTCCACGACGGCGACGTTCAGGTGCTGGGGCGTCGGCGCCGGCGGAATCTCGCTGGCCGTCGCGCCCGCTGGCGGCTCAGTGGCCGTCTGGGCCAGCACAACATTGCCGGTGAATAATGCCAGGGCTGCAAACAGCCAGCGGCGGGTGCGGGCGAGGGACGGGTGCATCATTGCAAAAGCAGGAGGAGGAAGCGCGAGTTTAGCAAGACCGGGCCTTACGTCAATTGCCAGCGCGGCAGGCTGGGGCGGGGTGTGGCCTGCAACCAGGTGCGGATTTTGTCGCCCAAGAAACCCAGCCACGCCGGATGCTCGTTCAAGCAGGGAATCAATTTGAACGACGTGCCGCCGGCGTGCAGGAAGGATTCCCGTCCGCGCTCGGCCACTTCCTCCAGCGTTTCCAGGCAATCACTCACGAACGCCGGGCACAAGACGAGCAGTCGTTTGACCCCTTCGCCCGGCAAGGCTTCCAGGCGGTGATCCGTATAGGGCGTCAGCCAGGGCTCGTTGGTCAGGCGGCTCTGGAACGAGATTTCAAATTTGTCGCGCGACACGCCCAGGCGCTCGACCACGAGTTCCGTCGCGCGCAGGCACTGGTGGCGGTAGCACGTCGCGTGGGCCGGGTGGCAGCCTTCGCAACAATCCGGCCGGCTCAGGCAATGCGCGTGCGAGGGGTCGCTCACGCGCATGTGGCGGTAAGGCAAGCCGTGGTAGGAAAAAAGTATTTTGTCATAACCCTCGGCCAAGTAGGGTTGGACGGATTCAGCCAATGCCGCGAGGTAAGCGGGGTCGTCGTAGAACGGCGGCAGGGTTTCCACCGGAACCTCAGGCAGGCGCGCCGCCAGTTCCTTTTCCGCCTGCACGACGGCGGTTTCGTAGCTCGACATTGCGTAATGCGGGTACAACGGAATGAGAAAAATGCGCGAGACGCCCGCCTGCTTCAATTCCTCCACCACGCGCGGGATGGAGGGCTCGCCGTACCGCATGGCGAGGGCGATGCGTGCGGACGAACCGAGGTCCGCCTGCACCTTCTCGCGCACGTTTCGACTCGTGACCAAGAGGGGAGAGCCTGCGGGTGTCCAAATGGTCGCGTAAGCGGCAGCCGTTTTTGCCGGGCGAAAGGGCAGGATGAATAAATTGAGCACCAGCCAGCGCCGCGGTGCCGCGGTGTCGAGCACCCGCTCATCCCATAAAAATTCGCGCAAATAGCGCCGCACATCCGGCACGGAGGGAGACTCCGGCGAACCAAGGTTAAGGAGCAAAACGGCGGGCTGGCTCATGGTAAAAAGACGATTCAAAGCCATTAGCCGGCGGAAAGCGACTGGTTTAACGCCTGCGTCGCCGCCAGCCGGCCATTTTCCAGGCATTGCGTGACCGATACGCCGCCGCGGTAACTGCCCGCCAGCGCCAGGCCCGGCCACGCGCGTTCCGCCGCCTGCAGCGCCGCAAGCACCTGGTCGTGCTTAAAGCCATATTGGGGAATTGAACGCGGCCAGCGGATGATGCGCTGGTACGACGGCGCACCCCGCGCCCCGAGCAGTTTCTCGAGGTCGCCCTGCACCAAGTGCAGCAGGCCCTCGTCCCGCATGGTGGCAAATTCCGGCCACCGCGCCCCGCCGACAAAGGTCGTCAGGGTGACATGGCCCGCTGGCGCGCGCCCGGGGAAAAGCGAACTGGTGAACAACGTTCCTAAAATATGATACGGTTCCACCGAGGGTAGCAGCACGCCAAAACCATCCAGGGCATGGCGCACTTGCTCCCGTGCGTAGCCGAACACGACCGCGGCCAGCGGCGGATGCTCGACGGCGCTTAACGGCGCCAACGCTTCGAGCAGTTTCTCCGGCAACGGCATCTGCCCAACGGCATGGGCGGGTACTGCCACGACCACAGCATCAAAGTCCTCCTGCGTCTTGCCGGCCGGCGCCTCCCACGCCGCCGTCCAGTGGCCATTTTCGGCGCGCGTCAGGGACGAAAGTTTCGCTCCGGGTATAATGCACGGTTCGCCCAGTTGCGCCGCGAGTGCGCGCGGCAGGGCCACCATGCCTTCACGAAAGGAAATCGAGCGCGACGGAAAACGTTTGGCGCCTACCTGGCGGCGCCTCCACAGCAGCTTCAACGCCGCCCGGCCCAGCGAACCGTGCGTGTCTTCCAACGCCTTCAACCGTGGAAACGCATGGCGCAAAACCAGTTGGTCGGGCGGCGCCGCGTAAACCCCGCCCGTAAACGGCTCGACCGCGTACGCCAGCACTTCCGGGCCCAGCCGCCGCCGCACAAAATCCGCCACGGATTCGTCGCCCGCCGTCGCCGGCGACCGCGTGGGAATCCAGGGTTCGCGCAGCACGCGCCATTTCGCTCCGGCGCTCAAGAGCGGGGTGGAGAAAAATTGCCACGGACTGAGCGGCACCGGCACCAGTCGCCCCGCCCGCACCACAAAGCGGTTGCGCGCGTCGGGGTTGGCCTCGCAAATCTCCGGCCCGAGGCCGAGCGCCTCCAGCATTTCCTTTTGCGCGGGCGTGGAAAGTTGCAGGGAGTTGGGGCCGGCCTCGGCCAGGTAGCCGTTTTCCCGAAATGTTTGCACGACCCCACCCACTTGCGGTCCGCTCTCCAACAGCCGGACATCCACCGCCGCGCGCCGGGCGTGCCAGGCTGCGCTCAGGCCCGTGAGACCACCGCCGATGACAAGCAGGCGTTTCATGCCCGGGCCGCCGGGCCGAAGCCGACGACGGTTTCCACGAGGGCGGCGACGCTCTCGACCCGCGCCGCCGGCGTGAGGCCGTGTCCGAGATTGACGATATGACCGGGCCCGTCGAGCGAGCGGAGGAGGGCCCGGGTGGCGGCGCGCACCGCCTCCGGTTCGCCTTCGAGCAAAAGCGGATCGAGATTACCCTGTGTGGCCACCTCGCAATGTTCGGCGCGAAAAGCATTCAAATCCACGCTCGTATCGAGGCTCAGGACGCGCGCGCCCGTCGCCGCCAGATCTTCGCCAAAGCCCGCCATACCCTTGGCGAAGAGAATCACGGGGGCCTTCGCTGGCAGGGCCGCAATGATATCCGTTATCCAGCGTAACGACCAATCCTGGTAGTACGCATCGGGGCAGCGCGCGCCCCACGAGTCGAAAATCTGCACGGCATCGGCGCCGGCGGCCAATTGGAGCCGCAGCGACGCCGTCACCGCTTCCGTGATAATTTCCATCAATTCACCGAAAAGCACCGGCTCCGTTTCCGCGAGCGTGTAGATGGCCGCGGGCTCGGCCGGCGCGCCGCCCTCGACCATGTAGGCGGCCAGCGTCCAGGGTGCGCCCGCAAAGCCCAGCAGCGCGGTGTCCGGCCCCAGCTCCCGGCGCAACTTCCGCAGCGCCTGCGCCTGGTAATCGAGCTTTTCCGCCACGGCCTCGGGGCGCAGCAGGCGGATGCGCTCCGGGGAATTGAGCGGGAAATCCATCGCGATGCCGCCTTCTTCCTTAAAGCGGTACGGCTGGCCCAGTGCCTCGGGCACCACCAAAATATCACTGAACAATATCGCGGCATCCAGCGGAAAGCGGTGCAACGGTTGCAATGTCACCTCCGCGGCGAGCTCCGGCGTCTTGACCATGGTCAAGAATCCATGCTTTTCCTTCAGCGCCCGATACTCGGGCAGATAGCGCCCGGCCTGGCGCATCACCCACACCGGCGGACGGTCCACCGGCGAGCGGTCACAAGCGGCGAGTAAACGTTGGCGCGCGGTCATGGTGCGTTTCTTAATTTATTTTTCGCCCAAGGGCGCTTCCTCCAGCCAATCGCGCGGTTTTAAATAAATGTCCACGAGCGCCGCTTCCGGGCTGCCCGGCTCGGCCTTCCAACCGTAGTCCCAGCGCACCAGCGGCGGCAGCGACATGAGAATGGACTCCACCCGCCCGCCGGACTGCAAACCAAAGAGCGTTCCGCGATCGTAGAGCAGGTTGAATTCAACATAGCGGCCCCGCCGATAGAGCTGAAACTGCCGCTCGCGCTCGCCGAACTTCGCCTCCTTGCGCCGCCGCAAAATCGTGGTGTACACGCGGGGAAAGGCGTCGCCGATGTCGCGCACCAGCCCAAAACTTTCGTCGAAGCCGCCCTCATGGTGGTCGTCAAAAAACAAGCCGCCAATCCCGCGCGCTTCCTGGCGGTGTTTTAAATAAAAATACTGGTCGCAGGTGGCCTTGAACTGGGCGTAAAGGTGGCCGCCATGCGGGGCACAAGCCGCTTGCGCGGCGCGATGCCACTCCACGGCGTCGTCCACAAATCCGTAATAGGGCGTCAAATCAAACCCGCCGCCAAACCACCAGGTGTCGCCCTGGCCCGGACGCTGCACCGCCATGAAACGCAAGTTCGCGTGCGTGGTGGGGCAATACGGATTGCGCGGATGAATCACGATGGAAACGCCCATCGCTCTAAAGGAATGCCCGGACAATTCGGGACGCGTGGCCGTGGCGGACGGCGGCAGGGCGGAGCCGCGCACATCGGAAAAATTCACCCCGGCTTTTTCCAAAACCTCGCCGTTGGCGCAGGCCCGTGACACACCGCCTCCGCCGTCCGGACGCTCCCAGGCATCCAGGCCAAAATGCGCCGAGGGATCCACCGCCCGCATCTGCTCGATGACCGACTCCTGCCAGTCCGTCAGCCAGGCGCGCACCAGATTTGCGTCGGGAGTGCTCATGAAAAATCAGGCGTTTATCCAAGCCACCACGGCCTCGGCGGCATCGGCCGCCGCTTTCGTAGTGTCGCCCGGCGTCAAGGGAAGGACAATGCGCCCGCAGGGCGCGTGAAAAACATGCAGGGTGTTGCCGGCCACGTGCGCGCCCGAGGCCGTCTGGCAACCGCCGCCCAGCGCCGCCAGCACGACGCGCTCGATGGTTACCGCCCGCGCCGTGTCCGCACATAAATAAGGTGCGAACGCGGGCACGTCTTCGACGCGGCATTCGAGCGCGACTGCACCCTGGCCCGCGGCGGGCGTCATGCGCTCCACCGGCATCGGTTCAAATTCCAATCCGTCCCAACCTTTGAGCCCGAGGCGCGCGAGCCCGGCGGCGGCGAGAAACGTGGCGTCGGCTTCGCCCGCGGCAATTTTTTTAAGCCGGGTCTCCACATTGCCGCGCAATTCGCGCCAGTCCACACCGGGCATCCACGCTTCCGCCTGCGCGCGGCGGCGCGGGCTGCCGGTGGCCACCGATTGCGGAGTTTTCAACTCCGCGCGCCGCACCAGCACATCGCGGGCGTCGGCGCGCGGCAGAAATCCCGCCAGCGCCAAACCTTCGGGCAAAGTCGTCGGCAAATCCTTCGCGCTATGCACCGCCAACCGCGCGCGCCCGTCGAGCAACGCCTCTTCCAATTCCCGGGTGAAAAGTCCTTTGCCGCCGTATTCAGGCAGCGACCAATCGCGCTGTTTGTCGCCAGTAGTGGTGATTTCGAGCAAATTCACCGCGACCCACAGCCCCGCCATCGCCGACAGCAAGTGCGTGCGGGCCAGTTCCGCCTGCCGCAAGGCGAGGGGACTGCGCCGGGTGGCCAGCACGAGGGGCGTGGAGCTGCGAACGAGCATGGGAAGGACGACGCGGGCCTGGCCGCGCTGGTTTTGTATTGAAAAACTGAGCTTACTAGTGGAGTGACATAAGCATGGCAACCGCGCAAACACCGTCCGCTGATTCCGTCCGTTCCGTCCGCTCCCAGCAAGGAATCATTTTTCTGACCCTTTTTCTCGATCTCGCCGGCTTTTCCCTGGTCTTCCCGCTTTTTCCGGCGATGTTGCAGTATTACCTGCCGGAAGCGGGCCACACGGGCTGGATGGCGGAAACCGTGCAATGGCTCAAGGGCCTCGGCACCGGTTCGTCGGCGCTCTCCGTCGAGGTGTTGTTCGGCGGCTTGCTGGGCTCGCTATATTCGGTGCTCCAATTTTTCTTTGCGCCGTTTTGGGGCCGGTTGTCGGACCGGGTGGGGCGGCGTAAAGTGCTGCTCGGCACCGTGGCGGGCACGGCCTTGAGTTACCTGCTCTGGATTTTCGCGGGCCAATTCTGGCTGCTCGTGCTCGCCCGCGCCTTGGGTGGCGTGATGAGCGGGAACGTCTCCGTGGGCTCCGCCGCCATCGCAGATGTCACCACCGTGGAGAAGCGTTCCAGCGGCATGGCGCTGGTCGGCATCGCCTTCGGGTTGGGCTTTATCATCGGCCCGGCCATGGGTGGCATCCTCTCGACCGTCAATTTGCTGAAAATGTATCCGGGCGGCAGCGCCATCGGTCTCAATCCCTTTTCCGCGTGCGCGCTGCTGTCCTTCGCGCTGGCCGTCCTCAATTACTTCTGGGTGCTCGCGCGGTTTCCCGAAACCCTGCCGCCGGAAAAGCGCGCCCAGGCCCTCGCCGCGTCGGCCGCCGAAACCGGCTGGGGCCGCGTGCAGGCGATTTTCCGGCCCGTCTCGACCGCCATCCGCCGCGCCAATCTGGTGAATCTTTTTTACACCGTGGCGTTCAGTGGCATGGAATTTACGCTCACCTTTCTGGCCGCGGAACGCCTCGGCTACACGCCGCGCGACATGGTGAAAATGTTTCTCTTCATGGGCTTTGTCTTGCTAATGGTGCAGGGCGGAATGCGGCGGCAAATCGCGAAAGTGGGCGAGCGGCAAGCGGCCATCTTCGGCCTGGCCTGCGGCGTGGTCGGCTTTCTGCTGCTCGCCTTCGCCACCAGCCTGACCTTGTTCTACGTCGGCATGGCGATTTTTTCGGTGAGTTCCGGGCTGGCGTCCATCTGTCTGCCGGCGCTGGTCTCCCTTTATAGCGATGCGCAATCGCAGGGGCGCAACCTCGGTTCCTCGCGCGCCGCCCAAGCGCTCGGCCGCGCCATCGGCCCGTTGCTGGCGGCCTTGATTTATTTCTATGCCGGACCGAAAGCGTCTTATTCATTTGGGGCCGTCGCGCTACTGCTGCCCATCTGGCTCGCGCTCGCTTTGCCGCCGCCGCAAAGAGGGTAAGACGAATTAGATTGTGTTTTGAAACCTCAAACAACCACGGATAACACGGATTGCACGGATAAGAATAATGAAATGATCGGCCTTATGCGGAAGCGAATCCGTGTTATCCGTGTCATCCGTGGTTCAGTTTTAATACAAAGTCTAGTGTGGATAAGCGCAGATTAGCGGTTAAATCTTCTCCGCTATTTCGCCGGCGCCCGCATGAGCGCGACGACTTTCTTATACTGAATCTCCATCATCCTGCTCATGACGGTGAATTCGCGCACTTGTTCCGGATTGGTGGAATTGTTCGCGGCAATGACCGCCAGATGCCAGCCGTAGCTCAGCGCTTCGGCCTGACTGAGTAAGAGGTCGAATTCGAAATCGGGCCCGGAGGACAACAACAACTCCTTGGTCTTCGTGCTGGCGATGGCATCCCGCGTCGCCTTTTCGCCGGCCGGCAGCGCCAGGGCCTTCAAATCCAGCGAGGGATCCGCCTTGGCCAAGGCTTGCAATTGCTTCTGATTTGCCTCCGCCGCCTGCGAAATATCCTTGATGAGCGCGTGCAACTCCGCCCGGTCTTCCTTGATGATCAGCAACATGCTGACGTTCTTTTCGTCATTCAAAAGCTGATCCAGCAAACTGACGGCATTGTTCCGCTCCTCCATTTTTTTCGCCGAGAGCGGCGAGTCCTGCGCCGGAATGGGCTGGGGGACGGTTTCGCATCCGCCCAGGCCTCCCGCCAGCAGGCAAAGGCTGATAACAAAAGGACGAGGCCAGCCGGTAGAGCGTTCCATGCCACCACTATACTCCATCATGCCCAAGTGGGAAATGGGCAATCCACCCACCATGGTACCCCACCGTAACTCCGTCTACCGCCGCCGGGGACCGAAACTGCGCATCGGAGCGCCGCGCGTCACAGGAGCATTGCGCAAACGATAAGTGATGCGGGCCTTGTTCAAATCGTACGGGCTCATCTCCATCTTCACCATGTCGCCCACGGTGATTTTGATAAAGTTCTTGCGCAGCTTGCCGGAGATGTGGGCCAGGACCTGGTGCTTGTTGGGCAATTCGACGCGAAACATGGTGCCGGGCAGCACGGTCACGATTTTGCCTTCGACTTCGATGGCGCCTTTGTTGTTTTCTTCGGTCATAGAGAGTGCAAGCGGAGCCCGCGGGGCGGGCCTAACGAGGCGAAAAGAATGCCGCTGGCCCGCCGGGCGCGTCAAGGCCCAATTCGGGGGCAAATCCGCCGTGTTATTATGGGCTTGGCTGCTTTAGTAACGCGAGGCTTTAGCCCGCGCCTGCTTTCATTCAAATGGTTCTCGGCGCGGGCTACAGCTCCGCGCTGCAAAGGGCCGCATCGTGACTTGCTCGCGGAGGCCGGGTGGTTCTCGTTCAAACCGGTTTGACGCGATGAGAGAAAAATGCGTCTGTCAGGCCATGGAACCCGCGTTGCGGCCGGCGCGCCCGTGCCCGTTTGAAAAGATGTTTCCCTCGCAGTTGCTGCGGGACGACGAGTTCTTCATGAAGCTCGCCTACAACCAGGCCATCGACGCCTGGCGGGCGGACGAGGTGCCCGTCGGCGCCATCATCGAATACGGCGGCGAAATCGTCGCCCAGGCCCACAACCTGGTGGACTCCACCGCCGACCCCACCGCGCACGCGGAAATGCTCGCGTTCACCCAGGCCGCCACCGCGCTGGGAGATTGGCGGCTCAACGGCGCGCGGCTGTTTGTGACGAAGGAGCCCTGCCCGATGTGCTCCGGCGCCGCCATCATGGCGCGCGTGAGCGAAGTCATTTACGCCGTCGCCGACCCGAAAATGGGCTGCCTCGGCGGCGCGGCCTCGGTGCACGAGCTGCCGAAATTAAATCATCACCTCAACGTCCGCGGCGGCGTGCTCGCCGCCGAGTGCCACACGCTCCTCAAGGCATATTTCGCAGAAAAACGGGAGGAGGACTAAAGAATTTTACCGCGGAGATCGCAGAGTACGCAGAAAAAACAGAGCGCCAGAATAAATCCTTTGAAATTTTCCCTGCGCTCTCTGCGAGCTCAGCGGTAAAACTTTTCCGGGCCTTGCCTAAAACTTCAGCCGGCAGTTATGCCGCGTCTTTTGCTCGGGCGTCAGCGGCGGTGGCTGGGCGAGGCGGACCGGAGAGCCGAGTTTGCCCATTTGCTCGGCTGCCGCGGCCCGCAGTGCGCGCCAGCGGTCCCAATCGTAATCCGGCGCGTGCGTCAAGTGATTGAGCAGGCTGCGCCATTCGAGATCGGCGCGCTCGATGTCACCCGGCCGGAGCGTTTCGTTGATGAATTCCTCGACCAGCGCGGGATTCGCCCGCACGCGTTGCAAAACTTCGGCCGCGCCATCACCGTACTCCGGCGGCACGCCTTGTTGCAAATAGCCCGCGCAGGTCATGCCCATGTACGTGAGCCGGCACAGGCTGCCGAGCCGCCCGCTGGATTGGCTGACCTCGGAGAAGCGGTGCCCTGCGCGCATGTTGGCCAGATCACGCACGATTTCGCTGACCAAATAATTTTCGTCCTCGAGCGCCGCTGCGATGGCCAGGCCCTCGCCGTGATTGAAGAAGCTGAAAATAATGCCGCGCCGTGTGGGCCGGGCCTGCGCATCGATGAGGCCGAGACGAAACCACGTTTCCGCCACGCTGGCCTCGGTGGCCGTCACCGTCATGCCGGCGAGTTCGGCGAAGTTCGCCGCCGGCGGCTCGATTTCGCGGCGCGGCGGGTTGAGCAGCGGCTTGCCCAGCGAATCCACCCGCGCCATGACCGACGCCTGCGAATAATCCAGCCGCGCCGAGATGAGCCCGTTGTGCTCGATGATTTCCGCAGGACGGCCGCCGCTGGTAAGTTGCGGGAGCAGCGGCAGCAATTCTTTTTCAAACGCATCCAGTTCCCAATAGCGCGGCGGATGCGGCGCTTGCGCGCGGGTCTGCCGCCAAAGTTGCGCGAGGCTCTTGTGCATCCATTTCACGAGCACGATTTTCGCGCGGCCTTCTTCTTTCGGAAAAACCGCGAGCGCCACTTGCCGGCCATAATGCGCCGCTTCGCCTTTCAAGCGGCAAAGATTGCCGACATTCACATTGGCCAGCGCTTGGGGAAACTTGAGCGCGGGTCGCCACGCGCCATCCTGAAACGCCAGCGCCTCGCCCAGTTTCGCCTTCATCTGCGGGCGGCGGCGCTCCCATTGTCCGACGGAATTCAAGATTTCCACAATCTTGGGCGCAACTTCCGCCGTAGATGCCCCATTGGTTTGCTTGGGCGGAGGCGTAGCGCGATGTCCATTCAGCGCCGTGACGGGATTGAAAGCAACAGGGTGGGGCGTGGAGAGAAAGGATTCGAGCCCCAGGCGCGGCGGCTCGTCAATGAACAACCGTTGTGCCAGCACAGACGCCGCCACCGCGGGCGATTCGCCGCGTTCGGCGGCATGGCGCATGACCGCCAGAAAACTTGGCCAGTCGAGCGGATTGGCCCGTTTGAGGTGCAACGGACGAGCTTCCGCCAGGCGCGGTTTAGCGGGCACGACGAGCACGTAACCGCGTTCGTCCAGGCCCCGCCGCCCCGCGCGGCCAAACATTTGCAACAATTCATCGGGGCGCACCTGGCGCTGTCCTCCCGAAGTGAAATACTCCCGATCTGTCACCAACACCGACTTCATCGAAAAATTAATGCCCGCGGCGAGCCCGGTCGTGGCGACCACCACGCGCAACTGCCCGGCCTTCGCCAGCGGCTCCACCAACGCCGCGCGTTGCAGGTAGCTCAGCCCGCTGTGGTGATACGCGATGCGATGCCGCAACAGGCGACCCAGGCGGTCGGTCGCCATGAGTTTTTGTTCCGCCGTGAGCGAGAGAAAGTCCAGCAACGGCAGCGCCGACGCCAGCTTGAAAGCCAGCTCCTCGGCGGCCCGGCGGCGCGGCGCGAACACCAAAATCGGCCCGAGGTCCGCCATCAAGGCCCGCGCAATCAAACGTGGCCAGAACCCCCGCACGCCCGACGGCACGCGGTCGGGCAGCGCCTCCAGTTCCAATTCATCGAGCGGCACGGGTCGTTCGGCGTGGTGCACCAGCACGGCGTCACGCCCGATGCGCCGCAGCCACTGCACCGCCTTGTCCGGGTTGGCCACGCTGCCGCTCAGCAGGAGCAGTTGCGTCTTGGGTCCGGCCATGGCCAGTATCAATTCATAATTAATGCCGCGGGTCGGGTCGGCCAGCATCTGGTATTCATCCACGACCAGCAGGTGCGGCCCAACGCCGCGCAGGAACCGGCCCTTCTGCGTCTCGAGCGTGGCGACGATCACCGGCGCGTCGAGATTCTCCGCCACGTCCCCCGTGGCGATGCCGACGTTCCAGCCCAGCGCGCGCCATTCGTACAATTTGTCATTCGCCAGCGCGCGGGTGGGGACGGTGAAGACCGCGGATTTCCGCCACCCCGCCTGCATCAACAGTTCGAAAATATAAGTTTTGCCCGCCCCCGTGGGCGCATGGACGACAACATCGCGTCCGGCGTGGAGGTGCCGCACAGCCTCCCGTTGCCAGAGATCGGGAATTTTGAGGGTGGTGTCGAGGTCTTCCACGTCAACTGCCAGTGCAGCGGCAAAATGAGGCAACGCGCGGCAAAACGCAAACTCAACCTCATGGGCGGACCTCATTTCCCTCGGTTGCCGTGACAAACTTTTGACAATGTGGCCCGCCATTAAAGGTGAAGCCGAAGGGTAAATTTGCCATACTTTGCCCATGGGCCAGGTCAGCACCCGCACACTGGCCGGAAGCCCGGCTTGCCCAATCCTGGCCCCCATGATAGTCTTTGCTTTCCCCTTTCCCCCGTGAAACGTCATCTGCTGGTGGTTTATTGGCTCGTGCTCCTGGTCTCGACCTTGGGCGTCGGCACGATTGCGTTTCAATTGCTCAACCGCGAACGCTCCCAGGTGCTCGAACGGCTCGACGACACCGCCCGCGGTCACGGGCAAATCATTGCCGACAATCTCGACTCCCTCGTGAGCGATGCCAAGGCCGGCCTGCTCGACGCCTTGGGCAAACTGCCCGACGCCAATTTGGAATTACAGTTGCGCGCCTGGAAACAAGACATCCCGCACGCCCGCGCCGTCGTGCTCTACCGGCCCGGCCGCGGTCTGGTGCTGCCCGCCGCCAACACCACCGAACGCGCCGAAATCGAGCCGTGGCTGCACGGGCCCAATGGCTGGGTTTGGGGTCCCGATGTCGTCCTCCTCCCGCAACAAAAAGCCGCCTATGCCAACGGGCGCGGCGGTTCGAATGCGGGCGCAGACCGCGGCGGGTCCGCCCAGAATCTCAGCCAAAATTCCGCCAACGGCGCGAACAGCAATTTAAACCAACTGAAAACCGACCGCGTGGAAGTGCGCAACCTGGCCAAGACCAGTCAGGGCACGATGACCATTTCCAGCAGCATCGTCGTCTCCAATTCCCAGAGCTCGATGGTCAACAACGTCGGCACGATGGTGACGACCAACCAGGCCGTCACACTGAACGCGCAGGGCATTTCGATGGAATTATCCACCCAGAATATCCGCAGTGGCGTGCCCCCGCCGGTCTTGCCCGGCGCGAATAATCTCGGGTTTCGGGACGGCACCCTCATCGTGACGAGCGGTGAACTCGTGCGCTCCGGCGCCGATGGCGGTATTTTGAACGGCACCATCTCCACCAACGCTGGCACTTACCGCGTGGACAACGGCGTGCTGACCGTCATCAGTGCCAACAATCTCGACCTGGCCAAGGGCGGCTTGCTGTCCCAAAGCCTCCCCGCCACGCTGCCCGACGCTGTCAGCGCCGCTTTGCCCGGGGACGCCGCGGGCCTGAATGTTTTTTCCATCGGCCAAAATTCCCTCGATGGCGGCCTGGAGGAACCGCAATCGGACTGGGTGCTGGCCGGACCCAAGGAAAATTCCCATTGGGTGGCGTGGTTGCGTCCCGCCGCCAGCAATCTCGTGCGCGGCGTCGAATTGAGCTGGGAGGGGCTGGCCTCGAAACTGCATAGCGCGTTTAGTGCGTTTCCCGACCACCTCGAGCCGGGCGAAGGCTTCGTTTTGCTGGATCCCGCCGGGCGGCCCTTCCTGACGCGGTTTGCCAATGGCCGCATGAGTTTTGGCCGGTTCGACAATCCCACGCCGACCGCCACCGCCCCGCGTCCGTCCAGTGTGCCACGCGTGGTTTTGCCCGTGGGTGACGAACTGCCGGGCTGGACCCTGGCGGTCTATCTCGACCCGGCCGGCGCCTTTTCCATGAACTTCGTCATGGCCAGCACCGTGCTCGTTGCGATGCTCATCATTTCCATGCTCCTGGGCGGCACCATGCTTCTGCGCCAGGCCCGCCGGCAAACCACCGACGCCGCCCGCAAAACCACCTTCGTCTCCAATGTCTCGCACGAGTTGAAGACTCCGCTCACCAGTATTCGCATGTACGCCGAATTGCTCGGCGAGGGCCGCACGCGTGACCCGGCCAAGCAGCGCAGTTACCTCGCCACCATCATCAGCGAAAGCCAGCGGCTCACCCGCCTCGTCAACAACGTCCTCGATTTCAGCCGCCTCGAACAGGGTCGCAGGAAATATCAAACGACGATGGAAGAACTGGGACCGCTGGTGGAGCAAATGCTGGAGACGCAGCGTCCGCGCATCGAGGAAGCCGGTTTCAAGCTGGATGCGCAACTGCCCGAGCACGGCCATTTGCATGTGCTGGCCGACCGCGACGCCGTGGAACAGGTTCTCCTCAATCTCGTCGACAACGCCCTCAAATATGCCGAGGAGGGCCACTGGCTCGGCGTGCGCGTCGAGCAGGACAAAAATCAGGCGCGCCTGATTGTGGAAGACCGCGGGCCGGGCGTGCCGCCGGATCACCGCCAGCGCATTTTTGAGATGTTTCACCGCGTGGACGACTCGCTCACCGCCCGCCAGCCGGGCTGCGGCCTCGGCCTGAGCATTGCCCGGCGGCTCTTGCGTGACCAGGGCGGTGATTTGCGCTACGAGCCCAATGAACCGCACGGCGCGCGCTTCGTCGCCACGCTGCCACTCGCGGTGGCCTCCGGCGTTTCCGCGGGCAATAATTAGCGCGGGGCCTGGCCGCGTTTTCGCCGTGCACTTGGCAGGCGGCCCGTTATTGTCCCGCCGCATGAGCCGCATTCGCGCCTTCGCTCCGGCCAAGCTTAATCTTTCCCTGGCCATCACCGGCCGGCGCAGCGACGGCTTTCACGAATTAATCAGCCTCGTGACTCAACTCGCACTGGGCGATGCGCTCGACGCCGAAATTCGCCCGAGCCTGACCGCCGATTCATTGGAGTGCGATCAACCCGGCGTGCCCGTGGACGCCTCGAATCTCGTGCTCAAGGCCGCCGTCGCGTATCGGCGTCGTGCGGGAGCCGCCGCGCCGCCACCCGTCCATTTCATTCTCCAAAAACAAACTCCTGCGGGCGCGGGATTGGGGGGTGGCAGTAGCGATGCCGCCGCCGCGCTGCGCTGTCTCAATGGCTTGGCGCAAAAACCCCTCGCGGCTTCCGAACTCCATGCGTGCGCGGCGGAAGTGGGCTCCGACGTCCCGTTATTTCTCACCGGAGAACCGGTCATCATGCGCGGTCGCGGTGAACAGGTGGAACTTTTGGGCGCAGCCGCTCGCGCCACCTTGCATGGGCGTGATGTGCTGGTCTTCAAACCCACCTTTGGCGTCGCGACCGCCTGGGCCTACAAGCGCCTGGCCGAACGCGCCCCCGCCTGCTATGTGTCCGCGGAAGAAGCGGAGAAAAAACTCGCCGTCTGGCAGGCATCGCCGTCGTGGGAAACCTTTCCCCTCGAAAATAATCTCGAACTGCCGGTCTTTGAAAAGTACGCGGCGCTACCGGTCTTGCTCGAAGAATTGCGCTCACGCTTCGGTTTGCGCTGCCAAATGAGTGGCAGCGGCAGCGCGTGTTTTGCCCTCCTGCTGCCCAACAGCCCACGCGCGGAAATTGAAAAGGTCATCCATGACGCCTGGGGCCCGGAAGCTTTTGTGCGGTCAACAACGCTGGCATAGCAGCATGCGCTATCCGTCTCATTTTCAAGACTAAGCGCAACGCGAACAATTGCCTGCTTGACTTCAGCACTGCGGATGGGCACAGTTAATAGTTTCCCCTTATTGCAGGGTGGAGCAGTCTGGTAGCTCGTCAGGCTCATAACCTGAAGGTCGCTGGTTCAAATCCAGCCCCTGCACCCACTGAAGGCCCGTCGGCTAATCCCCGGCGGGCCTTCGCCTTTTCCAGGCTACTTGATGCGCTCGGGCGCAATGTATTTCACGCCGCGAACCGTCGCGCGAAATTCCGTTTCCAGCAAATGCCGTGTGGACTCCGGCAGCCGGGCATAGGCTTCCTCCGGTGAAGGCGCGGCAGACGGAGCACTTGACTCTTCCGTCGCCACCTCGGCTTTGGGTGCACTCCGCGCTGGC
Organism: uncultured Opitutales bacterium; assembly: GCA_964562015.1. Lineage (GTDB taxonomy): Bacteria > Verrucomicrobiota > Verrucomicrobiia > Opitutales > JABDGR01 > CAZLRH01. The sequence continues at coordinate 70,718 of CAZLRH010000011.1, read as the reverse complement.
GGCTCGCCTGTGACTGTTCTAGGCGCCTGCAAGTTACTCGCGGCCGTCCTCGACGACGGCCGCCCTTCTTCCACCACCGCGGTTTCCGCCACGGTCGCCGCGCGAACTTTAGCCGCGGGTGGCGTTTCCCGCAGGGGCGCCGGGTTTATTTTTTTTTGGCCGGCTTCCTGGGGGAGGCCGGCTGAAAGTTCCGTGAGGTCCTGGATAAGCGAATCGATGGCCCGTGTTCGCCCCTGTTCGGCGGCGCGTAACAGCAAAACCTCAAAATTCACTCGCTCATTCAGCCCCGTGCGCACCGCCTCTTCGCCCGCGTGCAGGGTTTCCAAAATACGCAAAAGGGTGTCGCCGCGCACGGAGACGCCGAGCTTCTCGGTCGCGCCGCTACCGCGCACCGCTTCTAAAAGCGCCTCGCGCACGAGCGCCTCCAAGTCGGCCAGTACGCGGTTCAAGTCGAGCCCGCCTTCGGCAAATTCCTCCACCTTCGCAATCAGCGCCGGGTAATCGCCCGCGGCCACGGCCTTGGCCAGGGCCAGGACTTGCGCCGCCGAGGCCAGTCCATAAACCTCGAGCACATTCTGATCCGTAATCTTCTGCCCGCAAAAGGAAATGAGCTGGTCCAATATGGATTGCGCGTCCCTCATGCCGCCCTGGGCCAGTCGCGCGATGGAATTCAGCGCCTCGGGGCTGACGGTGATTTTTTCCGCCTTGGCGATTTGCCCGAGTTTGGTGGCGATTTGCGTGTCCGGGATGGGCCGGAACTCAAACCGCTGGCAGCGGGAAATGATGGTCGGCGGAACCTTTTGCGCCTCCGTGGTCGCGAAGATGAATTTGACGTGCGGCGGCGGCTCCTCGAGCGTCTTCAGCAACGCGTTGAACGCGCCGGTCGAAAGCATGTGCACTTCGTCGATGACGTAAATGCGGTACTTCCCCTGCGTGGGCGTGTACTGGCATTCCTCGCGCAGGGCGCGGATGTTGTCCACGCTGTTGTTGGACGCGCCGTCGATTTCCTGCACGTCCATGCAACTGCCGTTCATGATGGCTTGCGCCAGCGCCGATTTGTCGTCCGGCTTGATGGAGGGCCCGCCCTCGGCGTTGATGGCCTTGGCCAGGATGCGGGCCGTCGTCGTCTTGCCCGTGCCGCGCGGCCCAACGAACAAATAAGCGTGGGCCAGGCGATTTTGCGTGATGGCGTTCTTGAGCGTGCGGACAATATGCTCCTGCCCGACGATTTCGTCGAACTGCTGGGGCCGCCAGCGGCGGGCGATGACTTGGTAACCTTCGGGCATGACAGCGGACGCGCCGAAGCCCGTCCATCCACAGTCGAACGTCCCCAAGCCCGCCTGAAAAGCAAAAACGGCGGTGGCGCGGTGATTTATTTTCCCGCAATTAGGCTTTGGGCGCGGCGGGCGGAGTCGGCTGGCTCTCCGGAAAGCCGACAAACACCCGCGGCCGGTGCAGGCAGGCGTGAATCAACTGCGCGTATTTCGGCTGCAGGCGCTCAATTACCTCGTGGCTCACCTCGGCGTCGAGCCATTCGCCGGTATGGTTGGTGACCAACTGCACGCGCGCCCAGGGGCCAGCGGAGAAAACGTGGTGCACCACCACCGGAATCGAGCCCGGAAACGGTTCACGCCTCAGCTCAATGTCGTGCGGGCGTACATACGTGACCGCCCCGGGCGGAACCAAGGGCTCATCCGCGGTCTGCGGCAAAGGCGTCTCGTAGAGCCGGTTCACATTGCCCAGAAATTCAAAGACAAACGGAGTCCCCGGATGGTCGTATACGTCCTGCGGCGGGCCGACTTGCTCGATTTTCGCGTTGTTCATCACCACGACCTCGTCGGCCAGTTCCAACGCCTCCTCTTGATCGTGCGTGACGAAGACCGTGGTCATGTGAATGCTCTCGTGAAATTGCCGCAGCCAGCGTCGCAGTTCCTTGCGCACCTTGGCATCAAGGGCACCGAAAGGCTCGTCCAACAAAAGCACCTTGGGCTCAGTGGCGAGGGCGCGGGCCAGGGCCACCCGCTGGCGCTGCCCGCCCGAAAGCTGTTTGGGATAACGTCCGCCGAGGCCCGGCAGTTTGACCAGTTCAAGCAGCTTGTTCACCCGGTCGGTGATTTCCCGGTTGTTGGGCCGCGTTGCCCGCGGGCGAATTCTCAGCCCAAAGGCCACATTTTCAAACACCGTCAAATGGCGGAACAGCGCGTAATGCTGAAAGACAAAGCCGACCCCGCGCTCACCCGGCGGGGTGTTCGTCACGTCCTCGCCGTGAAAACTCACGCGCCCGTTGCTGCCCGCGTCGGGAAATTCCAGCCCCGCGATGATGCGCAGCAACGTCGTCTTGCCGCTGCCCGAAGGGCCCAGCAAGGCGGTGAGGCCGCCCGTGGGCACCTTGAGCTCGAGGTTTTCCAGCGCGACGTATTGGCCGAAAGTCTTGCGTATGTTGACTGCGTGAATGCTCATGCGATTAATCCAATCGAGGTGGCGAGTCGTAGTGGTGGTGGAAAGGGGGCGGCGAAATCATGCGCCGAGTTAAAGGGCGGCTTTCGTGTGCGCGCGCCCGTGGCGCCACTCGATGAAGCTTTTCAGCGCGAGGGTGATCATGGCGAGAAAGGCCAGCAGCGAAGCGCAGGCGAAAGCCGCCGACATCTGGTAATCATTATAGAGCACTTCGATGTGCAGGGGCAGGGTGTTGGTCTTGCCGCGAATGTGGCCCGAGACCACCGACACCGCGCCGAATTCACCCATCGTGCGGGCGTTGCACAATATCACGCCGTAAAAGAGACCCCATTTGATGTTCGGCAGCGTCACGCGCCAGAATGTCTGCCAGCCATTTGCGCCCAGCGTGAGTGCGGCGTATTCCTCATCGTTGCCCTGCGCCTCCATCAACGGAATCAACTCCCGCGCGACAAAGGGGAAACTGACAAACAGCGTCGCCAGCACAATGCCCGGCACGGCGAAAATAACTTTGATGTCGTAGCCATTCAGCCAGCTTCCGAGCCACGGGTGGTCGCCCGCATTCATGTACGGCCCCCACCAGCCGCGCGCGCCGAAAATCAGCACGTAAATCAATCCCGCGATCACGGGGGAAACGGCGAAGGGCAAGTCCACCAGCGTCAGCAACAAACTCCGGCAAGGAAAACGGTATTTCGCAATCGCCCAGGCCGCCGCCACGCCGAAAATTGTATTCAGCGGCACGCAAATGACCGCCACGAACAGCGTCAATTTGATGGCCTCCCAGGCATCGTGGGTGCTCAGTGCATCGAAATAGAGCCCTACGCCCTTGCGGAACGCTTCGTAGAAAACCTCGGCGAGTGGCACAAAGAGAAACAGCACGAAGAACACCAGCGCGATGCCCGTGAGCAACCGCCGCACCCACGGGGGTTCAGTGGTGGATCGGCGCAAGGGCACGATCGGTCGGGCGCGTTTGACTAAAGAGGTGGCGGGGCCAGCCATGAAGTTTTAGGATTTAAGGGGAGGAGCCGGCGCGGGACTGCGCCCAACGCTGGAGCAGATTAATCACGAGCAGCATGCAGAAGGACGCCACCAGCAGGACCACGGCGATGGCGGTGGCTTGGGAGTATTTGTTCTGGTCGAGTTGCGCGTAAATTAGCAGCGGCGTAATCTCGGTCTTGTACGGCATGTTGCTCGCGATGAAGACAACCGAGCCGTATTCGCCCAGCGCGCGCGCAAACGCCAGCGCGAAGCCCGTAAGTAGCGGCGGCAGCAGGGCGGGGAACAACACGCGGGTGAAGGTCTGCCAGCGGCTCGCACCCAGCGTCGCCGAAACTTCCTCCAACTCCGGCTCCATGTCCTCCATCACCGGCTGCAGCGTGCGCACGACAAAGGGCAGGCCAATGAACGTCAGCGCCAGGAAAATGCCGAATGCCGTGTACGAAATTCGGATGCCTTCTTCGGGCAGCAAGGCGACGAGATTCGAGCCCTTGCTGTCGAGCCAATGGCGCAATTGCAGCGAATAATCATACAGCGGCCCGCCAATCCAGCCCTTGGGCGAGTAAATAGTTGTCAGCGCAATACCGGCAACTGCGGTAGGCAGCGCGAAGGGCAAATCCACCATCGCGTCAAAAATCTTCTTGCCGGGAAACTGATAGCGCGTGAGCACCCAGGCCGCGAGCAGGCCGAACACCGAATTCACCGACGCCGCCGCAAACGACGCCCCGAAGCTCAATTTATACGACGCGATGACGCGGGGGTTGCAGGTCGCCGCCACGAACTCGCTCCATGTCAGGCTGGAGGTCTTGAGGAAGGCCGCCGACAGCGGAATGAGGACGATCAACCCCAGATAGGTCAGCGAATAGCCCAGCGTCAGGCCAAAGCCGGGCAACACCGAACGAGCCTGCACCGGTGGGGCAGGAATTCGGCCGGGGATGGGCGTCGGCGGCGGAGAATGGATGATTTCGGTCATTTAGCCCGGAGGCGGCGTCATTAGATTCCGGCCTGGTAGCCTAGGAATCCGCGGTAAGCCTCCAAGATGGCCAGCAGGGCGTGTTGCCCTGCCTGCACCTGGAGACCGGCCGGAGCCGTCTGGGGGGTCTCAAAGATGATTTCAAATGGTGTGGGTTCAAGCTCAGAAGGCGGGGCCGAAAGGACGCCCTCGAAGCATTCCTGCACCAATCCGTTGCGGGCCTGGAACCCGTCGATCACATTCCGGGTGTCATGCGGCAGAAAGCGGGCGGCGGCGGTGAGGGCCGGGCGGGCGAGCGTTTCGCTGAACACCGGGCCGCGCACGTAGGCGTAGGCGCCCTCCGCCGTGTCATCGCTATGCAGCGAAACGAGCCCGTGAAAACGCCGCGTGATCAGCTCGTGCTCGAGCCACCACACTTCGGGAATCGTCGAGTCCTTCCAAAACGCGCGGTTCAAATCCACGCCGGAGGAGGACGTCCGCCGCTTTTGCGCAAAACCCGTGGGATTGCACACCGGATAGACATGCAACTGGTAACCCGTGGCCAGCGCGGGATTCTCGAGCAGCGTTTCCAGCAAGGCGATGAGGGACCACGCGCCCTCCGGCTCGTCGCCGTGGATGGCCCCAAATAAGCCCAGGCGCAAAAAATCACCCCCAGACGGCGGGCCGTTGAACACAAAATGCGGCACGAAATAGTCCCGCGCGTCCCACCGAAAATTCGGCGAGGGCATATACCGCAGGCGCGATGAGCGCCGGGCTTTTTCCACCAGTGGCGCTTCGAGGGCGCGAATCACCTCGGGCGAGGGCGCGCGCGGCGGCGACGGAGCCTGCGTGGCACGCGCCCAGGTTTTCACGGGTACTTCAAGAAGTGTGCTCATGGCCGCGAAGGTCAGATGTTGGCGCCGGTCGCTGCGGCCGTGCGGAAGTTGTTGAGGAAAACGCGCAGCGTATGCGCCACGGCTTGCACCGCCCACTCCAGCGGCGGCTCGGTCGGCACCAGCAGGGTCACCTCGAACGGGCGCATCCGCATATCGTCGGCCAGGGTGAGCGGACCGTTTTGCGCATGCAGCCCCTCGGGATGCGGCTCCCACGCAATCGGAAACTTGAAGGGCAGGTAACCGGCCTTGCTCGAGCCGCGCACCGGCTCGGCATGGAGGAAAGGCTCGCCCGGAGAAAATCCGCGCAGCCAGCCTTGCAATTCATTCACCTCGTCGGAGGAGCGAATCACAATCGAGCCGTGAAACTGCCGCGCGCGGGCTTCACGGGCCAGCAATTGCAATTCCGGCGCCTGCGAATTCGTCCAGTTCTGCTCCTCGAGCAGGTGGCCCGAACGGGTCCGGCGCGTGCCATCCGTCACGCCGCTGGGATTCAATAACGGGTAAAAAGCCAGGTTGAAGGAGTCGCCCAATTCCGGTTCCAACGCGTAACGCTCCAACCCCTTCAGCGCCGCCAGCGCAGACCGCGTGTCGCGCCCATCCAGCCCCGCGAAGATGGAGATGCGCCAGGCTTCCTCCGCCGAATTCTCCCCGACGAAGAGAAAACGCGGCAGGTGGAACGGATGCCCCTTGTGTTCAAACGGCCCCAGCGGGGAAGCGAACAGGTGTGGTGAATGGGCCGACAAAACCGACAGCCGCGATTGATTCTCCTCCAGGAGAAGGGCTTCGCGGGAAAAAGTGCGCGGATGCGTCAATGGCGCGCGCAAGTTGTGTTCGAGAAGGGAAGGGAGGCTCATGGCGATTCCGGGTTTGAAGGTTGGCGTGGTGGAACGGGCTGGCGGGCTTCGCGCGGGTGGTGGTGGTGGTGGAAAAGTGGCGGGGTATTTTTTATTGCGGGACTTAAAAGAGGGGCGGGCGGGTGGCGCGGTCCTTATTCCGCGCCACCCACACCGCTGAACCTAAAACAAACAAACACTAAGCTGACTGAATCTTGAACCCTGACGCAGGGCTCAAAGGAATGACTGAAACTATTTCGCCGGCGTGTAGATCTGGTCGAAGGTGCCCCCGTCGTCGAAGTGGTCCTTTTGTGCTTTGCGCCAGCCGCCAAAATCGGCGACCGTGACCAGCTTCAGGTCGGGAAACTGCTTGGCATACTTGGCCTTCGCCGCGGCTCCAATCGGACGGTAGAAATCCTTGCCGATGATGTCCTGGGCGGCGTCGGTGTAGAGGAAGTCGAGGTATGCCTGCGCCAGCGCGCGCGTGCCGCGTTTGTCCACCACTTTGTCCACGATGGACACCGGCGGCTCGGCCAGGATGCTCAGCGAGGGCGTCACGATCTGCACCTTGTCCGGCCCGAGTTCGCGCAGGGAGAGTTGCGCTTCATTTTCCCAGGACAGCAGCACGTCGCCAATGCCGCGCTCGACAAACGTTGTGGTCGAGTCACGCGCACCGGCGCCCAACACGGGGACATTACCGTAGAGCTTCTTGACGAAGTCCTTGCCGGCGGCGTCGGAGCCGCCTTTTTGTTTTCCGTAAGCCCAGGCGGCCAGGTACGACCAGCGCGCTCCACCCGAGGTCTTCGGGTTCGGCGTGATGACTTGGACGCCCGGCTTTACCAGATCGTCCCAGTCCTTGATGCCCTTGGGATTGCCCTTGCGCACGAGGAAGACGATCGTCGAGGTGTACGGCGTGCTGTTGTTGGGCAGGCGCTTTTGCCAGTCCAACGGCAGCAACTTCGCGTCCGCCAGCGAATCAATGTCGTACGCCAGCGCCAACGTCACTACGTCGGCCTCCAGGCCGTCCGCGACCGCGCGGGACTGCTTGCCGGAGCCGCCGTGCGACTGGTTGACCGTGACGGCCTGGCCCTTGGCCTTCTGGGCGTCCGAAAACGCCTTGTCGATGTCCACGTACAATTCCCGCGTGGGGTCGTACGACACGTTGAGCAGTTCCACCGGTTTGCCCGGTGCGGCGTCAGCCGCCCGCCCCCGCAGGGCGCCGACCGTTAGGCCGGCCGCCCCGAGGAGCAAGAGAGAGAGTATTTTGATGGATTTCATGATTTACCTTTCGGTTAAGTTAGAGAGGCTCCTTTAGAACAGGAGCTGGATGCGGGTGCGGATCGCGCTCACATTGGCGCGCGGCCCGGTGAACGACTGGCCCGGCGTGCCGCCGCCAAACCGGTCGCTGTATTGCGCGAACTCATAGCCCGCGGACACCTTCAGGCTGTTCCCGATGATGTAGTAGGTGACGCCGCCGTAGAGCGACCAGGCCGTGTCGAACGCGCCGCCCACAAGCGGATTCGAGGCGTTGCGGATGCCCTGGCTGACGGTTTCACCACGGCCGTTGGTCGACAGATAACTGTAGCGGCCCACGAGTTCCCAGTTGTCGTCGATCTTGTAGGACGGCGTGAGATTGAAACCATACGGAGCCGCCCGGCTGGTGACACCCGCGCCGTTGACGCGGCCGTTGTCAATCTGCGCCTGGAGGAATTCACCCGTGAGGCTGAACCCGGCGTAGCTCACCGTCGCATAGGGATTGTAACCCCAGATGGAGTTATTCTGCGGAGCCACACCGGCCGCGCCGCTGGTGCTGTTCGCGTCACCGGCATAGCCGATGTTCAGGCCGAGCTTGTAGGTGAAGTCGCCGTACTTGCTGCCGTAGCCGACATTCGCCCAGCCGGCGAACTCATTGTAGGCCGCGACGCCCGCGCCGGGATTGCCGAAACTCGTCGTGCTCTGAATGCCATTCGTCACCGAAACACCGTAGAACAAACCATCCACGGCCGGGACCACGCCGCTCCAATACAGGCCGGAGTGGCGATTGCCAAAGCCGAGCCGTCCGGTCGTGGCGCCGCCCCATGGGCCGGTGAAGTAATTCGTCACCAGCGAGCGCTCGAGCGGTTTCAGCTCGGCCGTCGGCGTGTTTTCTTCGAAGGCATATTGCACTTTTTGGAAACCGGCGGTCGCGGTGCCCCAATCTTCCACCTTCTTCGTGATAATGACTTTCTCGAAGAGATTTTGGGTGCCCTGGGCCTGCGGTGCAGCCGAAATTTGGCCCGCCCCGGTGGCGGCAAAGTCCAGCACCACTTCGCCCCCCCAGCCGTTGCCGAGATCGGCCAGCGCGCCGAAATAGGCGCGGCGGATGAAGAACTGGTTCGTCGCCGCGGGACTCGGGGTCGCCGGGGTCGTGGCGGCCTTGTCATCCGTGGTGATCCAGTCATATTGCAATTGCAGCAGACCTTCGATCTGCAGCTTTTTCACCGCGGCGTCCTTGGGCGCGACGACCGCTGCGGCCTTCGCGACGCTGTCGGCGTCGGCCTGCGTGATGACACCCTTCTTGACGAGCAAGTCGAGCGTGGCCTTGTCCTGGGCGGACGCGGGCAAAGCGGCGCCCAGCAAAAGCGCCGCGGAAATCCCGGCCACGCTCGCGAGACCGCGGGCGGGACGGAAAGAGGGAGAGTTCAGGTGGGAATACATGGCTAGGTCTTTAGTTTGTGCACCCAGCTTCCGGAAGACCGGTCAGGCAGGCAGGTATTTAGGTTTTGATGTTTTGCCCCTCCGGCGGACCGGTCGGAAAAAATCAGCGTGGCAAAAATTTAGTCGTGGCTGCTGTCGCGCCCTGCCGGGCCGCGGTCAGGCGGGTCTTTTCCAGGACCTCGACCTGGGTGACCTGGTGGTCGTGCACCACGATGTACACCTGGCCGAAGCGCAGGTTGGCCACTTTCTGGCGCACGAGGTCGAGCCACGCCGGGAGGGCGGGGGCCGCGGAGGAGGATTCAGCGAGGGTGGACATGGTGGGTGTTGGAAAAGTTAATTACCGTAATCTTGATAAAGATATACTTCATTACTTTGGTAGACATTAAAAAACAGATGGGTCCGTCGTCGTCAAGCGATTATTTTAAAAATCTTTTCAAGCCTTCTCGCCGGCGAATTTCGCCGCCGTGCGTTGCACGGCAAAGGGCAGCGGAATCTTATCCCGTCGCATCCGCCGCATCGTCACTTCCACCACGTCGGCCAGGCTGTACTTGTCCAGGATATTCGAGATGGCGTTGCGCACATCCGTCATCAGCATCCGCAGGCCGCAGTGCGCCTCGTCCGGGCACGTGCACCGCGCATAGGCCGTCTGGCTCGCGCAGGCAATGGGCGCCAGCGGCCCGTCGAGCAGCCGCACCACGTCGCCGATTTTGATTTCCTTCGCGGGCTTGCGCAAAAAATAACCGCCGTATTTGCCGCGGCGCGTGTCCACGTACCCCGCCAGCCGCAACTGGTGCAAAATTTGTTCCACATACTTGAGCGGGAGCTGACTCATCCCCGTGAGCTCGGACACGGACACATGAGTGCGGCCCACCTCCTCAGAAATACCGAGATTGATGAGCGCGCGCAGGGCGTATTCGCCTTTTTTGGTCAGATGCATGGATGGGAAAGCCGACTCGTTGAATGTCTAGCGTAAGAGTAGGGTATAGGCACCGCGACGCAAGCCGAAAGCGCGGGCCGCGCGCCCCGCCGCAGCACCTTGATCACGACCGCACTCCCTGCGTCTTGGGCAAGGTAATGAAAAAGGAAGTGCCCTTGTCCGTCACCGTCTCGAAGCGAATGCGCCCGTGGTGCGCCTCCACGATGGACTTCACAATGGCCGTGCCCAGTCCGGTGCCGCGCGATTTGCCGAACGTTACGAAGGGTTCGAACAGGGTGTTGCGAATCTGCTCCGGAATGCCCTTGCCGTTGTCCGTGATGATAATCTCGCAATCATCCCCGGCGTCGCGGATGCGCACCCGGACCAACCCGCCCGGCGCACCTTCCACCGCCTCCAGCGCGTTGCCCACCAGGTTCTGCAACACCCGCAGAATTTTATTTTCCTCCGCCTCGATGACCACCGGCGCGACTTCGAACTCCAGGTTGACGTTGTCCTGCTGAAAGAACGGCTCGTTGAGCGCGCGGAACAATTCGGCCAGCTTGCTGAGGTCCACGCGTGTGAGCTTGAGCGTCTGCGTGCCCTTCGAGAACTCGCTGATTTCCCCCGCCATTTCGACCATGCGCTCCACCTGCTTGATCATGTTCGCGCACAAATGCAGCGTCCGCTCGTCATGATGCTTTTGCATAATCAACTGCGCGCCCAGACTGATCAGCGTGAATGGATTTTTAAAGTCGTGGATGATGGAGTTCACCATGTTGCCCACCAACGCCATTTTCTCCTGCTTGATCATGTCCTCCACATAATGGCTGGTCGTGTGGTGCAGGTGGCCGACGATGGACTGCAAAATCTGCTCGATGGGCCCCGGCGTGCGGCGGATGAATTCCGTCAAGTCCTCGCGCGTCAGCCGGGCCAGTTGCGTCGGGCAGGTCGCCACCGCGCTCAACGCGCGCGCCGCCCCCGAGAAAACACCAATCTCACCGAAGAAATCACCGGACTCCGCGTAGCTGATGATGCGGCGCCCGCCGCCCGGCAGCCCTTTGACGAAGGAAACTTTTCCCTTGAGCACGAGAAACATCGCATCCGGCGAGCTGTTCTCCACAAAAATAACATCGTCCTCCTTAAAGTGGTGCACCGCCGCCGAGGCCGCCAGCGACCGCGAACTCTCCCGGCCCAGTCCATGGAAAAAAGGATGGTCGTCCACCGCCAGGGGTGGCAGATCCGCCGACGGGTCGGCCAAATTGTTTTTGGGCGCCGACATAATATTCCTGTCCATCATCACGCAAGGGATGCAGCGGGGCAAGCGCCGAAAATGACCGGTTCAGCGAAAACGGTGCGCCTCACCGGGCGCGCTGGCGGTGCAAGGCCGGGTCCACCGCCTGCGCCATTTTCGCCGCGTCCAATGCGCCGCCGAAAAAGCCGTTGAGCCGCTTCGCGGCGAACGCCGGGTCCGCGATGATCTCGGCATGGCGCACAATAATATAACTCATGCGCGGGTGCCGCGCCAGCAGCGCGCGGGCCGCGGCGGTTTGCTGCCCATACGCCCGGCGCAACGCCGTCGGGTCGCTTCCGGATTGGCCCTGCTTGGCCAGCATGGCCGCCTGGGACGCCAGCACCTCGTCCAAATTTCGCTCGAGAAAAACCACCCGGTAAAAAAAGGGCGGCGGCAAAAACCCCAACAATGGCGCGACAACCTTCACCACTTTGCCGCGGGCCTCGCCGAGCCAGCCGGCTTCGCGCGTGAGGTTCTTGACTTTTTCAAATTCGAAATACCCGCGCGGGTTGCTGGCATCCGCCGTCCGTTCGCTGTCCGCCAGCGCGGGCAGGCCGCCCGCCACCAGCATTTGCATCACCAGCGAGGTGCCCGACCTCGGCAAACCGGACACTACGGTGATAATTTCGGCGGCGTCAACGGGAGTCGTGGCAGCCCGCTCCGTCGCCGCGGCGGGCGCAAGATTTTCGAGGCCCGCATCCAGCACGGGGTTGGCGGCCGGTGGCGGCAGGCCGCGCAGGGCCCGCAATTCCCGCAAGCGCTGGCGGGATTCGCGCGCCAGGCGCTGGTGCGTTTGCCCGCCGTCGGCGTCGCCGAGTCGCGTCAAAATTCGCCCGAGGCGCAAATGCGCCTGCACATGGTTGGGATTTTGCCGCAGGCAGGTGCGCAACGCATCGACCGCCAGCTTCGGCCGGCGCAAACGCTGAAGCGCGACGGCAAAAGTGAAATGGGCGGCGGGAAAAAAGGCCTGTAATTCCACCGCGGCCAGCGCCTCCGCCGCCGCAGGATAAGCCCGCTGTTGGCGCAAATGCACGCGTGCCAGCCCGTGTCGCGCCTCGGCATTTTCGGGGTCGAGGTCGATCGCTTGGCCGAAAGATTTCTCGGCCTCCTCGAGCCGCGCCAGGTCCAGGTACGTCTCGCCCAACTGCAAATGCAGTCCAAGATTGCGCGGGCTGCCCGTGCCGCGCGCCTGATCGAGTTCAGCCAGGGAGCCCTCGGTCTCGCCCGCGTTTTGCAGAATGGTCCCGCGAATCAGGTGAATCATGCTCTCGTTGATGCCGGCCTGGCCGCGCAATTTTCGCAAGCGGTGCTGGCTGGCTTCCTTCTTGGCCCGGTCGGTTTCCTTTTCCGGATCAAAACCCTCGTCGGTCAATTTCTTCAATTCCGCCTTGGCGGTGGCCGCCACCTCGCGCTTGCGCGCCACGGTGCGCTCAAAGGCCGCCGCCGCTTCCTTGGGCCGGCCCAAGGCGAGGTAGCAGCGAATGAGCAGCAAGCCGTGCCGTGGTTCATCGCTGTGGCGCTCGGCCAAATCCTCCAGCAACGGCACCGCGTGCACATGCAACCCCGCGTCCATGTAGCTGCGGGCGAGATTGTAGTGCAATTCGTCCAGGCAATCCTGCACCGCCTTGGCGGCATCGTCGGCGGGCTTGTCAATATATCCGAGCGCCACCATTTGGGCGAGCGCGGCCTGCGAGTCGCCCGCCTCGACTTTCGTCTCGGGCGGATGACGGCCGTCAGGGTGGGGACCCATGACCGCCTCCCACGTTGGAATCAGCGCCGGCGTCTGCGGTTCCACAAAGGCTTCCACGAGCACGCGCCCGTCCATGTCCTGTCCGCTCGGCAATCCGAAAAGATGCAACACCGTGGGGGCGACATCAAGCAAGCTCGCCCCGGTGATGGTTTCGCCGCGTTTGATGCCCGGCCCGCGAATGGCGAAGATGCCGTAGCGCCGGTGCTCCTCGGCCGGCCCGGCGGGCTCGAGCGGCAGGCTGGCCGGCCGCAGATGGTCCGAGTGAAACCCGTGGTCCGACATCAGAATGACGGTCGTCTCCGGTCCCACCATGTCCAGCAGCACACCGAGCATGAGGTCGTGATAGCGGTAACCGCTCTCTATCACGTCCTTGTACATCTCAAAATCTTTTTCCGGCACCCAGGGCAGGCGCGGCGGATGATAGCGCATGAAGCCGTGGCCGAAATGGTCGATGGCGTCGAAATAGACCGCCGTATAATCCGCCGGCTCGTGCTGGAGCAGGTAAGTGGCCGCGGCCTGGATGTTCGTGCAGTCGGCGATGGTCTTGGCCAGGTTGAACAGGCGCTGGTCCTTTGCCTGATCAATCCCGGCGGCCTGCGGCACGAACGGCAGCAGATGCTCTTCCTGCAACTCCGTGGGATGAATCCGCAAGTGCTCCAGCTTCTCCGCGAGCCGCGGCGGATGCACCTGGCCGGGGCGGATGGGCCACGGGTCGCCGGCCTTCGTGTCGGCCCGCTGGTAATGATTTGAAATCATCACGCCGTCCAGCGGCTCGGCCGGATGCGACGGCCACCAGCCGACCACGTTGCAACGCTTCCCGTTTTGATTGAGAATATTCCACACGGCCTTGACTTTGCGGGACAACACCGTGATGGGCCGCACGCCGCTGCCGTCGGGCGTGGGTTCGGTAAAACCGTGGATGCCGTGCTTGTACGGACGCTGGCCGGTGGCAATGCTCGTCCACAACATCGGCGAAAGCACCGGCCACAACGTGGTCAGATTTCCATGGGCGCCTTCCTCGACCAGCCGGGCCACCGCCGGCATTTTCCCGGCGGCCATTAAGGGCCGAATAATTTTCCAATCCGCGGCATCCCAGCCCACGAGCAAAACCTTCGGCGGATGAGGGACAGGCATGGAAGAACAACCAACATCCAATATTCAATCGCCCACGTCGAATCAATAAACTCGCCCGGCGCCATCGCCCTCCCTCCACTTCGGAATCCAATTCTCAACATTTGGCGGAGCGATGGCGCTTTATCCCAATCGCACCCGATAGTCTTCGTAACCAAAATTCCGCAGGACACGAAAATCGCCCGCCAGTGGATCATACACGGCAATCGACGGCAGCGGCACGCCGTTGAAGGTCGAGGTCTTGACCATCGTGTAGTGCGCCATGTCCAGGAAAGTCACCCGGTCACCGATAGCCAGCGGCTGGGGAAAAGAATAGTCGCCGATGACATCGCCGGCCAGGCAGGTCGGCCCGCCGAGGCGGTAGTTGTGCGCGTGTTCTCCCGGCTGGCCCGCGCCGAGAATCGCCGGGCGATAGGGCATTTCCAGCACGTCGGGCATATGCGCGGTGGCGGACACATCCAGGATCGCCAGCGGCATTTGATTGCGCGGCAAGTCCAGCACCGTGCCCGTCAGCACGCCCGTGTGCAGCGCCACCGCTTCGCCGGGCTCCAGATAAACGTCGAGCCGGTGCTTCTCCTTAAACGTTTTGACCACCCGCACCAGCCGCTCAAGGTCGTAACCCGGCCGGGTGATGTGATGGCCGCCGCCGAAATTCACCCATTTCAAGCGCGGGAAAAATTCGGCGAATTTTTTCTCGAAGGCCGCCACCGTGTGTTCGAGCGCGTCGCTGTCCTGCTCGCACAGGGTATGGAAGTGCAGCCCGTCCAGCCCGTCGAGGTCCGCCGCCGTGAGTTCGCTCCGCAAGGTGCCCAGCCGCGAACACGGCGCGCAGGGATTGTAGAGGTCCGTTTCGACCTCGGAATACTCCGGGTTGACGCGCAAGCCGCATTCGATGGGCCGGCCCGCCGCGCGCACTGCAGCGCGATACCGCCGCCATTGCGCGGGCGAATTGAAAATCAATTTGTGCGCAAAGCCGGTCAGGCGCTCAATCTCCGCCTCCTTGTAGGCGACCGCGTAAACATGCACCTCGCCGCCAAAATATTCCTGCGCCAGCAAGGCTTCGTGCAACCCGCTCGAGGTCGTGCCCGGGAGGTATTTCGCAATCAGCGGATACGCCGCCGGCATCGCAAAACCCTTTTGTGCGAGCAGAATTTTGCAGCCCGCCTCCTTCGCCACCTTGGCGAGCAACTGGCAGTTTTCCTCCAGCCGCCCGAGGTGCACGACATAACAGGGCGAGGGCACCCGCGTGTAATCCAAGCCCGCCAACTGGCGGAGGCGCTCGGGGGGCAAAGGCGGCGTGGGATCCTGGGCCATGAATGAAACGCAGTGGACCACCGGCCTACTTGTCGTGGGCCTCGATAAACCAGAGGGCCTTGTCCAGCATGCGGGAAATCTGCGTGAATAAATCGGCCGTGTCGGCGTCGCCCGCCGCACTGGCGGACTCGATGCTCGCGCGCACGGAATTGGCACAAAACCCGTACCGGTCCGCCAGCGCGGTCAGATGGTCCTCATCGTGCAACTCCTTCACGGGCGGATATTCCGGGACTTTCGAAGCCGCCGCGGCCTGCCGGATCGTACCCTGCGGACTGCCGCCCAGCGCGGAGGCGCGCTCCGCAATATCATCCAAAGGCTCCTCGACCTCGCCGGCCAGTTGCTCAAAGAGTTTGTGCAATTGATAAAAATGCCGGCCGCGCACATTCCAATGGGCTTGCAGCGTTTGACTGTGCAAATCCGTCAGGTTGGCGAGTTCCTGGTTGAGCAGTGCGACGCTGCCTTCGCGCACTTTGGCGGACAGCTTATTGCGGGTGGGGTGGAGGGAGTTTTTCATGGCGAGGACAGCCTATACAGGAAACAAGCCTACGACTAGGGGGGTGTTTTACTCCACCGGCATTTCCAGCACATTCCACGGCAGGCCGCGTTTCGAGAGCTCGGCCAGGAACGGGTCCGGGTCCAGTTGCTCCATGTTCCACACGCCCTTTTTCAGCCACGCGCCCGTCGCCAGCATGATGGCGCCCACCACCGCGGGCACCCCCGTCGTGTAGCTGATCGCCTGCGATTTCACCTCGCGGTAGCATTCCTGGTGATCACACACATTATAAATGTACACGCGGCGCTTCTTGCCGTTCTTGGTGCCTTCGACGAGGCAGCCGATGTTGGTCTTGCCCTTCGTGCGCGGGCCCAGCGAGGCCGGATCCGGCAGCAGCGTTTTCAGGAACTGGATCGGGATGATTTCCTGGCCCTGGTGCTTGATCGGCGCGATGCCGAGCATGCCCACATTTTGCAGCGCGCGCATGTGGTTCATATAATTATCCGAAAACGTCATCCAGAAGCGCAGGCGCTTCACGCCGGGAATATTCTGCGCGAGCGATTCCAGTTCCTCGTGATAAAGCAGGAAACACTTCTTCGGCCCGATGGCGGGAAAATCAAACGTGCGGCTCCACGACAACGGCTCCGTCTCGACCCATTCGCCATGCTCGAAGTACCGGCCGCGCGCGGATACCTCGCGCAGGTTGATCTCGGGGTTGAAATTCGTGGCGAAAGGCAGGCCGTGATCGCCGGCGTTGGCGTCGAGAATGTCCACTTGTTCAATTTCATCGAACAAATGCTTCTGTGCGTAGGCGCAAAAAACATTGGTGACACCCGGATCAAACCCCGAACCGAGCAGCGCCATCAAGCCCGCCTTCTTAAATCTGTCCTGATAGGCCCATTGCCACTTGTACTCGAACTTCGCGATTTCGGGCGGCTCGTAATTGGCGGTGTCGAGGTAGTGCACGCCCGTGGCGAGGCACGCGTCCATGATGGACAAATCCTGGTAGGGCAGGGCGACGTTGATGACCTGAAAGGGCTTCTCCTTTTTCAGAAACGCGGTGAGCGCCGGCACATTGTCGGCGTCGATGGCCGCCGTGCGGATGGGCCGAGGCAACTGTGCCGCAATGGCTTTGCACTTCGCCTCGGTGCGCGAGGCCAGGATGATTTCCGGAAAGTGCTCGCGGGCCTGGGCGCATTTGTGCGCCACGACGCCGCCGACGCCGCCGGCGCCGATGATGAGAACTTTGCCGCGATTTTCGCTGGAGCCGGATTTTTTGCTCATGGATACGGTGAGGAGTAAGGGGCCACTTTAGAACTTATTCCGCCGAGGAAAAGCACTAAACCCATCTCCGCACGTCACGAAAAGGTAACGGGCACAGACGGAGGCCGCCTTGAAATTAAAAAGAAATCTGGAACGGCAGGAGCGCATAGACGCCGTGCGGATCATTCAGCGATTGCAATTGCCGCCATTGCGCCTGCCATTGGCGCAGCGCTACTGACACCGGATCCCGGCCCGGCAGGGCAATGCCGGCCAGACCGGCTTTGGCCAAGGGCGCTTCCTTTTCATCGCTAAACAACTCATTCAACAACGCCTCGGCGGGCGTGCGTTTGTCCGGAATTTCCCTCAGGATGATCTTGTCCTTGGCGATGCCGGCCTTTTCCGCCGCACGATTGACGGCATCCGCCAAACCGCCATAGCCGTCCACCAGCCCCAGCTTCAGCGCATCCATGCCCGACCACACCCGCCCCTGCGCAATTTCGCGCACGCGGTCCACGTCGAGCTTACGGCCCTTCGCCACCTTTTCGATAAACTGGTCGTAGATGAAATCCACAAAGGTCTGCGCGAGTGCCAATTCGCCCGGCGACCACGGCTTGGCGATGGAGTCCATGTCAGCGTAGGTCGCCGTTTTCGTGCCATCAAAGGTCAGGCCATGCTCGTTGGCCAAATCCTTAAAATTGAATTTGAGCCCAAACACCCCGATGGAGCCGGTGATGGTGGTGGGCTCCGCATAAATATAATCCACCGGCGCGGAAATCCAGTAACCGCCGCTCGCCGCCACCGCGCCGAACGAAGCAATCAGCGGTTTGGCGTCCTTGAGCAAGCGGACTTCGCGCTGAATGACTTCGCTGGCATTCGCGCTGCCGCCCGGGCTGTTCACGCGCATGACGACGGCCTTCACGTCCTTGTCCTCCCGCAATTCGCGCAGGTGCCGCGCCAGCGTGTCGCCGCCCACTGTGTTGGCGCTGCTTTCCCCGTCCACAATTTCCCCCTCCACATAAACCACGGCGATGCGTTCCTTGGGCGCGCTCCAGGCTTTCGCTGCGTCCTCGCGCTCGCTGTCGAGCTTGCCCGCGTAATCCGCCAGTTCCACCTGGCGGAAGGAGTGCGTTTCCGGCTCGGCCACGGCCAGGTCCTTCAATTCCTTCAGCACTTCATCGTAATAAGACACCTTGTCCACCAACTTGTTTTTCACTGCATCCGTGGCGAGAAACAGCCCCGGCTGGTTCGCCAGCAGGCTGATGGTCGGAATATCAATGCCCCGCCGGTCCGCGAGGTCGGCCAACACCTGCCCCCACCGCGTGGTGAGCAACGCCGTGAGTTGCTCCCGATCCGCGTCACTCATCTGGTCGTTGGTGAACATTTCCGTGGCGGACTTGTACTTGCCCACGCGCGTCACCTGCACGCCAACCCCGTATTTCTTCAACGCGTCGCCCAAAAACATGGATTCGCTGGCCATGCCATTGAGGCTCAGCACGCCAAACGGATACAACTCCACCTTTGACGCCGCGCTCGCGAGGTAATAATCCTTCACCGTCGGATTCTCGAGATAGGCGATGACCGGTTTGCCTTGCTGGCGAAAGACCCCGATGGCGTCGCGCACTTCCCGCAGCGCCGAATAACTGGAACCATAATTCTCGCTCTCCAGGCTCCCATGCAGGAAAAGCGCGGTGATGTTCTTGTCCTTGGCCGCCGCCTCGATCGATTTGGTCACTTCGAACAGCGACAGCCGCGACGTTTGCGCGCCGCTGAGTAGTTGATTCGGATATCCGTGCTCCGGGCTGTCGCTGATATTCACATCCAGATCAAAAACCAGGATGGTGCCCGGACGCACGAGGATTTCCTTGCCCTGGCCTTTCAGCGCAACCGTCAGCAACATCACGCCCACGACTCCTGCCATGCCCAGCACGGTCAGGGTGAGGACGATGGCCAGCAGGTTGGCCGCGACCGCTTTCCAGAAGAAACGCATCCGGGCACTTTACCCTTTCCCGCCGGGGTGGCAAGCGGTGAAGCATTTTCGTCACGGCGTGACATTTCCGTCAACCCGCGATAAATCCCTTGGCGACGGCAATTTCGGCCTCTAAACTGCTGCTCATGCCGCTCAGTTCCGTCTCCGTCCCCATGAGTACCGATCTCTCCAAACGCGAAAAGCTGACCACCAATCAGAAGGCGCTGGCCATCAATCTCGATCCCGAGATTTACGGCACCTTTGCTGAAATCGGCGCGGGCCAGGAGGTCGCCCGGCACTTTTTCCAGGCCGGCGGCGCGGCCGGCACCATCGCCAAAAGCATGTCCGCCTACGACATGAAATTCAGCGACGCCATTTACGGCAAGGCCAAGCGCTACGTCTCGCGCGAACGCCTGACCCAGATGCTCGACCACGAATACCAGTTGCTGACCGAGCGCCTCAACGAAACCCGCGGCGAAAACACCTGCTTCTTCGTTTACGCGAACACCGTCGCCGCCGCCAGCTACCGCAGCAACGTCGATTGCCACGGCTGGATGGGCATCCGTTTCCAGCTCAGCCCCAAGTCCCCGCCCAACGACATCCTCATCCACGTCCGCATGTGGGACAAGACCGCGCTGTCCCAGCAGGACGCCCTTGGCATCATCGGCGTCAATCTCTGCTACGGCGCCTTTCTCCTGCAAACCGATATCGAGACGTTTATCTTCTCCCTCGCGGACAACCTCGGCATCGAACGCATCGAGGTGGACATGATCGAGTTCAAGGGCCCCGATTTCGTCCACGTCGAAAATCGCGCGGTCTGCCTCCACTTGGTGAAATTCGGCCTCACCAACGCCGTCCTCTACAGCCCCGACCGCCAGGTGCTCCAGCCGTCGGAGGTGCTTTACAAGAAGGCGCTGCTCGTCGAGCGCGGCTCCTTCCGCCCCGTCACCAACGTGAACCTCGACATGCTCGAGTGCGCGGGCGCCCAGTTCCTCCAGGAGGAAAAAAATCACGGCGCCGATGTCATCGTCCTGCTGGAGCTGACCATGCACAACCTCCTCGCCGAAGGCGCGCTGAACCTCGACGATTTCCTCGCCCGCGTGGACACCCTCGCCGCCCTGGGCCACCATGTGCTTATCTCCAATTATTCAGAATTTTTCCGTCTTACGGACTATTTCCGGCGTTACACCAAGCAGATGGTTGGCATCGTGCTCGGCATCAATAACCTCCTCGAAGTCTTCAACGAGCAGTATTACGAAAACCTGGCCGGGGGCATCCTCGAGGCCTGCGGGCGTCTCTTCAAGGAGGGCACCAAGATGTACGTGTATCCGATGAAAGGTTCCGGCTACAACCGCTACCTGGCCGACAAAGCCGCCGCGGCCGGCAGCTCCGCCTCGGGCGGGGTCGCCATGCCGGGCGACTGGCTTATCACCGCGCAAAACGCCCAGGTCAAGATGCACCTGCGCAACCTTTACGCCTACCTGCTGGAAAATCACTACATTGAGCAGGTGCTCGGCTATCACCCGGAAAATCTCGATATTTTCTCCCGCGACGTGCTCAAGCGCATCACCGCCAACGACCCGACCTGGGAAAAGATGGTGCCCGCCAAGGCCGCCGTCATCATCAAGGAACGCCAATTATGGGGCTGCCGCGGATGAGCGAATTTGCCGGCAAGGTCGCTTTGGTAGTCGGTGCCACCGTCGGCATCGGCCGGGTGACCGCCGTGGAGTTCGCCCGCGCCGGGGCCAAAGTCGTGCTCTCCGGCCGCCGCGAAAAAGAGGGTGCGGAAACGCTGGCCCTCGTCCAAGCCGCGGGCGGCGAGGGCATTTTTGTCCCCACCGACGTGCGCCACGAAGCCGACGTGCAGTCCATGATTGCGCAAGCCGTCGCCACCTACGGTCGCGTGGATTATGCCTACAACAACGCCGGGGCCGAGTGCACCAAGGTCCTCGACCAGACGACGGAGACGGAATTCGATGTGATGATGGATACCAACGTCAAGGGCACGTTTTTCTGCCTAAAGCACGAAATTCGCGCTATGTTGCCAACCGGCGGCGGTGCGATTGTAAACGCGTCTTCCGTGGCGGGATTGATTCCCGTGCCCGGCCACAGCATTTACGTGGCCTCCAAGCACGCCGTCATTGGCCTGACCAAGAGCGCGGCGCTGGAATATGGCAAGCAGGGCGTCCGCGTGAATGCCGTTTGCGGCGCGACGATTGACGGCGTCATGCTCCGTACTTTTCTGGAAAAATCTGGCTGGCCCCTGGAAAAAGCGACTCCGCCCATCGGCCGCATCGGCCAGCCCCTCGACATCGCCAACGCCGTCCTCTTCCTCTGCTCCGCCAAAGCCTCCTACATCAACGGCATCGCCCTCCCGGTGGACGGCGGGTTTTTACTTTAGTGAGATCTCGTTAGCCGATTTTTGCACAAACCAATGGCTTTGACATGTCGTTAAAATGACATAATACTGTCAGCATGAAAACCCTCACCATCACCCGGGCCCGGCAAAACCTCGGCCAATGGCTGAAACGGGCGGCTGCCGGCGAATCCATCGGCGTCGTTGTCGGCGCCCAAGTCATTGCCTTGCGCCCCGTGCCAGTGGAGGCGACCGATTATCTCGAAAGCGAATATGGCCTTACCTCCCAAGAAGCCGACCGCGCGGCCCGACGCATTCGCGCCGAAAGCGCCGCGGCCACCCGGCGCGGCGAGTTCGTCGAAGTCACTGGCAACCTTGCCGGCCTCGTTGCGGCTCGCCGTAAGCAAGCGCGCCCTGGACGCTCTCGCCGAGTTGCCTGAGCCGGCGGCGCAGGCGGCCTCAGCGGCCATCGAGTCCATTCCCGCCGGGTTTGGGCGACCGCACTTGCACGGCGGGCTGGGCCTCCGCCAATTGCGTTCCGGGATCTACGAGGCTCGGATTGGTTTGGACTTGCGGGCCATTTTTACGCGGGACGGTGGATGTCTGCGCATCCAGATGATAGGAAATCACAACGAGGAGCGGCGGTGGTTGCTGCGGTAAGTCTGCGTTGGCCCAAACAGGAGGGAAGCTCTATTTCACCCCCAGAACGGGCAGCAACTGGGCGATTATAGCCGATCTCCATACTCCAAGCTAAATCAATTGTCGTCCAATCACTCCACCGTCACCGATTTTGCGAGGTTGCGCGGCTTGTCCACGTCGCATTTGCGCTCCAGCGCGATGTAGTAGGCGAGGAGCTGGATCGGAATGGTATAAAGAATGGGCTGCACGCATTCGTGCGCCTGCGGCAGGCGGATGATGTCGTCCGCCAGGTGGTCGGGAAATTCCTCCCGCGAGGCGCAGGTGATGGCGATGACCGGCCCCTTGCGCGCGCGGATTTCCTGGATGTTCGAAATCACTTTCTTGAGCACGTCGCCGCTTTGCGCGAGGAAAACTGACGGACATTCCGGGCTGATGAGCGCGATGGGCCCGTGCTTCATTTCCGCCGCCGGATAACCTTCCGCGTGAATGTAGGAAATCTCCTTGAGCTTGAGCGCGCCCTCGAGCGCGATGGGGAACATCGCCAGCCGCCCGAGAAAAAGAAAATCCTCGGACTTCGCGTACTTCTTGGCAATGGCCTTGATCTTGTCCGCCTGGTCGAGCACCTGGCTCGCGAGGCCCGGCACGGTCCGCAGCGCCTCGACCATTTCACGCCCCTCGGGAAAACTCAGGCTCCGCGCGCGGCCCAAGTAAAGCGCCATCATGGCCGCCAGCAAAATCTGCGACGTAAACGCCTTTGTCGAAGCGACGCCAATTTCCGGCCCGGCGTGCTGGTAAATGCCGCCGTCCGTTTCCCGCGCAATCGACGAGCCCACTACATTGGTGATTGCGAGCGTGCGGAAGCCCTTGCGCTTCGCCTCGCGCAACGCTTCCAGCGTGTCAATCGTTTCGCCCGACTGGGAAATGACGAACACCAAAGTGTTCTTGTCCAACGGCGCATTGCGGTAGCGAAATTCGCTGGCGTACTCCACCTCGACCGGCAACCGGGCAAAGCGTTCGATCAAATACTCCGCCACCAAACACGCGTGCCACGCCGTGCCGCAGGCGCAAAAAAGGATGCGGTCCACCTGGCGCAACTCCCGCGATTCCATGTTCAGGCCGCCGAATTTCGCCGTGCTCTGGTCGTCCGAAAACCGTCCGCGAATCGCGTTTTCCAGCGCCATCGGCTGCTCGAAAATCTCCTTCTCCATGTAGTGGGCAAACCGGCCCAGCTCCGCCTGCTCGATCTCCCAATCCACTTTGGCGATGACGGGGTCCACCGCCTCGTCCGCAATCGTGGTGATGGAGAAATCCGCCGCCGTGAAATGCACCACCTGGCCGTCGTCGAGATAGATGACATTCTGCGTGCGCCCGATGAACGCCGACACATCCGACGCCAGCATGTTTTCCCCATGGCCCACGCCGACCACCAGCGGCGAGCCCTTGCGCGCGCCGACCACTTCATTGGGATTGTTCACGCACAACACCGCGATGCCATACGTGCCCTCGACGTGCAGCAGCGCCTTGCGCACGGCCACCAAAAAGCGGTTTTTACCCTCGTCCTCCGGTTCCTTGCGATAGTGGTAGGCGATGAGGTTGGCCAAAACCTCGGTGTCGGTTTCCGACTGAAAAGTGAAGCCCTGGTTCTCCAGGAATTTTTTGATGCCGAGATAATTTTCAATCACGCCGTTGTGGCAGAGCGCAATTTTCCCGTCGGAACTGAGGTGCGGGTGGGCGTTGGCGTCCGTCACCGCGCCGTGGGTGGCCCAGCGCGTGTGCGCGATGCCGGCGTGCGCGGAAAGCTTCACCGCCGCGGCCGCCTTCACCAGGTTTTCCACGCGCCCGGCCTTCTTCACCACCACGAAGCGGCCCTTTTGCTCGACCGCAATACCCGCGGAGTCGTATCCCCGGTATTCAAGCCGTTTCAGGCCCTCCAATAAAATGCTCCCGGCCGATTGCCGGCCCACGTAACCAATGATTCCGCACATAAGATTTGCCAAAGTAGCGCAAAGCGCCTGTCCTAGGCAAGGCAGGAAGCTACCCCCGGTCGGATTTTGCCGGCCCTTGCGCATGGCAGTGCCGCACTGCGGACGTTTTCCTGTCGACCTCATTTTTCCGTCCACCCCTTTTTTCGCCATCCCATGAAACCGCCGCGCGTCATCTCCATCATCATGGGCGGAGGCCGGGGCACCCGGCTGCATCCGCTCACCAAGGACCGGTGCAAACCCGCCGTGCCCCTCGCCGGCAAGTACCGCCTCGTCGACATCCCCATCAGCAATTGCCTGCACTCGGGCTACAACCAGATCTTCCTGCTCACCCAGTTCAACACCGCCTCGCTGCACAAGCACATCCAGGCCGCCTACAAGTTCGATTCCTTCGACAACGGCTTCGTGGACATCCTCTCCGCCGAGCAAACCGTCGCCAACGAGCAATGGTACCAAGGCACCGCAGACGCCGTGCGCCAGAATCTCCAGCACTTTCATGGCGGCGATAACGACCTCTTCCTCATTCTTTCCGGCGACCAGCTTTACCGGATGGATTTTAAGGAACTCGTCCAGCAGCATCTCGATACCAAGGCCGATGTCACCGTCGCCGCCAAAGCCATGCCCCGCAGCGAGGTCCACGGGCTCGGCGTCATGCGCGTGGCCGATGATTTGACTGTCTCCCAGTTTGTCGAAAAGCCCAAGGACCCGAAGATTGTGGACAGCCTGATTATCGGGGAAAAAGTCCGCCAGCGCATGGTGCGCAGCGTCCCCGGCACGCAATACTGCCTGGCCTCCATGGGCATCTACGTTTTCACCGGCAAGGTGCTGAAGGAAGCGCTGGAAACCTCCGCGGTCGATTTCGGCAAGGAAATCATTCCCAGTCTCCTGGGCAAAAAACGGCTGTGCAGTTTCGTGTTCGACGATTACTGGGAGGACATCGGCACCGTGGGCGCGTTCTTCGAGGCCAACTTGCAGATTACCGACCCTCATCCGCCCTTCAATTTCAACGACCACGAGCGCCCGATTTACACGCACTCGCGCTATCTGCCGCCCAGCCGCGTCGACGGCTGCACGGTTAACCGCTCCATTATTTCCGACGGCAGCGTGCTCGAGGGCGCGCGGCTCGACCATTGTGTCATCGGCGTGCGCTCCATGGTGGGCGCCGGTTCGACTTTGCAAGACGTCGTCGTCATGGGCGCGGATTATTTTGAGACGGAGGATGACCGCAAACGTGATCGCGACCGCAAAATCCCCAGCGTGGGCATCGGGCGCAATTGCGACCTGCGCAAAACCATCATCGATAAGAACGCCCGCATCGGCGACGACGTGAAACTCTCCCCGGAAGGCAAACCCGACCAGTGGGAACAAGGCGACGTGTACGTTCGCGACGGCGTCCTCGTCGTCACCAAGAACGGCATCGTGCCCAGCAGGACGAAAATATAAATCGGCGCGACGCCCGTTCTCAGTTTTGCCCGAGGGCCTTCTTTACGAGAGCCTCGGATGTCGCACTCGGCCCCAGTGTGGCCAGCGCGCGGCGCGCGGCTTTGTCGGCATCGGGTGCCTTGTAGCCGAGCGCAATCAGCGCTGCCACCGTGTCGTGAAACGCCGAGGGCGCCGGGGCGCCGTCCGCCGCCGTGGCCGGAATCGCCGCATCCACTCCGTCCTTGAAAATCTTATCGCGCAATTCGACAATCAAGCGCTCCGCCGTTTTCTTGCCGATGCCGGGACAATCGGACAACAGCTTCAAATTGGATTGCGCGATGGCGGCCTTGAGGGTGGGGGCGGACAGGCGGCTCAGCAAGCCCAGCGCCGTCTTCGGCCCGACGCCGGAAACCTTTTCAATCAGGAGCCGGAAAAAATCACGATCCTCACGCACGACAAAACCGTAGAGCTGCTGGTTGTCTTCGCGATAAACGGCGTAGGTGTGCAGCTTCACCGGCCGGCCCGGCGCGGGCATTTGTTCGGCGGTCGTGACGGGAATATTCACCTCGTAGCCAATGCCGCGCACTTCCACCACGGCCAGCAAGGGCGTGCATTCCACCAGGGTGCCTTCGAGGGAAACAATCATGGGCGGGGAGTGCTACGCTTTCAGTCCAAGCACGTCGGCCATGCCGTAAAGGCCGGCCGGCCGGCCCGCGAGCCACTGCGCGGCCCGCAACGCGCCCACGGCAAAAATGCTGCGATTCGACGCCTTGTGGGTCAATTCGAGGCGCTCGCCCTCGGCGGCAAAAATCACCGTGTGGTCGCCCACTACGTCGCCGCCGCGCAACGAGTGCACCCCGATTTGCGCCTCCGGCCGGGGACCGACCAAGCCCTGCCGCCCGTGCACGACCGCCGACGCCGGCAGCCGCTGGGCCGCGCGCACGATTTCGATGAGTTTTTCCGCCGTGCCGCTCGGCGCATCCTTCTTATGGCGGTGATGCATCTCGACAATTTCCACGGGGGCCGAGGGACCGAGGGTGGTCGCGGCCTGCTGCACCAAATAATTCAGCAGATTCACTCCGATCGAGTAATTGCCGGCCCACACCACCGGGATGTTCTTGATCGCGGCGAGCACGGCCTTGCGTTCCGCGGGCGAATGCCCCGTCGTGCCGATGACCAGCGCTTTGCCATGCTTGGCGACCAGCTTCGCCAAGGCGGCGGTCGCCGACGGCGCGCTGAAATCAATCACGACTTCCGCGTCGGCGATTACTTTTTCGCTCGGGCGGTCGCCCGCGTCCAGGCGCGCGACGATTTCGACGTCCGCCGCCGTGGCCGCGGCGATGATCGCCTGGCCCATGCGGCCCTTGTAGCCGTTGAGTAGGATGCGAAGTGGCATGGTGAAAATCCGGTGGTCCGCCGGAGCCCCCTTCCATAACATCCCCGGCCAAAGACAGTCGAGAACAAGCCGCACGCGTATCCGTCAATTTTTTCGTGGCCTGCTCCGCCCGGCCTACTTTTTCACCACGCCGCTGAAATTCTGCCGCAGCAGGACGCTCCCGCTCGGTCCCATGATCTGCACCTGCGCCGAGGCCGCGCCTTCCTGCAATAAATAAGTCGCCTGGGCCACCTTGCCGAGATTCACCAGCACGCGCGAACCATTGCCCGCCGGCCGCAATTTGTAGCTGCCGTGAAAAGTCACCTGGCTGGTCGTGCCGACATTAAAAGTCCAGTTGGCCTGATGCGTCGTGCTCACCAACCGAATCTGACTCGTGCTAATCGTGCCCTGCCGCCGAACGATGAGCTTGAGCAAATAGGGCACTTGCAGCGTCGGCGACACCACCAAGGTGCTCCCGGCGGTCACCCGCGGCTTGCCGCCCGAGGTGACGACCACCGCGCCATTGTAGGTGAAATAAACCGCCGAGGCCCGGGGCGTTCCGAACAATGCCAGTCCCAGCCCCGCCAGCAGAGCCCAGTTGCGCATCCCACGCCTCCGCCATGAATTGAGCATCCGCAACATGAGAAAGTTAGGTTGGGCGAGCCGCCGCGCCTACACTTTCTTGGCCGTAAACTTCTCCAAGTAAATAAAATTATTCGTGGGGCCGCGCACCGTCAACGTGCCGTTGGCCTTGGTCGCCGAGAGGGTAAACTTCCCCACGGCCTTGATTTTCTTAAAGCGCGTGATGAGCGTCAGCGTGCATCCGTTCTTGCCGTTCGCCTGCCGCTTGTAATTGCCGCGGAACTGGAGCGTCTGGCTCCCGTCCACCAGCTTGATGGACATTTGCCCGCCGGACTTGAATTTATACACGGAGTCGTGGGCGTTCACGGAAAGGTGCGCGACGAATTCAATTTGCGTCGGGTTGCTCGTCGACGGCGTGATGTACATGTTCGCACTGCCGACTTCGGGCTTGTTGGAGCCCTTCAGCCGGATGGTGTGCATGGACAAAAAGTGAATCGGCGCCGTGGCCGCGGGCAGGGCCGTCGCCAGGACGCTCAGGCCGACAAGAACGAGACTAATAAATTTCTTCATGGGGAAAAGGGGTACGGGGTTTGGTTTTTAACGACGGCCGCCGGAGACGACGGTGGCGCGAATATATTGCCGGTCCACGGTGACACCATTTCTGGTTTCCACCGCGCCTGCCGATAAAACATGCGGCGTAATCCGCAGCGTCAGGCGGCCCTTGAGATTGTTGGATTCATTGGCGCTCAGACTCATGGAGATTCCGCCACCGGGCCGGGCCGTCGCCTTGTAAGTCCCGCTGAGGGTAACCGTGGAAGATTTGCTGACGACCGTGCCGGTGAAGTGGCCGTTTCCGTTAAATTTATACGTCACGACCGCATTGCCTTTGGGTGAGTGATTGGTCAAAACCAGCTTGGTCAAGCCGGTGGCCGAATTCGTCACCGCCACCGTCACCTTGGCGTTTGAGGGCCGGAGCTTCGGCCCCGAGGTGGAAACGGTCCCACGATAATGAGTGACCGTGTCCGCACTCCGGGCGCCTTTTTCCTGAAAAGCATAGTAGATGACCGGATTGCCATTCTCATCCAAAATCGGTCCGCCGACGTCGGTGGTGCCATCGTCCGCCGTTGTGCCATCATCAGTGCCCGAACCGTCGTCCGTCGTGGTACCGTCATCGGCGCCGGACCCATCATCCACACTCGTGCCATCATCCGTACCGGAGCCGTCATCCACACTGGAATCATCTCCGCTGGAATCGTCGGTGGTGGAATCATCGGCGCTCCCGCTGTCGGCCGACTGCGCCCCCGCGTCCGTGCCATCGTCAGTCGTCGTGGTGTCAACCCCCGTGTAGTCCGTGGTATCCCCCTCGGAAAGCGTTACATTCCCCACCGTCACGAGCGTGGGATCGGTCATGGCCAAGGAGGGACGGGCGGACCAGAGGGTCAGCCCAAACGCGCAAAGCAGGCAGGCAATTCGTTTCATGGGGTACATTAACTACAAGGTAAGATATTTAGCGCATAAACTTATTCCCGACAAGCTCATAGAGAAGTCATTTACCACCAGCCGAGGACGTGCCCCTGCGCCAGCTTGATGGCGAACACCCCGAGGTTTTTGGCCAAATGCCCCGCAAAACAGGGAAGCAGCGACCGCCGCGGGTTCAGCGGACACAACCGCATCGCGTACCACCAAATCGACGCCAGGAACACCATCCCGCTGCTCCACCAGGCCTTCAGCGAAGTGTCAAACACCACGCCGCCGACCGCCGCCGGGTCGTCCGGCTTCCACTGCCACAGGAACGAATGCAGCAGCGCAAACCCGGCCGAACACACCACCACGCCGCCGATGAGTTTTCCCCGGCCTTTCCCTTGGAAAACTAGAAATCCCCGGAAAATCAGCTCCTCGTAAAAAGCTGCGCATACCATCGGCACCAGGAAGAGCACCGCGATGTTGCTCTGCTTTTCGCTGAGGCCTAGCGCGTTTTCCCCCATCGTCTCGAGGCCCAGGAGCAGGAGCGATCCGGCCACCGCCAACCCGATAATCGGCGCTGGGCAGGGCGTGGCGCCGGGAAAGCCGCGAGGGTTGGGCCGGCCGGCTATTTCCGCCCGAAAGTCGCCTACCCACAGGTATAAGAGATAGGCGCTGACGCCAGTCACCAGGATTATCTGTAGCAGGGCGTCTTGACTCACGGGCAAACGTCGGTTTGGGTGCTGGCTGGGCAGGCCTGTCGGGGCACGCCGGGTTCCCCGGCAGCTTTCCCCGCCGTGACGGCTCTTGTCCATCCAAATCGCCCATTTCCGTCCCATGCTGGCCGTCACCGCACCTCGTCCCCCCACGCCCGCCGGCCTCCCGCCGGGCAGCGAGAGCGTTTTGCGCGACGTGCAGCCGCACTTGGCGGCCCTGGACCGCTTTCTGGCGGAACAGGTCGAGTCCTTCGAACCCCAGTTGCGCGAACTCGTCCGGTACACCCTCGCCAACCACGGCAAACGCATCCGGCCCACGCTGGTTTTCTTCGGCGGCTGGCATGAACAAGGCCGCGTCCTGCCTGACCAAGTGCGCGCCGCCGCCGTTGTAGAACTCGTCCACCTGGCCACCCTTGTCCACGACGACGTGCTCGATGAAGCCAGCATCCGCCACCGCCTGCCGACCGTCAGCCGCAAATTCGGCGCACCCGTCGCCGTGCTGCTCGGCGACGCCCTCTTTGCCCAGGCGCTCAAACTCGCGGCCGATTTCCCCACCGTGGAAGTGTGCCGCGCGGTTTCGCTCTCCACCCGGCGCGTTTGTGCGGGCGAAATCCACCAGACCCTCGAGCGCGGCAATCCCAGCTTTTCGCTGGCGGAGTATTTTGAGGTCATCTCGCTGAAAACGGGGGAATTGTTCGCCGTCTCCTGCCTGCTTGGCGCGCGGCTGGCCGGTTACCCGGAAGCCTACGCCCAGGCCGTCCGCCGCTGCGGCCTGCAACTCGGCATCGCGTACCAGATCTTTGACGACGTCGCGGACTTCTGTGGCGACGAACGCAAAATCGGCAAAACCCTCGGCACCGACCTCGCCAGCGGCAAGTTCACCCTCCCACTCCTGTGGCTTTTCGACCGCCTGCCGGCCGAGGAAGCGACCGCGCTCTGCCGCCAGGTCCTCGCGGGCACCGCCGACCTCAAGGAGCTCGTCGGCAGCATGGAACGCAACGGCGTGCTCGTGCAAGTCCGCGAACGTTTCGAGACGGAATTGCGCGCGGCGGAAACCGCGCTGGCCGGGTGGGAAGGCCAGGAACCCACACCCCGGCTCCTCGCGCTGGCGGATTTTGTCCGCGGTCAAATGGCGCGGATTTTGGATTGAGGGAAACCGAGCAAGACTGAAAAGGAAAACAGAATTTTTCACCGCAGAGAGCGCAGAGTTCGCAGAGCAAAAGAGGAGCCGATTTTTACCGCGAAGGACGAGAAAAGAAAAACTCGCGCGGAGGCGCAAGCCGCGCCACGAATAAACACGAAAGGGCACGAAGAGGAATGCGTGGTAAAGGCAGGGCGCGGCCTCCCTGGCCTGAGCTTGCCGAGGGCCCTG
Organism: uncultured Opitutales bacterium; assembly: GCA_964562015.1. Taxonomy (GTDB): domain Bacteria; phylum Verrucomicrobiota; class Verrucomicrobiia; order Opitutales; family JABDGR01; genus CAZLRH01. The sequence goes on along the minus strand of CAZLRH010000011.1, from coordinate 39,861 downwards.
GTCTGAGCCTGCCGAGGGCCCTGGCCTGAGTTCATCGAAGGCCGGACGCACCTAGCAAAGTTTTTCCCCACGGAGAGCACAGAGCACGCAGAGGTAAAGAAGTGTGGATTGCGTTGGAAAAACTAGCCACGAATAAACACGCGGAGTCGCGAATGGGAAGGAAAGGCATGCGGGGGAGAGCACGAAAATAAATTAGCCCAGTGGTTATATTAGTCCGCGCCTTCGGGCGATGTCGGCCGCCTGCGTGCGATTCTGGGCCTGTAATTTGTCGAGGATATTGGTGACGTGGTTTTTGACCGTGCCCTCCGCAATGTGCACCCGGCCCGCAATTTCCTTGTTTGGCACGCCTTGGGCGAGCAGCACCAGAATTTCTCGCTCGCGCTCCGAAAGCGGTTCCACAAATTCGCCCGGTCGGTGCAGCGCCGAACGCAGCGCCCGCGACGCAATTTCGGGCTGGATGAACGTCTCGCCGGTTTGCACCCGGCGAATGGTTTCAAGCAATTCGTGCGCCGGCACATCCTTGAGCAAATAACCACAGGCCCCGGCGCGGATTCCCTGAAACACGTAATCGTCGCGATCGAAGGTGGTCAGAATGATGATCTTGGCCTCCCGCCACGCGCGACAAAGAGCGGCGGTCGCTTCCACTCCATTTAAATGCGGCATCTGCACATCCATTAGAATGACATCCGGACGCAGTTGCAGGGCAAGCTTGACCGCCGCGTGGCCGTCCTCCGCTTCGCCGACCACTTTGAAATCCGACTCCAATTCCAAGATGGTCTTCAGCCCCTGCCGCATCAGCGTTTGGTCTTCGGCTAAAAGTATCCGGATGGGTTTCATCAGTTGATTATGGGTAAACGAGCTTCGAGCAACGCACCGCCATCGTCTGCTGTCGCCAGCGTAAAAGTTCCGCCCAGTCCTTCCACGCGTTCGCGCAACCCGCGCAAACCATAGTGGCCAGGCCTGCCTTCGGCATCTGGCGGCCAGCCGACGCCATCATCAGACACGCGCAGGACAATTTCCCAGGGTAATAACTCCATGGTCACGCGGACGCGCCGAGCTTGGGCGTGCCGACCAATGTTCGTCAAACCTTCTTGCACAACACACCAGAGCACCTCCGCCACGAGCGGTGGAAGGGCGTCCGTCTCGGCCGGCACCTCGCAAGCCACCGCCAGCGCCAGGCGTTTGCCCGCGTCAGCACACAAAGCCGGTAACGCCGCCGCCAGCGGTCGGTCGCCAAGGCCGGACGAACGCAGGTTATCCAGCGCCTTGCGCAAGTCTTCCGTGCTGGCGCGCGAAAGTTTTTGCATGTCTTCCAGCATCGCCGCCGCTCGCGCCGGATTCATCGCCACCACCCGCTGCGCCGCCTCGAGCTGCACCGTGAGGGTGACGAGTTGGTGGCCCAGCGTGTCGTGCAAATCGCGGGCGAGCCGCTCACGCTCACGCAACGTCGCGAGTTCGCCCTCGCGATCGCGAGCTTGCTCCAGGGCCTTCTTGGCCAACTCCAATTCACCAATGAGCCGGGCTTGTTCGTCGTTGGCCACACCTTGCTCCTTGAGCATCAACCCGATGGCCGCGGGCAACACCACTGGATAAACGGCACCAAACCAGTCTCCCAGCGTGTACGAGGCCAATTCGTTCCAGCCCTGCATTATTGGCAAAAAGAGAATCCCCGCGGCGATACCCAGGCCCAAGGCCCATCCCAGTGGCAGGACCGCGAACATCATGCCTGTATAATACATGCGCACCCACCAGAGTTCATTTTGCGCCTGGGAGGCCACGGCCAGCGCCATGCTGAGCAGTGATGCAAAAAAACCCACGTCACCCAGCACCCCTCCCGGCCAGAGCGCCCGCTTAAAAACGCCGCGCCACACATAGAGCGCGACCTGCCCGGCCAGTAATCCAATCACTGCCGCCGTTTGGGCCGTCCAAAAATTATGGATGCGCATCCAAAAATAGAAACAAACCGCCACCCCACCTAAAAACAGCAGATGGAAGGACAGATAGGACGTGGGACGCACGGGTGTCGGTGGCGGAGCCGATGAGTCGGTTGTTGCCGGAGATTTGAAATCATTCATTAGCGTTGAGCGTTAAGGTGTGCCTGGAGTTGGCCGCCCACCATGGCTTTCGCCTTTCGGGGCAGCGTCCGACGGATTAAGGCTGGGCGGCCGGTGGGGTGAGTTTTTGTTGCAACGCCGAGTTGTCGGGAAAAAGCTCGGCGCCCCGCTGCCACGTCTGGCGGGCGAAATCGGCGTTGCCCTGTTTCTGGTATTCGTCGCCCAGCCGAAGGTAACTGTCAACGAATTGGGGTTGTGGAGTTTGCTGCTCCTGTTGCCGAATCAGGGCTTGAAAGGTTTGCAGCACCTCCGGTCCCTTGTTCATGAACGCCGGGTAGAACGACAAGGCCACCGCCTTGTAGTATTGCGCGTCCCAGTTGACCGGATCCACTTTTAGCGCCGTGTTAAAGGACTCGTCAATTTTCGCGCCCAGGATGCCCACTTGGACGATGTCCGCAATGGTCCGTGATTTGAGCATATAGCCGCGGCCGAGGGCGACCAAGACGGGTGGCGAGTCTGGATTCTCCTCCGCCATGCGCTCCAACGCGGTGACGGCGTGCTCCAGTTGGCCGGCCTTGTCCAAATGCTCCCAAGCCGCTTCCCGCTCGGCGAACGTGGCCTCGGGCGAGAGGACGAGGCCCACGGTCTCCGCAAATTCCACCGCGGGGTCGTTTACCTTTTTCACTTCGGGAAGGGCCGGCGCGGCGGGAATCAAAACCCCCTGCACCATTGCTGCCGCGGGCGGCGGCTGGACAATCGGTGCGATTGAAGCGGTAGCCGAGGTCGCGGTGATCGACGGCTTGGGCCGGGTGGCGAAGAAAGCGGCCGCGGCAAGCGCGCCCATGAGGAGAATACCGGGAATCATTATTTTCATGCGGCGCCAGTTTACCCGAACAGGCAGTTTCCGCACAGACCCCGAAGTCACGAAATCGCTAGGTAAAAAGTCATGGTGCCCGCCTAATAAAAGGAACAGAAGATATAACCGCCGAGCGCACGGAGGAGCCGGGGAAGCGAAGAAAGCGGAGCCACGAATTAACACGAAAAAGCACGAAGGGAAAGGACAGGCGAATGGGGTAGGGCGCGCTGCCCTCAGCGCGCCGTCGAGCTTCGATAAAAGGATACACTCGAGTAGTTAAACGTAGCGGTTTGGGATGAAAGTGGACGGCGAGAGGCTTGATTAGGCTTGATTTACCTTGATTAGGCTTGATTGGCGGAGGCGGCAGACGGGGGAATGGACGCGGGCATGAGGCCGCGGAGGGATGCGACGAGAGCCTCGCGTTCGGGCTGTTCGGCCTCCCATTCGGCGTTTTCCTCGGCTTCGGCCTTGGCCTGGGCGGCGGCATCGGCGCGCTTAGCTTCCCAACAGGCGGTATCAAAGCGAAGACGTTGCTCGACGTAATCGGCCTGGCGGAGGCGGGAGAGTTCGTGGGCAATGCGAAGCAGGGCGCGGCGGGCGGCGGGATCAGTTTCGGCGGCGGGCGCGGATTGCACCAGGCAACGGCCCAAGGCCAGGGCGAGGGGCGCCGTGAGGGCGCTGATGTAGGGATGGAGGCCGGGATTCGCCGCGGGGACGGAGGCGTCTTCAGCCAGACGCTGCATCCAGGCACGGGCCTCGCGCTGCCAACGCCATTCCGCGAAGCCGCCCTGCCGCCAGTCGGAAAGGTTCTGGGCGTTGACCGGGTGGCCGGCGAATTCGGCGACGAGGAGAGCCTGGACCTCGGGCTTGGCGTTAAGCCAGGCGAGGAGGGAGGCAGCCTGTTCGCCATCGTCGAGGCGGATATTGATCTGCTCGCGAAAAGCGAGGGGGAGGCGGGCAGTCTTACCGTTGCGGGTCATGGTGACCCAATGATATGAAATAAGCGAGGGAAGGTAAAGGAGGAAAATTGAAGGAAAATGGTTTAGCCACGAATTAACACTAATATATGAAAGAGGCTGAGCGCTCCCCAAGGACAAGCCTTTAACTCACAAATGTTGCGACTTATCTCTAAAATCGGAAGAGAAGAGCTAACATGTTTGTAGCAAACAATTACTTACTTGAGTCAAAGCTAAATCAACCCATATCCTGCATGAATGGCCGTAACATTACCCAAGGACGCATTGCAACGTGTTCATCTCGGTCAATCATTTGCGGAATATTCGAGCCCACATCAATTTATAACCTTATTATTTTCAATTGGATTTTTTGGCTTAAAAGAAGGCAAGGAGTGGGCTTTTAAATCTGACAGCGGTGAGGCCACTTTTACACCGTCAATAACGACCGCAACCTTAGTCAGAATACATACTTCATATCATGCCGCGTTGCATTTGAGAGAAATGTTACTTTCAGAGATTTCCGAGTCTATAAATCTCCAAGCAACCGGCGTATTAGATGAATTTCCCGAGGGAATGGTTCTTCAAACCTACCACGATCGACTTAAATTTCTTCTCGATCATCTTGATGAGATCCCTAGAGGAAAGTCCGGGCGACTGAATTTGAAAATTTCTGTGGTGAATTGATTAAATTATGTTTTTTTAGATCTTTAACTAATGTTCAGCCAAAAGAGAGAACTCTTGATAGCGTAGCGATAAGAGACTGGGTGGCGTCAAATAGAGCGATTGGCGGCTTTTGGGAAGTAGTTCGAAGTAGGTATGAGGCAATGCAAGTGATATCCCTACCATTAGGCGGACGCGACGGAGCGCGCACCGCGAAGCGGCGCGCTGGGGGCGGCGCGCCCTACCAGGTTCAGAGGCTAGGCCGGTCCGGGCCTTCGATGGACTCAGGCCGAGGGAGGCGCGGCCCTACCTCGGAGAAGAGCGGACGCCTCGGAGAGGCGTCGCTGCCTAAACTATCCACAGATGACTTCCGTCAAACTGACCCTCGACCAACCTAAAGCGCTCCTTGCAAAACGCATCACCTCGAACTAAGGTTGGTGCTGCATGAGAGCGTTAAAGTTGACCCGGGATTCCAGCATGGCTGCATCGCCGCGCCTTGATCGTTCCGTCATTGGCAAGATGAAGCTGGAAAGCCAGGGGTCGGATTTGGCATATTGGTTGCGCCAGACGCCCGCCGCCCGCTTGCGGGCCGTCGAATATTTGCGACAGTTAAATTACGGCCATGCTACCGCTACCGCGCGACTTTCGCGACTTCATCGCCTTGCTCAACGCAAAGCGGGTTAAATACCTCGTCGTCGGCGGCTATGCGGTGGCCTTTCATGGCTATCCTCGGGCTACACAAGATTTGGACATTTTTATTGAGGCCACCCATCGCAATGCCAGTGCACTATTGCGGGCGTTTGCCGAATTTGGTTTTGCGGCGGTTGACGTTGCGCCGGAATATTTTTTGGACAAGGGCCAGGTGGTTTGGCTGGGCCGCGAACCGCACAAGCTCGAGATACTCAATGATATTTCAGGGGTGACGTTTGCTGAGTGTTACGCACAGCGGGTGCGGGCGAAGCTCGGTGGCTTGAGCATAAATTTTATTTCGCTGCCAGATTTGCTCGCCAACAAACGGGCCAGCGGCCGTAACAAAGATTTGGCTGATTTGGACTATTTGCCGAAAATTAAGACCAGATCCGCACTAACGAAACGCCGGTCCAAAGGCTAGGCCGGTCCGGAGGCCCGGCCCTACCTCGGAGAAGAGCGGACGTCTCGGAGAGACGTCCCTACCTTAAGACGGACGCGACGGAGCGCGTCCCTCCAAAGCGGCGCGCTGGGGGCAGCGCGCCCTACCAGGTTCAGAGGCTAGGCCGGTCCGGGCCTTCGATGGACTCAGGCCGAGGGAGGCGCGGCCCTACCTAAGAGCGACGACGGCGGAAGAGAGAGAGGAGTCCCGCGACACCGGAAGCGAGGAGCGCGAAGGTGGCCGGTTCGGGGACAGGAGCGGGGATGAGCACGACTTCGCCGAGGGTGCTGCCGGTGGGGAGGAGGAACATGACTTCGTAGTTGTCGTAGATCGCCGCGCCGCCGGGGTTGATGCGAGTGCCGCCGCTGATGTCGTTCGCGATGACGACGTTGCCGCCGTAGGGCGTCGTGCCGGGGTAGGCGAGGATGGTGCTGCCGTTATACGAGAGGGTGAGCGCGCGGGTGCCGGAGCTGTCGGCGCCGAAGGCCGTGCTGTAGATGACGGAGTTGGGGCCGCCGCCGGTGTCGAGCACGAGCGGCGTGGTGTTGCTCGCAATGGGGTTGGTGAGACTGACCGTGGCGTTGGCGACTTGGGCTTTGTTGTAGCCGTTGATGAAATTGCCGCTGGTGGTGGGGATGAGATTGCCGGAGAGGCTCAGGGGCATGATGATGGCGCCGGGGGCGTTTTCCGCGGCGGTAATAGCAGCGGAGGAAAGGCCGATGGTGAGCGTGCCGTTGCCGCTGACGACGCCCGCGACATTCACGAGATAACCCGCTTGCAGGCCGGGCCCGAGCGGAAGCTGGGTCAAAATCGTGGCGAGGGTGCTGGTGCCGTAGAGGCCGGCGCCGAAGTCGCCGTAGGTATTGTCGGCGAGCATGTTGTTGCTGGTGAAGGTGGTGTTGCCGCCGCTGGTGATGCTGACGACCGAAGCCACATTGACGCCCGCGCCCGTGCTCGCGAGGGGATTGCCCAGATTGTCCCCGAGCGTGACGGTCACGGGGTCCATATAATAATTATAGGACAAGCCCTGGGCGAAGGTGAAGCTGTCGGTCACGCTATGGCCAGCGCCACCGAGGGTGGAAAACATGTTGGGCGCGCCGGTGTCGAAGAGGTAGGGGACGATGGCCGAGGTGGTGCTGTTACCACCGGTCATGCTGGCGTAGATGGTGTAGCGGTCGGGGGAGAAGTTGGAGGGCGTATCCACATAAATCGGCACGGTATAGGGGCCTTGGGCCAGCGCGGTGAGCGCGGCGGTGGCGGCGAAGGCGAGCGCGCCCAGGAATTTGATTTTCATAAAACGGATGAATTAGTACAATTTGAGAAAGTGACGCCGGACGCGCAAGTCCTACCAATAATGGTGGACATGCTGAAGGACGCGTTGTTCGTAGAGTTTGCGAATGGCCGCCATTTTGCTTTTGGAAAAGTCCGGCAGGTCGGCGGCGGCGACGTTGTCCTCGACTTGCTGCGGGTTTTTCGCGCCGGGGATGGAGCACGTGACATCCGGGAACATCTGGATCCACCGCAGCGCGAACTGGGCCATCGTCACGCCGCGCGGCACGAGCGGGCGGAGTGCATCGACGGCGGCGAGGCCTTGGGCGTAGTCGAAGCCGGAAAACGTTTCGCCGCGGTCGAAGGATTCGCCGTGGCGGTTGAACTGGCGGTGGTCTTCGGGCGCGAAGGTGGACTTGGGCGTGAGTTTGCCGGTCAACATGCCGGAGGACAGCGGCACGCGCGCGAGGATGCCGACTTTGTGGATGCGGGCGCGGGCGAAAAAGAGGTCGGCGGGGCGCTGGCGGAAAATATTAAAAATGATTTGCACGGTTTTCACGCGCGGGTGCTCGATGGCCTTGAGGGCTTCCTCGACTTTTTCCACGCTCACGCCGTAGTGGCGGATTTTGCCGGCGGTAACGAGGTCGTCGAGGACGGAGAAAACCTCGGGCCGGTAATAAACGTCGGTGGGCGGGCAGTGGAGCTGGACGAGATCGAGGGCGTCCACCGCGAGATTTTTCAGGCTGCGCTCGATGAAGGCGGTGAGGTTTTTGCGATTGTAGCCGTCGGCGGTGTGGGGGTTGAGGCGGCGGCCAGCCTTGGTGGCGACGTAGAAAGGGTCCTTGCGCTCGCGGCGCAGCCGGGCGATGAGGCGTTCGCTGCGGCCGTCGCCGTAAACGTCGGCGGTGTCGATGAAATTGACGCCGAGGTCGAGGGCGCGGTGCAGGGCGGCGAGGGAGTCCTCATCGCGGACGTCACCCCAACTGCCGCCGATGGCCCAGGCGCCGAAGCTGACGGTGGAGACTTTGAAGCCGGTGCGGCCCAGAAGGCGGTATTTCATGGGAAAGGGAAAACGAAAGGTGGAATGGAGAAGGTAGGAGGTGGAATGAAAAGCCGAAGCTTAAAAACAACATTCGCCGCCGGCTACGTAAGTGTGAGGCCCATCGACGTCCCTTTGTTTTGTGCCGGGCGGAAGCGCACGCAAGATTTTTCCCATTGTTTTCCGGCGGGCGGGTGTTAAAGTGGATGGATGCGGGCGGGGCGCGTCCCTCCTGCGCAGCATGGCTTTTTTCTCCAGCGCGAAAACCATCGCAGCAGTCAATCCCGAGCGGGCCGCCGAGGCGGACGCGGATTGGGCGTTGGTGCAGCGCGTGCAGACGGGCGACGTGCGGGCGTTTGACCAGTTGATCAACAAATACCGGGAGCGGCTGTTCGCGATTGTCTACAATCTTTCGGCGAACCGGGAGGATGCGTCCGACCTGACGCAGGAAGCGTTCATCAAGGCGTTTCGCTCCATTGGGCATTTTAAAGGGCAGTCGTCCTTTTTCACCTGGCTATACCGGATTGCGGTGAATTCGACGCTGACGCACCTGAAGCGCTCGCGGTTGCGGCGGTTCTTCAGTTTTGAGAACCTGGACGAGGAGGTCGCGCAGTCCGAGGTGGTGGAGGCTTTGGCGGCAAAACAGACGACGGACAAGCCTTTGATGATTAAGGAGTTGCAGGAAAAACTGAACGAAGCGCTGCAAAGATTGTCTCCTAAGCATAGGACAGTGGTGGTTCTTTTTGAAATCGAGGGCCTGAGCCATTTGGAAATCGCCCACGTCGTGGGCTGTTCCGAAGGCACGGTGCGCTCGCGGCTCCACTACGCCAAACAACAATTACAAACCTACTTGCAGGAGTACCTCCGCTAAGTTATTTTTCTTTTTGCCTTTATCCCCGATGCTCGAACCCTCCAACCCGCCGCCGAAAGTTTCGCTGGAACAACTCCTGCGGCTCAAGCGCCATGAGCGCCCGGCGCCGGAGTATTGGGCGCGGTTTGATCGTGAATTGCGCGAGCGGGCCTTGCGGGTGTTGGTGCAGCCCGCGCCGTGGTATGCGCAGTGGTCGCGTTTGCTGGTGAGCCGGGCCGCGCCCTGGGCCATGCTCGGTGCGACCTCCGCGGTTGTTTTGGGTTTTGCGATGCACAGCAAATTTCTCCAACCGCCCGCGAGCCTCCTTCCCGTGACTCCGGTGGCCTCCGCGCCGCTGGCCGCGATGTCCCCGGCACCCGCGCCCATGGTGGCGGCCTTGTCTGGCGCCGTTAAAATTTCTCCGTCGTCGGCCACGACGGCAGCTGCGGCGGATTCGCTGCCGGCGGCCCGGTCGAGTTACGCCGTCACGTCATTGGCGGAATCTTCGCCGTCGGCCACGTATCGGACGGTGCACGCCACCGTGGCGTTTGCCGCGTATCGGCCCGAGGGCGCGCGTTATGCGGCCGAGGCCGAGACGGCCACGGCCGGCAACGGGCGCGAAACCGGGGTGGCGTATTGATGCGGCCATGACTGCGGGCGGCAAATGGGCCGCGGGTTTGGCGGCCGCCTTGCTGGCGTGGGCCAGTCTCGCACCGTGGGAATTGCGGGCGCAGGGCGCGCCGGCGGCAACCCCGGCAACTGCGCCCAGCCCCGGCGATTATCTCGCGCTCCAGCGGCGCTACCAGGAAATTTACCGGCAGGTGCGCCCGGCGGTCGTGCGCATTCACGCGCTGCGCAAGGACAAGCCCGATGACAAGGTTTCGACGGACTACACCTGCACCGGTTTTTTCATCAACCGGGAGGGAATGATACTGACTACTAATGCCGATTTACTGGCGGGCGCGGAGCGCGTGGTGGTGGAGCACGAGGGCCTGCCGTTCGCGGCGGAGGTGGTGGCCGTGGATTCGGTTTCCAATGTCGCGCTGGTGCGGGCCTTGCGCCTGCCGAAAGATTTCGTGGTCCTGCCGCTGACGGAGGACGCCGGCCTGCCGCCGATTGCCTCGCAGCTTTTCGCCGTGACGTGCAAGATGGACGAGGAACCCGGCCCGTCGACGGGTTTGTTGCTGGGCTTCAACACCGATTTCGGCAACAAGCACCTGCCGACGCTGCACTTGCGCACGAGCCTGTCGTACGACGGCGGCGAAGGCGGTTCACCCGTGTTTGATCTGACCGGACGGCTCGTGGGCGTGATGCTCGCGAGCCTGCCGGAAACGCGGTCGTCGCTGGTGCTGCCGACGGCGGCGGTGGAGCGCGTGCGGGAGGAATTGGCCGGGAGCGGCCATGTTTCCTACGGGCGCTTCGGCTTCGTCGAGCAGGAGTTCAAGGAGGCTGACACGGGCCCGCAGGTGCTGGTCACCAGCGTTGAATACGGCGGACCGGCGGCGGTGGCGGATTTGCGCACGGGCGACCAACTGCTCGCCATCGGCAGCCGGACGATCACGCGCGACTCGGATTTGCGTCAGGCCTGGTTTTTTTCGCAACCCGGCCAGGTAGTGACCGTGCGGGTGCGGCGCGAAGGCAAGGACCTGGATTTGCCGCTGAAAGTCGGCCAGATGACTTCAGAGACTGCGGCCATACCCAAACCCGCACCCGCCGCCACGCCCGCGCCCGACAGCAGCAACACGACGGCCACGCCCCCGCCCGACACTTCCGCCCAGCCGCCACCGTTTAGCAACGTGCCCGTCGCGATTGGGCCGCGGCCTTGAGCGCCGGAGCGTCTGCGACTCGCCGTCTTTCTTCATGCCCGTCAAAACAGAACTGCTCACGGTGCGCGGACCGGGCCGCGGGACGCACGAAATCACCGGCGCCGTGGCCGAGGCGCTGCGGCGCACGGGCTTGCGCGAGGGCACGGTGACGGTTTTTTGCCAGCACACGAGCTGCAGCCTCGTCATCATGGAAAATGCCGACCCCAGCGCCCGCCGCGATCTGCACTATTTCATGGACAAGCTGGTCCCGGAAAACGATCCGGGCTTTGTGCACACCCTCGAAGGCCCCGACGACATGCCCAGCCACATCAAGATGGCGCTGACACGGACGGCCGAAGTCATTCCCTTCAGCGGCGGGCGGCTCCTGCTGGGCAGTTGGCAGGGTATTTTTCTGTGGGAGCACCGCCGCGCTCCGCACCAACGCAGCCTGGTGCTGACCTTCAACGGCGAATGAACCGGGCAGATTCTCGCGCCGGCGGCGCGAATACATTTGCCAGCCGTTGTCCGGCTGGCTGAAAACCTTGCCACCCGCGCGATGACTCGATCCAACCACCCCACAGAATCCCGCCCCAACGCCAAATTCCGGCTGGGCTGGGGCATGCTGGCTCTGGTGGTCCTGCTCGCGGGCACGGGGTGTGACCAGAGCGGCAAGGTCGAAGTGCTGCCGGAAACGGAGGAGAAAGCCTTTCACGACGCCCAGCAGTTGATGAAGGAAGACCGCCCGAAGGATGCGCTGGCGTCGTATTTGCGCGTGATCAAGAAACGCCCCGACGATGCGCCGGAATCGCATCTCGAAGCCGGCCAGCTTTATCTCAAGGTCGAACAAAACCCGGTGGCCGCGATTTACCATTTTCAGGAATATCTCGCCGTGAAGCCGAACAGCGAGCAGGCGCCGATGGTGAACCAATTGATCGACACCGCGAAAAAAGAATTTGCGCGCACGCTGCCCGGCCAGCCGATGCGCAGCGATTACGAACGCCTCGACTTGCTCGATAAGATAAAAAGTTTGAACGCCGAGAACGAGCAACTGCGCCGCCAACTGGCCGGGCATCCAAGCGTGGTGGCGGTGGATAACGCACCTCCCGTGCCCACGCCGGCACCCACCCGCGGGGCCACGCTCGTGCCGACGCTGCCACCACCGCCCGCGCGAGGCGCCCCGACGCCGGCCACCACTCCCGGCCGCGGCACCCCAACGCCGGGCACGCCGTCTTCTGCCTCCACCCGGGGCGCGCCACCTCCCGTCGCGGCGAGCGCCGGGCCGCGCACGTATCCGGTGGTGAAAGGCGACACGCTTTCCAACATCAGTAATAAAATGTATGGGACGCCGAACCGCTGGCAGGAAATTTTCAACGCCAATCGCGACCAGCTTTCCACCCCCAATGCGATGAAACCCGGGCAAGTGCTCAAGATTCCGTAAGCTTTCTGCCCGCCAACGCGACGCGGGGCGGACTCCGGCCATGCCGTACTTTGATTACAACGCCACCGCCCCGCTGCATCCCACGGCCCTGGCCACCTGGCGTGAGGCGGCCGAGCACGGGTGGCACAATCCTTCAAGCCCTTACCGCGCCGCCGCACGCGCGCACGCCCTCCTCGAGCAAGCCCGCGAACACATCGCCGCGCTGATCGGCGGTCCGGCGGAGGATTATGTTTTCACGTCGGGGGCGACGGAGGCGAACAATGCGGTGTTCTCCTATTTTTCCCGCACGGCACCCGCAACCGCGCGCGTGGCGGTTTCCGCTGTCGAGCACCCATGCGTGTTGGAAGCGGCGCTGCGCTGGTTTCCCGGGCGCGTCATTGTGCTGCCGTGTGATGCCCAAGGCGTGGTCCCACCGGAATCGGTGCAAGACGCACTCAAAGGCGGCAACGTTGCGCTGGTTTCGCTCATGGCCGCCAACAATGAAACCGGCGCGCTGCAACCGTGGCGGGAATCGCTCGCGCTATGCCGATCCGCGGGCGTGCCGTTTCATTGCGACGCTGCGCAGTGGTTGGGAAAATTACCGGCGGACGGGCTGGCGGACTGCGATTTTCTCACCGGCAGCGCGCATAAATTCGGCGGCCCGAAGGGCGCGGGCTTTTTGAAAATTGCCGCCAGCCAGCATTCGTTTCACGGGCAAGTGGGCGGCGAACAGGAGCGCGGGCGCCGGGCGGGCACGGAGAATCTGCCCGGCATTTGCGCCATGGCCGCCGCGCTGCAAACCGTCATACCACGGCTGGCGGCCGAAGGGGCGGGGTGGGAGGGAGCGCGCAAACTTTTTGAAGGCGGATTGCACCGCGTGCTGCCCGGCGCGGAAATTGTGAGCCCGCACGTTCCCCGACTGTGGAACACGGTGATGTTTCTCGCCCCGCGCCATTTGAACCTGCGCTGGGTGGCCGCGCTCGACCAGCGCGGGTGCCAGGTCTCGACCGGCTCGGCCTGCGCGACGGGCCGCGCAGGCCCGTCGCACGTGCTCGCGGCGATGGGCGTGCCGGCGGACTCGGCCAAGCGGGCCTTGCGCGTTTCCGCCGGCTGGGACACGACGACGGCGGACTGGGAAGCCTTGCTCGCCGCGCTGGGCGAGGCCCGCGCCGCCCTCGACCTTGATAATTAATCGTAATTTTTTTGCATTTTATTTGACCATGTTGCTGCGGCGGCTCCACCTGCAAAATTTCCGCAACATCGCGCTCGCGCGCCTGGAGCTGGCCGGACCGCGGCAATTTTTCCTGGGGCCGAACGGGCAGGGGAAGACCAATTTCCTCGAAGCCGCGGGACTGCTCGGCGCCTTGCGCTCGTTTCGCGGGGCGCGGCCCGGCGAACTGGTGCGCCACGGCGAAACCGAGGCGCGCCTCTGGTGTGAACTGGAACACGAGCGCGATGGTGTGCTCGAGGTGGAAATCGCCCTGAAGCCGGCGCGACGCGAGGTGTTTATCCAGGGTGCCCCGTGCGCGCGGCTGGCGGATTTTCTCGGGCGCTTCCCGGTGGTGGCGCTATCCTCCCAGGATTTGCAATTGCTGCGCGGGTTGCCGCAATTGCGGCGGCGCGCGATGGATTTGCTATTGTCTTCGCAGGACGAAACCTACCTCAACGCCTTGCAGCGTTATCACGAGGCGCTCGAGGGCCGCACTGCGCTGCTGCGCCGGACGCACCCACCCTCGGCCGCGGAGCTTTCCGCGTTTGAAGCCGCGATGGCAACCGAGGCCGTCACCGTTTGCAGATTGCGTGCCGCAGCGACCCAAGCCTTGTCCGCGCACTTGCGCACGGCTTACGCCAAGCTCGCTGGCGCGGTCGTCGAAGCGCCCGATTTTACGTATCTGCCCGAAACGGACGCAACGACGCCCGAAGCCTGGCGCGCGGTGTGGGAAGACGGCCGGACCAAGGACCTGGCCTTGCATTCGACGCGGCACGGGCCGCATCGCGATAATTTTTCCTTCGAACTCGACGCGTTCGGGGCGAGAGCCTTTGCGTCCGAGGGTCAACAGCGCGGGCTCGTCGTGGCCTGGCGGCTGGCGCAAGCGGCGTGGCTGCGCGAGCGCACGGGCATCGCGCCACTCCTGCTGGCCGACGATGTCTTGGGCGAACTGGATCCCGCGCGCCGGGCGGGTTTCTGGCGCGCGGCGGCGGACACCGCGCAAGTCCTCGCGACCGGCACTTTGCCCCCGCTGTCCGAGGGCGCGCCGTGGAAAATTTGGCAGGTCAGCGCGGGCAATTTCACCCCGGCTGCGGCCCCGAACTTTGCCTGAGCCCATGCATTTTGGCATCACGTTGAGCACGCAAGGCTGGATGCTCGCCGTCCTCGGCGCGCTGTTGGTCGGCCTGAACAAGGGTGGGCTGCCCGGCATCGGCAACGTGACAGTGGCGATTTTCGCGGTGGTGTTTCCGTCGAAGGAATCGGTCGGGATTTTGCTGCCGGTGCTGATATGCGCCGACCTCGTGGCGGTGACCACGTACCGCAAACATGCGGATTGGCGGCACCTTTGGCGGTTGCTGCCGCCGGCCGCGGTGGGCGTTTTTCTCGGGTTCCTCCTCTTCAACCGCATGGACAACCGGCAAGTGCGCGTTTCCATCGGCGTGATTTTGCTTGTGCTGACGGCGTTGCATTTTCTCCGCCAAGGCTGGCTCCGCCGCGCCGGCACGCCCGCCGGCGCGGACCCGCTGCCGCACACGCGCTGGTATTCGACGTTGATCGGCCTGACGTGCGGGGTGACGACGATGCTCGCCAACGCGGCCGGCCCGATTGCCCAGATGTTTTTGCTGTCGGCGGGCCTGCCGAAGTACGCGTTCATCGGCACGGGCGCGTGGTTTTTTCTGCTCATCAATACGTTTAAAATTCCATTTCAAATCGCGGCGGGCGGGATTTCCGTCGAGAACCTGCAACTGAGCCTGCTGCTGGGCATTTGTTCCGCGAGCGCGGCGGCGGTCGCCCCGCGGCTGGTGAAGTTCATCCCGCAACGGCTGTTTGAAATCATCGTGTGGGTGGTAATCGTGTTGTCGGCGGTGAAATTGATCTTTTGAATTCACCTACTCATGGGACGTCATTCCAGTCGCGCGTTGTGGACCGCCAAGCTTTTGGGGAAACCCGTGCCGGGCGGACCGCGCGCGGCGAAGGTCTGGCCCGAGGGCATGGGGCCGAAATCGGGCGCGGCGTTTCAGGGGATCGTGCTGGGCATAGACCCCAGCTTGCGCGGCACCGGGCTCGCGCTGGTGGAATTCATTCGCGGCGAGGCGCGCCTCTTGTGCAGTCAAACCGTGAAAATGAAAAAAGAAGCGACCATGGCGGCGTGCCTGGCGGAGATTTTTCACGCGGTGGAGGGAATGCTGAAATGCGCAAGGGTTACGCACGTCGCGCTGGAGCAACCCATTTTCGTGCAGAACAATCGCATTGCGATGATCATGGGCGCGGCCCGCGGCGTAGCGATGGTGGCGGCGGCGCGGCAGGGACTTCCGGTGTTTGAATATCCGCCCAAACGGATTAAGCAGGCGGTGGTGGGCTTTGGCAGCGCGCAGAAGGAGCAACTCGCGCGCACAATGGCCCTGCATTTGCGTTTGGCCCAGGCGTTGCCCTATGACGAAGCCGATGCCGCGGCGGTGGCGCTATGCCATGCGTTTACCTGGCGGGGCGAGGTATAAAGGAAACAAAACGCGCGGGCACCTGCGACTCAGGAGCCGGAGGTATTTTTGACCAACCGGGCGGATTGGTTCTTGGCGCGTTGCTCGCGCTCGCGGCGGGCGTCCTCCCAGTCGATTTCCGGATAATGGCTGCGCGCGCATTCGGGGCAGAGGCCGTGGCTGAATTCGGCATGCGAGTGCTGGCGGACATAAACTTCAATCTGTTCCCAGCGGCCAAAATCGTCGGAGATGCGCTTGCAGTGCATGCAGATGGGCAGGATGCCGCGCAGGGTTTTGATTTCACCGAGGGCGCGTTCCAAGTTGGCGCTCAATTCCTGCTGCTGCCAGAGGGCGAGGAACTGGCGGCGCCGCCAGAGCTGCTGCTGGCGGCACATTTCGCCGCCGATGACATTGATGAGCAGGAGCGCGAGCGTGACGGAAATCGCAGTGGAGGCATCCGGCCAGGGGTTGATCCAAAAGCCCATCAGCAAGACTCCCGCCGTTAAAAACCAGGCGGTGGCCGCGCGCCAGACCAGGGGCACCGGGACAATCCAGTAAGTGAGCAACAGGGTCATCACCATGACAATCGTATAGCCGACAAAATGGGTCGGGCGCGTGGCCACCACGATGAGCATGGCGATCTTGGTGCCCATCGTCCACGTGATGACCATGCCATCGAATTTGAACGGCGTCAGGCCGCCGCGCAGGAGCCGCCATACGACGAGGGAGCCCAAAATAATCACGCCGCGCAGCGCCAGCATCCACGCCATCATGGCGGTCGGCCCGAAGAAACGGTAGTCATTCACCAAAAACGCGAGAAACGCGGCTACCACTACGCCCAGAAAAATGCGGGCGATTTTTATGCTCTCCGGCAGTTCGTGGATCCGGTAATGCCGCTCCCACACCGGGGAATGAAAAGCGCCAAACCAGCGGATCCGGTGATCGGTATCCTGCGCCAGCGCTTCCGACATTTCGACTGAAACCTCGTGAGTCAAGACCGCCACACTAACGGGTTTCTGAACTGCCGGCAAGAACGGTTAAGAGGTTCCGGCCACCCTTACCCCACCGCCTGCAATTTTTCCAGCGAGATGATAGAATTCAGTTTTTCGCGGAGGGAGACGAGTTCAGCGGTGGTGCTGGCTTCGTTGGGGCGGACGTTTTCGATGTAGAAGGTATCCAGCGCGACGCCGCGTTCGGTGGAAATGCGGGCGAAGGTGATGTCAAAGCCGTGGTCGAAAATGGCCTTGGCGAGTTGGTAGAGCAGGCCGATTTGGTCGTTGGCTTGGATCTCGATGATGGTGCGGCGCAGGGCGAGTTCGTGGTAAACGTCGATGCTCGGCGGAATGGGCGCGCGCAGGCGGTCGTTCTCGCGGAGGTAGGTGACGCGGCTGTGCTTGCGGGCCTGCTCGACGATGCCGGGAAGCAGGTCTTTGTCGTAGAGCAGGGCGTCGCGCACAGTTTCGGCAAAAACTTCGCGGCAATGTTTGTCCTGCACGAGGCCGCCACCGGGATCGCTGACGTAAAAAGTGTCGATGGCAATGTGGTCGTTGCGGGAAATGGCCTTGGTACTGAGGATGTTCACACCCGCGACAGTGAAGGCGCCCGCGAGCTTGTAGAACAAGCCCGCGCGGTCCCACGTGACGATGTTGACGACCGTGACCGACTGGTCCGCATCGTCCTGCCAGTCGATGACGGGGACGAGGGAGCCGAGGGAATCGGCCTCGGCAATGTTACCGAGCAGTTGATTGACCATGCGGAGGTGCAGGTTGACCTCGGGCATGGTGGAGTGCACGAAATACCGTTCGGGGAGGAGGTTGAAATGGGCCTCGATTTCCTCGGCGGCAATGTTGTCCTGGTTGTGTTCGAGAATCTCTTTGCGCATCGTCTGTTTGCGTTCGCGGTGCTTGGCGCGCGTCACTTCCTGGCCCTCGAGGACCTCAAGGGTGTGGGTGAAGAGGCGCGTATGCAGGATGTTTTTATAGCTGTTCCAGAGGGAAAGGGCGGTCCCCCGGGCATCGCAATACGTATGCACGTACAGGTAACGCAGCAGCTCAGGGTCTGCCACGACCTGCGCGAACATATCGGCACTGCCGGGGTCGTCCACGTCGTACCGTTGCCAGAATCGTGCCATATCGATATGATGCCTAATTATGTACAAAATTGTTTCCTGGGACTTGAGGTCAATGCCCAGGCGCGTCAGGACAGTTTTGGCCATCTCCGCCCCGCTGTTGGCATGATCCTTGATGCCGAGGCTTTTGCCGACATCATGCAAAAGCAAGATTAGGTACAACAACCACGGCGCGGAGGTCTCCCGCAACTGGTCCAAATAGGGCTTGGCCATCTCGCCATCGCCGCTGAAAACACCGTCTAACTCCTTGATGGTGTTGAGGGTATGAATATCGGCGGTGTAGCGGTGGTAGTACTCGTGCTGCACGAGGCAGGTGAGGGCGTCAAACTCGGGCAGGTACTTGCCGAGTACGCCGAGTTCGTGCATCTGGGCCAGAATGGGATAGACTTGGCCGACCTCCTGCAAAATTGCCAAAAAACTGCGGGCGGCGTGGGGGTCACGCTGAAATTCCGGGGTAATTAAATGGAGGCTGTCACGAATGAGCAACGTGAGTTCAAAATCGAGCGTGCAGCCCAATTGCTGGGCCAGGCGGAAGACCCGCAGCAAACGCACCGGGTCCTCCTCAAAGACCTTGGGATGGTCCTGCGCGAGCGTGGAGCCGGTGAGCACGAACCCGTCCTGATGCTTCTTCTTGGCCTCGCGGCGGGCGGCGATGAGGGCCTTGAAGGAAAACCGGCTGGCGGTCTCCGCCTCGCCCACGATGGCCAGGCGGCGTTCGAGCAATTGCGACAGGCGGTAAATGTGCTGGGCGTGCCGGTAGTAATCGCGCATGAACGACTCGATGCGCCGAAAAATATCCTCCTGCCGGTAGCCCAGTTCCAGGGCCACTTGCGGCTGCCTTTCCAAATCGAGCAGGTCCGTCGCATGGCTGCTGGAAAAGTGCAGTTCGTTGCGGGTGCGCAAAAGAAAATCGTAGGCGGCGGCCAGGCCGTCGCGCTCGGCCGTGCGCAAGTATTGCCGCTCGACGAGGTCGTCGAGGGTGCCGGCGTCGAGGCGGATGCGCGCCATCCACAGGATATTGTGATAATCGCGCAGGCCGCCCACGCCGTTCTTGATTTCGGGCTCCTGCAAGAAGACCGAATTGCCGTACTTGGTGCGGCGGTCGGCCTGCTCGGCCAGGCGGGCCTGGATGTATTCGCGCGGGGATTCGCTGCGGCAAAAATTGCCGTAGGCCTGGGCAAACAATTGGTACAACTCCGCCGAGCCCGTGATGAGGCGGGATTCCAGCATGGCGTTTTTCGAGGCCATTTCGGTTTTGGCCTCGGCGATGGCCTCGTCAATCGTGCGCGTGGAATGGCCGACCTTCAGGCCGAGGTCCCACAGCGGGTAAAGAATCTCCTGGGTGACGGCTTCCTGCACGGGACCCAGGATGGTGGGTTTGACCTTGCGCGGGTAAAGGAACATCACGTCGATGTCGCTGAACGGGCATAACTCGGCGCGGCCGTAACCGCCGAGAGCGGTGACACAGACCTGAATCGGCAGCGGGCCGAAAGCTTTTTCATACGCTTGGACGGCGAAGTGGAAAAGGTTCTCCAGCACGACATCCATCACCAGCGAACGCTCGTGCACGATGGTGAGGCCGGACGCCCCGGCGCGGTGCAATTGGAACAAGCGGTCGTGCTCACCCTTGAGGAACGCCTTTAACAACGGCAGGCGCTCCGGCTTCGTCAAATTCTCGCCCGGGCGCAGCAACGTCGCGGCCTGCGCGCGCAAGCGGGCGAGGATTTCGGCGGCGGGAGCGGGAAGGGCCATAAGGCGCCGCCAGAGCCCGGTCGCTAAGCAGGGTCGAACCGAGGCGGACTGGATAAAGTACCGACAGCGCCCGCCACCGGGCAATCTCCAAACTGCATGGCAGACAACCAGCCCAGCCGACCGGGCCGCATTCAATTTACCTGACGAGTCAATACGCCTTCCTTGCTTATAGCGTGGCCGCAGGCCAGCGTTCGCCGCTACTTCTGCTTGCCGCTGAACGTCGTGGTATTGGTGAGAGAGCCAAACTTTGAAACAAACGTGGCTTTAAGCGCCTTCACGGTGAAAATAAAAGTGTCGGTGTAGGTGTAGGTGCTGCTGCCCATACTGTCCTTGAGGATGACGGCAACCGTCGTCTTCGCGCTTGTTTTCTTGATGGTATAAGTGCCGGTAAGAGAATTGCTGGGCTTGCCCGTCATGGGATCCAAATAGCTGTGCGTCACCTTGCCCTTTTTGGCGAAGACGAACGTTTCCGTTGACGTGTAACTGCCCCCGGAGTATTTGCTGACAATTTTGATCTGCGTCGGCGCCGAGGTCGTGCCGGAGAGGGTGTAGGTCTGGGCGTAGGATTCAGTGTAATTGCCGGACTTCTGGGTGGCATTGCCGGTGAAGGTGGCAGCGGCGTGGGAAACAGCGGAAGCGCAAAACAGCGCGACGAGGGAAATGACCAGGCGGGCGAATTTATTCATGGCGAAAGCTTATACCGGGGTAAAGACCCGAGGGCAACATTTTTTCGGCGAAAAAGCCAAACGCAGAGCCCCGCGCCCAGCGCCATCCCAATCGCGCTCAGGCCCGGCTCCGGCACGAGATCCGCCGACCACGCAAGGCCGTAGTCCACCGTGTGCGCGTCGATAAAATTCCAGTTGTCGCCAAAGTAACTGACCCGGATGCCGTAAAAGGCCGTCGACGACACATTGAAGGTGACCTCCTCGGTGTTATTGTACTGGCTGCCGGACACCGCGACGTCGCTGAGGATGGTGTGGTCCGACGGGCTGACGTAGGTGAAGATGTACAAATCGAGATCGGCGAAACGTTGCTCGCCGGCGTCGCTGAAGTTGCCCGAGGTACCAGGATCGCGATCCACAAACCAGTTCAGCGTGGCAGTGAGATTCAACCCACCCAGCACGGTGGAATTCATGAAGTAGACATTGTCGGTGCCAAAGGCGACCTGGCCGAAATCCCAGCCAATAGTTGAAACATTGCCCTGGCTGCCGTGGGACATGCCCGGCACATCCGTAGTGCCAGCCATACCGCCATGCGCGAGATCCACGTATTGATCGAAGGCGTGATTGAGGTTCATCGCGCCAGCGCCGCTGTTGTAATCGAGGCCTTGGAAAGTGGTCAGCGTGCCGTTGCCATCCAGGAAGGAATTGTTGGTCCAGCCGGGAATCTTGTCGGCGGAATTCATGAGCACGGCCTTGATGACGCGCGGGTCGACGGCGTTGGCATTGGCGCCATAGAGAACTTTGCCCGCATTCACCACCAAGGTCGCGCCGCCGGAGACGGCCGGGGCCGCGAAGCTCGTCCCGCTCAAATCCGAAAGGACGGCATGCGGGTCGAGCGCCGGAGTGCCGAACGCCGGGGAGAAAAACAAGCCCGGAGCGTTGCCGCCCGTTTGCCCGTCATAGAGGGCCAAGCCTAAATCAGTGCCCGGTGCCACCAGATCCACCCGCACGCGAGCGCCGACCAATTCGTTGCCTGAAGTCGGCGTGGTGGCTTGCACGACGTTGTTCGGGCTGCGACTCGAAAAGTTCGCGACGGTCGAGTAGGGCGGGCTGGAAGTGGCGCTGCCGAGCGCGCCGACGGAAATACTATTATAACCCGCGGCCAGCCCGGCGACGGTGTTGTTGCCGGGGCCGTCGTTGCCCGCGGAAGCGACGCTCACGTGCAAGCTCTGCTCGATCAAGCCGTCCAAGCCGATGGTCACTTCGGTGAAACCCGCCGAGGCGGCGGCGCCCGTGTAATCCCAACTCGTGTTAATCACGTCCGTCGTATGGCCGCCGACGCCGGAAATCAGCGCGGTGTGGTACACGCTGTACACGGTCTGCTCGTCGGTGTTGAAACTGACGGAATACGCAAAGCCGCTCCAGCCGGAGGCGATGGCCCCGCTCCAAAGCGTGGCGTTGGGCGCGATGCCATTTAAAGTCGAGGGCGAAAACGTCGAGCGCCCGCCCATCATCGAAGCCACCCAGGTGGCGTGGGCGTCGTATTCGCCCGTGGCATTCGTGCCGATGATTTGCACGGTGTTGTGCTGCAAGGATTCGTGGCCGTTCCAAATCGTGCCCGCGTCCACCACCGTCTGAATCACGCCGTTGCCGGTGAAGCCCGCGTTATAAAAGCGCTGGGCGCCGACATCGACATTGACGGAAAAATTGCCGCCCGCCGTGGTCGCGATGGGCAGGTCGCCCTGAATCAGCGGATCGTCCGTCAACTGGATGACCTGGGCGCGAGCTGCCCCGCCGCCCGCCAGCAGAAGCATTAAGCCGGCAATAAGAGGACTAAAAGGCTGGGAACGGAGCCTCATGCTAAATTCAGGGTGGGGTGACGCGGACACGGGTCCGGCGGGGGAAATTGGGCCGCACTCTAACGGGTTTCTCCACAGCGGCAAGCCCAGAGCCAATCTTCCCACCCCACATTTTCCATTTTCCTTTTCGCCCCTTTGCTATACTTTCGTCCTTTCTCCCATGCCCGGAACCGACATCGCCAAAGCCTACGACCCCAGCCAGGTGGAAACCCGCTGGTATAAAACCTGGCTCGACGCCAAGGCCTTCGCCGGCGTGGCCGGCGACCCGCAGGACAAAGACAAAAAGGCCTTTTGCATTGTCATCCCGCCGCCGAATGTGACGGGCGTGCTCACGATGGGCCACGTGCTGAACAACACGATTCAGGACATCCTCGTGCGCCGCGCGCGCCAGGAGCGCAAGGCCGTCCTCTGGCTGCCCGGCACCGACCACGCCGGCCTCGCCACGCAGACGCGCGTCGAAAAGGAACTCCGCAAAGAAGGCCTCGACCGGCGCAAGCTGGGCCGCGAGAAATTTTTCCAGCGCGTCGTCGAGTGGCGCGACAAGCATGGCGGCATCATCATCGAGCAGCTCAAACGCCTCGGGTGCTCGTGCGATTGGGACCGCAACGTCCACACGCTCGACGATGATTACAGTCGCGCCGTGCTCACCGCGTTTGTAAAGCTGTACGAACGCGGCTGCATTTACCGCGGCAAGCGCATGGTGAATTGGTGCCCGGCCTCGCAGACGGCACTGTCGGACGAGGAAGTCATCCTCAAGCCGCAAAAGGGTTTCCTCTACCACATGCGGTATGAAATCGTGGAGCGTCCGGGCGAGTTTATCAAAATCGCCACGACGCGGCCGGAGACTCTGATGGGCGACACCGCCGTGGCGGTGCACCCCGACGACGAGCGTTACGCGCACTTGCGCGGCTGCCACGTGTGGCGGCCGTTTCCGCGCGCGCAGATTCCCATCGTATTCGACACCGCGGTGGAAAAGTCTTTCGGCTCCGGCGCGCTCAAAGTCACGCCCGCGCACGACAAGGTGGACTTCGAGATCGGCCTGCGCCACCAGCTCCCGATCCTCGAGGTGATTGACGCGGGCGGAAAACTCAACGCGCTCGCCGGGGAAGAGTTCAACGGCATGGAGCGATTCAAGGCCCGCAAAGTCGCCGCGGAAAAACTGCGCGAACTGGGCCTGCTCGACAAGGAAGAGCCGTATGAAAACAGCGTCGGCTTTTCCGAGCGCGCGGATGTGCCGATCGAGCCGCGCCTGTCCGAGCAGTGGTTTTTAAAGTACCCACGCCTCGAGGAAGCGAAGGCCGCCGTGGGCGACGGCATCAGCGGGCCGATCCGATTTCATCCCGCGCACTGGGCGAAGGTTTACCAAAACTGGCTGGAGAAAATCCAGGACTGGTGCATTTCGCGGCAGGTGTGGTGGGGTCACCGCATTCCGGTGTGGTACAAAAAAGGACTCGACCGCGCAAAGCTCACCGCCGCCGATTACAAAGACTCGTCGAAAGTCTGGGTGGGCGTGGACGGGCCGGCGGACCCGGACAAGTGGGAGCAGGAAGAGGACTCGCTCGACACTTGGGCGTCGTCGTGGCTATGGCCGTTCGCCACGCTCGGCTGGCCCGCGCCCGATGCAACGCAGGCCAAGGAATTAAAATTCTGGTACCCGACGAGCGATCTCGTGACGGGCCCGGACATTATTTTCTTCTGGGTGGCGCGCATGATTATCGCGGGGCTGGAGTTCATGGCGCCCGCCGCGGAACAGGGCAAGTCCCTGGAGGTGCGGAAACTGTCGCCGCTTTCGCCGCCGGTGATCGCGGAGTGCGTGCCATTTAAGAACGTCTATTTCACCGGCATCATTCGCGACAAGCAGGGGCGCAAGATGTCGAAGTCCCTCGGTAATTCGCCGGACCCGATCGACCTCATTGACAAATACGGGGCGGACGGCCTGCGCTTTGGCACGATGAGCAGCGCGCCGCAGGGCAACGATATCCTCTTCGACGAAGCCCGCGTGGAACTCGGCCGCAATTTCTGCAACAAACTCTGGAATGCGGCCCGCTTCCGCCAAATGCAGGGGCCGACGGATGAGAATGGAGATATCAAGGGTATCGTGAGTCGCATCAAACGCGAATGCCTCGATGAAGACGATTTTGGAATTCTTGACAATCTTAGCAAAACGATGGACTTGCTTGCCGGTAACTTCGCCCGTTACGAATTTAGCCAAGCCACTCAAAATCTCTACGCGTTTTTCTGGAGCCAGTACTGTGACTGGTATCTAGAGATTTCAAAAATTCGCCAAGATAGCGAAGTTGCCAAATCTCATGTTTTGGCCATCCAAGATCTTTGCTTGCGTGAATTTCTTCTAATGCTGCATCCATTTATGCCTTTTGTTTCAGAGGAGCTTTGGCATGGGTTAGGTTATGGCTCTGCAGGTACTTTCATCCAAAATGTAAAGTCTGATGCCAATGGGATGCATAGAGCGCTCACTGAATACGCGCCATTTCCATCAACTCATGACGACCACGGACCCGTACGGGCACAATTTAATTACGACACAGAGGACGCAGCAATTCTTCGTCAATTTGTGTCGGACGTGCGCGCCTTCAAAGCACGCTTCAATCTTGCTGCACGGAGGGATGTAAAGCTTACCCTAACCAAAACGACAAGGGCCGAGAGATTTCTCGCCAATCAAAACACCAAAATCCTTCATCTTTGTGCTGTTGCCGAGATTATTCTCGTGCCCGCCGATTCGGTACCCCCCGCCAGTTCAGCAACAATGCCAACCATGTTAGGCACTCTATTTATTGATCTCGCAGGCTCTGTCGACAAAGCCGCCGAAAGCGCGCGGCTGACGAAGGAGTTGGAGAAGTTGATCCAGCACATCTCAAGCCAGGAGGCGAAGCTGAGCAACGAGTCATTCACGTCGAAGGCCCCGGCGAAGGTAATCGAGGGCGCGCGGGCGCAACTGGCCGAAAATCAGGCCAAGCGGGATGAATTGCGCCGGCTACTCGCGGCTTTGGGCTGACCCGTTGAACCGCAAAGACGCAAAGGGCGCAAAGCTGGAGAAGGCAGGGCAGTGGGTCAGTTTGAGAAAAATCGCAAACCGGCCCCACTGCAGAAGGCCGTTTCATCGTGATTTTTTTCTTGGCGTTCTTAGCGTCTTTGCGGTGAATCCTCCCCATGAATTCCTTCGATCCCGCTGCCTACGGCCCCCTCGTCGCCGCGCTGCTGCGCGACGTGCCGCCCGCACCGCTGAACAAAGGCGTCCCGCGCGCGGAAGCGAAAACCGCGCTGGCCCAGCTCACCCCCAGCCAGCTTTTCGCCCTGGCCAGCCAGCCGGTGCGCGATGAAAAAATGGCCGGGCTTTGCCTCGCGGCCCTCTGGCTGCGGCACAATTATTTCGACGAGTCGCACGCCCTTTCGCAGGAAATTGAAACGCCGACCGGCAGCTTCTGGCACGCCATCCTGCATCGGCGCGAACCGGACTACGGCAATGCGCGCTACTGGTTCCGCCGGGTGGGCGCGCATCCGATTTTGCCCGACCTCGCGCCGGCGGCGGTGGCGGCGGGCTGGCCGCAAGTGGCGCGCTGGGACAATGTCGTATTTGTGGATCGCGTGGAGCAGGCGGTGCGGACGGGGATGGACAGCAAGGCGGCCATCCTCGCGCGCGCCGTGCAGCAGCGCGAGTGGGAAATCCTCTTTGATTATTCATGGCGGCAGGCACTGGGCGGCGGATAGGATTTGTTGGTTTTCGCGGGTTGACGGACTGGTTGGTCCACTCTATTAAGTGCGCCAGCTCTCCACTTATGAAAACCCTGCTCCGCTCCCTCGCCTCGCTCCTGCTCCTCACCACGTTGGCACCCCGGCCCGTTTGGGCTGTTGCCAATTACACCGTCACCGACCTCGGTGTCCTCTCCGGCGGCAACATCAGCGCCGCGTACGCCATCAACAATTCCGGCAACGTCGTCGGGTACAGCACGACGACGATGTCGGGCAATGCGCACGCCATTCTTTATGTCTCGGGCAACGACACGTTGATTGACCTCGGTTATTTGATGGACGGCGGCACGGAAGTGGATGCGGTCGCCTATGCCATCAACGATTCGGGCAACATCGTGGGTTCGTCCGAAAACTTTCTGCACGTGCATCGCGCGGTGTCCTACAGCGGTGGGGAGGCCACCGATCTCGGCTCATTAGTTCCGGCTTCCGATGCCTATGGCAGCACCGCCTTCGGGGTGACCCTCAGTGGCAATAACACGATCATCGTGGGCCGCAGCGACAATGACATCGATGCGTTTCATCACGCTTTTCGCGACATCAATGGCACCATGACGAGCCTTACGTCCGTGCTGAGCAACAGTAACAGCACCCTGGCCTACGCCATCAATGCCACGGGCACGGTCGTCGGCGAGTTTCGCTCCGGCAGCCGCACGCTGGCGTTTTCGCTGACAGGCAACACCATGACCAGCCTGGGCGCGCTCGCCTCGAACACCAGCAGCGAGGCGACGGCCATCAATGCGAGTGGCGTCGCCGTCGGCGATGGCACCACCCTGACCAGCCAGACCCATGCGTTGCGTTTCTCCGGCGGCGCGGTCACCGACTTGGGCGCGTTGGGCGACGGTACCTTTTCGCTCGGCAAAGCCATCAACGCCTCCGGACAAATTGTCGGTATCAGCCATACGACTAACAGCACCTACCACGCTTTCATTTACGACGGCGGCGCGATGCACGACTTGAACGATTTGTTGCCGCTCGACCCGGATTGGGTGCTTGAATCCGCCCAGGGCATCAATGACGCCGGCCAGATTGTCGGCTACGGCACGAATCCCGACGGCGCGGAACACGCCTATTTGCTCACGCCGATTGATGAGGCGCCGGGAGTCATCACCCAGTCTGGCGATGCCACCGTGGCGCTCAGCGCCAATGCCACCTTCACGGCCACCTTTGCGGGAGTGCCTACGCCGACGTTGCAGTGGCAGCGCAAGGCCAAGGGCGCGGGTTCGTTCGCCAATCTCACCAACACCGCCACCTATGCCGGCGTGACCACAAGCACCTTGACGGTGAAAAAAGTGACGGCCGCGATGTCCGGCGACCAATTCCAATGCTTGGCGACGAATTTCTCGGGGTCCGACACTTCCGACCCCGTGTCCTTGACAGTACTGACGCCGCCGTCGATCACGACCCAACCGAAAGCGGTCGCGGCCAAGAAGAACGCCAAAGTGCAATTCACGGTCGTGGCCGCGGGGTCCGCGACCCTGAAATACGCCTGGCAGCGCAACAGCGTGAACTTAAAGAACGGCGGCATCATCAGCGGTGTAAGCACCAAGACGCTGGTGCTGTCCAAAGTCACGGCTACCAACGCAGGCACGTACCGCGTGCTCGTCAGCAATAGCGTGGGCACGGCGACAAGCAGCGCGGTGAAGTTGACCGTCAAGTAGCCGTCCTTTCCTGCCGGGCATTTTGTGCTCGTCGGACATAAAATGCCGGCATAGAATGTCGGCTTGCTCCTGCCGCGTCCATCGTCCTATCTTTCTAAGTTCTTGATGAGCAAGAAGATAGGTCGTTGAGGCGCGGGTTGGCATGATCCGTGATAAGGAGTCGATCATGGAGTACCTCTTTTATCTTTTCGTCCTGTTTGTGCTCACGCCGGTGGCTTTTATCGCCCTGGCCCGTTCCGGCGGCGCGCAGAGCCGGATGGACTTACTTGATTTGGAACTCGCCCGTCTGCGCCAGCAACTGGAAGAGGCGAAGGCACGCGAAAAAAAGACGGCGCAGGCGGCGCAAGCCTCCGTGGCCGGAGTCGAGCGCGAAAAGGCTTCGCCGGCAAAACCGGCCTTCACCCCGACCGCGAAACCCGCGGTCTCGCCGTCTGCGGCGGATGAGGAGGCCAGAGAGCGTGACAATGACCTCCCGGTTTTTGGGGGAATTCGCGTGGAGATAGACCGGCCGCTGCCGCCTGTGCCGCCGCCCTTGCCGGCTCAAGCCCGGGCCGTGCCGCCCGCACCGGCAGTGGTTTCGCCGAGCGTGGTTCCTCCGCCGGCCAAAGTGGCCGCGCCCGTGGTTGCGGCAGCCGCAATGCCTCCAGTGCCTCCGCAACTTCCGCCGCTGCCGATGCAAATCGCGCCGATGCCGGCGGTCCCGGCCCAAGTCGCGCCGCGGCCCGCTCCTCCCGTGGTTCCTGCACCGGTCGCGCCGCCCCCAATGGCCGCCAGCACTTTGCCGCCGCCGCCCAAGATTCCGTTCGTGGAGGCAGCGCGTGCCACGGTGGCCGCCGAGCCGCCCAAGCCGGTGGAACGGAACCGGGAAGCCCGCCTCGGCGCGTGGTGGGCGACGCGCCTGGGCATTGCGTTTCTCGTCATTGCGGTGGTTTTCTTCGGGATTTATGTGAGCCAGCAGGCCCAGCCCTGGGTGCGGCTGCTGGAAGTGGGGATCCTCGCCGGATTGGTCACGGGTCTGGGCCGCTGGCTCGAGCGCAAGGCGCCTGTGTATGGTCAAGTGATATTTGCAGGTGGTTTGTCGTTGTTCTATTTTACCGCCTATGCGGCTTACGCCGTCAAGCCGATGCAAGTGGTGACGACGCTGCCGGCGGGCCTGGTGCTGCAATTCGCCGCCGTGGCGGGACTGACAGCGGTGGCGTGGCGGCGCGACCGTTCGAGCATCGCGGCGATGTCGCTCTTTCTAGGCACGCTGTCGTGTCTGTTTGCGCTGAGTTATCATTTTGAGGTCACGCTGATGGCCGCCTTCGGCCTATTGCTGGTGGGAGCGGCGTTGCGGGTGGCGCGCGGCTGGACGTGGCCGCTGGGCTTTGCCTATGCGGGAGCGCAGGCTTGTTTCGTGGGCGCGGTGATGACGGCGATTGGTCACACGCTGGATCCGGCGATGATCGTCGAAGGCGCGCTGCAAAATCATCCGCTTGGCGGAATCGGCCCCACGGCCAACGGACCCGCGTTCACCCTGTTCTTTCCCACGGGACTTTTCCTGGTGCTGGTGGTGGCGGATATTTGGGCGCAAAGCCGCGCGAAAATCGGCGCGCGCCTGGCCCGCGAATGGTCGGTGCGCGTCGCCACCGTGGCTTATGGGCTGACCGGGTGGTGGGGTGGGGGCACGGTTGGCGGCGAAGCCTGGGCCGCGCACAATCTGCTCGCAGCCGCCGGAGCGTGCGCAATGGCCGGCGTGATTTACGTAAAACGCCGCGACCTGCCGGCGCTGATCGAAATGTTTTTCACCGCGGCGGCGTCGTGGCTGGCGGTCTATTTGCTCTTGGAATACGCGGGCTGGGTGCGCTGGTCGGCCCTGCTCGCGGAGGCGTTCATTCTCGCGTCGTGGGTGCGGCGGAGGCCGGCGGTGTTGCCGAGCCTGGGCCTGATGGGGGCCTGGATGCTTTCCGGGGTGATGGCCGCATGGGCGGCGATTCATGTGGGCGACGCGGTACCCGCATGGGATGCGCAGCGGTTGGTCTTTCTCGTGTGGGCGCTGGCCTCGGTCGGATTGTGGACTTGGCTGGAAAGTGCGAAGCGGGAAACGCTGTCGTGGGAGTTGGCGTTGCGCAACTTCGGCGGCGCGGCGACAGCCATGGGCGCGGTGGCGCTGGGGCTCATGGCGTGGAAAGCGGACACGCAAACCTGGCTGTTCCTCGGGCTGGCGGTGGCCGCGGCCGGGATAGGTTTGGCCGCGCGGGGCCGGGAAGTTTGGAAAACCGCGGGCACGGCGCTGGTGGCGTCGTGGGTGGTGATGTTAGTTCATACTAATCACCTCGAGTGGTATCATTGGGCGATGGCCTTGGGCGAGGCGTATGTGCTCGCCGGTTGGGCGCGCCGTCGCGGGCAACCGTGGGTGGCCGGTTTCATGGTGGCCGCTTGGGCGGTTTCGGGTTGGGTGGCGGGAACTGCCGCCTCCGCGCTCGCGCCCCAACTGCTTCCCTGGGCCTATGAGCGCTGGGAATTTCTGGCGTGGCCACTGGCCTCCGTCGGACTTTGGACCTGGCTGGAGAAATCCCCGCGCGAACTGCTCGCCTGGGAATTAGAACTGCACAACTTCGGCGGCGTGGGCACCGCGGCAGGTGCGGTCGTCTTGGGTTGGCTGGCCTGGACCGGGGACACGCAAACGTGGCTCTTTCTCGCGTTGGCGGTTGCCACCGCGCTGCCGGGCTTGGCCGTCAACGTTCGCCAAGCCTGGAAAACTGCTGGCACCGCGCTGGTGGCCTCGTGGATTACGCTGCTGCTGAATAATCACGACCCACAGTGGTATCACTGGGCCCTCCCTCTGGCCGAGGCTTTTGTCCTCGGGCACTGGGCGCGCCGGCGGGAGCAACCCTGGGTCTCGGGCCTGATGGCCGCGGCGTGGACCGTGTCGGGCTTGGTGGCAGGTCTGGCCGCGTTTAAGCTTTCGCCGCAGCTGGCTCCGTGGGCGCTGGGGCGCCTGGAATTTTTGGCGTGGCCGCTGGCTTCCGTCGGATTGTGGACCTGGCTGGAAAGTTCGTCGCGCGCGTCCGCGGCATGGGAACTGGACTTTCGCAATCATGCCGGCAGTGCGACGGCCGTCGGCGCGGTGGCGCTGGGCTGGCTGGCTTGGACCGCGGAGACCCAGACCTGGCTTTTCCTGGCCCTGGCGGCGACCACGGCGGTGGTCGGGCTGGCGCTTAACGCCCGCCAATCTTGGAAAACCGCCGGCACGGCGCTGGCGGCCTCCTGGGTCACGCTGTTACTCTATGTCCCGCATCCGCAAACCTATCACTGGTTGGCATTGCTGGCCGAGGCGGCCCTGCTCGCCGCATGGATGCGCCGGCGCGAGCAACCCTGGGTAGCGGCGTTTTTTGGCGGGGCGTGGACGATGTCCTTGGTGGTGGCCGGCGAGTGCGCCTATCAATTGCCGATGGATTTGAGCCCGTGGGCGCTGGAGCGGGTGGAATTTATTTTCTGGCCACTGGTTTCCATGGTTCTCTGGACGTGGCTGGAACACAGCCCCCGTCCGCCATCCGACGAATACCGGCAGAAGGTCAAAATCGGCGCCGCGGCGACCGCGCTCGGTGCCATCGCCCTTGGAGTCCTGGCCTGGACCGGCTTGGCGGAGACGTGGCTGTTTGTCGGACTGGCCGCATTGGCCTGGGGCCTCGGACAATTCACGCGCGCCCAGGCCGCCCATTACACGGCGGGTGGCGCCCTGCTGGCGGCGTTGTGGACTTTTCAACCGTTGGCCCACGCTGCTACGGGCGATATTATCTGGCCCTTGCTCGTGCTGACAGCAGCCGTGGTGGCGGGGACATGGGAATGGCAACGTCGCGTCCAGGAAGTGAATCGCAATTGGGGGCACGCCGCGGAAATCACCTATTTTCTTTCGCTGCTCAAGGCGTGGATTATCGGGCTGAATGCCGGCGCGTTTGCCCCCGAGCTTGCGCCGGTGGTTTTGACGACGATGGCTTTGGGGCTCGGCTTTCTCGCGTGGCGCGGGCCTTGGCGCATGGCGGGCGATCTGGCCTGGTTCTGGGCCTTGGCCGGGTGGGTGGAGTGGGAAGTGTATGCGGCGCCCAACCCCGTGAGCCACGGGTCAGCGTGGTTGTGCCTCGGGATCGTGGTGGCGCTGAGCTGGGTCTGGGGCGCGCTGGCCCGCCAGGAAAAGCAGGCGGTGTTTATGTTGCGTCTGGATATTTTAGGTCAATTCCTGCCAGCGCTCTTGCTGGCCGGGTGGACGTACGCCGCGCCTTCGCCCGCGTGGCCGGCTTCCGCGCAGATGCTGGTGATCATCGTCGCCGCCGCGGCCTTTGCGCAGGTGGCCCGGCGGGAATGGCTGCCCAGCGGCGCGGCGACGGCAATCCTTCTGAGTGCGTACGGATGGTGGCTCGCGGTATCGTTCACGCCCACCTCCTTGGCCGATTGCGTTGCACCCGCCGTGGCCCTCGTGGCGTTCTTGCAAATGGGCTGGCTGTTGCGCCGCCGTGTATTGGCCAGCCAACTGACCGACAAGGCCCTGGTGAAACCCCTGCTTATCTTGCTCGCCCTGGCGGCGCTGGCGGCGTTTGACGTGCCGACCTGGCAACTCGGCGGTGAAGTTCGGCAAAGATTCCTGACCTTCCTCTGGGCGGTGGCCGGCGGCACGGTGTTCATCGGCGGTCTGGCCGGTCGGGTGAAGCAATACCGCTACGTGGGCCTGGCGGGACTTTTGTTGTGCCTGCCGCGATTGTTCTTCGTGGACATCACGAATCCGCTCGGCCGCATCATCGCCTTTGGCGCGCTGGCCGTGGTGTTTCTAGCCATCGGGTTCTCCTACGACCGCTTGCGGGTGTGGCTGGACGACGACGGCCAGCCGCCCGCGCCACCAAAAAATCCAGCGTAGGCGAAATCCCGCAAAAAAAATCAACCCTCTCACCACTCAATTATCATGGCAGCTCCCTTGTTTGAAACCAACGACCGTGCGCGGGCCGAAGCCTTTTCCGCCCTCACCTGGTGCAATCCGTTCAATGACGAACGCGTGGCGCTCGAACGCGCCGCGCTCGGCGAAGCCTGGCAGCAGCCGGCCACGGGCGTGGTGTGGCTCGGCGGAGTGCCCGTGCCGCCGAACAACCCCAACATCACGCCGCTGGCCAAGCTGGCCGAGCAGCTCGCCACCACTGCGCGCGAACGCCTGCGCCGCCGCACGCCGACGGCCCGTGAACGCATTCTTTATCACAATCTCGGACTCTACACGGTGTTTCATCGTTATGAGGAAGATTTCCACCGCCTGATTCAACTGGGGCGCGAGCGCGGCGCGGCCCCGGCGCGGTGTGCGTTTTACGAGCGCTACCGCAATGATCTGGACCGCTGGTTTCCGGCCGATCAGCCGGCGCTGGCCCTCGAATTCAGCGCGGACCGCATCTTTGCCTCGTTCTACCAGGTGCGCCGGGCCTACGCGCACATCAATGAATTCATCATCGGTACCTCCGTGGCCGCGCGGCGGCTGCGGGCGCGTGTGTGGCAATCCATTTTCACCCGCGACACGGAGCGGTTCGTGCGCGCGCTGACGGGGAAGATGGCCGAACTGGTGACGCTCGTGACGGGCCCGTCGGGCTCAGGCAAGGAACTGGTGGCCCGGGCCATCGGGCTTTCCCGCCATGTCCCCTTCGACGGCGCGAAGCGGGAATTTGCCGAGGATTATCTGCGGTCATTTTATCCCATCAACCTGGCGGCGCTGTCACCGACGTTGATTGAATCAGAACTCTTCGGCCACCGGCGCGGGGCGTTTACGGGCGCGCTGGCGGACCGGCAGGGTTACCTGGAGGCCTGCGGGCAGCACGGCACGGTTTTTCTGGATGAGATTGGCGAGACGGAGCCGACCATCCAGGTGAAATTGCTGCGCGTGTTGCAAACGCGCGTCTTTCAACGCATCGGCGACACCGAGCCGCGGACGTTTGCGGGCAAAATCATCGCCGCGACCAACCGCGATTTGGCGGGCGAAATGCGCGCGGGACGTTTCCGGCCCGATTTGTATTACCGCTTGTGCGCCGACCATGTGCAGACGCCCGCGTTGAGTGAAATCCTCCGCGATGCGCCGGGCGAGCTCAACACGCTGGTCCACCACGTCGCCGCCAAAATCGCCGGGCCGGACGAAGCAGCCACTTTTACCGAAGAAGCCTGTGCGGCGCTCCAGCGCTGCCTGCCGCCGGATTATGCCTGGCCCGGCAATTTCCGCGAGCTCGAGCAGGCGGTGCGTAACATTCTCGTCCATGGCGATTATGTGCCGGAGGGCACGGGACAGCTTGGCGCACCACCGGCCAACGGGGCAGGGCAGGGCGGAGCGGCTTCCGCGAGTCTCGAAACACCTGAGGGCTTTGCCCTGGCACTGGCCGCCGGTGAATTGACGGCCGACACGTTGTTGCGCAACTACATCCAACGCGTGCACGGGTTGGCGGGGAGCTATGAGGAGGCGGCGCGCCGCTTGGGCTTGGATCGGCGCACCGTGAAGAAATATTTGCGTGAAACCGCGCCGGGGTGATTTTATCGCCCTCGGCGAGCTTTTCGCAATATCGTGGCAATGTAAAATATATCAAAGACACCCTTGCTAACCCTCATATAGTGAGCTAAAAGGGAACAAAACCCCGCTGGGGGAGTTCCTCGCCCGCACCGACCGTCTCGCCAGTGAAAGATTTTTCTTGAGTCCGTCCGCCTGCGCTCCAAACTGCCTTTTTAATATCCGCCTTAATCACCCCGACATTATAAATTATATATCATAATTCAACCCCCGCCTAGTGGCACCCTTCCGGGAAACTATCCAATAGGATGAAACGGAACCGACAAGACGACACGGGTGACGGCCCGGCCCAACTCAGAGGAGGCCTGAGGAACGCCGCGTATTGGCTGGATTACGGATTTGCGGCGTTTTGCGTGGCCGGAGCGATTGGCTTGCGGCTGGCCCTCGATCCGCTGCTGGGGCCGCATTTTTATTTTTCGACCTTGTTTTTCGCGGTGCTGCTGGCGGCCTGGTATGGCGGCTTGGGCCCGGCGTTGGCGGCGGTGGCCCTGGGCGCGCTGGCCTCGATTTATTTTTTACTGCCGCCGCGCGGCAGTTTTGCCCTGGCAGGCCAGGAGGAACACGCCGGCTTGGTGCTTTACCTGCTCACCGGGCTGGGCATCGCGGCGCTGGGCGGGGCGATGCGCCAGGCGCAGCGGCAGGCGGACGCGGCACGGCGCGAAAGTGAGGCCCGTTACAACACGCTTTTTCAATATGCGCCGGACGGCATTCTCATCGCTGATATGCAAAGCAACTATCGCGATGCCAACGCCAGCGCCTGCCGGATGTTTGGGTATGCGCATGACGAATTTGTCAGCCGGAATGCGCGAGACATCGTCGTGCCCGCGGAAATCCCGCACATCGGGCAAGCCCTGGACACCATCAAGGCCAAGGCTGCGTACCAGCGGGAATGGAAATTCCGGCGCAAGGACGACTCCGTCTTCGATGCCGATGTCATCGCCACGATGATGCCCGACGGCAACCTGCTGGCCGTCATTCGCGACATTACCGAACGGAAGCAGGCGGAACACGCCGCCTTGCAACTGGCCAACATCGTGACGTACTCCGACGATGCCATCATCGGCAAGGACCTGCACAGCATCGTGACCAGTTGGAACCGCGGGGCGGAGCGAATTTTTGGCTACCCGGCGGCAGAAATGATCGGTGCGTCCATTGCGCGGTTGATCCCGGCGAACCGCCAGCCGGAAGAGGAGGTCATCATGGCGCGCATTCGGCAAGGCGAAAGCGTGGAGCATTTTGAAACGCTGCGCATGACCAAGGCGGGCAAGATCATCGACGTCTCGGTCACCGTTTCGCCGATCAAGGATGCGGCGGGGCAAATCATCGGGGCCTCGAAAATCGCGCGTGATATCACTACGCAAAAGCAAACAGAGGAGGGTCTGCGGACCAGCCGGCAGGAGTTCAAGGACCTGTTCGACCAGGCGCCGATTGGGATCCATGAAGTGGATGGGCAGGGCCGCCTGGTGCGCATCAACCAGACCGAACTGAAAATGCTGGGCTACACCGCGGAGGAACTGCTGGGGCGCTTCGTCTGGGAGATTTCCGCCGAGCCGGCCGTCTCCAAGTCCGCCGTGCTGGCCAAATTGAAAGGGGTGATGCCACAGGCGGTTTTTGAGCGCTCCCTGCAGCGCAAGGACGGCCTGGCGTTTCCGGTGGCGATTGAGGATCGCATCATCAAAGACAAAACCGGGGCGATCACCGGAATTTTCTCCGTCATGCAGGACATCACCGAGCGCAAGCAGGCGGAGGTCGAGATTCGCGGACTCAACGCCAGCCTGGAGCGGCGGGTGGCGGAACGCACGGCGCAATTGGAGGCGGCGAACAAGGAACTGGAGGCGTTTTCCTATTCGGTGTCGCACGATTTGCGCGCGCCGCTGCGCGCGGTGGACGGCTTTGCCCAGGCCGTGATCGAGGATTATGCCCCGCTATTGCCGGAGGAGGGCCGGCATTTCTTGCGCACCATTCGCGAGGGCGCGCAAAAAATGGGCGTGCTGATCGACGACCTGCTGGCGTTTTCGCGCCTGAGCCGCCAGCCGCTCAACAAGTATGCGGTGGACACCCGCCATCTGGTGCAAGAGGCCTGGGAGCAACTCGAGCCGCAGCGGCAGGGCCGGCGCTGCGAATTCACGCTCGGCACGCTGGCGCCCTGCCGGGGCGACCCGGCGCTGCTCAAACAAGTCTGGCTCAACCTGCTGTCCAATGCGCTGAAATATTCCCGCGCGCGGCCGGTGGCGGTGATCGAGGCCGGCAGCCGCGAGGAGCCGGACGCCGTCAGTTATTTCGTGCGGGACAATGGAACCGGTTTTGATATGGCCTATGCGCACAAATTATTTGGGGTGTTTCAACGCCTGCACCGCGCCGACGAATACGAGGGCACCGGCGTGGGCCTGGCGATTGTGCAGCGCATCGTGCGGCGCCACGGCGGCCGCGTCTGGGCCGAGGCCGCGCCGGACCAAGGCGCCACTTTTTACTTCACCCTGCAAGGAGGAGCCGCCGATGAATGACATACCCATTGTGGAAATCCTGCTGGTGGAGGACTCCCCGCAGGATTTGGAACTCACCCTGCGGGCCCTGCGCAAGGCCAACCTCGCCAACCACATTCAAGTGGCGCGCGACGGCGCGGAGGCGCTGGAATTTATTTTCTGCACGGGCCAGTACGCGCACCGGCAAATCGCGCAGGTGCCCAAGGTCGTTTTGCTGGACCTGAAGCTGCCCAAGGTGGACGGACTCGAAGTGCTCCGGCGCATCAAGGGCGATGCGCGCACCAAGGCCATTCCGGTGGTCATGCTCACTTCGTCGAAGGAGCAAAGCGACGTGATTGAAAGCTACAACCTCGGCGTCAACAGCTACATCGTCAAACCGGTGAACTTTGAACAATTCATCAAAGCCGTCGAAAACCTCGGTCTCTATTGGCTGCTGCTCAACCACCCGCCACAACTGGAGCAATAAACGATGCCCTCACCGTTACAAGTGCTGATCGTGGAAGACAACCCCGCGGATGCCGAACTGCTGCTGCGGGAGTTGCGCCGGGCCGGCCTGGAGTTTCAATGGGAGCGGGTGGACACGGAGGCGGCGTATCGCGAACGGCTGCATGCAGGCTTGGACCTGATTCTTTCCGACTACAAGCTGCCTCAATTCGACGGCTTGCGCGCGCTGGAACTGCTGAAGGAGCGCAAACTCGATGTGCCGTTCATCATCGTCTCGGGCAGCATCGGCGAAGACATCGCGGTGGCGGCCATGAAACGCGGCGCGGCGGATTATTTGTTGAAAGACCGGCTGGCCCGCCTGGGCCTGGCCGTGAATCATGCCTTGGCGCAACGCCTGATCCGGCGCGAACGGCAGCAGGCGGCCGACGAAATTCAAAAGCAACTGCACGAACTGCGCCGGTGGCAGGAAGCCACGCTGGGCCGCGAAAACCGCGTCCTCGAATTGAAGCAGGAAGTCAACGCCTTGCTCGCGCAACAAGGCCAGCCGCCGCGTTATGCCGGCCCCGAAACCCCATGAAAGCACCCCTGCCACCGCAAGAAACCCAGCGCCTCGCCGCCCTGCGCGATTATGCCGTGCTCGATACCTTGCCCGAGCAGGCCTTTGACGATCTGACCTTGCTCGCGGCGCACATCTGCCAGACGCCGATCGCGCTGGTCTCGCTCGTGGATGAAAAACGCCAATGGTTTAAGTCCAAAATCGGGTTGAGCGCAGCGGAGACCTCGCGCGATATCGCCTTTTGCGCCCATACGATTTTGCACAACGATGAAGTGCTGGAAGTGCGGGATGCGGAAAGGGATCCGCGGTTTGCGGACAGCCCGCTGGTGCAGGCCGACCCGCACATTCGCTTCTACGCAGGCGCGCCGCTCGTGACCCGCGACGGCCACGCGCTGGGGGCGCTCTGCGTGATGGACAACGCGCCGCGAAAATTGACCAACGAGCAACTGGCGGCCTTGCGGGCGTTGAGCCGCAATGTGGTGGCGCAACTGGAGCTGCGGCGGCAGACCCACGAATTATCCCGGGAATTTGCCGAGCGCCAGCGGACGGAAATGCTGCTGCGGCAGCAATTCGACCAGATTGCGGCGAGCGAAAAAGAGACGGAGGGCCTGTTGGCCGTGGCGCAGCAATCGCGGCAGGCGCTGCTGAGCGTGCTGGAGGACGAGAAGCGCGCGGGCAAGAACTTGCGGGAGAGCGAAGAGCGCTTCCGGCAGATTGCGGAAAACATCCAGGAGGTGTTTTGGGTGAACGATCCCGTCCATCACCAGATACTTTATATCAGCCCGGCGTATGAAACGATTTGGGGGCGGGCCTGCGCGAGCCTGTATCAGTCGCCCAACACATGGCTCGAGGCCATCCACCTCGACGACCGTCCGCGCATCCTGGAGGCCTTCGCCCAGGCGACGACCCGCGGCAAATACGACGAAACCTACCGCATCGTGCGGCCGGATGGTTCGGAGCGCTGGATTCACGACCGCGGCTTTCCCCTGCGCAACCCCGCGGGCGAGGTGTACCGCGTCGTGGGCACGGCCGAAGACATCACCAAACAGCGGAATCTGGAGGAGCAGTATCTGCACGCGCAAAAGATGGAGGCCATCGGCACGCTGGCCGGCGGCATTGCCCATGACTTCAACAACATCCTCGCGGCCATCAATGGGTACGCCGAGCTGGCCAAAATGCAGGCGGGCTCGAACCACACGCTGATCGAGTACCTCAACACCATCCACCACGCCGGCGAGCGGGCGGTGCAACTGGTCCGCCAAATCCTGACCTTCAGCCGGGAAAAATCCCAGGAACGCAAATCCATCCAACTGACCGACGTGGTCAAGGAATCCCTCAAACTCTTGCGCGCCACGATTCCCTCCACCATCGAATTCCGCACGCATTTCGCGCCGAATTTGCCGTCGATCCTGGCGGATTCGACCCAGATTCACCAAGTCCTCATGAATCTGGGCACGAATGCCTGGCATGCGATGCGCGATCGGCCGGGACGCCTGGAGGTGGTGGTCGGCCTCGCCGATGTGGACGACCACTTGTCGGCGGTGCACCGCCACCTGCACCCGGGAAAATATGTGCGCCTGGATTTTACCGACACGGGCCGCGGGATGGATCGGGCCACCCAGGCGCGCATTTTCGAGCCGTTCTACACGACCAAAAAGGCGGGCGAGGGGACGGGCCTCGGACTTTCGGTGGTGCACGGCATCATGTTAACCCACGACGGTCTGATCACGGTCTATAGCGAGCCGGACCTGGGCACCACGTTTCACCTCTATTTTCCGGTCCACGCCGCCGAACGCGCCGCGGATGCGGCCGTTCTGCGCCCGAAGATTCCTGTGGGCCATGGCAAACGCATTATGTATCTGGACGACGAGGAAGTGCTGGCGATGCTGGGACAGAAGACCCTGGAACAACTGGGCTATCAAGTGGAGAAGCAAACCCAGGTGCAGGAGGCGCTGGCGCGCGTGCGCGCCCAACCCGAGAACTACGATCTCATCATCACCGACCAAACCATGCCCGGCATGACAGGCCTGGACTTTGCGCAGGAAGTCCACCGAGTGCGGCCTGACTTGCCCATAATCATCACCAGTGGCCTGTCCGCGAGCCTGACCCAGGAACAGCTTTACGAGGCTGGCATAACCGAATTGTTGCCCAAGCCGCATACGATGTATACCCTGGGCACAACCGTGCACCGTGCGCTGGGAATCAAGGCTTAAACACCGTTCAAAATGAGCTTGGCGGCCTTAGGTAAAGTTCGCACAATAAACATT
>CAZLRH010000010.1:49316-133338 GCA_964562015.1 uncultured Opitutales bacterium | reverse complement strand
TTCGCCGACCGTGGTGATGTTGGCGTTGTTGAGGCAGTTGGCCGCGCGCACGGACAGTTCGATTTCGTTCACCGACATGTTCAGCAGCTTGCGCAGGCGGTTCTGTTCCTCGGAAACTTCCTTGCCCTCGGTGGCGAACTCGATCTGCTCGGACGACACGGCGTCGAACACGTCGAGGTGGTGCTTGAGGATGGCGGCGCCTTCCTTGAGGGCCTCGTCCGGGGTGATGCGCCCGTCCGTGGTGATTTCCAAAATCAGCTTGTCGTAGTCGGTCATCTGGCCGACGCGCGTCTGCTCGACGGAGTACTTGACCAGGCGCACCGGGCTGAAGAGCGAATCGATGGCGACGACACCGATGGGCTGCTCCTCGACCTTGTTCTCATCCGCCGGGCAGTAACCGCGGCCGACCTTGATTTCGATCTCGGCCTGGAAGCGGCGCTTGCGGTCCAGCGTGCAAATGAGTTGGTTGGGATTGACGATCTCGATGTTGCTGTCGGCCTGGATGTCGGCGGCGGTGACGCGGCCTTCCTTGTCGGCGTTGATGGCCAGGCGCACGGTGTCGCGCTTGTGGGACTTGATGAGCACCTGCTTGAGATTGAGCACGATGTCGGTCACGTCCTCGACGATGCCGTCGATGCTCTGA
Source organism: uncultured Opitutales bacterium (assembly GCA_964562015.1). Lineage (GTDB taxonomy): Bacteria > Verrucomicrobiota > Verrucomicrobiia > Opitutales > JABDGR01 > CAZLRH01. The sequence goes on along the minus strand of CAZLRH010000010.1, from coordinate 132,695 downwards.
AATTCATGCTTCACGCCGTCGATGCGGATGGAGCTGATGGCCGCGCCCTCGATGGAGCTCAGCAGCACGCGGCGCAGCGCGTTGCCGATGGTGTGGCCGTAACCGGTTTCAAACGGTTCCGCGACAAACATCGCGTACGTGTCCGTGGCACTGTCCTCGATTTTGACGAGGCGTTTGGGCAATTCGAATTTTCCGAGGCGTTTGGGCATGGCGGCACTCCTATGGTTTGAAAGCAGATTAAAGTAAGTGAAAAAAGGCGAATTTAGCGGCTGTAGAATTCGACGATGAGTTGGACGTTCACGCCGGGCTCCATCTCTTCCTTGGCCGGCAGGCGGCTGACCTGGCCGCGCAACGTGTCCGCTTGCAGCGAAAGCCAGGCGGGCGGGGAACGAAATTGGTTGCCCTCGAGGCCGCGGGTGGCGAGCTGGCGGGAGGACGGGCGTTCGCACATCTCCACCACGTCGCCGGCGCGGCAACTGTAGCTGGCAATGTCCACTTTGTGACCGTTGACGCGCACGTGCCCGTGGTTGACGAGCTGGCGCGCGGCGCGACGCGACTTCACGAACCCGAGCAAATAAACGATGTTGTCCAGGCGCGTTTCCAGCAATTGCAGGAACTGGTCGCCGGTGACGCCGCGCATCGCCTTGGCGCGATCAAAGAGGAGGCGGAACTGCTTTTCCTGCAGGCCGTACATGTAGCGCAGCTTCTGCTTCTCGTTCAAGCCGGCGGAATACTCCGAGGTCTTGCGGCGCAGGCGCGGCCCGTGGATGCCGGGAGGGTGCGGCTTGCGTTCAAAGGCCTTGGAGGCCGGGAAAATCGCCTGCGAAAAGCGGCGGTTGATCCGTTGGGCGGGTCCGGTATAGCGGGACATGAAATAATTTCTCCGAAATAGAGGTTAGACGCGGCGGCGTTTGGGCGGGCGGCAGCCGTTGTGGGGCACGGGCGTGGCGTCCGTGATCGAAGTCACCGTCAGGCCGAGGGCCTGGAGCGCGCGGATGGCGGAATCGCGGCCGAGGCCGGGACCGCGCACCTTGACGAGAATTTCCTTCATCCCGTGGGCCATGGCGGCGCGGCCGGCTTCCTGCGTCACGACTTGCGCGGCGTAGGCGGTGGACTTGCGCGAGCCGCGGAAATTGCACTTGCCCGAGCTGGACCACGAAATGACGTTGCCCTGCAAGTCGGCAAACGTGACCTTCGTGTTGTTGAACGTCGCCAGGATGTGGCAGACGCCGTGGGAAATATTCTTGCTGCCCTTGATCTTGCGGACCTTGAGCGCGCTGGCGTCGTCGGTCAGCAAATCCTTGGCGGTGACGGAGCCGGGGGACGGAGCGTCCGCCGCGGGCGCACCCGCGGTGGCGGTGGCGTCTTTGGCGTCGGCGGGAGCGCCGGCAGCGGGCTTGTCTTTCGCGGCGCCTGGGGATTTCTCCTTGGGCGTGCGGGCCTTCTTTTCCGGCGCGGCCTTATCGGCGGAGGCGGGGGCGGTTTTTTCTTTCTCGTCGCTCATGAAATTAAATATGCCTAAAGGGTTGGGCCCGCGCGGTCACCCGCCAGGCAAAAAGTTTACTCAGCCTTCTTGATGATGCCGACGGTCTTGCGCGCGCCCTTGCGCGTGCGGGCGTTGGTGCGCGTGCGCTGGCCGCGGACGGGCAGGCGGTGGATGTGGCGCAACCCGCGGTAGCACTTGATGCTCTGCAGGCGCTTGAGATTGCCGGTGACTTCGCGGCGCAGGTCGCCCTCGACTTTCCAACCGCGTTCGCCGATGAACTGCACGATGCGGTTGATCTGCTCCTCGGTCAGGTCTTGCGAGCGCAGGGCCGGGTCGAGCCCGACGTGCTGCACGATTTCCTCGGCGCGGGTCAGGCCCACGCCGTAAAGATAACGCAGGGCGTAAACCACCCTTTTGTTGTTGGGAATATCAATACCGAGGAGACGAGGCATGGCGGGAGGCGCGAAAAAGCCGGTGGTGGAAAATCGAGTGAAAAGGGAAATGTACCCCGACGCCCAAGGGCGGATGTGGGGAAAACGGAGGACAATAGAGGGTTACGAGGGCCTTGGGAAGGAAAATTTTTAAGGGAATTAAACCGGGGTTCCGACCGCCTGGGTCGGGGTGGTGGCGGCCGCCACCGCCGGCTTGACGGCGGGGCGAACGGTGAGGATTTCGTTGCCGGTGTTGGTGATTAAAACCGTGTGCTCGTAGTGCGCGCTGGGGCGGCGGTCCCGCGTGATGGCGGTCCACTTGTCGTCGCCGTAGTCGATTTCCGGGCGGCCGAGATTCACCATCGGCTCGATGGCGATGCACATGCCGGGCTTGAGTTTTTCCAGCGTGCGCGGGGAGCCGAAATTTGGCACCTGGGGCGGTTCGTGCATCGTCCGCCCCACGCCGTGGCCCACAAATTCCCGCACCACACTCATGCCGCGGCCTTCCACGAGCGACTGGATGGCGTGCGCGATGTCGCCCACGCGGTTGCCCGGGCGGGCCTGGGCGATGCCGGCGCGCAAGGCGTCCTGGGTGGTGTCGAGCAGGCGCTGCACTTCCGGCGCGAGCGGCTGGAGCGCGACGGTGCGGGCATTATCGCCAATCCAACCATGATATTTAACCGCAATGTCCACCGCAATAATATCACCGGGCCGCAGCACCCGCCGCATCGAGCCGATGCCGTGCACGACCTCCTCATTGACGGAAAGACAGGTAAAAGCGGGGAAACGCCGGCCGCCGACCTTGTAATTGTAGCAGGCGCTTTCCGCGCCGGCCTCGCCCATGAATTTTTTGGCCGCCTGGTCCAAATCATACGTGGTCACGCCCGGCGCCACGAGCGCACACACCCGGTCCAGCACTTCCGCCGCGACGCGGCAGGCGGCGCGAATCGCTTGGATTTCCATTTCGGAACGCAGGGCGATCATGGCGGAGGGACGGACGGACCGAAAACAGGCGACGGGAAAAGGCGCAAACGAAAACCGGCGGCTAGGCCGCGTTCTGGTTGAGGAACCAGGCCAGCAGGCCCAGCGCGAACAACACGATCAAGGGAATCCACAGCGGGCGCAGGTTGCGAATCTCCTGGCGGTCGAGCGTCTGGACGGCGCGGCCCGTATTGCGGTTTTTCGCGCGGCCCTTGCTGAGAAAGCCGTCGTAATGGCGCTGGAGGAGGAAAGTTTCCACCTGGCGCATCGTGTCCAATAGCACGCCGACCATGATCAAGGTGCCGGTGCCGCCGAAGAATTGCGCAATCTGGTAGGGCACGTGATTCAGGTACGTCAGCGTGTCCGGCAGCACCGCGATGATGGTCAGGAAGATGGCGCCGGCAAAAGTCAGGCGCGTCATCGTGAAATCGAGGAACTTGGCGGTGGGCTCGCCGGGCGGCACGCCGGGAATGTAGCCGCCGTACTTCTTCAAGTCATCCGCCACCTGGATGGGCCGGAACATGAGCGACACCCAGAAAAAGCTGAAACCGAAAATCAGAATCGCGTAACCCACGTAAAACCACGTGGAGCCGCGCGACAGGGCCTCCGACATGTTTTGGAAAAACGAAATCTTGAACCACGCGTTGAGATAGTAGAACGCCTGTTGCGGAAAAAGCAGGATGGCGCTGGCGAAAATGACCGGCATCACGCCCGAGTAATTGACTTTCAACGGGAGATACGAACTCTGGCCCTGGAAAACCCGGCGGCCCACCACCCGCTTGGCGTATTGCACGGGAATTTTGCGCTGGCCTTGCGTCAGGGCCACAATGCCCGCGATGACCGCGACCAGCAGCACAAACATCATGAGCAACTGCACGGGATCGAGGCTGCCGTCTTCCGCCCCGATGGGCGCAAAAATCATGTTCCAAGCCATCGTCGCCGCGCGCGGCAAGCTGGCCAGGATGTTGACCGTGATCAAAAGCGAGACGCCGTTGCCGATGCCGAATTGCGTGATCTGCTCGCCCACCCACATCAGCAGCATGGTGCCGGCCGTAAGAATGATCACGCCGGAAATCATAAACCATACGGGATCGGCAAAGACAATCTGGCCGTATTTCTCCACGCTGTAGCCCACGAACATACGATCCGGATGGTAGGCCAGAGAGCCCAGCACCATCAGACCTTGCACAATAGCGATGACGATGGTGGCGTACCGCGTGTATTGCGCGATTTTCTGCCGGCCCACGTCGCCTTCCTGCGCCATGCGGGCGAGGTGCGGCTCGACAGCCGACAACAACTGCAAAATAATCGACGCACTGATGTACGGCATGATGCCGAGCGTCAAAATCGAACCACTCAACAGCGCACCACCGGTGAACATGTTCACCAAGCCCAGCACGCCCCCACCCTGCTGCCGCGCGATCTGCTCGTAATAAGTATGCAGCGGGGTCGGATCCAGGCCCGCGAGAGGAATGTGCGCGCCCACGCGCACAACAAACAGCAGTCCCAGCGTCAGCATGATGCGCTGGCGCAGTTCCGGGATCTTCAGGCAATTGAGAAACGCCGAAAACATGGGGCAAATTTACTTGGCGGCGGGAGCGGCGGGCGCCTCGACGGCGGGCGGGGAGAGTTCGACGGCCTTGCCGCCGGCTTTTTCGATTTTCTCGCGGGCGGAGGCCGAAAAGCGATGCGCCTTGACCGTCACGGCGCGGGTGATTTCACCGGAGCCGAGCACTTTGAGCAGGGCGTCGGCCTTGCGAATCAAACCGGCCGCGGCCAGCCCGGCGGCGTCAATTTCCGCCCCGGTGATGCGGCTGAAATCGCCGATGTTGATCGGCGTGTACTCGACGCGGAACTTGAAATTGGAGAAGCCGCGATGGGGCAGCTTGCGGTACAGCGGCATCTGGCCGCCTTCGTAACCGGGGCGCACGCTGCCGCCGGAACGGGCCTTCATGCCCTTGTTGCCGCGCCCGGAGGTTTTGCCGTGGCCGGAACCGATTCCGCAACCGACGCGCCGGCGGCGCTTCTTCATGCCGGGAGAATTGACGAGTGAATGCAGCTTCATGACGGAATGGGGATTAAAGTTTTAAAATTGAAAATTCAACAGAAGGACAGAACCAAGGGAGATAAATGATTCAAACCGAAACCGGTGGGAAGTACCGGTCGTTTGGACATTCAACATTCTTAATTCATCATTCCAAATTCTTAGTTCGTCGTCCGGGCCCGCATTTGGTGGATTTGTTCCGCCGTGCGGAGCTTGAACAGGCCGTTGAGCGTGGCATTCACCATCGCCATCGGATTGTTCGAACCGAGCGACTTGGTCAAAACGTCCTTCACGCCCACGGCTTCGAGCACCGCGCGCACGCCGCCCCCGGCGATGACACCCGTGCCCGGGCTGGCGGGACGCAACAGCACGCGGCCCCCATCGGATTCGCCCATGACTTCGTGCGGAATGGTCGGGCCGCGCAACTGCACCAGGCGCAGGCGGCGATGAGCGCGCTCCGTGCCTTTTTTAATGGCGTCGGGCACTTCCTTGGCCTTGCCGAAACCCAGGCCGATGCGGCCCCGGCCGTCTCCGGCCACCACCAGCGCAGAAAAGCTGAAACGACGGCCACCCTTCACCACCTTGGCGCAGCGGTTGATGTCCACGACCTTGTCAATGTACTCGGAAGCGGGTTCGGAGGGGCGCGGACCACGGTCGCGACGACGGCGGTCGCCGCCGCGGTCACCACCGGAGGAACGTTCTGGCTTACTGGCGGGTTCAGTGCTCATGCGTATTGGAAAAGGGAGTCGGACTTAAAATTTCAGGCCGCCGGCGCGGGCGGCGTCGGCAAAGGCTTTGACGCAGCCGTGATAACGGCGGGCGCCGCGGTCGAACACGACGGCGGTGACCCCGGCTGCAAGGGCGGTGCTGGCGAGGAGCTGGCCGAGGGCGGTGGCGCCGGCGGCGTTGGGCTTGAGCTTCTGCGCACGGGCTTCCTTCGCCTGGGTCGAGGCGGCGGCCACGGTGCGGCCGGCGCGGTCGTCAATCACTTGCGCGTGGATGTGCCGTTGCGAGAAACGCACCGACAAGCGCGGGCGGGCGGCCGTACCGATGACGCGGCTGCGGATATGCCAGCGGCGGCGTTGCTCAAGTTTGTGTTTTTTCTGCAGATTCATGACGCAAATAGTTATGAGATTAAGCGGTCTTCTTGCCTTCCTTGCGGCGGACGTATTGACCGGTGATGCGGACGCCCTTGCCCTTGTACGGCTCGACCGGGTAGTAGTGGCGGATGTCGGCGGCGACCTGACCCACGAGCGCCTTGTCGGGCCCCTCGACCTTGATGGTCGGGTTTTTCGACGCGGTTTCACCCACGGTGATCTTGATGCCTTCCGGAATCGAATACGGGATGGGGTGCGAATAACCCAGGGCCAAATCCAAAATCTTGCCTTTCAGAATCGCCTTAAAACCGACGCCCTGAATTTCCAGGTCCTTGGAGTAACCGGTGGTCACGCCCAGCACCATGTTGTTGATGACGGCGCGGGTCGTGCCGTGGCTGGCATGGGCCAGGCGGCTGTCGATACGGGGCGTCACCTGCACGGACTTGCCGTCGGACGAAATCGTCACGGTCGGGTCGAACGTCTTCTGCACCTTGCCCTTGGGGCCTTCGATGAGGACGGTGTTGCCCTGCAGGGACACTTTGACTTTGTCCGGGATGACGACGGGAAGTTTTCCAATGCGGCTCATGGCGAAAATAGTTAGGGAGGAAAAAGGGAAAAGGCGGGACTACCAGACCTTGCACAGCAACTCGCCGCCGATTTTCTGGCGGCGGGCCTCGGCGTCCTTCATCAAGCCGCGCGAGGTGGTCAAAATGGCGACGCCCAGGCCGCCGAGCACGCGCGGGATTTCCTGATAGCCGTAGTACAAGCGGCGGCCCGGGCTGCTCAGGCGCTGCAAGCCGGTGATGGCCGGCGAGCCGTCCACGTATTTCAGCGTGACCACCAACTGGCGGTGGCCCGCGGCGCTTTTGGCTTCCTGCGTGTCGCTGACGTAGCCTTCATCCTTGAGGATGCGGGCGATTTCAGCGCGCTGGCGCGACCAGGAGGTCGCGCAAGACTCTTTCTGCGCCCGCAGGGCGTTGCGCAGGATGGTGAGAAAGTCACCGATGGCGTCGTGAGAGGCGGACATGGCTTAAGATATTACCAGGAGGATTTCATGACGCCGGGAATCTTGCCGTTGAGGGCAAGCTCGCGGAAAGTCAAGCGGGAGACGCCGTAACGGCGGATGTAGGCGCGGGGGCGGCCGGTGATGCTGCAACGGTTGCGCACGCGCACGGGAGAGGAATTGCGGGGCAGTTCCGCCAGGGCGCGCTGGGCCTTGTAGAAGTCCTCGTCGGAGGTCTTCGAATTGGCCAGCGTGGCTTTCAACTCCGCGCGTTTGGCGGCGAATTTTTGCACGAGGCGCTGGCGCTTCAGGTTGCGTTCGATGGAGGAGGTCTTGGCCATGGCGGGAAAGATTAAGCTTTGGCGGGAGCAGCCTTGGCCGGTGCGGCCTTGGCGGCAGGAGCAGCAGCGGCGGGAGCCGGTGTGGCGGGGCCAGCCGCGGCGGCGGCGGCCAGGGCCGCGGCGCGCTCGGCGGCCATCTTGGCGGCGTGTTCCTTGTCGTGCAGCTCGCGGGCGGCCACCTGGGCGGCGGTCGGGCCGGAGCGGAAGGGCACGCCGAGCATGCGGAGCAAGTCGCGGCCTTCGTCGTCCGAATTGGCGGTGGTCACCACCACGATGTCGAGGCCGACGGTCTTGCGGCCGGGCTCCATGATGATTTCCGGGAAAATGGTGTGGTCGGCGATACCGAGGTTGAAGTTGCCCCGGCCGTCAAATTTGCGCGACACGCCGCGGAAGTCGCGGATGTTCGGGAGCGTGACCGCCACCAGGCGCAGGAAAAAGTCCCACATGTTGTCACCCCGCAAGGTGACGACGACGCCGACGGGCATATTTTCGCGGACCTTGAAATTGGCGACGGCGGCGCGGGCGCGGGTGATGACCGGCTTCTGGCCGGAGATGGTGGTGATGTCCTTCACCACATCCTGGACGAAGTTCTTGTCGCTCTCGGCCTTGATGCGCGAGTTCAGCACGATCTTTTCCAAGGTGGGCACCTGGTGCGGATTGGTGTAGCCGCGCAGTTTGGTGATCTCGGGGACCACCTTCTCGCGATAAAGCTGCTTGAGATACGGAACGGGCATGGCGGGAAAAAGTTTAAAAGGGAGTGGGCGAAATTAAGCCTGGGCGGCGACCGGGGCTCCGCCACGCTTCTCGCGGCGGCCGTCAAACCGGGCGGCGAGCATGACGTTGGAGCGGTGGATGGGCGCCTCGCGCTCGATGATGCCGCCGCGTTCCTTCTCCGAGCGCGCCTTGGTGTGCCGCTTGATCATGGCGACACCTTCAACGATGACGCGGTCGCGCTCGCGCAACGCGGCGAGGACCTTGCCGCGTTTGCCTTTGTGGGCGCCGCTGATGACGACGACATCGTCGCCTTTCTTGATCGGGTGGCTCATGGCTACAGGACCTCCGGAGCGAGGGAAATGATTTTCATGAAATTCTTGGCGCGCAATTCGCGGGCGACCGGCCCGAAGATGCGCGTGCCGCGCGGGTTGCCCGTGGTGTCGAGGATGACGCAGGCGTTGGTGTCGAACCGCAGGCAACTGCCGTCGGCGCGGCGGATGGCCTGCTTGGTGCGCACGATGACGGCTTGGGCGACGGTGCCCTTCTTGACCGTGGCGTCGGGCGTGCTGTCCTTGACGGCGACGACAATCGTGTCGCCCACGTGCGCAAAACGGGTGTTTTGGCCGAGGCGGCGGATCATCATGACGTGCTTGGCGCCGGTGTTGTCGGCGACTTCAAGTCGGGATTGCATTTGGACCATGGGATGGAGCCTCCGGGCGCGGTAGAAGGGTTAAAAAGGACAGGAAAAATTTAGACGTTGGCGGCGGCGATGACGGGCGCGGCCTCGATGATGCGGACCACGCGCCAGCGCTTGAGCTTGCTGATGGGGCGGGTTTCCTCGATTTCCACCTTGTCGCCGAGTTTGCAGGCGTTCTCCGCGTCGTGCACATGCAGGACGGTGCGGCGCCGAATCTCCTTGAGGTAGAGCGGGTGCGGAATCTTGTAATAGCAGGTGACCTTGATGGTCTTGTCGCCCGAACGGCTGGTGACGACACCGTTGACGTGCTTGCGGGAACTGCGGGAGGCGGGCTGGAGGGTCTCGGCCATGGTGGAAAGAGGTGGAGGGTGGAAACGGGTTTACTTGGCCGCCACGGCGGCGCGGGCTTTTTCGCCCTTGATGGTTTCGAGCCGCGCGATGTCCTTGCGCAGTTCGCGGAAACGCGCGGAGTTCTCCACCTGGCCGGTGGCTTGTTTGAGGCGCAAGCCGACCAGCTCGCTGCGGGTATCGCGCAGCTTGCGGTCGAGTTCGACCTCGGGGAGTTCGCGCACTTCGGAAGGTTTCATGGAAAGAGCCGGTGGTGGTTAAAATTTTTCGAGTTCTTCGCGGCTGACGAACCGGCAGCGGAAGCCGAGCTTCGCGTCGGCCAGGGCCATCGCCTCGCGGGCGGCCGAGGCCGGCACGCCGCCGATTTCAAAGAGGATCATGCCGGGCTTGATGACGCAGACGTAGAATTCGACGCCGCCTTTGCCGCGACCCATGCGGGTTTCCGCCGGCTTGCGCGTGATGGGCTTGTGCGGGAACACGCGCGTCCAGACTTTGCCGCGGCGCTTGAGGTGGCGGTTGATGGCCACGCGCGCCGCTTCGAGTTCGGAGGCGGTCAGCGATCCGCGATTGAGCGATTGAATCGCAAAATCGCCGAACGCCAGCTTGTCGCCGCGCTTGGCGAGGCCGCGGTTGCGGCCTTTCTGCACCTTGCGGTACTTGGTGCGGGCTGGAGCGATATTAGCCATGACGAAATAGAAAAAGGATAAAGTAAAAAGGGTGAAGGCGGAGGCTTAGTACTGCTCGTCCTCTTTTTTGCCGATCCAGACCTTGATGCCGATTTTGCCGGCCACGGTGTTCGCTTCGGCGAAACCATAGTCGATGTTCGCGCGCAACGTATGTAGCGGCACGCGGCCCTGGCGGACGAGTTCGACGCGGGCGATTTCCGCCCCGCCCAAACGGCCGCCGCAACGAACGCGGATGCCCTCGGCGCCCATGGACAAGGCGCTTTGCACAGCCTTCTTCATGGCGCGGCGGAAAGAAATGCGGCGTTCCAACTGCAACGCGATCTGCTCGGCCACGATATAGGCCACGATCTCGGGCTTTTTCACTTCGTGGATGTCCAGCAAAACGTCCTTGCCGGTGAGCTTCGCGAGGTCGGCCTTGATCTGCTCGAGCTGGCGGCCCTTCTGGCCGATGACGACGCCGGGACGGGCGGTGAAAACCTTGACGCGCACGCGGTTGCTCGCGCGCTCGATGAAAATGCGGGGCACCGACGCGTAGCGCAGCTTGTCCATCAGGTGCTCGCGGATGCGGTAGTCCTCCTTCACCAGGCCGGGGAGGTCCTTCTTGTTGGCATACCAGCGCGACTCCCAGTTGCGGCGAACGGAGAGGCGGAAACCGATCGGATTGGTTTTTTGTCCCATGGTGTCAGGTGGTCGGAAGAAAGGTTTTTACTCCGCGGCGGCGGGGGCCGCGGCAGCGTTGTCGGAAAGAATGATGCGGATATGGCTGGTGCCCTTGCGCAGGGGATGGGCGCTGCCCTTCGAGGCCGGGCGGAAGCGTTTCAGCACGGGACCCTGTTCGGCCAAAGCGCGCTTCACAACGAGGTTGGCCGAGGAAAGATTGTGGTTGTTCTCCGCGTTGGCGATGGCGCTGGCGAGGGTCTTGCGCACCAGGCGCGCGGTCTTGCGCGGGATGAAGCGGAGCAGGTCGAGCGCTTCCACGGCGGGGCGGCCTTGGATCACGCGGGTGACCTGGCGCAGGCGCTTGGGCGAAACGCGAACGTTTCTGGCTAGAGATTGGACATCCATGGACGGAAAGATAAAAGGGTTGCGAAAAGTGAACGAAGAACGGGATTAGCGGGCGAAACGAAGCTTGAGGCCGACGTCGTCGCCGGCCGTGATGACCGCGCCCTTGGCTTGGGAAACGATTAGCGCGGCGGCGTGGGCCTTGTCGCTGGCGACCACAACCATTTCGCCGACGGGCGTGCCGTTGTGCGAGACGAGGCAGGGTGTGCCGATGCGCAGGCCTTCGTACAAGCCGCTGTCGAGCACCACCACATCCGCGGCGCCGGGCTGCACGGAAGCCACGCGGGCAATCTGATGCGGATTCAAATCATCATCCAACCAGGCCGGGCGACTCAGTGACAACGCTGACGGCGCGGCGGGCAGGGAGGCCGCCGCATTGCCCAAACCCGCTCCGGCCGCCGGCGACTGGGCCGACACTCCCGCGGCGGCGGCGAACAGGATCGCGGCCGTGGCGGAAAGCGCAAAATGGCGGGTGGAAATCATCGGATGGAGAAAAGAGAAAGAACGGAAAACTATTTCTTCTGCGTGTGCGGGTTGTGGCCCTTGAAATTGCGCGTGGGGGCGAATTCACCCAGCTTGTGGCCGACCATGTTTTCCGTGATGTACAGCGGAATGAATGCGCGGCCGTTGTGGACGTTGAAATTCAGGCCCACGAAATCGGGCGTGATGGTCGAGCGGCGCGACCAGGTCTGGATCGGCTTGCGCGAGCTTTCCTTTTGCGCGGCGTCAATCTTGTCCTGCAATTTCGGCTCGACGAAGTAGCCTTTTTTAATGGAGCGTCCCATGGCGTATAAATATGTCGGTGGTGAAAGGGGAGAGGATTAGACCTTCACTTTGCGGCCGTTGCGGCGCGTGACGATCATCGAATTCGTGGGCTTGCTCTTCGTGCGCGTGGGCAGGCCCTTCGCGAGCTGGCCCCACGGGGAGACGGGGTGCTGCCAGCCGCCGCCGCCCTTGCTCTTGCCCTGGCCGCCACCCATCGGGTGATCGACCGGATTCATGGCCATGCCGCGCACACGCGGGCGCCGGCCCTTCCAGCGGTTGCGCCCGGCCTTGCCGAGGCTTTGGTTCTGGTGGTCCAAATTACCCACCACACCGACGGTGGCGCGGCAGTTCGCGTGCACGTAACGAATTTCGCCGCTGGGCATCTTCAACGTCGCGCGCTCGCCTTCAATGCCCATCAGTTGGGCCGCCGCGCCGGCGCCACGGGCAATCCGCGCGCCCTGGCCGGGAAGCATCTCGACACTGTGAATGAAAGTCGCCGGCGGAATGTTCTTCAACAGGACTGACAGGCCCACGGGATACTCGGTGACGGGTTTGACCGTCGCGAGAACCTTGTCGCCCGCCACGAGGCCGTTCGGAGCCAAAATGTAACGTTTTTCGCCATCCGCATACGCCAGGAGCGCGAGGCGGGCCGAGCGGTTCGGATCATACTCGATGGCCTGCACGGTGGCCGGAATTTCGAGTTTGTCGCGCTTGAAATCGATGACGCGGTACAACCGCTTGTGACCACCGCCGCGGCGGCGCGAGGTGATGCGGCCGTAGCAATTGCGGCCCTGGGCCCGGTGGTTCGACTCGAGGAGCGTCGCTTCCGGCGCTTTTTTCGACAGTCCCGCGCGCGTGTTTTGGATGTAAAAACGCTGTCCGGGAGTGAGCGGGCGATGTTGCTTGAGAGCCATGACGGGAAAGAGTTAAAAGTTGGGAAGAGGCGAAACGCGCAGCTTAGATAATCTCAATCTTCTGGCCGGCCTCGAGGGTGACGATGGCCATCTTGCGGCGCGGGGTGCGACCGGGGTGGCCGCCCATCGTGCGGCCGCTCTTGCGCTTGCCGGGATGGTTCAGGATGTTCACGCGCGCGACCTTGGTCTTGTACTGCTCGGTGATGGCGCGGGCGACGTCGCCCTTGTCGGACTGCGGCGTCACTTCGAACACGTATTTGTTCAAGTTGGCGTTCAACGCGGAGGCTTTCTCCGTGATGCGGTAACGCTTGAGGACTTCGAGAGGAGATTTCATGGCGCTAGTCGGAGTCGGTGGCCCGGGCCAGCACATGCTGGAAGCCTTGCTCGCTGATGAGAATTTTTTCAAAGCGCACGAGGTCGAGCGCATTGATGGTGCCGGCGACGGCGAGGTGCACGCGGCCGATGTTGCGCGCGGCGCGCTCGGTCTTTTCCTCGAACACTTCGTCCACCACGAGCACTTTGCCCTTGGGGTGAATGCGGGTGAGAAGCTGGCTGAAAATTTTTGACTTCGGCTGCGCGGTGCTGAGCTTCTCGATCAGGCTCAAGCCGCCTTCGGTGGCGCGGTTGAACAAGGCGCGCTGGAACGCGAGCTTCTTGACCTTGATGTTCACATCGTGCGACCAGTCGCGCGGACGCGGGCCGAATACGACGGCGCCCTTGACCCAGAGCGGGCTGCGGCGCGAACCGTGACGGGCGTTGCCGGTGCCCTTTTGGCGCCAGGGCTTTTTGCCGGTGCCTTTGACTTCGCCGAAGTCCTTCGTCTTGGACGTGCCTTGGCGGGCGTTGGCCAGGTAGGCGACCACGGTGTCCTTGAGGGCCTGCGTGCCCTTTTTGCCTTCGAATTCACGCAAGGCAAAATCCTTCTCGGTGGTGGTCGCGCCGTCGGGGCTGTAAACTTTGAGCTTCATCGAAAAATTCTCCGGGTGTGGGTGGATGGGCGGCGCGGGGCGGTTTAGGCTTTGGCTACGCGGGTCTTTTTGGCTTCACGGACCCAGACGATATCGCCATTCGCGCCCGGCAAGCTGCCCTTCAAAAGAATCAAATTCTTGTCGCCGATAATGCGGACTACTGTGAGATTTTGCACCGTGCGGCGCTCCGTGCCCATGTGGCCCGGCATGCGTTTGCCCTTGAATACGTGGCCGGGCGTCTGGCGCATGCCGATGGAGCCGGGGCGGCGGTGCATCATGTGACCGTGGGAGTCCGGCTGGCCGTCCATGTTGTGGCGCTTCATGACGCCCTGAAAACCGCGGCCCTTGCTGGCGCCGATGATGTCTACCTTGGTGCCTTCGGCAAATTTGCCGACCGTCAAAATATCGCCCACCTTGTGTTCTGGCGCGGCCTTCGTGCGAAATTCCGTCAAATGCGTCACCGGCGTCGCGCCGGACTTTTTCAAGTGCCCGAGTTCGGGCTTCGACATGCGGTGCTCCTTTTGGGCGCCGAAGCCGATCTGGACGGCGTTGTAGCCATCGGAGTCGACCGTCTTGACCTGCGTGACGGGGCACGGGCCAGCCTCAACGACGGTCACGGGAACCAAGCGGTTCTCGCCGTCAAAAATTTGGGTCATTCCGACCTTCTTACCGAGTAGAATCAGGCTCATGGTGCTAAGTGGCAGGTGGTGCGGCGCCCCGACCGGTTGAACCGGAGGCGGCGGGATGCCCTTTGCGTCCGGGGATAAACCGGAACCTGCGTTAGGCGTTAAAGATTATGGAGGAAGTTTTTTCGGGTCAGGAAAAGGTTGGAAAAGAATCGGAGCCGTTCACCCGGTTGAGAGGGCGGATGCTTTCCGATCCCGCCGCCCAGACCCGCTGGCGGCAGTAAATTCGATGTATGCGTTGAGAATTGAACGAGGAAAAACGTTGAATAGACCGGAAACTCGCCCGCCCGTCAAGCGGTTTTTTGTCAAATCGTGAAATCGGTCCCGGGCGCAAGCTGAACGGTCGTCATCCTACACCGTAATCTGAATGTCCACGCCGGCGGGGAGGTTTAGCTTCTTCAATTCGTCGACGGTCTGCGCGGTGGGCTCGATGATGTCGATGAGGCGCTTGTGCGTGCGGAGTTCGAATTGCTCCATGGACTTTTTGTCCACGTGCGGCGAACGGTTCACTGAAAGTTTCTCGATGCGCGTGGGCATCGGCACGGGCCCCGCGACGCGGGCGCCGGAGCGCTTGGCGGTCTCGACGATTTCAGACGCCGACTGGTCGATGATGCGATAGTCAAAGCCCTTGAGCTTGATGCGGATGCGCTGGCTGGCCATGGGAGTGTTGGTGTGGAAGGTTTAAGGTGTAAGGTAAAAGATGCCAGCCGTGCAGGGGGCGCGCGACAGCCAAACTATCAGCCGCAAACCGCGCCAACCCAAACCGGGCGATGACAAAGAACAGGGAGGAAGAAGTGCTTTAGTGCTTGGTGTTCTAGTGCTTGGTTTTTTAGTTTCTAGTTTTAAGTGGGAGGGGAGGACTCGTTAGCCGGAAGGCTGACGTTGCACAAGTTCTTAAATCATAAATCTGCATTCTCAAATCCCTTAGATCGTGCGCGCGGCGGTGCGCGTCGAGCTTTCCACGATGGTCTTCAACAGACCCGCGGGGACTTGCTCGAAGTGCGAGGGCTCCATCGTGTAAGAGGCGCGGCCTTTAGACAGCGAGCGCACTGACGTCGCGTAACCGAACATCGTTTCGAGCGGCACGTTGACGTTAATGTACACGAGGCCGTTCTTCGTCTCCGCGCCCTGAATCTGGCCGCGGCGGCGGTTGAGGTCGCCCATGATGTCGCCCTGATACTCCTCGGGCGTGACGACTTCGGCCTTCATGATCGGCTCGAGCAAAATCGGCTTGGCGTTCTTCATCGCTTCCTTGAACGCGAAAATGCCGGCCATCTTGAACGCCATTTCATTCGAGTCCACTTCGTGGAAGCTGCCGTAGACCAGGCGCACCTTGAAGTCGATCACCGGGTAGCCGGCAATGACGCCGTTGCGCGCGGCTTCTTCGATGCCTTCGAACGACGGCTTGATGAATTCCTTCGGGATGGTGCCGCCCACGACTTCGTTGATCAGCTCCATGCCCTTGCCTTTTTCGTTGGGCTCGAGCTTGATTTCGCAGTGACCGTACTGGCCGCGGCCGCCGGACTGGCGGATGAATTTGCCCACGCCCTCGGAGGCGGCCAAAATGGTTTCGCGGTAGGCGATCTGCGGGCGGCCGGCGTCGGCCTGGACGTTGAATTCGCGGAACAGGCGGTCGCGAATGATTTCCAGGTGCAACTCGCCCATGCCGGCAATGATGGTCTGGCCCGTCTCCGCGTTGGAGGAGAGGCGGAAAGTGGGATCCTCGTCGGCGAGGCGCTGGAGGCCGATGGAGAGTTTTTCCTGGTCGGCCTTGGTCTTCGGCTCGATGGACATCGAGATAACCGGCTCGGGGAAGGTCGGGGGCTCGAGGCGCAAGTCGAGGTCTTCGTCGCACAGCGTATCACCGGTAACCACGTCACGGGCGCCAACGATGGCGCAGATTTCGCCCGAATAAATGGCGTCCACGTCCACGCGCTCGTCGGCCTTCAGGAACATCAGGCGGGAGATGCGCTCCGTGCGGCGGGTGCGGGGATTGTACATGGCCTCGCCCTTCTTGAGCGTGCCAGCGTAAAGGCGGAAGAACACGAGGCGGCCCACGAACGGGTCCGTCCACAGCTTGAACACGAGGCCGATGGGCTTGTGTTTGTCGTCCGCGACGACGGTCGTCATCGTCTCGTCGTCCTTGTGCGCGTCCATCGGACGGGCTTCGAGGGGGTTCGGGAGATAATTGACCACGGCGTCCAACACCATCTGCACGCCCTTGTTCTTGAGCGCGCTGCCGGGAATCACTCCGACGAAATTCTGCGTCAATGTCGCTTTCCGGATCACGCGCTGCAGCTCGGGCACGGAAATGTCCTTGCCGTCGAGAAACTTCTCGGCGAGTTCGTCATCGAAATCGGCCAGGGCCTCGATGAGCTTTTCGCGCCAGTGCTTGGCTTCTTCAATGTGGCTGGCGGGAATTTCCTTTTCGTGGAAGCGCACGCCGCTCGGGTCGGTGAGGTCGTATTCGCAATAGACCATCTTCACCAAGTCGATGAGGCCGACAAAAGTCTCGGAAGCGCCGTGCGGAATGAACAGCGGGTGGGCGTTGCCGCGCAGCTTGGTGCGGATGTCATCGACGGCCTTGAAGAAATTCGCGCCGGTGCGGTCCATCTTGTTGACGTAGGCAATGCGGCAGACCTTGTACTTGTTCATCTGGCGCCAGACCGTCTCGGACTGGGGCTGCACGCCGGCGACTGCACAAAACACGGCGATGGCGCCGTCGAGCACGCGCAGGGAGCGCTCGACCTCGGCCGTGAAGTCCACGTGTCCGGGCGTGTCGATGATGTTCAGGGCGTGCTGAATATTGGCGTACGGACCCTCCTTGGTCTTCCAACCGGCGGAAATGGCGGCGGCGGTGATGGTGATGCCGCGCTCGCGTTCCTGCTCCATCCAGTCAGTTGTGGTGTTGCCCTCGTCCACGTCACCCATCTTGTGAATGACGCCCGCGTAAAAGAGCACGCGCTCCGTCGTGGTGGTCTTGCCGGCGTCAATGTGCGCGGCAATGCCGATATTGCGCGTGTATTCCAGGGGGAAACGGCGGTTGGGCGAATTGGCCGGCGAAAGCGCGGGCGCGGGCAGAGTGTCGGTGGACATGACGCAGCAGAAAGTTAAGCGGTTGAAAAAAGAAAGGAAAAATTACCAGCGCAGGTGGGCGAAGGCACGGTTGGCCTGGGCCATGCGGTGCATGTCCTCGCGCTTTTTGACGACGTTGCCGGTGTTATTATAAGCATCCACGATTTCGGCGGCGAGCGCCTCGCGCATGGGAATGCCTTTGCGGCTGAGGGCGGCGTCGACAATCCAACGAAAAGCGAGGCTCTGCTGGCGCTCGAAGGAAATTTCCACCGGCACCTGGTAGGTGGCGCCACCGACGCGGCGGCTCTTGACTTCCAGCTTCGGGCGGGCGTTCTCGAGCGCGCCGAGGAGCAAGTCAATCGGGTCGCCTTTTTGCAGCTTCTCGCTGACCTTCTCGAAGGCGGAATAGACAATGCCCTGCGCCACGGTCTTCTTGCCCTTGCGCATGATGGTGCTGATCAGGTGCGTGACCAGCGGGCTGTTGTAACGCGGATCCGGGGAACGTTCGCGTTTATCGGCTTTGCGGCGGCGAGACATGGGAAAGAAGTGCTTTAGTGGTTAGTGCTCTGGTTTCTAGTTCTTGGAAGTCTTGGACTTGAGGGAAAGGTTAATCATTGACCATTACCGAATGGCCTCAAGCAATTCAGCCAGGAAGCCATCCAACTAATAATTAAGCGGCCTTTTTCTCCTTGGGCCGCTTCACGCCGTATTTCGAACGGCTGCGACGGCGCTTCTCCACGCCCACGCAGTCGAGCGGGCCGCGGACGATGTGATAACGCACGCCCGGCAAGTCCTTGACGCGGCCGCCGCGCACGAGCACCACGCTGTGCTCCTGGAGGTTGTGGCCCTCGTCGGGAATGTAGGCAATGACTTCGTAGCCATTGGTGAGGCGCACCTTCGCGACCTTGCGGATGGCGGAATTGGGCTTCTTGGGGGTGCGGGTCATGACTTGGACACACACGCCGCGTTTAAACGGGTTGCCAGCCAAGGCGGGGGCCTTGGATTTGAAACGCGGGGTGCGGCGGGGGCGCCGCACGAGCTGATTAATAGTAGGCATGGACGGTCTCCGGAATCAGGGAAAAAGGACAACGTTATCATTCGCCCATTCGCTTGCAAGTCCTTTTTGCACAAACCGCACACCCCCGTTCCGACAAAAAGATTTTGCCAGCCCGGGCGCTTTCTGCTTCACTCTGCAACTCCGGCCTGCCGCGGCGGTTTTACCCTAGGCAGGCTGACTCTATTCTCCTGCTCCTCCACCTACCCTAATTGTCTCCATGAAACGCCTCCTTCCCCTCTGCGCCGGTCTTGGCGCCACCACCCTCTTTTCCCTCGTGGCTTTTGGCGCCGCGCCCGCCAGGCCGCCGGTCCTTCACATTGATTGGACCAAAGACAAGACCGATACTGTGGTTAAAAGCGACTCCAAAGGCGGCCAAAGCGGCGGCCAGAGCGGCGGCAATAAAGGTGGAGGCGGTGGCGGTGGCGGTGGCAAAGGTGGCGGCAAAGGTGGCGGCAGCACAACCTCCACTTCGACGACCTCGGACGAACTGTCTTACGTCGTCACGATCTCCAATACCGGCGGCAATGCCAGCAATGTGACCGTCGAGTATCGTGAGTATAACAAGACCTTCACCAGCGATAACGGCAAAAGCACCACCAGCTATGCCATCATCGGCGCCGGCGACATCCAGACCTTCGATACCATTCCCGCCGGTGGCAATGTGACCTTTACCACGCAGGCGGTGCCCAACAAAGACACCATTACCATGAGCGGTGGGGGCAGCGCTGGTGGCGGCGGTGGCGGTGGCGGCGGTGGCGGCGGTGGTGGTGGTAAAAATAGCAAGGGCGGCGGCACTATTTCCAGCCCGAAGCAAACCGGTTCCACCAAGCAGGATTTTCAGGGCATCTGGCTGAGCGTGAAGATCGACGGCAAGGAAGTCGGCACCCGCGTCGAGCCTACGACCTTCTCCAAGGACAAGATGGAAGAGATCATCAAGAAGGCCGGCGGCAATGTGCCCTAGGCTTTCTTCACCCCTTCCCGTCGGTTAGCGACGGGTCGGCGCAAAGGCGGGGTCTGGCTCAGGCAGCCGGCCCCGCCTTTTGTTTTTTCGAATGGCTAGCTCATAAGCCGCACTAGGAATTGGCTTCCACTAGTGGCTTTCGTTTCAGTATTGCGCTCTCCTTCTTTCACGCTATCGCTAATGACGCTTGGCAGTTAGCCCTTCGCCCCCTACCCAATGAAGAACGTCATCTTCGCCGGTGCCGTCGCCTTGCTTTTCCTGCACACCTCAAAGGCGGCGACTGATAACTCCGCCACGGCTGCGCAAGCAGGCGCAAAGCCGGCTGCCACTTCCGCCGGCCCCGCCAAATTGCCCCAACTCGTGATCGAGTGGAAACAGCATAAGGCCAGCACGATCGTCAACGTGCTAACCACCCCGCCGCCACCCGACCCTTCTGACCCCTACGGCCTGCGCCGCGGTTACACGCCCCCGCCTTCACCCAATGACTTTTTCTTCATTGTTACAGTCAGCAACTTCGGCAGCACCCCGGTGAGCAATGTGACCGTGGAATACAAGGCCTACAATAAAACGTTCGCCAATCGCAATGGTTCGGCCCTGACCACCTATGACATAATCGGGACCGATGACCAAAAGACCTTCGATACCATTCCGGCGGGTGGCAACGTCACGTTTAAGACCAAGATCATTTCCAATCGCGATTCGTCGGTCTCGGGCGGGCGCGTCAGCCTCGCGCCGGGGCGCGCGGGGCGCGCCGGCGGCCCCTCCACCTACTCCCGCGGGGGAGGCATTTCCCAGCAGGATTTTCAAGGCCTGTGGGTTTCCCTGTCGCTCGATGGCAAGGCCATCCTTACGAAGGAAGAACCCTTCGATATCAAAAGAAAAATGGATGACATTATTGCCAAATCAGGCAGTTACCCGCCCTAGTCGCTTCTCACTCTCTCTTCTATTGATTGACGACGCCGACGATCCAAAGGCGGGGTCTGGCTCAGGCAGCCGGCCCCGCCTTTTGTTTTCTAGATTGAGCGCAAGGTTTTCTGCGTCCTCCGCGAGCGGGGATGCATTGGTATTGAAACCGGGCCCGAATTTCGCCCGGAGATTCGCAGTTGCGTTTTCAGGGGCCGGCGTTAACCTCGCCGGATAGCGGCGTCTGCGCTCTGCACATCGCGCGCGGGCCGCCGTCGTCGTTTCCCACCTCGAATTTCCTCTCGCCATGAATGACTCCCTTGACGCTACGCCTTCCACGCCGACCGCCGCCACCTTGCCGAAATGGCCTTTTATTCTCGGTGATGCCCTGCTGGTGGCCGTCGCCCTCGGCATCTGGGCCACGCATCCCGACCTGAGCGCGCTGCAAACGGGTTTCTGCCTCGCGGCGGTCGCCGTGGGCGGAGGCTTCTTTTGCCTGCCCTTTGCGCTTGAATTTTTCACCCGCGCCCAACTGCTGCGCCTCGAACTGGAACAAGCCCGCGCCGAGGATTTCCAGCGGCTCGCGGCCCTCGACGGCGAAATGCGCAAGCAGGCCCGCCTCGCTTTCGAAGCCGTCGAGCAGGCCACGCGCGCCACGGCCGCCCTCGAAAGTTCCTCGCGGCGCTTTGACGCCCGCCTGGCCCCTCTCGAGGAAATTCACCGCAGTCTGGCGGAAACCGCCACTCCCCTGCGGGAGGCCGCCGCGCTCCTCAAGGAAACCGATAAGCAAAGCCAGCAACGCGAACTCGAACGCCTGCGCCAGAGCCAGGCCGAGAAATTGCTCGCCGGCGTGGAATCGCTCGGCCCCGTGGTCGCCCGCCTGGAAGCGCTCCTGGCCCAGCCCGCAGCCAAACCGTCGCCAGCCTCCGACGGCACGGCCGCCGCCCTCGCGGGCTTGCGCGAACAAATGGACTTTTTGCTTCAGGCCGTGGCCGGAGTGACCACCAGCCCGCCGGTCGAGGCCGCACCGCCAAAGGCCAGCCCCGTGGAAACCGCCGCGGATTCGGCACGCGCGGAGCCGCCTGCTGTGGTCGTAGATAAATCAGAGCTTACCGAGGGCTCCATGCTTTCCAAAGCCCTCGGCACCGCCCAGTCCGCCGAAGATTCTCCCGCCGTCAACCGCATCATTCAATCCCGTCCGCGCCGGCCCAAGAAGCCCAAGCTTGAAGCCGACACCGCTCCCACAACGGACGCCGCCACCCCGACCGAAGTGCCCCCGGCCCCGGTGGAAATCGAGTCCCCGGTCGAAGTGGCTGCAGTCGCCGAACCCGCTCCCTCGCCCGAAACTCCGCCTGCGCCCCAACCGCTTTCCAACGATGCCTGGGACGCCTTTGCCTCGGGCACTTTTGACACCGTGACAGCCACTAGCGACAACCCGGACGCAGCCGCGCCCGCCGAACCGGAGGCGCCCGCCGTTCCACACGCGGAATTTCCGGAAATCACGGAATCACCTTTTGTCCCGGCAACAGTGAGCGCAAAAATCGCCGCCTTGCGCGCGGAGGAGGACGAGCCCGCCGCCACGCCCGCCCAAGTCGAACTGCTGACGGCCCCGCCCGAAACCGCGCCCGAGACGTCCCGCCGCCGCCGCACCGCCAAGCCCGCGGCCGACGCCGCCACCTTGGTCGCGCGCGTCCTCATTGGCATCGGCAACAAGCCTTACGTGCGCGGTGACGGCCCCGGCCTCTCGCCGGATAAAGGCGTGCCCATGGAATTTGTAGAAATCGGCCAATGGCGCTGGATCGCGCCGGAATCTTCTGCCAGCCCGATGACTCTGCGCATCCTCAAAAACGACGAAGTGCCCGCCCGCGGCGACCCGATTGTCCTCGAACCCGGCAAAACCCTGGAAGTCGTGCCGGAATTTCCGAATTAGAATATAAGAGAAGATTTTTAGACAGAATTTACAGAATTTACTGAATTCCAGCGTGTGCATCTGGAAAAGAGGCTCTGTAGAAACCATGTTTTTGCGCAAGCCAACCCGTAGGGCCCTCGCAAGCGACGACCCTCTGGGTCTTTTCTACAAAGCAATGCCGATTCAATTCTCTAAATTCTGTTAATTCTGTCTAAAAGCTCTCTCGTTTTCCAAGGCTTACTTGGCCGGGAGCGGCTTCAGCTCGAGGTGCCGGTATTCCATCGTGCCTTGATCAGACTCGATGCCGATGCCGCCAGTGGCATTGGGAATCGCCAGCGCCTCTTCGAGTACCTCGCCGTTGCATGTGCACCGCGCCACGCCGCCTTTGACGGTGATTTCAATGTCGTTCCAATTCTGGGCCTTGTAGGAGGCGGGATGGTACGGCCCCACGGTCGCATAATCGCGGCATTGCAATTGTTTGCCCCGGATGAAAATGCCGCTGTCGGCCTCCGGGCTCGCGCGAAATTGGAGCCGGAGAATGAAGTCGCCTTCGAACTGCTTGGTCGTGCGCAATTCCTCGGCCTTCTCCGCCGTCGTGCGCTGGTGCGCCACGAGCATCCCCACACCCGCGGTGAAACGCTTGTCCGGCGTCTCCTTCACACCGTCCAACGCCGGCCCGCCGGGGAAGCCCCAGCCCGTCAGGTCCTCGCCGTTGAAAATCGGGGCGAAACCGGCTTCCGGCTTCCAACTGACATGGTCTTTCGGCTTGGGCGGCGGCGCCAGCGGGCTCTTGCAGCCGGAGACCAGCGCGGCGGCACCAGCGAGTAAAAACACAGCCAGGGAAACGGGACGGGTCATGGTCATAGGCAAGAAAAGCTGAAGGGGACTGACTATCGCAGTGGGGTACCTCCTCAAACACTGCTGCACCAGAGAAAGCCTGTCGAGCCCTGGGTTCCCGAGTTTTTTGAGATTAGAACAGGATGTTTTCGATGAATTGAGTAAGATGGGATGGCATCGTCTTTCGGCGGCGCACCACAACAACGAGGTCGCGGATAAAGCGCTGCGGCAAAACCACGCGCTGGATGTTGTGTTTGTGCGGGTAGAGGGCCAAAGCGCGGATCGGCACAAAACTCACCCCCAAGCCCAGCGCCACAAGGTTGATAATCAAATCAAAGTTATCTAGTTGCATGTCTGGTGCGAAATTCCATCCCTGCTTGGCCATCCAAGCGCGCAATTGCCTCCCGGTCTCGCCCGCTTCGTCGAGCAGCAGCCACCGGCACGCGCCCAACCATGCGTCACGGGCTGACCGTCCGGGCTTAAGAGCGACAAACGCCGCTGCCACTTCGACAGGTGCAATTAACGTAAAGGAGTCAGTAAATCGGTGCGTCACGCGCACGGTCGGCGGGCAACGCCGGGGCGGACATAATACTCCTAGATCCAGTTCGCTGGCTTCCAATGCGGAAAAAATATCCGCGCTCGATTCATGGGTGACCCGGCAGGAAACCTGCGGCGTGCGCTTCAAGGTCGCATGGAAAAAACCCGGCAAATAGGCCAGCCCGATGGAACGAGAGACACCTACGCGAATCTCTTTCTTCGCGCCCACAAATTCCTCGCGCATTCTTTGCAGAGATAATTCCACATCGCCAAGCAAGCGGGCGGATTCATTAAAAAGAAACTCTCCGGCCGGCGTGGTGCGCACGCTTCGAGTAGTTCGCTCCAGCAAACCTATGCCCAATGCGCTCTCCATGCCTTGCACTTGCCGGGTGACCGCACTTTGAGTCAAGCCGGCCAGGGCTGCCGCCTTGGTAAAACTGCGGTGCTTCACCACGAGCCGAAACAAATGCAATTCGTAAAGATCGAAAGGAGTGGTCGGCAGAAATTCATTCATGAAATGCATTATTATATTTGATTAATGAATTTAACACAAGAGCTAGATTAAGATAGAATGCCCTTACACACCCAAACCCTACTATGGCCAATCCAAAAGAACGCCTGCCAGAAAACGCCTTTGGTCGCTTTTATGTGGACCACAGTTGCATTGACTGCGGCCTCTGCCCATCCACCGCACCCGACTTCTTCAAAAGAAATGATGAAACTGGGTTTTCCAATGTTTATCGACAGCCAGTTACGCCTGACGAAATTGAGCGCGCGGAAGAAGCGCTTCAGGGCTGCCCCACAGAATCCATCGGCAACGATGGACTTGAAAAACTTGGAGGCCCTGTCGCAGCACCGGAAGAAGTTCGCGCCTTGCCCCCAAGCAAACATTAGCTTCCCCCTCGGCGCTGGCATCTCCACGCCGTCCTCCTTTGCCGTCAGCACCCACGAGGCGATCGCCTCCTCCGCCTGGCGCACGGCCTCGCGGCGGCTGGCTCCATGGGCCATGCAACCTGGCAATTCGGGCACCTCGACGACATAAATGGAGTCGCGCGCGTCCCAATAAATCACCATCTCGTAGTTTAAATTATTCATCGAGCGAACAGGCGTAACCGAGGTATTGTGCTGTTAGCAAACCAGCAACCCACGGTCTTGAATTTCACTTTCAAGAATCGACCACAAGAAGCACAAAAGGCACAAGAAAACAGGGTTTTGTGCCTCGTGTGCTTTTTGGGGTTAAACTGCCTTTCGTAAAACCACGGTAAGGCCCGCGCTTGCATTCAAATCCATTACTGCTATTATGTTCACTATGTCAGATTCTCCGCTTCATGCTCCCTTGCCGCCCGCCGGGCGCGCGCGGGGCCGGGGCGCGCAGGAGAATCCGCCCAACCGTTTCGATCAAATCTCCACGGTGCCGGATTGGGAGCACTTCACCGCCGAGGATTTGGAACAACCGCGCCGCGCCGACACTGTTTTCATCCCCGACCATTCCCAGTCCATCATTAGCCGCAATGACAGTCCCGACATCCCCTTTTCCGTCAGCCTCAATCCCTACCGCGGTTGCGAGCATGGCTGCGTTTACTGTTACGCCCGTCCGACGCATGAGTTTTTAGGCTTCAGCGCCGGCCTCGATTTTGAAACGAAAATCATGGTCAAGGAGCGCGCCCCTGAGTTGCTCGCCAACGCCCTCGCCCACCCGCGCTGGGTGCCGGATGGCCTGAACATGAGCGGCGTGACGGATTGCTACCAGCCCGCCGAGCGCCGCTTCGGCATCACCCGCCGCTGCCTGCAAGTGCTGGCCGACTTTCGCAACCCCGTCGCCATCGTCACGAAAAACGCCCTCGTCGCCCGCGATGCCGACGTGCTGGGCGAAATGGCCCGCTGGCATGGGGCCGCCGTCATGATTTCGCTCACGTCACTCGACCCCGCGCTCGCGCGCTGCATGGAACCCCGCACAGCCTCGCCCCGCCAGCGGCTCGAAACGGTGACCCGCCTCGCCGCCGCAGGCGTGCCCGTCGGCGTGAACCTCGCGCCCCTCATTCCCGGTCTGAACGACACTGAAATGGCGGAATTGCTCGCCGCCGCCGTGCAAGCCGGCGCGGTGTTTGCCCATTACCAAATCCTGCGCCTGCCCTACGCCGTGAAGGACCTTTTCGTGGCGTGGCTCGACCGCGAATTTCCCGGCAAAAAAGCCCGCATCCTCGAACGCATTGGCGATTTGCGCGGTGGCCCGGGCAAGCTGAACGACGCCCGCTTCGGCACGCGCTTTACCGGTGAAGGCCAGTGGACGGAGACGTTTCGCGGCCTCTACCAACTCGCCTGCCGCAAGGCCGGACTCGCATCCCGCCCCGTCCAATTGAACACCGCCGAATTCCGCGTCCCCGGCGGCAGCACGCAGCTCGGGCTGATGGGGCTGGGATAGATTTAGAATTTAGGTTCCTCACGGGCTCCATGCCAGAGGTGCAGGATCTCAACCGTGTGTTGCCCCTCGTTTACTTGGTAGAAAATGCGATACGGCCGACAAACAAGAATCCGCAAACTGACGTCGGTCCCTCCATCGTATAATGGGCCAAGCAAAGGAGCTGAAGTCAGTAGACCAATCTGCTCAAGGAGCCGCCCACCCATGCGCAAGGCCGCCGCGGGATTGTCCTGGGCTATGTAAGCACAAAGGTCGTGCAGGTCCGCCAGGGCCGCTTCGGACCAAATTACTTTGCACTCCATTGCCGGGACCACGATTGCAGCAATTCACTAACTTCAGCGTGCGTTTTAATCCGCCCGGCAGCGACATCCTCGCGCCCGCGTTGCACCGCCGCCATGAGACGGATTTCCTCGGAGATTTGCCCAATTGAAACGTCCTCCGGCAACCGGCTTAAAACCTCCGCGACAGTTTGCTTGTCGGTCATGGATTGAACTTAGGCGTCATTTAATTAAAAAGCAATAATAGGCTTTTCCCATCCAGTTTCAAACACCCTCCGGTTTCTCACCCTCGCGGCCCCAACCAAAGCCACGCCTGCGCGCCGGTGCGAAATTCGTTCGTCGCCAAACCGCGCTCGCCCTCGTTGAGCGTGGTGCACTCCGGCGGCAGCGCGGGCAGCCCGGGCCGCGCCTCAATCACCGTGATTTGGTGCGTCGCCGAAAAGTTTTCCTGCAATTGCCGCGTGACACCGGGACTGAATTGTTCATGCAACTCGATCACCATCGTCGCCGACGCCAGCGCCGGAATCCCCGGTTCACTGAAAAGGACGGCTTCATAGCCTTCGCAATCACTCAAAATAAAGGCGCCGGGGCGCAAATTTCTCCGGAGCCACGTGAGGTCGCAAAAATCCGCGACGGCCACATTCGCCACTCCGTTGGCGGCGGCCATTTCGCGGACGGCGCGGCGGGCCCACGGATCGGGGTCGAAGGCCACCACCTCGGCCTGCGGAAATTTTTGCGCCAAGCCCACCGCATAGTAGCCAAACTTCGAACCCACATCGAGCAATTGGCCAAACTTTTTGCCCCGCAGGCTGCCCCACACGGGATGCAATTCCTGCTCGTAGGTCCCGAGCAAATACGGGCCGAGGTGTTCCTGATGAGTTAAAGGCGAAAGTACGAGTCCCGCAAACGGCCCTTGGCGCACGCGTGAGCCGAATTGTTTCAGCAGTTTTTGATTGAGCGCCACGCAACCCAGGCCCGCGAGCACGGCCTGGGCATGGGCCCGCGCCCGCGCCGAAAAAAAACCGGTGGCCCACCGCGGAAAAACCGCCGACAAACCGCTTTTCACGGCGGACTTGAGGGTGACGGAAAGCGGGCGCGCAGGCACACTAACTCTTTACGCCGCCGACGTGCGTGAGTCAATCGCGCCCTCCCCGCGTTTGCTTCTTGGCGGCGTCGGCGGAAAGACTAAAGTCCCGCTGACGCATGAGCGACCAACCCGCCAGCGCCCCCGCGCGCCCCTCGACTGCCAAGGGCGTTTCCGTCCTGCAAGACCAGTTCAACCAGCCGCCCGCCGGCGCCAACGCCGCCGCCGAGGCCGCCCTGCGCCCGCCGTCGTTTGAGGACTTCACCGGCCAGCGCAAAACCGTCGAGCGCCTGCGCGTCATGGTCGGCGCGGCGCGCAGCCGCGGCGAGGCGCTGAACCACGTTTTGCTCTCCGGCCCGCCCGGCCTCGGCAAGACTACCCTCGCCTTCATCCTCGGCCAGGAAATGAATTCCAAGGTCCGCATCACCTCCGGCCCGGTCATTGAAAAAGCCGGCGACCTCGCGGGCCTGCTCACCAATCTCGAAACGGGCGACATTCTTTTTATCGACGAAATTCACCGCCTGGGCAAAGCCGTCGAGGAATACCTGTACTCGGCGATGGAGGACTACCGCATCGACATCATGATCGATCAGGGCCCCAACGCCCGCAGCGTGCGCCTTTCGATTCCGCGCTTCACCCTCGTCGGCGCCACCACTCGCACTGGTTTGCTCACCGCGCCCCTGCGCAGCCGCTTCACGCTGCAAACCCGCCTCGATTATTACACCCGCGACGAACTCCTCTCCATCGTCCGCCGCAGTTGCCGCCTGCTGAAGGTGAAAGTCGAGGACGACGGCGCGCACGAAATCGCCACGCGCGCGCGCGGCACGCCCCGCATCGCGAATAATTTGATCCACTTCGTGCGCGACTTTGCCCAGCAGCGCGCGGACGGCCGCATCACCCGCGCCGTCGCCGCCGCGGCCCTCGAATTGCTCGAGATCGACCGCCATGGCCTCGATGAAATGGACAAACGCGTCCTGCGCGTCATGGCCGACAATTACCGCGGCGGGCCCGTGGGCCTGAACACCATCGCCGTCGCCGTCGGCGAAGAGGAACACACCCTCGAGGAAATGCACGAGCCGTTTTTGATTCAAGAAGGCTACCTCCAGCGCACGGCCCAAGGCCGCGTCCTCACGCCGAAAGGCTGGCAAGTCATCGGTCTCACGCCACAGGCCGGCACCGGCCCGCAAGGAGAATTGTTGTGAGAGGTAGGGACGCCTCTCCGAGGCGTCCGTCCCGATAGTCACCGGGGTTTCAGAGAAACGTCCCTACGCCAAGTGAGTAAACTGTACAATTGCCTCAACCTACGGCCCATTGACTCTTAAGGTCGAATGGTATAGTTTGGGAAAGTCACCCCGACTTGGCTCGTGAAACCATTTTTTCTTTTTTGGCGGTGGTTGCTGGCCGCTTTTTTCGTAGCGAGCCAACTTGCGGTATTCGCAGTGGAAGCGCCTCCTGCACTCGACCAGCCGGCCGCGCTCGCTGCATCTTCGGCTTCGGCCGCTCCGCCAGCCCCGCAGGTTGACTTCAGCCACCTCGGCACGGGAGCCAACTTTCGTTCCGAAGCCTATTTGGAAGCCGCCGCCGCCCTGCAAGCCATGCCGCGCGAGCAAGCCCTCGCGCAAATGCGTGCCCGCGCGGCAGAATCTTCGCAGCATCTGTATCCAGGCGAGGACATCATCCTACTCTGTCGGATGCTTTTTGAGGCTCCGGAAGGAGGAACCTTTCGGAATCCTATTTTCAGCTCAGACGCATTTTTCTTTGGACGGGATGCGAACGGCGCCTCGATCAGTAAGCAGGTCACCGACTACGCGCCGGAAATCCTTACCCTTGTGAATGACGTTCCCTTTTATTTTTCCTTTCCCACCAACGACGGAATGATGGGAATGACTGGGGGCGGCCGGCGCGACTCCGGAGAAAACTACCTGGCCTACTGCCTTAGCCAGATGCGTTGGACCACGCGCCGCTACCACCCCGCCAGTCCTGCCATCCTTCAAGCCGCGGTGGACCAGCTATTGGCCTCCGGCCAATGGGTGCATGCGCCGCCGGAGGAAACAAAGTCGATGCTGGCAAAGCAGATCTCGGACAAGCCCGAGCCCGTGGGCATTTCGTTAGGTATCGAGACGGGCAACTTTGGTGGCGGCGGCGGCGGCATTCAGCCCATCAATGCGCGCGGTCAGGAGACCGTGCGCCGCGACGTGCCGTACGGCATCTTCCTGCAAATGCTGAACGGCTGGCCGCCCTACCACTACGTCGTAAAATTCAGCACTCTCCACGAGCCCCAGATTTATGACGGCGACGCCTTTCTGGCCGGGATTTGGCTGGAGGCCGCACCCAATACCTCCGGCCCGTCCGTCCAAAGTCGCGGTCAACTTTCGGTCTTTGCCGGAACACGCCCGCCGCCGGGCACGACGCTGACTATCGATGTGACAGACCACTTTGGTCATGCCGTCTCGGCCACCATGATCTTGCTGGAAAACCAGGCTGTGGATTTTTACGCGCCGATTTCCACCTCGCCCTCCTCCATCCGGCCGGTTGGCCCGTAACCCATTCGCGGGAACTGCGGTGGAGGCTGGTCGCTCCTTGCCGGACCCGCAATCGGCTCGACTCATTCGCGGGATTGGCGTTGAGTGGCACGCCTTCAGCCCCCGGGGAATTCGCCCCGCTCCTCCCATGCGTTCGCTTGTGTTTAAACGGGCCCTGCTCTCCCTCACGGCCATCGCCGTGCCGCTCGGGATTTATTTTCTCTATGCGCATTACCACGCCCGCGCCGTGGACGACCTGCGCGTGCACAAATTCCTGGCCCAGCAGCCGTACCTGGAATTGAACGACGATATCGGCTTTCTCTGGAAGAAGAATCTCAACGTCACTTTTCCCGCCGAGGATTGGTGGCTCGATGTAAAGACGGAAGGCGTCGCCATCGAGCCCATCGTCACCGATCCGAATGGCTTTAAAAACGATCCGGCGGCCATCACGCAACTGGCCACCGCCACGCCGGAATTCATCGGCCTGGGCGATTCGTTCATGCACGAGGCGGCCGGCGTATTTTATGCCTTCTTCAAAAAACACGGGCAATTCTACTACAGCCTCGCGATGCAGCGGCAATGTCCGCCGCAGTACAATGCCATCCTCACGCGCTATGCGCTCCCGCTGCACCCGCAACACATTCTCTACGGCGTTTATGAAAATGACTTTCAGGAAACCGGGGATTTTCGCGAGTGGAAGGCCTCCGGGCTGGACTGGTTTGCCTACCACAGCGGCACCTGGTGCGGGCCGGCCATCACGCCCCCGCGGAAAAGCGAATCCGCGCTCGTCGGCGAGGAAATGGCGGACGTCCTGCAATGCATCGTAACGGCCAATACCCTGTGCCTGACCAATCACGCGGACTTCACCCTGATGCTCATCCCGAGCAAGCAGTACATCGTCGCCCGGAACCATTCCTCCATCTACGAAACGGTTTGTTACGATGTGCTCAAGAAGGAAGCCACCGCGCGCGGCATCCGCGTCCTCGACCTGCGCGAAATTTTTGACCGCGAAGCCGACCCCGCCGGGTTATATTGGAAAACCGACGGCCACTGGACTCCCCGCGGCATGGACGTGGCGGTGAAGGCGTACGTGCAGTCCCTCACGACCACCACCACTAGCCCCGGCCCCTCGCCCTAGCCTTGACGGCGCGTAAAATAATTCGGTCTTTATTCTCATTTTTCATGCCCACCGGCACCCTCAGCGAACGCATTCCGGCTTCCAGCGCCGACGTTTTTGCGTTGCTGCACGATTACCCGCGCCGGCTCGAATGGGATACGTTGTTGCGGGCCGCCCACTTGGAGCCCGCATATCCGCAGGCGGCCCTCGGCGCCATCTCGGTTTGCGCGGGCAAGTGGCATTTGGGCGGATTGGCCCTCCGCACCAAGTACGTGGCGTTTCATCCGCCCCTGCTCGCCGCCGTGCAAATGTTGAATCGCCCGCTCTTTTTCGAAAGCTTCGCCGCTTCCATTCGCCACGAAGATCTCTCGCCAACCGAATCGTCGATTACCTATCGATTCACTTTCCAGTCCCGGCCTCGCTGGCTGCGGTTTTTGCTTCATCCGCTGATGGCTTGGATTTTTCGCTGGGAGACGGGCAAGCGCCTGCGCGCGCTGCGCAAATTTCTGGAGACAAAACGCGCAGGATCAGTTGGCGCAGCGCCCGCAACTTAACTCCCGCCTTGGCCTTTTTTTCCCGCAAAAGGCATTTCCCCATTCGTAAAAAACCAGAAGGAAACTTGACCGCGAAGATCGCGAAAGGCACGAAGGAAAAGACCGAGAGAAAACGCAAACCGCAGATAGGAATCTATCTCGATTTCGACAAAAGGGTCCGCCGCCAGCGGCGCCCCTACGATTTTCACGACGGGCTCCTTTGGACGGTAGGGGCGTCGCTTGCGACGGCCCTGGAAAATCTCATCCAAAATTGAATTTGAGATGGATTCTAGTAATGCAGGAGTAAGACCTTCTCTGCGGTCTCCGCGTGCTCGGCGGTGCAGGGCTTAGGCCGAACCGTTTCCTTTCTCAATCAGCTCCCCCGCCGCTTCAGCCGCAAGTCGTAATAATTCACCACGCGGGGCGTGCGGATGTACACGCATTTCAAATTCAGGCTGGTGCCCGTGATCTGCCCGTCGCCCGTCGCCACGTTGAGAGGCTTGGTGATGTGCACCTTGCCGGTGTCGCTGACGGTGCCTTGAATCGCCATCCGCATCGTAGTGCGCTGAACTTGCAAGGACATGCCGGAAACGAAAATATCGAACGTGCCGTTCGCGTGGACCTGCGCCGTGAAGATGAAGGCCTTTTGCCGGATCGTGGGCGGAAACCCGCCGACCAGCGTGCGCACATAGGCCACGCCCGCCCGGTAATTGCCCTCGTACGGGGAGGCCGCCGACACGACGCTGGCCGCCGCGACCAGAAAAAACGCCGCCAGCGCGGAGACAGTGAACAGTTGGTGACGTCGAAAACCCATGGTCGGAATGCGTTGGGACTAGCCCGGTGAACCGGCACCTTACCGCGCTGGCGTTTCCGGCTCAAGCGGGAAAAACGCCCGCCGCACAAAAAAAACAGGCGGAACCCGGTGGGCTCCGCCTGTTTGAAAAATTCAACTCCGGGCGAAAGCCGGAGGAATCCGGCTTACTTCGCGCCCTGGTCAATCCATGCGCGGACGAGCGAGAGCTGGTCCGCGGTGAGGGCCGGATGCGGATTCGTCGTGCTGGCCTGGGCGTTGAGCGGAGGCATAATCAAGGCCACCGGAACCAACTTCGCACCGGCACCGGCGTAAACCAGCAGGGGGCTTTGGTCGGCATGACCGGGCACGATGGCCGGGCCCTTCAACTGGTTGTCATCGGGCTTCGCGTCGGGCTTGGCGAGATTGCCGCCGGCAATGGCGCCGGCGAGGGTCGTGATATTGTAGCCGCTGCTCGGGCGCGCGGGGTTGTTGCCGCCGTGGCAGCCAAAGCAGGAGGGCGTCAAAACCGCCTTGATGTCCTTGTCCCACGTGAGGCCGGTCTTGTCGGAAGCCTTCGGCAGTTTCGACAAATCCGGTTTGAACGCCGGAGTCGTGGTCGTCGTCGTCGTTGTGGTCGTGGTGGTGGACGTGGTCGCGGTCGTGGTCGCCGCCGGTTTGGCGGCAGCCGGAGCGGCCGGAGCATCGGCCGCCATCAGCGCGGGAGAGGAAAGGACGAGGCCGGCCAAGAGGCTGGCGCTCCAGAGAGACAGGGACTTATTCATGGGGTGGGAAAACAAACCGTCCGGCAAGGGTGCCGGAATCAGTCGCACTTATAGGCACCTGCAGGGCCGGTGCAATCACAAAAAAATCGTGCCGCCCCCTCGGCGCCATCGTAACCCCTTGCGGCGCGGCGGCTTAACCCGGCCGACCCGAGTCGGATGCCCTCCCCGCGCGCTTGCCTTTATGGACTGAGCGTGTTTAATCCCGCCTTTTTCCCGTACTGTGCAAGCAGCCGCGGGCCCACTCTCTCCACTGAGTCACCACACGTCGCCCTCATGAAAATTCTCGTCGCGGACCGCATCTCGCCCTCGGGCGTGGCCTATTTCAAGCAGCAAGCCGGCTTTGAAGTCATTGAAGCCTACGGCTCCAAGCCCGAGCAAGTGCTGGCGCTGGTGAAGGACGTCGTCGCCATCGTGGTGCGCGCCGAAACCAAAATCACCCGCGAGGTTTTTGCCGCGGCGCCGCTGGTCAAAGTCGTGGGCCGCGCGGGCGTCGGAGTGGATAATATCGATGTTGAGGCCGCCACCGAGCGGGGCGTCATCGTGATGAACACGCCCTCGGGCAACACCATCGCCACGGCGGAACTGACCTTCACGCACATGCTCTGCGGCGCCCGCCCCATCGTGCAGGCCGGGGCCTCGATGCGCGCCGGCCAGTGGGACAAGAAAAGCTTTTCGGGCAGCGAATTGATGCAAAAGACCCTCGGCGTGCTCGGCCTCGGCCGCATCGGCGCCGAAGTGTCGAAGCGCGCGCAAGCCTTCGGGATGCGCGTGCTGGCGTATGATCCGTACCTCACCGAGGCTCGCGCCAAGGCCCTTAACGTCGAGATGGTGACCCAGGACAAGATATTCACCGACGCCGATTACATCACTGTGCACATGCCGCTGACCGACGACACCAAGTACATGGTGGACGAAGCCGCGTTTGCGAAAATGAAAAAGGGCGTGCGTATTTTCAACTGTGCCCGCGGCGGCATCATCAAGGAGAGCGCGTTGCTGGCGGCGCTGAAGGAAGGCAAGGTCGCCACCGCCGGGCTCGACGTGTTTGAGGAAGAACCCATCGCCGCCGACCACCCGTTGCGCAGCCTGCCCAACGTCGTGCTCACGCCCCACCTCGGCGCCTCGACCAAGGAAGCCCAGGAAAGTGTCGGCCTCGAAGTCGCCGAAGCCATCACCGAAGTGCTGCGCGGGGGCGTCGTCCGCAATGCTGTCAACATGCCTTCCGTGGATGCCCGCACGCTCGGCGTGTTGCGCCCGTATCTGGAATTGGGCGACTGCCTCGGCGCGGTGTTGCAGCAAGTCGCACCCGACAAGGTGGAGAAATTGCGCATCACCTATTTTGGAAAAATTTGCGAACTCGATGCGAACCCGCTCACCCGCGCCATCCAGCGCGGCTACCTGCGGCGCATCAGCGGCGCGGCCATCAACGATGTCAACGCGCCCCTGCGCATCCAGCAGCTCGGCATCACCGTCGAGACCACGAAGTCATCGCAGAGCGCCGACTACACCGAACTCGTCCAGGTCGAGGCGTTCGACGCCGCGGGCAAGGTTTACGACGTGGCCGGCACACTCATCGGCACCGCCCAGCGCCCGCGCCTCGTGCGCCTGCTCGGGCACAGCGTCGAAGTGAATCCGAAGGGCACGCTCCTGATTTTGCGCAACCGCGACGTGCCCGGCATCGTCGGCATGCTCGGGACGGTTTTGGGCAAGCACAACGTGAACATCGCCAACATGTCGCTCAGCCGCGCGGAAGGCCGTGAGGAAGCGCTGGCGGTTTACGAAGTGGACACCCGGCCGTCCGACGCCGCGCTCCAGGAAATCAAAAGCCATAAGGCCATCCTGGGCTTGCAGGTAGTCGGGGTGTAGGCCACGCTCTCACTTGCTTTTGGCCCTGTTTTGATGATAGTATTGGGTTTGTGAAAACAATCGTTGAATTGTCGGAGGAATTGCATCGCGCGGCCAAAAAATCGGCCAGCGCGCACGGGCAAACCTTGGGCCAATTCGTCATTACGGCGGTGGCCGACAAAGTGCTTTCCAAGCCAACGGCGGTGAAAACTAAGCCCTGGATGGAAATGGCTGGCGCATTTAAAAAGCCCTGGATGAAGCACTATGGCCGTAGTGCCGACTTGGCTGATGAGTTGGAACACGTTAAGCAGGTTATTGAAGACGCATGTGAAAAAATTCACCCGGACGACTGGAAATGATTCTAGACACCAATGCGCTGTCGGATTTCCTCGCCAAAAATGAGGCCCTCGCGAACGTGATCGAATCGGCGCCGCTGCTGGCCCTACCCG
Organism: uncultured Opitutales bacterium; assembly: GCA_964562015.1. Lineage (GTDB taxonomy): Bacteria > Verrucomicrobiota > Verrucomicrobiia > Opitutales > JABDGR01 > CAZLRH01. The sequence goes on along the minus strand of CAZLRH010000010.1, from coordinate 97,374 downwards.
TGATAGTCCTCGGAGAATATCGTTTTGGTCTAAAAAGCTCGTCCCAGCGAAAGCGGTTAGAGCGCGACTTGGAACATCTACTACAAGATGTTGCGGTGTTCGATATCATTTCAATGACTGCGTCACACTATGCCGATATCCGCGCGGACTTGAAAGCTCGCGGGCGACCGATCCCCGGCAACGATTTGTGGATTGCCGCTCCGGCCCGTCAGTATGACCTCCCTGTCTTAACCCGCGACGGTCATTTTGACGCCGTGCCGGGGCTCAAACGCGTGGGCTGGTAATTTATCTCGCGACGCCAAACGGACCGCGCTTGAGCCTATCGCTCCTTGCTCGGTTTCGCCGAAGCCAGCAGCCGCTGCGTGCCGGCCATGACGAAAACGAAGGCCGCCCCGATGAGCGGGATACGGGTAATCGGCTGCCGGTGGATCGTGAGCGCGCCCTTGCCGCCAAGGCGCGCAGCGAGCGAGGCCGTGGACGTGTGCAGCGCGTGGAAATAGTACGCCACCAAGCCGCTAATCAGCCCGCCGAGAATAAGGTAGAGCAAAAGCGGCGCCACCGCCAGCGGTGGCTGGCCGCGCAACCCGGCCCCCAGCGGGGCCGAAGCAAAGAGGAGGCCCCAACTCAGCACAAATCCCGCCATCGTGGCGAGATCCGCGCCTTGCGCATTCGGATCGTTCGGAAGAGAAAACCACGCGAGCGTCGGCGCCCAGATACCCCAGCCGAAAAGGGCTCCCGCCAGGAAAAAGACCGCGATAACGACGACACGTTTCATGGGGGAAAATTGCCTCAGTACCCGCCGGCCACTTTCAAGAGCCCGAGCACGGCGCACGCAATCATGAAAAAATGCAGAACCAAATGCAAGGTGTTCGGACCGCGAAAGCCATGACGGGCGGGCAATATTGAATGCGTGCCCTCAAAGAGGTCATGATAAAGCTCCAGATCCTTCGCGCTCGGGCCAAAGAAGTACGGCTGGTACCACGCCATCCACATGCCCAGCATGAGCATGCCCCACCAGAGCACGAAAAAGAGTTTGGCACCCAAAGGCAGGGGCGCGCCGCGGTACTTGATCGTCAAATAAAGGCTCGCCGCGGCGCAACCGGCGGTGATGCACGTGCCAAGGATCGTTTTGGCCCAGCCCAACCTCCGGATTTGGGCCGCCAAATTATTGAAGGGCGCCAGATTCACCGTGTCCTGCATCAGAAACAGGGCGAGCAGGATGCTTTGGAGGATGACCGCGAGTAATTGCATAAATGGCCTGGACGGCGCGCGCTTCGCCACGCTCCCCGCAAACTGCGCCCGATTCAAATAAATTCCCACCCTGCAGAAGCCCGTATCGACCAAATTCTCCGCCTGACGCCGGCAACTTTCCCCGACAAAACCAACCCCGGCGCCTCGCCGCACCGCCTTTCTTTCTTCCCCTTCTACGCGCGACCTTCTACTTTCTGCATCCAGTTTTCCGTCTGCGTCCTCCCATGCCCTCCGCCTGGATCATCGTTTCCGCCGTCCTCGGCTATGTGCTCGGCTCGATTTCGTTTGCCGTAATGATTGCCCGGCGGCGCGGGGTGGACATTCTCAAGGAAGGCAGCGGCAACCCCGGCGCCACGAATGTGAAGCGCGTCCTCGGGAAGACGGCGGGCAATATCGTTTTCGCGCTGGATTGCCTGAAGGGCATTGTCGCCGCGGGCTGGCCGCGCGCACTCGAGGCGCTCCACGCGCTGCCCGACAGTGCACCCGTGACCTGGATGGGCATTGCGGGGCTGGCGGGCGCGATCATCGGCCACAGTTGCTCGATGTTTCTCAAATTTCGCGGCGGCAAAGGAGTGTCCACCACCGTGGGCGGCTTGTTTGCGCTGATGCCGCTGGTGATGCTCGCGGGCATCGCCGTGTGGCTGGTGGTGTTTTACTCGACGCGTTATGTGTCGCTGGCCTCGCTGCTCATGGGCCTCGCGCTGACGCCGGTGGCGTGGGCCTTCAACCAGCAGCCACCGAATGTCGGCCTGTGCGCGGTAATTGCGGTGCTCATCGTGGTCCGCCATCGCGCGAACATCAAGCGCCTGCTCGCCGGCACCGAGGCGCGGTTTGCGAAGAAGAAATAAGAGGAAGATTGAACCGCAGAGGCGCAGAGAACACAGAGAAGAACGCCACTAAGGCGACAGAAGGCACTGAAGTCATGACGGTTTTCTGGAATGCAGCAACGGAGGGAGGGTTTTCAGCCGGCATGGGGAAATTCATCCTTTTGCCTTCAGCCTTTGCGTGGCCACCGCTCGACGTTTGACTTTCTCCGCGTTCTCTGTGTGCTCTGGGGTTCGGCCAGGCCCACTCTGGCGGCCCCATTCATTGGCCTTTCTCCATGGCGGACAAGCGCACCATACGCATCGGTTTGCTCGGCTTCGGCACGGTTGGGCAGGGGGTGTGGAAACACCTGCACAGCAATCGCGCCGCGCTGGAGCGGCGCCTGGGCGTGGGTCTCGAGATTGCCCGCATAGGAGTGCGCGACTTGCGCAAGCGCCGCACCATCGCCGCCCCGCGCAAGATTTTGACCACCGACCTCGCGTCGATTGTGGACGACCCGTCCATCGACATCGTGTGCGAATTAATTGGCGGGGTGACCGAAGCCCGGGTGCTCACCGCGCGCGCCTTGAGCCTGGGCAAAGCGGTCGTCACCGGCAACAAGGCGCTGCTGGCCGCGCACGGCGCGGAACTGTTCCGCCTCGTGCAGCAAGGGCATGGCCATTATTTTTTCGAGGCGAGCGTCGCCGGCGGCATTCCGATCATCAAAGTAATTCGCGAGGGCCTGATCGCGAATCGCTTCCGGCTGATTTACGGCATCCTCAACGGCACTTGTAATTACATCCTCACCCGCATGGCGCGCGAGGGCCGCCCGTTCGCCGAGATTCTCGCCGACGCCAAGCGCCTCGGTTACGCGGAGGCCGATGAATCGCTCGACGTGGACGGCTGGGACGCCGCGCACAAGGCCGTCATTCTTGCCTACCTCGCGCACGGCCGCTGGATCAAGCCGCGCCAGATGCTCGTGCAAGGCATTCGCGACGTGACGCCGCACGATTTATCCTACGCCAAGGAGCTCGGCTACGCGGTCAAGCTCCTCGCCATCATCAGCCGCGATTTCTCCACCAACCGCGTGTTTGCGCGCGTGCACCCGTGCCTCCTGCCCACGCGCAATTTGCTGGCGTCGGTGGACGACGTGTTCAATGGCGTGTGCCTGAGTGCCGACGTGGCGGGCTCGACGGTGCTCGTCGGCCGCGGCGCCGGGCAGGACGCCACCGCCAGCGCGGTGTTGAGCGATATTGCCGACGCCGTGGTCGCCCTGCGCGGCGCGCCGCCGCCTGTGATTTGCGAGGAAGACGCCACCACGTACAAAAATTTGGGCGCGGGCATTGCGATCGCGTCGCTCGCGGAAATCACGGGGCGCTTTTATTTGCGCCTGACCGTGCAGGACCGCCCGGGCGTGCTGGCGGAAGTCGCTCGCGTGCTGGCGGACCACCGCATCTCCATCGCGACGATGATCCAGCACGAAGACCGCGTGCGCAAAACCGCCGAGCTGATTTTCACCACGCACGCCTCGGACGAGCAATCGGTGCATCAAGCCATCCGCGGGCTGAAGAAACTGCGCGTGGTCTTGGGCGCGCCGTTTTTGTTGCGGATTTTGGAAGATGAAGTGGTATGAGAATGTATTGTTGAGAAAGCGATAGAGTGTCCTGCTGAAGACTCTAGCTTGCAACTCAATGTCCCTCATGCACTTGGATCTATTCGCCTACCAAGCGTACCTACTTATTGGCGCTCTACTGGCTGGCTGGATTATTCGCTGGTTCGTCAAAGGCACCAATCGCCGAGGGGTCATAGTTGTCGGCTCTTTTTTATTGGCGTGGCTGCTCTACCGACCTGTAATTCATTTCTTCTGCATTCCTTGGGCCACCTACGCATCGTGGGTGGACGAGCATTATGATCGAGGATTGCTTTTTGACCAGCATTTGCCAGACGATTTCGCCCAATCCATCCGCCAAACGCCTGGAATGCCGATGATCGAGGAATCGAATCGGCAAAAGCGCAAACTCTATGAAATGTTCAAGTCAGGCAACGGCCATTATGGCTTGTATCGCCGCTTGAGCACGGTCGAGGGCGATCCTATTTATGATTGGCTGATAGTTGAAAACGGAAAAATGTTTTATATTGAAGATGCAAGCCATGACGACGGTGCTCCACCTTGGCACATAACGAAAAGAGCAATAAATGCAGTTCATTTAGGTTTTCTTCGAAGCGGAAAATTTAATGAGGGACAGCCTGGGCCGACGGATTCACCGGTTTTGTTTCTTATGGCTGACGACATGATTTATTGATCGTCCCGTACGTTCAGTGGACGGGCTAACGATAATCGGTTACCTCCCACGCCTAAATCTTGCCTCCGCGCGCGGCGGGCGTCATGGTGTTCGTTTTTCCATGAGCGCGGACTCCCTTTCTCAACCGTCGGGCCAGAGCCCTTCTCCCGGCCAGAATGCTTCTTCCGGTCACGGCCCATCTTCCGGCGGCAGCCCGGCCGCCCCGACGCCGGATAGCAGCGACTTGCGCGCCGTGCGCCTGGCGCGCCTGCAGGAATTGCGCGCGGCGGGCCACGACCCGTTTACCGCCAACTGGCCGCAGACGCACACCTCCGCCCAGGCGCTCAAGCTTTACGTCGAGGGCCAGGAATTTGGCCCGGAGGTTTCAGTCGCGGGCCGGCTGATGGTGTTTCGCGAGATGGGCAAGGCCAGCTTCATCAAGCTGCTCGACCGCGATGGCATCATCCAGGTCTATGTGCGCAAGGACGAAGTGGGCGAGGAGGGTTACGCGGCGTTCAAGAAACTCGATTTCGGCGACATTCTCGGCGTGGCCGGGCCGGTGTTCAAAACCAAGACCGGCGAAATCACCATCCGCGCGAAGAAGTACGCGCTCGTGGCGAAGGCCCTGCGTCCGCTGCCGGAAAAGTGGCATGGGTTGACCGACAGCGAACAAATTTACCGGCAGCGCTACCTCGACCTCGTGGTCAATCCGGAGTCGCGCGCGCGCTTCCAGACGCGCAGCCGCATCATCCGCGCCATTCGCGAATTTCTCTGGGCGCGGGAATTCATCGAGGTGGAAACGCCGGTGCTGCAAAACGTGGCGGGCGGCGCGGCGGCGCGGCCGTTCATCACGCATTTCAACGCGCTGTCGTGCGATTTTTATTTGCGCATCGCGCTCGAACTGCATCTCAAGCGCCTGTTGGTGGGCGGCTTTGACCGCGTGTTTGAAGTGGGCCGCGTGTTTCGCAACGAGGGGCTTTCCCGCAAGCACAACCCCGAATTCACGATGCTCGAGGTTTACCAAGCCTATTCGGATTTTCGCGGCATGATGACTTTGGTGCGCGAACTGGTGCAATACATCTGCCAGACGGCGCTCGGCGGTCGCACCACCATTCCGCGCCCCGAAGGCGGCGAAATCGAGCTTGGCGGCCCGTGGCGCGAAGTCACCTACCGCGATTTGATTATCGAAGCGACGCAAGATCCGCACTGGTTCGACCGCGACAAAACGGCGAAGCTCGCGGCCTGCGCGCGCCTCCAGATCGAAGTCAACCCCGCGCTGGCGGATTTCGCCGTCACGCAGGATGTCTTTGAAAAACTCGTCGAGCCCAAGCTCATCCAGCCGACTTTCGTGACGCACATCCCCAAGGAGCTGTGCCCCTTGGCCAAAAGCACCCCCGGCGATCCGCGCACACTCGATGTGTTCGAGCTCTGCATCAACGGCCAGGAAATCGCTCCGGCGTACTCAGAGCAAAACGACCCGCTGGCCCAGCGCGAGCAGTTCGAGAAGCAAGTCGGCGACGATACGCAGAAAATGGATGAAGATTTTCTCGTCGCCCTCGAGCACGGCATGCCGCCGGCGGGCGGACTCGGGCTCGGGATTGATCGCCTGACCATCCTGCTCACCGGCGCGGCGAACATCCGCGACACGATTTTGTTTCCGTCGCTGAAGGCAGCGGCCGCCAACACCGATCCCGGGCTCGCGCCATCTTTGGAAATTCGGCCTGTTTGACCGCTGATGCAGACTTGCCGGGCACCCGGCCCCGGCTTAATCTGAGGTTATGAAGGCAGTCCTTGAGCGCAAGGCGAGTCGCCGGCCAAATGCCGGTTCGGCGCGTCCGCGTGTCGGCGCGGCACCGGCCCACCGGATGTCGCCAAAAGCAAAATCTCGCGCAACTGCCCGCTCGCTCCTTGAAAGGGCGGGGGATTTATGCGGTTGCTTTGACGGTGGTGTTTCGGACTTAGCCACCAACCCGCGTTACTTGGAAGGATTTGGATCGTGGCGACCATAATCGCTGATACCGGCCCGCTGATTGCTTTGCTTGATCAATGGGAAGCCGCTCATGGCTGGGTGCGGGAGCAATTTGGCCGGCTCCGCGAACCCTTGCTAACCTGCGACGTCGTGCTTGCGGAGACGGTCTATCTTCTCCTGCGGCGGGGATTTTCGCCGGAACGATTTTTCCAGCTTTTCCACCGCAAAGTGATTGAACTTCGATTCAACCTGCAGCGAGAATGGCTGCGCATCGAAAACCTGATGACCTTGTGCCATGATACGCCGATGTCGCTGGCCGACGCCTGTCTGGTGCGGATGTGCGAACAACAGCGCGCCGGAGTTATTTTCACTCTTAACCGCGATTTTCAAATTTATCGCAAAAACGGCGACCAGCCGATTCCCTTGCTGGCTCCTTTCAGCTAAGAGGATCACTTCAGTGTCGGATCCTGATAATCGCTCCATGTTTTGCCCGCACACCAACTTGGGTGTACGGTAACGCAAAACGGCCACTGCTCCACCCGCTGATCATCAATCAAAGCTCTTGGCTTGGGCAGATACGCTTCGAACACCTCGCCAAGACCAACCTCTTCAGCAGTCGCCCTCGCATAATCCGCTCCGCCAGCACTCCAGCAGTAAAGTTTGACTCCGTCAGCTTTGAGTCGTCCGACATGCTCAATGGTAGCAGGAATCGGAATTCTTTTGGTGCCGAAACTCCGCACAAGCGTATCATCTACATCAACAAAGACAATCATGTTAGGCCGCACGTTTCAAAATCGCAAAGCGGGGAGTATTTTAAGCAGCTTGTGGCGCTGCCGTCAAGCGGTCGACATACACTTTCGATTCTGTCGCTGCAAAGAGATTGAGCTCTATTGATGCCGAGTACCCACCCGCGGTTTTGAGCTTCATCCCCCGGCGTTCTTTCTTCATAGTCGCGGTTTTCGCCTCGTCATGCCCTGGCCCGTTTATCTCGCGCTCAAGCACCTGTTCCCCACCGGGCGGCGGGTGTCGTTTTTCACCGCGATGTCCGTGTTGGGAGTGACGCTGGGCGTGACCGTGCTGTTGGCGGTGCAGAGCGTGATGAACGGCTTTGCCAAGGAATATGAGGTCAATCTAATCCGGGCGCAGGGCAACATCATCGTCCGTTCGGGCGGGCTGATTGAGAAGCCCGAGGAAATCGTCAAGCTGCTGCAAACCGTGCCGGGCGTGACTTACGCGGAGCCCTTTGCCATGGGCGTTGTGATGCTTCAATTTGAAAACCGGCCGGCCTTCATGGCCACGAAGAGTATTCTCTGGCCGCCGCAATACCCGCGCGCGGCGGACGAACATGTCGCCGCCGGCACCGACACCGCCTACCCGAGCGTCCGGGGCTTCGACGTGAACCATCCGGGCGGCTTGCGTCCACCGCTGGCGGACATGCTGGTGGCGGGCAAATTCGAGGACCTGGACGACCATAGCATCCTTTTGGGTTGGGGCTTGGCCCAGGATTTGGGTGCGCACGTCGGCGACACCATTGACGTCACCACGCCCTTGATGCTGGACCGGCTGAAGAACAACGTCGTGCTCGAACCCCGCTCCCTCACCATCGCCGGCATTTTCCAAACCGGCTGGACCGTCGCCGACAATAACACCGTCGGGGTGACCCTCCGCACCATGCAGGACTTATATGGCTTGGGCCGGGACGTGGGGGCCATCGAAGTGCGGCTCGACAACGCCCATGGCGACATTTCAGCGACGGCCGAGGTCGCGCTGGCCATTAACCAAAAACTTGAGGCGTTGAACCATCAACGGGCGCAGGACAGCCAGGCCCTGCCGTTGCGCGCGCGCACGTGGTATGAAATCAACAGCGACTTGATGGACATCCTGCTGGTGGAAAAGAACGTCATGTTTTATATCATGATTTTCATCGTCGTGGTGGCGGCGTTTTCCATCGCCAGCTCGCTCGTGACTTCGGTAGTGCGCAAGACCCGCGAAATCGGGATGCTTGGCGCGCTCGGGGCCAGCCCGCGGGATGTGGCCACCGTGTTTTGCCTCCAAGGCTTTATCATTGGGGTCGCCGGCACCATCCTCGGCGTGGCGTTGGCCGGGCTGCTCCTGCATTACCGCCAGCCCATCATCGAGCTGTTCGTGGAGCGGCGCTTGCTGCTCGAGTTCTACAAATTCCTCAGCTTTCCCGTCGAATACCGGTCGGGTGATTTTATCAAAATCATCGTCTTCACCCTGATTATTACCACGCTGGCCGGCCTGTTGCCGGCGTGGCGGGCGGCCCGCATCAAGCCGGCCGTGTGCCTGCGCAACGAATAAATCGCCCCGCCCGCCATGTCTGCGCCCCTCGCCCCTTCCACCCCCGGCACACTTCCCATGGTGTTGACCGCGGTTAATATTTCGAAGCGCTTTGCCTCGCCCACCGGAGAGATCACAGTCTTGCGCGATGTGAATTTGAGCGTGGCCGCCGGGGAGACCGTCAGCATCCGGGGCGAATCGGGCTCGGGCAAGACTACTCTATTATACTGCTTGGCCGGACTCGAACAGCCCGATGGCGGGCAATTGCACTGGGAAGGGCGGCCCGTGGATGCCCGGAATACCACCCAGCTCGCACGCATGCGGGCCGCGCTCATCGGCTTTGTCTTTCAGTCCTATTACCTGGTCCCGGAAATGAACGCGCTCGAAAATGTGCTGCTGGCGGGGCGCATTGCCGGACGCTCGGGCTTGGAGATGGAAGCCCGCGCGCGGGATTTGCTGGCGCGGGTGGGGCTGGAAAAGCGCCTTTTGCATGTGCCCGGCAAACTTTCCGGCGGCGAGGCCCAGCGCGTGGCCGTCGCCCGCGCGTTGCTCAACCGCCCGCGGCTACTGCTGGCCGATGAGCCCACGGGCAATCTCGACGAGGAAACCGCCGAGGAAGTCATGGGCCTGCTCTTGCGCCTCGGCGCCGAAGAAGGCGCAGCGCTCGTGCTGGTCACGCATCATGCCGGTTTTGCGGCGCGCACGGGCCGCGCTTTACGGCTCGCCCACGGCGGCCTGGAAACGGTGTAAATCGGTGATTTTTTTATTGCCGGATAATTTTTGTGGGCAATTGCGACAATCGGGAAACGCCGCGAAAAAAAATTCTGTTGATTTTCGCGTCCGCCAGACTAGAACCCCTCAGAATGCGTCTGCTCAATACCCCTAGACTAGCCGCTTTGGCGACTTTGGTTGTCGCTACCCGGCTGGCTCTGCCTGCCCAAGCGGCGGACAGCCCGGAGGGCGGGGCCGGCGCAACCGCAACCGTTGCGCCTATTGACGGCACGGGCATTCTCAGCATCGACGCCGTGACTTTTAAGTCCGTGCCCGACCCCTTTCAGCGAAACCCGTGGATGCAGGTGGAGGTCGATTTCACCGGGCGCAAGAACCCGGACCCGAAGTCGGACAACCCCAAGTACCTGCAAGATGTGCAGATAGACTTGATTCTTGCCTGGGGCGTCAAAGGCGCCACGCCGCAGGTGGACACGGTGCTCACGGGGACCATCCATTTTCTCGGCATCGAAGTGAACAACAAGTGCGCGACCTATTTCTTTGTCCCGCCGGAATTCCTCGACATGGGTTTCAAGGGCAAATCCTACGTCTCCACGACGGCACCCACCTATTATGTGGTTCAAGCCAAAGTCGCCGGTATTCCGCTCAAGATCAACGCCTCGATGGTGTCCACCATCAGCCTGCCCAATGAGATTTACGTGAACGGCTTCCTCGGGAAAATCGCCGGGATGACCGCTTCCACCGCCGGCATCATGCTGACGGGCACCGACACTCCCGCCTACATTTACAACCCCATGACCATCCAGCATCCCACGGCTACTTTGCCCACGGAAATTCGCCCGGGCGCAGCCAAGTAAGTTCACGCGATGCATGTTAAGGGCTTGACTGTCCGCTCTAGAACATCTGTTTTTAATCCCTTTCCCCCAAATGGCTTCGTCCAAATCGCTGGTCATTAACTGCGGCACCACCCACGTGTCCGCGGCGACCTTTGCCGTGAGCGGAGACAAGCTCGTGCTGGAAAGTTTGATTACGCACGAGCTGCGCTACGATTTTTCCGCCGACGAAAAATGGCTCGACGCCACGAGCAACGCGCTCCGCGCGGTGATTCGCACGCACCCGAAGATTCGCGGCAAGGCCACTTTTATCCTGCCCGGCTACCAGCTCTTCACCAAGCCGATCAAGGTCCCCCACGTCGAGCCGTCGAAGCAGACGCAGATTATCGCTTTCGAAGCGCAGAATAACATGCCTTTCCCCCTGCACGAAGTCGTGTGGGGCAGCCAGATCATCGCGGACGACGGCGTCGAGACGGAAATCATCCTGATTGCGCAAAAGCTGGATGCCGCCACGCGTTTTTGCGGCGTCATGGGCACCTTGGGCCTCGAGCCGGTGGCCCTGCAACCCGCCTCCCTGCTGGACCTCAATGCCTACCGCCTCGCCTACCCCGGCGACGATCAAGACACGCTTCTGATCAACGTTGGCGCCCGTTCAACCAATCTTACTTTCGTCAGCCCCGCCGGTTTCTTCGTCCGTAATATCAACCTCGGCGGCAATACATTGACCCAGGCCATCGCCGACGTGATCGGCAAGCCCTTCCCCGAAGCCGAGGAAGTCAAAGTCACGCTCTTTTCCGGACGCCCGGGCTTGGCGCCGAACGACCCCGCCATCCCCCAGATTCAAGTCAAGGCGGCGGAATTCATGCGGCGCCTGAGCCAGGAAATCACGCGCTCCATCGTCACCTACCGCCGGGCCAGCGGGCGAGCCGCCCCGCAGCGGATTTTGCTCTCCGGTCGCGCCTCCAAGCTGAAGGGCTTGGCGGAATTCCTGGTCGATAGCCAGAAAATCGACGTCACCAATTTCACCCCCGGCCAAATTCTCACGGTCAAGAAGGGCATCGACCCCGTGACCCTGGAGAATATGACCGCGCAGATGAATGAGCTCGTCGGTGAAGCGGCGCGCTTGAAGGACCCGAAAGCAGTCGGCGTCAATCTCCTGCCCCGGGCCATTCGTGAACGCCTGCAGTTCGAAAAACAGAAGCCGTTCCTCGTTCTCGCCGCCGCCTGCCTCGCGCTGGCACCCGCCCCGGCCATTTTCCTTTTCTACACGAAGACCCAGCAGTTTAACAAGGAAGCCGCCATCGTAAAAACGACCGTCAAGAAGTTGACGGACATGGACACTTCCATCAAAACCGAGGTGAAGAAGGCGGATGATGTCGCGGCGCAAATTGCTCAATATCAAGCTCTTGGGAATTCCCGCTTTAACTGGATCAGCTTCTTCTCCGATTTGCAGAAACAACTGGTGGGTGCCAAGGACGTGTGGCTCGACAAGCTGGAAGTTTCGCGGAAATTGCCGCTGAAACCCGGCGCGCCCGGCACGACACCCGACCCGACTGTGCCGGTAGTGCCCGAAGGCCCGCCGCCGGTGCCCGAGTACAAAGTAATCATTTCCGGCAAGATGCTGCTGCGCGATTACGACCCCAAGAATCCGAACTCATTTAACGCCTCGGCCGCCTCGGCGCGCATTCGCGGCTTGATGAACAATCTGACCAGCAGTCCGTTCGTCAAATTAGTCGAAACCAACCAGACCCTCGACTTCCAAACCACGCCGCGCCTCTGCCTCTTTACCTTTACTCTCGATATTAATCCCGACAAACCCCTTTAATTAATTCGCCGGCCGCCGATTTCCCCCAGGCAGCCCTTCGCCCCGTTCCACCGCCCCATGGATGCCATTAAAAGATACCCGATTTTTTCCGCGGTGCTGATCGTGTGCCTCCTCACGTTTGCCACGGAGGCCTTTTTCCTCTGGTTCTACAACTCGAAGGCCCGCGCCGCCGAAAAGAATTTCACGAGCGCAGTGCATGACCGGGACAAGACCCTCGTCCTCGATCCCGCGCCCACGGCTGACAATCTCGCGAAGGCCAAGGACAACGTCACCAACCTCCGCAAGCAGTTGGACGATGTCATCGGCTCGCTGCAGTCCAAAGGCAGCAGCACGGTGCTGGGCGACCCGCCCTCCGACGGCGCGGTGTTGCAGGCGCAAATCAACAGTTATGTCGTCGGCCTCCGCCAGGATGCCAAAAAGCAGGATGTCCTCCTGCCCGCCTCCGATTTCGCTTTCGGGATGGACCAGTACATCGGGCCCGTGTCGCCTCCGCCCCCGGACAAGGTCGCGCTGGTGTACAAGCAAATGAAGGTGCTGGAGTATCTTCTGCATAATTTGATCTTTACGGCCAGGGATCCGGATCTTGAGAAACAGCACATGATGATTTCCGCCGTCCTGCGCGAGGATGTCATGGTGTCTGGAAACTCCACGCAGGAGACGCCTGGCCGGGGTGGAAATGCGGTGCCCAAGGGCACCTTTGTCATTGATCCCCAGGTTTCCGCCCGCGTCCCCGGCGCCATCGAAACGCTGGCGTTCCAGATTTCGTTTATCGCGAAATCGGACGCTCTCCGTAAGCTCCTCAATGAGCTCTCCAAGTTCACCCTCCCGCTGGTGGTCCGCAGCATCGAAGTAAATGTCGTTTCCGACCAGGAGTTGCTGGATGCCGATCGCATTGCCCACCCGCCGCCACCCGCCACCGACGCCGCAGGAACCGCGCCCAGCGGCGCCACCGGTGCGGCTGCTGCCACCGCTACTACTGCTTCTGCTGCCGCAGCCGCTCCCCCAAAGGCCCTGCCCTCGATACTCGATCTAACGGTACCGACGCCTCCGGGCTTTGAACTTGTGGTCAAGGATGCGATGTCGAAGTTTACCATCACGATTGAATTTATTTCCATTGTTGCGCAGAAATCGGCTGATGACGCGGCCGCTGCCGATAAAAAGTAGACCTGCCCCGGCATGAACAAATTCTACGACAAAATTCTTTTCTTGCTGGCTCTGATTGTCCTGGGCTTGGGGGCGGCGTTTTTCTTCCAGCAAGGCGGCGTGCCGCATGTCACGATTCCGCCGGAAAAGCCCGGTAACGCGGTCTTCGCCGCCAAGCCGCTGCCGCCGCCGCCGGCCGCGCCGCCATTGTGGGGCCCGGCACCGGACGAATATCCGCCCCGAAAGGAATGGATCTACAGCGTGTTCACGCCTCCGATTATTTGGTGGGATGGTCAAAAATTTGTCGCTTTTGGCGGTGGTAGCGGACCAATTCCCTTCGGCTTGGCACTGACGGGCATCAAGAAAAATTATTATCGATTGGAGTTTGTCGGCTTTTCCGGCACGCCGGCAGCACCCCTCATCAACCTGCACGATGACGAGCGCAACGTGGACTATCAGGTCCCCCAAGGCGCCAAGGTTACCTATCCCGGTGCCGACGTGACCGTGGGTAAAATGACCACCACCACCGTCGATGACCCGACCCTGGGCCCGATTAAGGTCAACAGCGTGACTGTCACCGATGAGCGCATGCATAAAGACATCACCCTTACGGCGGGCACGCCCCTGCCGATGGATGATTTGACCTTTCTTCGCTTGGTCACCCTTGAGCCTTATCCAGAGAAAGAATGGATTGTCAGCAAGGTCGGGGATGAGCTTGACGTGAGCGACGTGAACTTTCAGATTAAGGAATTTTCCATCAACCCGCTCCAGGCTACGGTCATCAAGAAATACAAGAATATCCAAGTTGACCCCGCCAACCCAAACGACACCAACGAAGACACTCAGGTTCTCGAGAAAACCACGCCCCCGCCGCGCCGCGCTGCCTCCAACGACGATTCGCCTTCGCCTCCTCCTTCGGATGCCCCGGCCACCGACGCTGCTCCAGCTACCCCCACGCCCTAACTTTTACCCACGCGGAATCTTCCTTCCACGTGCGGAATGCTTTTTCTCTCAAAACCCGCATCATCCATCACCCCTCCACCGCTCAACGCCATTCCTGGCCTGACCTTTACCCTATGAACACCATTCGGAATTCCCGCCGCCACGCCGCCCTCGCCCTGGCCCTCGCCTCTGGCGCCCTGGCCGTCCTCGGGATGACACCCACGGCCGTCCGCGCCCAATCCTCCGCCACCGCCCCCAATGAGAAGATCAATCTCATGGTGGATGCCTTGCAGGCCCGCGACGATGGCGACCTGGCCAAAGCCCAAGACTTGCTGAAGCGCCTCGTCGTCCTCGCCCCGAACGACACCTACGTCCAGGAGATGCTGGCGTCCGTCAACAGCGATTTGCAGCGCAAGAGCCAGGGCCAGCCCACCGTCTTTGCCCAAGCGACGCCCTCCGCACCGACCGCGGCGCCCGTGACCGTGCGCCCTCTGCCCGCCGCTCCCGCTCCGGCCCAGATCAGCACGACTCCCGCTGCCGCCACTCCCGGCCCGGCGGCTCCAGCTCCGGCCGCTCCCGCGCCCGCCGCTGCCGCCCCCGCTGCTCCCGCGGAAGATCCGGCCGCCGCCGCGGCCAAGGCCGCGCTCGCCGCCCAGCAAGCCAAGGGCAAACAAGTTGCCGCCGACGTCCAAAAGAGCATTGCCCAGTCGGAATCCCTGTCCGCAGCCGGTAAATTTGACGACGCCTTGAAAGCCTTGGACCAGGCCCAGGTTCCCGATGGCACCGTGGGCTACGACGACCTCGAACACGCCTTGGCCCAGGCCCGTGGCGAAGTGATTTTGCAGCAGATCGACCAAGCCTACCGCAACCGCAAGAATGAAGAAGCCAAGAAGTATCTGGCTAACTATATTGCGGCCGTCGGCCAAACCGACTCGAAGGCCAAAGCCTGGCAGAACCGCCTCGATGCCGCGCGCTGGGACCCGACCCGCCAGGACATCGACCAAATCAGCCCCGGATTCACGGCCAAGCAGGATCAAATCAATGATTTTCTGGTGCAAGGCCGCGCCCAGTATCTCTACGGCGATTATCAGGGTGCTTTGAAGACCTTTAGCGAAGCTGTCATCTTGGACCCGGACAGCATCGAAGCTTCCGCCTACATTTTGCGCATTGAGAAGCTGCTGGGAGATCGGGCTTACATTGATTACCAAACTACGCGCGAGGGCATGTTGATGCAAGTGGACAAGGAATGGAAGCGGCCGGATGTGTTCATTGGCAAGCCGCCGCCTCCTCCTCCGCCCGGTTTAAAGGACCCCATTGAACTGAAAATGAAATCCATCATCATCCCGAATGTGCAGTTTAAGGGTGCTGACATTCAGAGCGTCGTCGATTCGCTCACGACTTCTTCTGGGGAATATGATACTTCTGAAATCACGAAGGAGAATCCCGCCCATGGCGTGAACATCATGCTGGTCAATCCCAATAAGGGCGGCGTCGGCACATCCAATGCCACGGTGACCACCAGTCTTTCCAATGCCTCCTTGTGGGCCATTCTCACCGGTATTTGCGATTCGATTGAATATAGCTTCGACATCGACCCGGTCACCAAATTCGTGATGGTGCGCGCCGGTGGTTCAGGCGGTGGCGCCGGCTCGGGCAGCCAGTTCATCACGCAAGACTTCGCGATGCCCGCCGCTACGCTGACGCACTTGACCGGCAAGATCGGTGGCGACTCTGGCGGTGGCGGTACGGCTGATCCGTTCAAGGGCCCGACTGCCGCACCCAGCACTTCCTCCGATGATACGGAATCCGCGCTCAAGTCCTTCTTCGTCAAAGCCGGCGTGGATTTCCCCGATGGTTCCCGCATCGCTTACGACAACAGCAAGATTTGGGTGACCAACACCCAGCGGAATCTCGACAAGCTCACGGGCTTGCTCCAGCGCTACACGCAAATCAAGCAAGTGCAGATTGAATCGCGCTTCCTGGAAGTGCAGGAAAACGCCCTCCAGCAGTTGGGCTTCACTTGGAACGTGTTCTCGAACAATCCCAACAACACGAACAACTTCCTCCGCACGGCCCCGACCCCGGCGAGCGGCGCCACTCTGTATGGCAGCGACAACACGCTGCAATTGCTCTCCAACGCCTTCCCGCTCGGCAATTCGGGCGCGGCGCAAACGACGATCGACCGTGGCTCCATTGACCCGGTTTCCGGCGCCTTTGTCGCCGGCACCCCGATCAACGTCCCGCAGAGCATTCCCAGCATCCCGAACGGCATCGGCGTCGGTTCCGGTGCTTCGGCCATCATGAGCGGCGTCCTCGGCGTCGTCAACGGCTACAACATTCAAATGGTCATCAACGCCCTCGAGCAAACCACGGGTGCGGACTTGATGAGCGCTCCGGTGGTCACCGTCACTTCGCAGCAGAAGGCGGAAATCGTCGTCGCCCAGCAATTGATGTATCCGACGTCCTTCCAACCGACGGCCTCGCAGGTCGGCCAGCAGGGCGGCGGCAACGGCAACGGTGGTGGCGCCGCCGGCGTGACCATCACGGCCGGTACTCCGGAAAATTTCAACACGCAGGAAGTGGGCGTCACCATGGACGTCCAGCCGACCGTGGAAGAAAACAACACCATCTCGATGAGTCTCGACCCGCAAGTCACGGAGTTCGAAGGTTTCATTGAATACGGTGGCACTTCGGTCGCCATTTCGGGCGGCACCACGGTCACGGTGCCCTCGGGCTTCATTCAGCCGGTGTTCTCCATCCGCCGCGTGCACACGCAGATCACCATTTTCGACGGCGCCACGGTGATGATGGGTGGCCTGACGCGCGAAGAAATCAAGACCGTGCACGACAAGGTGCCGGTGCTGGGCGACATTCCGCTCCTCGGCCGCCTCTTCCAATCGAAGGGCGAAACCAGCAGCAAGCGCAACCTGATGATTTTCGTCACCGCCAACTTGGTTGGTGCTGGTGGCGGCCCGGTGTTGCAGGCTCTTCCTGGCCTGCCGCCCGGCTCGACCTTCCAGATGCCCGAGTACATCACGCCCAGCCGTGCGGTGCCGCGCGGTATCCCGGAGTCTGATTCGCACTCCAGCGCACCGGCCTCCAATTAGTCCATCAGCCCACCGGCTGATTACCGCGGGCTCCAGGATCACTCCTGGAGCCCGTGTTGTTTTCAGACCCCGGCATCCCGGCCCAAAACAGTACTTATCCGAATACCATTACGGGGACGCTTAGTAAGTTCCGGCCGCGAATCCGTAACGCGGAGCTCTGGCCCGCGCAAATGCTCATTGAAGTAATCCCTCTGTGCGCGGGCCAGAGCTTCGCGTTACAAAAGCCCCACTTCCATACGACTACCGTCCGAGTATTTTACCTGCTGACTGCCCGTACCCGTACCGAGCCCGAACCGAGAGCCCGAACTTAACCAAAAACTTCGTCGGTTTTAAAGAAGCGGCGGATTTCCGCCTCGGCGGCGGCCTGGCTATCGGAGGCATGGCAAATGTTGAGCATCTTGTCCGTGCCGAGGTCGCCGCGAATAGTGCCCTTCGGGGCCTTGGTGGAGTCCGTGGGCCCGAGCAATTCACGCACGCGGTCGATGGCGCGCTCTCCGCGCAAAACGAGCACAATGACGGACCGCGAGCCCATGAAGCGCTCGATTTCAGGGAAAAAGGGCAGGTGCACCAAATGGGCGTAGTGCTCGCGCAGCAGGGCCGGCGTCAGTTGCAGCATTTTGCACGCAACCACTTCGAAGCCAGCGCGTTCAAAACGGTCAATCACGGCGCCGGCGACATGCTTGTTGAGGCCATCGGGCTTGAGGATGATGAGGGTCTTTTCAGCGGACATAATAGGAGAATAATGACTAGGCGCGAAAGTGCGCCATTTATCAAGCCTATAACACTGCCGCTCCGGGTGGCTGTCGGGCGGGTGGAACCCGCTTTGCTTTCCCGCTGTTTTAAGGCAGGATGCGGTCGACCTGACCGCGACCGTTCCGGATTGCCGTGATTTCCGAATACATCCTCCTGCTTATCGTCCCCGCGCTGCTGGGTTTTTGGGCCCAGCACCGCGTGAGCACCACCTATGCAAAGTGGTCGCGGGTGGGGGCGCGGGCACGGCTAACCGGGGCGGAGGTGGCCAGCGCCGTCATGCGCTCCGCCGGCATTACCAATGTCGAAATTGTCGAAATCCCCGGGCACCTGACCGACCACTACGACCCGGTCAACAAGCGGCTCTCCCTCAGTTCGGAGAATTTTCGCGGTGGGAGCCTGGCGGCCTTGGGCGTGGCGGCCCACGAAGCCGGACACGCCCTGCAGGACAAAGTCGGCTTTCCCGCCCTGCATTTTCGCATGAACCTCGTGCCGATGACCAATATTGCCTGCTCGCTGCTGCCTTTTATTCTTTTCGGCGGGTTTTTCTTCCGGATGTTTGGCCTCATTTACGTCGCCATCGGCGTCTATCTGCTGCTGACGGTGTTTCAATTCGTGACCCTGCCGGTGGAATTCGACGCCTCCCGCCGCGCGCTCAAACACCTGGAAGGCCTCGGCATTCTCGACCCGCAGGAAATGGTGGGCGCGCGCGATACGTTGAAGGCCGCGTCCTGGACCTATGTGGCGGCGTTCGTCGCGGCCCTGGGCAATTTGATTTACTTTCTTTCGCTGGTGTCCGGTAATCGCAATCGTTAATCAACGTTTGCAATGCCGACCACGCCTTCCCCTGCCTTTGCTCCGCCCCCGCCCGCGGCCTACACCAAATTGGTGGCGGCCCTGCGACGCGTGCACCGCCTCGCCAGTGCGCTCGGCATTTTGCACTGGGACCAGGAGGTCAATCTGCCGCCGCTGAGCGCCCCCGCCCGCGGTGAAGAGCTGGCCGCCCTTTCTGAAATCGCCCACCGCGAAGCCATCCGCCCCGAAATCGGCGATTGGGTTGCGGAACTGAGCAGCAACCTGGGCCGCCTGACGGCGGAACAAGCATGTGTCGTGCGCTGGGCGAAATTGAATTACGACCGCGCGACGCGCCTGCCGCCGGAATTCGTCGCCCGCCGCGCGGAAGTCAGCAGCCACGCGTACCATGCGTGGACGGCGGCGCGCACCGCGAAAAATTTCAGCGCCTTTGCACCCCATCTGCAATCCCAGCTCGACCTCTCACGCGAAGAAGCCGGTCTGCAGGGTTTTACCGCCAATCCCTACGACTACTGGCTCGACCGCCACGACCCCGGCTTGACCGCCGTGGAAACCGACCGCCTCTTTGCGCCGTTGCGGGCAGAACTGCCGCCCCTGGCCGAGCACATCCTCGACGGCGCCGCCCGTCGGCCCGCGCCCGAGTTGCGCGGCTTTCCCGTGGCCGCGCAGGAAAGCTTCGTGCGCGAGGTCATCGCGTGGCTGGGGTTCGATTTTCAGCGCGGGCGCCTCGACCGCAGCGTGCATCCGTTTTGCGGCGGCAGCCCGGAAGATGCGCGCATGACCACGCGCTTCGACGCCGACAATCCCCTCGACGCGCTGTTCAGTTGCATTCACGAGACCGGCCATGGCCTGTATGAACAAGGCCTGCCGGTTGAACATATCGGCACCGCGCTGGCCGAGCCGGTCGGCATGGCCGTGCACGAATCCCAAAGCCGTCTATGGGAAAATCAAGTGGGCCGCAGCCGCGCCTTCTGGCGCTATTGGGAGCCACGCTTTCGCGCCGCGTTCTCAACGCAAACCGCCAGCTTGTCTTCGGAACAACTCTATCTCGCGATCAACGCCGTGTCGCGCCAGCCCATTCGCGTGGAGGCCGATGAAGTCACCTATAACCTGCATGTCTTGCTGCGTTTTGAAATCGAACAGGCGCTGTTCCGCGGCGACCTGACCGTGGCCGACGCCCCGGCCGTGTGGAATGAACTCGCGCAACGGTTTCTCGGCCTGACGCCGCGCGATGACGCCGAAGGAATTTTACAGGACATCCATTGGTCCCACGGGTCCTTCGGCTATTTCCCGAGTTATACGCTGGGCAACATGATGGCGGCACAACTCTGGGAGGCCGCCCGCGTGGCGCTGCCTAAATTGGAAGATCACTTCACTGCGCCCGGCGCGCCGGGCACGCAGACCGCGCCTTTGCGCGACTGGTTGCGCGATAAAATCCACCGCCTCGGCAAGCAATACGACACCGCCGAGACTTGCCGGCACTCGACGGGCCGGAATCTATCCGCGGACGCGCTCCTGCGCTACCTCAAGGAGCGGTATGGAGAGATTTATGGGTAAATTCACCCTGCATTTTGCAGTTGCTCAAAGGTAATTTTAATGCGAACGTACGGCTGGCCGGGTCCTATGCAATGCAGAACCGGTGAACTCCGCCAGGCCCGGAAGGGAGCAACGGTAACCAGGCTTCGCGTGTGCCGTAGGGTGCCTGGCTTTTTTTTGCCCAAATGGGACGAGGGGGCGCGAAATAGGGAGGTTTAACGAAGTTCGGACGGATATGATTTTAGCGTAAGTTTGCACTTCATCCCGCCGTGTTCCTGCTTCATCCTTGCCCGCGTGACTGACGACGATACCGCCGTGGCCGTTTCGTCCGCCGCCGCGCCGGGCGGTGACGTTGGCGTTGTGCGTCCGCAGGATTTCACGTGCCGCGAGCCGTTTACGTTCGACAGCGGAGCGAGCATTCCCGGCTTCACGCTGCGTTACGAAACCTACGGCGAACTCAACGCCGACCGCTCGAACGCCATCTACATTTGCCACGCCTTGAGCGGCGATCACCACTGCGCGGGCCGACACGACCGCGCCGAACGCAAGCCCGGCTGGTGGGACAACATCATCGGCTCGGGCAAACCTTTTGATACGGAGAATTATTACGTCATTTGCGCCAACTGCCTCGGCGGCTGCCGCGGCTCGACCGGGCCCGCCTCACCGAATCCCGCCACCGGGCGCCCCTACAATCTCGATTTTCCGGCGTTGACGATTCGTGACATGGTGCGGGCCCAGGCGCGGCTGCTCGACCATCTCGGCGTCGGCACGCTGGCGGCGGTGGTGGGCGGCTCGATGGGCGGCATGCAGGCCCTGCAGTGGGCGATTGAATACCCCGAGCGCGTGCGCGGCCTCATCGCGCTGGCCACGACCGCGCGCCAGAGCGCCCAGGCCATTGCCTTCAACGCCGTGGGCCGCAGCGCCATCATGCAGGATCCCGCGTGGAACCAGGGCGATTATCCGCCGGACCAGGGGCCCAACGTCGGCCTGGCCGTCGCGCGCATGATGGCTCATATCACGTACCTTTCGGACAAGAGCATGGACACGAAATTCGGCCGCACCCGCCGCGAGCCGGCCAATGGCGTCGCGGGCGAACGGCCGGACCATCTCGGCGTGGAGTTTGAGGTGGAAAGTTATTTGCAGTACCAAGGCCAGAGTTTCGTGAATCGTTTCGATGCGAACACCTATCTTTATTTTACCAAGGCGCTCGACCGCTTCGACCTCTACGGACCCGACGGGCGGCTGGATGAAGCGTTTCGCCCAATGACCGCGCGCGCGCTCGTGGTGGGCTTTGCGTCGGACTGGTTGTTTCCTCCGCGGCAGAACCAGGAAATCGCCCAGGCCATGCTCCGCACGGGCAAGAACATCACCTATGCGGAAGTCGCCTCCGACCTCGGCCACGATTCGTTCCTGCTGAACTCGCCGGAGTTATACGCGCTACTGCGGGCTTTTTTGGCGACGGGGAAAAAGTAAGGATGCGGCAATTCGCTTGCTTGGATTCCAGAATGAGACATTCTGGAAGCATGAAAACGACCATTGATATTCCCACGGATCTACTGCGGGAAGCAATCCGGCACACGGGCGCCAAAACGAAAAGGGAGGCCGTGCTCTCCGCCATGGACGAATTCAACCGGCACCGCCGACTGAAAGCATTGGCTGATCGCCTGCATGGCTCGTGCCCCCATTTCATAAGCAGGGATGAATTGCGCAAAGCCCGCATCGACCATAAATGGGAGGCGGCTCGATGACCTTGGTCGATGCCTCGAGTTGGATTGAATTTCTGCGGGGACGCAGCAGCGAGCCCAGCCTCCGCGTCAAGTCTCTGCTGATGGAGGGACGGGCCGCCTGGTGTGAATTGACCAGGGTGGAGCTTTGGAACGGCGCCCGTGGCCCAGCAGAAAAGGAGGCGCTGGCCGCCTTGGAGGAAGAACTGGAGCCTTATCCGATCAATGAACAGGTTTGGGCCAAAGCATGCGCCTTGGCCCGGGCTTGTCGCGCAAAAGGAGTCACTGTTCCGTCCACCGATCTCATAGTCGCCGCCTGTGCCACTCACCACGGCCTGCCTCTCGAACACTGCGATAATCATTTTGGCCTGATTCCCTCCGGCTAAGATGCGCCTCCAGCGGAGGTTTTATCTACTCCCCACCACCAACCCCACCCACGCCGCCGCGATGCCGAGCGTGAGCGTCGTCATAAGATAGAGCACCATCAGACGACCGTGCCGGGCCCGCCATTGGCCGAGCAGTTGAAAGGCAAAGGAGGAAAAGGTCGTGTAGCCGCCGCAAATGCCGGTCACCAAAAACGTCAGCACCCAGGCTTGGGCGGGCTCGCCGGCGAAATGCGCGTTCAGCCAGCCTGCGACGAATGAGCCCGTCACATTGATAAATAAAATGGTCCAGGGCAGGCCGCCGGCAAAGCGTTCGGCCAGCCAGCCGCGCAGCACGGAGCCCGTGGCGCCGCCCACGATGACCAAAGCGATGAGGCCGAGGCTGTTCATGACACTTTTTGCGGTTCACGGCCGGGCCACAGGCCGGTGGACCGAAAGCCCAACCACACGGCCAGCACACAGCCGACGACGGACACGACGACGTAGGCGGCGGCCAAGCCCAGCCGGCCCGCCTGCAGCAACCGCGCCGTCTCCACCGCGAAGGCCGAAAAAGTGGTCAAGCCGCCGCAAAAGCCCACGGCATGAAAAGCGCGGATGTGGGCGTGCAGTTTTTCCCCAGCCTCGAGCACCAACCCGATCAACAACGAGCCCAGCAGATTGACCGCGAGCGTGTTCCATGGCCAGGGATGCTCCGGTAGCGCCTGCATGGGCAACACCAGCGTGGCGGCCCAGCGCAACCACGTGCCCAGCGCCCCGCCTAGCGCGAAAAAAAACAGGGTGCGCGCGTACGAAAGCCGGGAAGAGGAGATGGGCGCGCTCATGACAGATGCGGTCTTGTCTTAAAGCCCCAGTAGCCGCGGGCCGCGAGATTTTTTCGCCGACCCGTCTGAGCAAAGTGCGCGCCGGAATCGATGCGCACTTATTTTTTCTTGGCGGCGGGCGCGGTGACCGGGATGGCTTTCTGCGTGGCTTTCACATTATCCAGCGTTTTTTTGTAAAGGTCGATGCCGTCGGCAATGGCCTTCGCGACCTTGCTCTGGTAGTCGGGAGTGCGAATTTTTGCGCCCTCGATGGGGCTGGTGACAAAGCCGCCCTCCACGAGCAGGCCGGGCATTTGCAGCCCCTTCAACACGACCAGGTGCGCGCGCTTCACGCCGCGGTTGGTGGACTTCAGTTCGGTCGCCACCGCTTTCTGCACGGAATAGCCCACGATGGAATTCCAGTAATCGAAACGATTGCCGGGCAACACCACCTTGTCGCTTTCCGACAAGTCCGTGTTCTTGGTCGAGGGCTGGCCTGGCGGCGGGAGGATGAAGGTCTCAATGCCGGTGACGCTGGGGTCGTCCACGACATTGTAGTGAATGCTGATGAACAAATCGGCTTTCGCACGATTGGCGATGGCGGAGCGCTCGGGCAGCTCGACAAAAGTATCCGTGGTGCGGGTGAGCGAGGCGAGGTAGTGGCGCGCATTAAGCTCGTCCACCAGCTTTTTTGCGGTTTCGAGGGTGGCGGTTTTTTCATCCAACTTCAGTGCGGGATTTTGCGCGCCGGGGTCTTTGCCACCATGGCCGGGATCAACGACAATGCGCACCAGCGCGGGCGGATCCGGAATCTGATTGGGGGCGAGCAGGGGCACGACATTGTGGTTAAAATCGCTTTTGGAGATGTAGAGCATGTTCTTCGAGAGCGTCACCGCATAGCCCAAGGCGACCGGCTGGTTGTTCAAATGCAACAACCGCTCATTGGCGGTAAACTCCAGGGTGGCGTCGGGCCCTTGAAGGCGCATGGTTTTCCCCGGGACCACCCAGGATGCCTTCAGGCCCATTTGCGCGGCGATGTCGGACAGCGGGCGAAACGTCATGCCGTGTAATTCCGTATCCGCGGCGCGCAGCGAAAGGCCGCCCCAAAAGCATAGCAGTACGGCGGCCAGCCAACCGCCCGGCGAAACAAGAAAACTTTTCCGGGCCGGGCGACCATCGCACCCGGAAGGCCGCTGCCTCATTGGCAAAACCCAGGTCATGGCCGGTGCGCCGGGAGGCGCGGGCTACGGGCTCGCCGGAGGTGGCGCTGCGGGTGGCGGGGGCGGAGGGGTCGGTGCCGGCTGCGCGGAGGCCAATGCGGCGCCGACGGAGGTCGCCGTGCCAACAGGAGGAGGAGTGGCGGCCGGAGCCTGGGGGCGCGGAGTGTTGCCGTGGCCTTTGTCGTGACTGTGACCCTGATCGTGGCCATGGCCATGACCGTGGTCGTCTTCGGGGGCCCGGCTGCCATCGGGGCGTGCGCCGTGTTCGTCGTGATCGTTGTGCTTGAGCTTGCGCTTGTTCGGCGGGAGAGGAGAAATCGTCAGGGCAATGTTGCGGCCCATGAGGCGGGGCGACTGGTCGGGCAGGCCCACATGCACGAGGTCGGCCAGCACGCGCTTAATCATGTCAAAGCCCAGGTCCTTGTGCTCCATTTCGCGACCGCGAAAGGAGAGAGTGAGTTTCACCTTGTTGCCCTCGTAAAGGAATTCCTCGGCGTGGCGCAACTTCGTATCGTAGTCGTGCTGCTCGATACGCGGACGAAATTTGACCTCCTTGAGCTTCGAGGTGTGGGGCTTGTGGTCTTTCTGCTTCTTGCCCTGGTCGTACATGAACTTGCCGTAATCAGTGATGCGGCAGACGGGCGGCCGCGTGCCCGGCGAAACTTCGATCAAATCCAGCCCTTGCTGCTGGGCCAGGCGCAGGGCGTCGCGCGTGTTCAGGATGCCGACCTGCTTGCCATCGTGGCCGATGACGCGCACTTCGGGCGCGCGAATACGCTCATTCTTGCGGAAAGTACGGACCGCCGGGTGGCCGAAGGCCGGGCGCCGGCCGGGATACGGACGCGGCCCACTGGAGAAGGGAATCGCCATTAACGCTGGGGTTGAGGGTGACGCCCGAGGGCTCGCCCTGCGAATTGCTGGCTGTTATGCATGCGTCAAGCGAAAATCCGGCAGGCCGTTCTTGGGTGTCAGGCCCGATTCGTAGGACATTCCGGGCCGGCATACAATCAAAATCAGCGGGGCGCCGGGGGCGGGTTTCGAGAGGGTTGGCCGGCGCAGCCTCTTGGGCGTTCGACAAATCCCCCATCCTGGGTTAGGTATACACCCAATTCCGCCCGCGCGCGGGAGATGGCACCCTTCATGCACCTAGCCCACCTTACATGAATCAATCTCCGCTGGACTTGACGGTGCGCGTGGGCTGCAGCCTGAGTTACCAAACTTCGGTGCCGACCGCTGCGTTGTTCGTGCTGCGGCCCCGGCAGGATGATCGGGCACTCGTCATGCAGGAAAAGCTGTCCTTCGGCATCGGCTGGCCGGCCTACGAATTTCAAGACGTGCATGGAAACACCACGTACCGCTCGATGCTCACGCCCGGGCGCAACGACATTCGGCACGATGCGTTGGTGGCCGTGCGTTCCACGCCGGACAATTGGGACGACCCGGGTGACATGCTGCCGATCAGCCTGATTCCGCCGGAACTGCTGCGCTACACCCTCCCGAGCCGCTATTGCGATTCGGACAAGCTGCTAAACTTCGCCTGGAACCAATTCGGATTCACCGTCAACGGCCTGCCGCGCGTGCGCGCGATTTGCGATTGGATTCACAACAACATTGAATACCGCTATCTCTCGGGCCGGCCCGATTTGTCGGCCTCCGAAGTGTTGCAGCGGCGCTACGGGGTGTGCCGTGACTTTGCGCACATGGGCATTGCGCTGTGCCGCGCCTTCAACTTGCCCGCGCGTTATGTGACGGGGCATTTGCCCGACATTGGTTATGTGGACCCGGGCACGCCGATGGATTTTCACGCGTACTTCGAGGTTTACCTGGGCCGCCAATGGTACACGTTTGACCCGCGCTTCAATGTCCCGCGCGTCGGGCGCGTCAAACTCGCACAGGGGCTGGACGCCGTGGACGGCGCCTTTGCGACGATTTATGGCGAGGCGGCCCTCGTGCATTTTGAGGTGTGGGCCTACCAGGTGCGTCCGGGCACGGTGTCGCTCGACGATCCGATTGATTTGTCCAAGCGCATTGATGGCACCGCGCTCATCCAGTACAACTGAGCCGCGTTGCCGGGAAATTTTTTCGCCCATGCGTTACACGCTCTACTTCGCCTACGGCTCGAATATGCATGAGCCGCAATTT
The DNA here is from genome assembly GCA_964562015.1 of uncultured Opitutales bacterium. GTDB lineage: Bacteria > Verrucomicrobiota > Verrucomicrobiia > Opitutales > JABDGR01 > CAZLRH01. The sequence continues at coordinate 70,820 of CAZLRH010000010.1, read as the reverse complement.
GCCGCCCGCTGTCCGGCGTCGTTTTTTCTCGGCCGCGCGAAGTTGCCCGGCCATCGCTTCATCATTAACACCTGTGGCGACGCGAGCGTGGTGCCCAAAAAAGGCGGTGTGGTCCACGGGGTCCTTTGCGCGTTGACCGCAGCCGACGAACGGGAACTGGACCGGCGAGAAGGCGTGCGCCAAAAAATCTATCGCCGGGCCTGGGTGGAAATTATTTTGGATTCCGGCGACAAGATTCCGGCGCTCATTTATATTGCCAGCGTGGACCGCGAAGGTCCGCCCCGGGCCGGCTATCTCGAAAAAATCCTGGCTGGCGCGCGACGCCATAAGCTGCCCGCAACTTACCTCGCGGAAATCCGCCGCTGGGCACGGAAAGCCTGAGCCCATGGGCAATGCGGCCCGGCGCAATTTAACTTGTTGTCAACGCACGGCGGCGGGGCAGGATAACGTTTTCCGTTGAACGACGCGCCGACCAGCCTCCCTGACGCCGCCCCGCCGGCCCCGACGCCCGGGGTTTTTCGCGATTTGGCGTGGCTGCTGCTCGGCCTTGGTTTCCTCTATCTCCTGCCCGCAGGTTTGCGCCCGTTGAGCAATCCGGACGAGGGGCGGTATGTGGAAATTGCGCGGGAAATGGCGGCGACCGGGGAATGGATTTCGCCGCGGCTCAACGGCGTCCTTTATTTTGAAAAGCCGCCGCTATTTTACTGGCTCGAGGCCGCAGCGGTAAAGGCGGGCGGCACCAACCTCTGGGCGCTGCGGTTCTGGCCGGCCGCGCTGGCGTTGCTCGGCTGCGCCATGGTGTATTTGACAGGCCGGACCTGGTGGGGGCGGTTGACCGGCTGGTGCGCCGGGTGGGCGCTCGGCACCAGCCTCCTTTACTACGGTATAGGAGAAACCATCATTCTCGATATGGCGGTCTCGGTGTTCATCACCGGGGCCCTGTGCGCGTTCGGTCTCGCCGTGCGCGCGCCGCCCGGCCCCCAGCGGCGGCAGTGGTGCATGGCCTTGTATGTTTGCATGGCGCTGGCGTTGATGACGAAAGGGCTCATTGGCGTGCTCATTCCCTGCGCCGTGGTGTTTTTGTTTTTGCTCGTGCTCAACCGCTGGCGCGAACTGCGGCATGCGCACCTGGGGCTGGGCGTGGTGATCATTCTGGTGCTCGCGCTCCCCTGGCACATTGCGGCCTCGCTGGCGCATCCGCCGCCGGGCGGGTGGGACTGGGCGCATTTTGTCACCAAGGACATGCACAACCAGGGCTTCGCGTGGTTCTACTTCTGGCATGAGCATGTGCTGCGCTACCTGGATCCGAAGACCAGTGATCGTGTGCAGCCGTTTTGGTTTTTCTTTTTGATTTTGCCGGCGGGCTTTTTTCCGTGGGTGGTGTTTTTGCCGTCGGCACTGAAGCGTGCCTGCACGGGCGGTTGGGCGCGACTGAAGGCCGATCCCGAAACGGTGCTGCTGATTTTGTGGGCGCTATTTCCGCTGCTGTTTTTCAGCGCGTCGAGCTCGAAGCTCATCACGTACATCCTGCCCTCGGTGCCGCCGCTGGCGCTGCTGGCGGCGCGCTTTATCACCCAGGCGCTGCGCGCCGACCGCCCGGCGCTGAACTGGCCGTTGCGCGCGTTCGGAGTTTTCTCGCTGCTGATTGCCGTCGCGCTCCCCATCGTTCTTTATGTCCGCCGGGCCGACACCCCGCCAGGCGGCGCGACGATGTTTTACGCCTTGGTGCCGCTGTTCCTGGCCGGCGGCATCGGGTCGCTGGTGGTGCTTGGACGCAACCAGAACCGCCAAGTCGAAGGCCTTCTAATTTTGTCGCTGGTCTGGTCGGCCTTTCTTTTGGCGTTTAACCCGCTCGCCCGTTACGTGCAACGCCCCTCGACGCAACCGGTGGCCGAGGTGTTGCTGCCGCAATTGCAGGCTGGCGACGCGGTTTATACCCTTTGGGATTACGGCCCCTTTCAGGATTTGCCGGTCTATCTCGGACAGACAGTGGGCCTGGCCGGGCAATTGCCGGACGAGCAACTTTTTGGCGCGCTGCTGGAGCCGCAGCAGCTCGCGCCGCGCTATCCGGGACTGCTCGACTACCTGGCGGTCCTTGCGCAGCCGCAGCCCACGCGCGAGCAGATGGTCGGCGCGTTGCTGCCGCCGTTCATCAATCTGCTGCGCGGACCGCAACGGGTTTTTGTGGTGGCCGCCACGGCCCAGTTTCCGGTTTTTCAACAACGTTTTCCCGACGCCCCGGCCTATGTGTGGTGGTTGAACCGGGATTTTGTCCTCTTTAGCAATCAACCGAAGCCCTAAGGAAAAAGCGAAACCGCTGATGTCCGCTCATCTCCGCTCATTCTTAGAAACACCAACCTAAGAACCCGGAATGGGCATCGTCGAATCAATCGAGTTTTGAATTTAACAGATTGTATCGGCCGCAGCCCATAAGCGTGGATGAGTGAAAATTAGCGGTTCTTGTTCTTAGTTTGTTTCCCATTTTGCTTGCGATGGCATTATCCTAGACATAGCAAATTGTACCATGAAAGTACGGGTCGTCGTCATCGGTGGGGTGGTTTTGCTGGTAGTGGCGCTGTCCGTCACGTGGTGGCTGACGGGTGCGGATAAACCATCCGGGAATGCGCCGCCAGTGAAAGCCCAAGCTGCCCCACCGACCGCCGCGATCGCCCAGGCGGAAACAGCCCGCCCGCCGCGCGTGGTCGCGCCGACGGCGCCGCCGGTGGTGGCGAACAATGAACCCATCCAGTTTACACCGGGCGCTGAAACCGCTGCGGCCCCGGCGGCGGAAGTGCCGCCAGACCCGGAAGGCATCGCCGCGCAAAAGAAAGCCATCACGAATAACCTTCGCCAATTGGGATCGGCCGCTGCGCAATACATGCTCGATAGGGGCGTCACCAGCGCGAACTATTATGATCTGGTGGGAGCACAAACAGATGCGTATATCCGCAGTATCAGTCCGGTTATGGGCGAGACCTACGACACCCTGGTCATCCACGTCGACGACGACTACCTGGAGGTCACCACGCCAAACGGCATGGTTGTGCGCTATAATCTGTAAGGTGGAACTGACGAAAGTGAATCCGCTCACCCATCATGCCCCATGAGCAATTCGGGCTTTTCGCCGCAGCAGCCGGCTTCGAATTGCAGGGTGACGTGGGTGATGGCGAATTTCTCCTTGAGCAGGGTCTCGATGGCGCGGGCGAGTTCGGCGGTTTCGCTGACGCGCCGGTCCGCGATGTCCACATGCGCCTCGAAGTGGATGGATTCGTCGTTGAGCACCCAGAGATGGGTGTGATGGACGTTGTTGACGCCGGCCAGCGTTTGCAACGCGACCTGGATTTCGCGCACGGCCACGTCTTCGGGCGCGGACATCATGAGCACGCGGGTGCCGCTCCAGACGATGGACCAGCTTTCGACGATCAACCAAATGGAAATGAGCAGCGTGAGCACCGGGTCCAACCACGTGAGGGCCGGGTCGTACAGAATGGCGCTGCCGCCGGCGATCACTGCGAGGCTGACCACGCCGTCGCTCATCACATGCAGGTACGCCGAGCGCATGTTGAGATTCTTTTCCGCGCCGCGGCGCAGCAAGATCGTATTTATAATATTGGCGACCAGGCCGACGCTCGCGACCCCGACCATGATGGCGCCGTTCACCAACTCGGGATGCAACAGGCGGTTTTTCGCCTCCCAGGCCAGCCACAGGCTGATGCCGATGAGCACGCCGGAGTTGATGATGGCGGCAAGCGTCTCAGCGCGTTTGAAGCCGAACGTGAATTGCTCGCTCGCCGGACGGCGCGCCAGGCGCACGGCCGCATAGCTGACGAGCAGCGCGATGCCATCTGTCAACGTGTGCAAGGCATCGGACAACAGCGCCAACGAATGCGCAAAAATGCCCCCGACGACTTGCGCCACCGTAATAACGGAACTGACCGCGAGCGCCTGCAGGAGCTTTTTACCCGTGGTGGCGGCATCGTGATGATGGTGGCCGTGGCCGTGCGCGTGGCCAGATTCCACCTCCTGGGTCGGGCCCACGCCGCTTTCCTCATGTTCGTGGTCATGCTCCTCGTCGTGATCGTGATCGTGCTCCTCATCGTGGGCGTGATTGTGGTCGTGGTCAGGCGCGGACATGGCGAAGGAAAGGTTGGGACGATGATGCAGGTCGGCCTGCATTTGCCAATCATGGAGTCGTTGGAGGGCCGCCGGAGCATTGCGGCCCGTTAGGACGGGGCCGACTTGACTTCCGGTTTTAAATGGAAAATGATTTCGTGCTCGGAAAAATGGATATTTGGCACCCGGCTTCCACTGGGCGTCACGGTCGCCATGGCTACTTATTACTGCAAACCGAAAATGCCGGTGCACGACCCCGTCGAAGCCCGGTGGCAGCGATTCATGGGCGTGCTGGGCTGGGGCATTTTTTTCCTGCTTGGGCTGGCGGGCCTCGGCTATGGCTATTATTGCTATTACTGGACTGTGCGGCTGCCGCAGGAACTGACGCTCACCACGCGCCTCGGCGAGCATCTCCATGTGCGCATCGACGCCCGGTCGGACAAGGTGCTCAAGCTCGCGCAGTTGGACCGCGAGGAAAAGTTGCTATACTATCCCATCAGTGAGCTGGTGGACACGGATCAGGCCTACGTTAATCGCCTGCCGGTGCAATTGACCTTCAACTATCCATTTGAATACGTGACCACGGACGCCCAAGGCCGGGAATCGTCCGTGCAGGTTGAAGGCCGCGACAGCCGGCTCTTGAAAATTTCGCCCACCAAAGGCGGCGACAGCATCTTGACGCTCCTGAAAAACTATTCGGCCACCGACCAGCTTTTCTTTTCCGCGCTGCCGAAAGAGGGCAATTTTTCCTATCCCCTGACGCAAACTTTCACCGACCGCTACGGCAAGGCCTTCAAGGCCACCGTGACGGGCCGCGACGATATGCTGGTCCGCCTCAAGTTGGCGGGCGAGGCCCAGTCGCGACTGTGGCCGTTGACGCGTCTGTCCCCGGCCGACCAGGAATTGTTGGCGGCGATGCCCGGCCTACAACTCAGCCAGCTCCCGCAATCGACCGTCCTCACGGACTTGGCCGGACGGGCGTATGCCGTGACCCTGGTCAGCCGCACTCTTGGATTGGTAAAATTTGAGCGCGAAGACACCGGGCAGAAGTATGTTTTCCCCTTTTCGCACTGGCTGGCCGATGACCAGACGGTGCTCCGGGCCATGCCGCCCAGCGAGTTCGTGGACTATCCTTTTCAGACCGAGATTTTGGATCCTCAGGGGCGCGTCATGGAGGTAACGGTGAAGGCACGGGGCGCCGAAACCCTCAGCGTCGTGAGAACGTCGGACAACAAAGCCGCCGTACTCGATCTGGCGAAATTGAGCGTGGACGACCAGGCCTTTGCCCGGCAATTGCCCGTGATTGATGATGGCACTCCAGTACAGCCAGTTGACCCCCTCAATACCAGTGAAATCAAGGACCAACTCGCGCAGCTGGACGTGATGACCCAGGAAATGAACGATCTGCGCTTCCAGGCGTCGGCCGTGGCCATGCGACCCGTTGACGCCCTGGCCAAGCAGAAGGAAATTAATGATAAGCAACTGGAGATGAATGAACTCATGCTGGAGATTATCCGCACCGCCGCGATGTCGGCCAATACCCCGGCCGCCACGGCAGCGAGCACCCAAGCCATCGATTTGCAAAAAAAGATTACGGACCTGAGCGAGCAGTGGACCCAAGTGACCACCAAGCCGCCGCCCGGCGCCCGGAGCACTCCGCCAGCCACCCCCCGCGGCAGCGGCACGACACCCGTGACACCCCAGCAAGTGCTGAACGACATGGGCAGCGCGCAGACCCAATTGATGCAGATTTACCGGCGGGCCACCCAAAAAGCGAAATAACGTTCCCGGCGAGGTCGCTCCCCCGCTTGGCCGAATGGTGAAAATGCTTCCCTGCCGACACCCTTTCGACCGAAACAACCGTTTTGGACACGGCCGAATTTCCAGCTTATCACTTCACCGTTAAACAATCTTATGGCAAGAGCTGCCGGAGCCGCGCAGTCCGCTTGACAGATGCAGAAACGGGGCAAGAATAGTCCGGCATTGAAGATGGATAGTACGCGGTGATTTCACCCCAAATTTATCTTTAACCATGGCCGCTTATCATGACTCCACCGCCGACGCCAAGGCAGGCTGGGCGACCTGGTTTTTGCGGGGACTCGTCCTCCTGGTGGCCGCGGGCGCCATCGGCTTTGCCGGGTATTACTTCTACTGGTCCGTGCGCCTGCCGCAGGAGCGCCTATTAACCGGCGGAAAGGGCGAGACCTTGCATGTGCGGATTGAGGGCCGGACCGATAAAATGTTAAAAGTGGCGCTTTTGGATGACGACGGCAGAACCGCCTATTACTCCATTGAGTATCTCCTCCCCGATGATCAAAAGTTCGTCAATCGCCTGCCCGTCAATCTGACCCTGGAGTACCCCCTGGACTACACCCTGACCACGGCCGGGCCCAAAGATGCGCCCCGGCGGTTGGAGGACAAAACGGACAAAATGATAAAAATGTCCGCCGGCGCAGGCAGTCCCTCGCGCTGGATTTTGCTCGATACTTTTGCTCCGGCCGACCAGCAATTTTTTGCCAACCTGCCGATGGGTGCGGGATTCAATTACCCATTCACCCAGGATTTCACCGACGAGAAGGGAAAGACATTTACCGCCGAAATTCTCGGACATGACGACACCCTCGTGCAAATAACCACAAAGGCGGACGGCCTGACCCGGCTGGTGCCGCTCGCTTCTTTCTCAGCGGGTGATCAGGCCTTGCTGAAGGCCCTGCCAGGACAGCCAGCCTTCCAGATCCCGGTAAATACGGTGCTGACGGACAAGACAGGAAAGACCATTGCCGTCGCTCTGGAGGGCCGGACCGCGGACTTGGTTTCCTACAACCAGTTGGACAACTCAAAGTCTTACCTGGTCCCGATCCAACGCTGGTCGGTTGATGACCAAACCCTCATCCGCCAATTCCCGCAGAATGACCAGTTGAAGTACCCGTTTTTGACGGTCCTGACGGACACGCAGGGACAATCCATGGAGCTGACCATACTCGGCCGCACCGCCAGCAATCTGACCGTGACGCGAGCCGGAGACAAGGAGCCTTCCAGTTACGACATCGCGAAGCTTTCAAAGGATGACCAGGCCTTTGCCCGGCTGCTGCCGGTCACGGACGATGGCGGCGGACTGCTCACGGCTGCCGCAACGCCGACCTCCGCCCCGGACATCAAGCCTTTGCGCGATGAATTGGCCGTCATGCAGCAGCAATTGACCGACTTGTTGGAAGAAAAGAAAAGGGTGGCCAAGCAGCCCCTCGAAGCCGCCACGAACGAACAAAATATCATCAGCAAACAGTTGCAAATAAACCAGAGCATGGCGTCTATCATTCATATGCTGGCCAAGGCGTCGAACACCCCGGCGGCTTTGCGGGTGGACAAGACGGTCGCCGATTTGCGGGATAAAATTGTTGCGCTGGACAACCAGCTGGACGACGCCATGGCCCATGCCAAAATTGTCCGCGGAGTCACCACTCTTCCTGTGGTCATTCAACAAGCCCAGACGGAACTCGACACCGCCCAGATTCAGTTGAACGAGCAATACAAGGAAATCATTTCGCGGGTTAAGTAGGCCACGCCGAACCCACCGTCCCGGGGTGAAGAAGACGATTTTCGGCCTTCCGTTTGGCACCCGGGCGTGGTTAACTGGAGGTTGAGGGCGACGCGTCTGGCGTGGCTGGACTCCGCGGATCGAACGAATGACTGCGGAAGGTGTCCAAGAACACACAGTTCCGTCTCCCGCCTCCCGCTACTCTCGCAGTTGCCCATGGCTCACGACATTGCCACTTCCCCGCCCGCCTCCGCCCGGCCCACCGCCGGGATCGTGGCTACCGGCACCGGCGCGCCCCCGGCGCTGGAGGCAGTTTCCCTGACCAAAACGTATGGGTCCGTGCGCGCCATTGAGGAAGTGAGCTTTACCGTGGCGCGGGGCGAGGTGGTCGGCTTTCTGGGGCTCAACGGCGCGGGCAAGAGCACGACGATGCGGATCTTGGCCGGATTGATGCCGGCGACCTCGGGCCGCGCCTATGTTTCGGGCCTGGCCGTGGCGTCGCATCCGGATGAGGTGAAACGGCGGCTGGGTTTCATGCCGGAAAATAATCCGCTGCCGGAGGACATGCGCGTGATTGAATACTTGCGGTTCCGCGCGCGGCTCAAGGAAGTGCGCTGGCGACGGATCTCGGCCCGCGTCGAGGAGGCGATGGAGCTTTGCGGCCTGCACCACTCGGCCCGCCGCCGGTTGATTGGCACGCTTTCGAAGGGCTTTCGCCAGCGCGTGGGCATTGCCGACGCCATCTTGAGCGAGCCCGAGGTCATCATCATGGACGAGCCGACCATCGGCCTGGACCCGCACCAGATCCTCGGCATCCGGCGGTTGATTGATTCGTTGCGTGGGCGGCTGACCGTGCTGCTCTCGAGTCACATTCTGCCGGAAATTGAACTTTGCTGCGACCGCGTGATGATCATCAACCAGGGCCGCATCGTGGCGTCGGGCACCTCGGCCAGCTTGCGGCGCGACCTCATCAAGCGCGCGGTCTGGCGCGTGCGCCTGCAAGGCGACGTGCCGGCGTTTGAAAAGTTGGTGACGGACGTGAGCCCGCACCTGCGCGTGGCCTCCCGCACGGGGCCGGATGCGGACGGTTTTACCGAGTTGCATCTGGAAGGGCCGGCGGAGGAATGGAGCGCGGGCGAAAAGCTGCTGGAAACCGCGGTGCGCCGCGGGCACTGGCGCATCCGTGAACTCGCGCACCTCGACCCCGGCCTCGAACAAGTTTTCCTCGCGGCCACGAAGCACAACAGCGAAGAAACGCTCACGCCCTTCGCCAAACTGCGCGCCAAGAAATAACCGCCCTCTTTCCGGATATACCATGCGTCATTTTCCCACCCTTTTGTGGCACGAGTTGCGGATGCTCGCGGTTTCGCCGGCGACCTATGTGGCGGGCGTGCTGTTCCTCGCGTTGATGGGCACCATGTATTTTGTCATCCTTTTCGAGTACGATTTGTCGCCCGAGACGGCGCTGCCCTCGACAATTTACTTTCAGCTTTTCTGGCTCCCGGTGTTTTTCATGGTCCCGCTGCTGACGATGAAAAGCGTGGCGGAGGAAAGGCGGCTGGGCACGCTGGAGGCGCTGCGCACGACGCCCGCGACCGCGCTGGAAATCGTCTTGGGCAAATACTTCGCCGCTTATTTTCTGTACTTGGGGCTGTGGGCGCTGACGCTGATTTTCCCGTGGATCGCCCAGGAATACCTGCCCGTGGGGCGGGTGGACCCGCGGTTGGTGGACCCGGCGTCCCTGTTCGGCGGATTTTTATTTGTCGCGGTGAGCGGCACGCTTTACGTGGCGGTGGGTGTGTTTTCCAGCAGCCTGACGCGGAGCACCCTGGTCGCCGGCATGGTCGCATTTTCGCTGTTGTTCATCCTGGTGCTCAGCGCGGGGTTGCTGCAACGCGCGCCCATCCACGACCTGGAACATTTTAAATGGATCGAACCCGCGCTGGCCTACATGCAGTCGTTCCGGCACCTGGAAGATTTTTGCCTCGGCGTGGTGGATTCGCGGCCCTTCTTTTATTATGCGAGCAACACCCTGCTGGTGCTCGGCCTGACGACGCTCCTGGTCGAAGGCCGCACCACGGCATAACCGCGCCCTCTCCTTTTTCGCCGTCACCACCATGCCTTCCCGCTTCGATGAGTTTCGCTTTGTCCGCTGGGTCAATGCGCTTAACCGCGTGGCCCAGGTCGGCTTGAGCCTGACCTTGGTGGCGGGTTTGAACTATTTCGCGGCGCGGCATTTTGAACGCTGGGATTTGACCGAGAACCACCGCTTCTCCCTGGGCGCGGAGACGAAAGCCTACCTCGCGGCCATTCCGAAAAGTGCGCCACCGGTGCATCTCATTCTGGCCATCCAGCCCCGCCCCGGCAACGAAGCCGACAACGACGCCACGAACAACGAACTGCGGGCGCTACTGCGCGAATATCAGGCGGTGGCGGAAGCTTCGCACGTCCCGCTGGAAATCGAGGAAGTGGACGCTTTTAAGAATAACCTCCGCACCCAGGCGCTCAAGACCGACTACGGTCTCGCGTCGGACACGCTGCTCATTGTCGCGCAAGGCAGCGGTCACCGGCTGCTTTCGCCGAAGGACTTGTATGAGATGAAAATGGGCGAACCTACCGGCTTTTTGGGTGAGCGCGCGGTGACCTCCGCCATCCTGAACCTCGTGCAAGCGAAGCCGGAAAAAATTTATTTCACCACCGGCCACAGCGAGAAGATGCTGAGCGACGCCAACACCACGGCGGGCCTTTCCAAACTGAAACAAATTCTGCGCGACCACAATTTCGAGGCGCTGGAATTGAAATTGACCGGCAACGAGGGTGTGCCCGCCGATGCCGCCGCAGTCATCATCGCCGCCCCGGCGATTTCTTTCCAGCCCGCCGAGGTGGAAAAACTGCGCCGCTACCTGAACCAGACGCCGGCCAACGGCGGGCGCGGCGGGCAGGTGCTCGTTTTCCTGTCGCCCAATGGAAAGCGGCAGGATGCAGGGCTGGGTGATCAGGAGTCGGGGCTGGGCGATCTTTTTCATGAATGGGGCATTTTGGCAAAGGACCGGCTGGTGCGAGACCTCAGCGCCGGAGCCATGAGCCCGCAAGGTGACTTGATCATCAGCTCCTATGCGAAGGACAATCCCATTACGCAGTTCCTGCTGGATAACAATGTTCAGGTGGTGTTCGGGCCCACCCGGGCCGTGGACGAAGACCGCACCACGCCGCTCAACGAGCGGCTACGCGTGACACCCTTGATGGCCACGTCCAAATCTGCGTTTGCCGCCGCCGATTATATGATGCGCAATCCCCTCGTGTATGATCCCGCGCGGGATGTGGCCGACCCGGCCAACGGCGTGCCGGTGGCGACGATGGCCGAGCAGCGTTCACCCGGCACCTTGAATCTTCCCGGCGGGCGCATGATTGTCTTTGGCAATGCCGACTTTATCAGCAATGCCGGCATGGACCAGTTGGGCAATCCGTATCTCCTGCAAAACACCTTGAACTACATGCTCGAGCAGAAAAACATGCTGAACATCCCGCCGAAACCGCCCTTTTCCTTCAAGGTCGGCCTGAGCCAGGAGAACGTCAACGGGCTCGTGTGGCGGTTCCTGTTGCTGCCGGCCGGCCTGGCGCTGGTCGGCGGCTTCGTGTACTTCACGCGGCACCGCTAAGGCGTTGTCATTCACCCTTCCCTCTTTCATCCTCGAACTTCGCAGCCGCCGTCATGCGCCTGAAACTCACCCTCGTCCTGCTGCTGGCCAACCTGGCCGTGTTCTTCGCCCTTTGGCGGTTGGACCGCTCGGCCCAGCAAACTGCGCCCTTGCATGGGCCGTTGATGGCGAACATGTCCAATTTGGACAAAATCGAAATCAGCGGTCGCGCCTTGAGCGAGAATCGCACGCTGACACGCGACGCCAGCGGCAAATGGCGCATCACCCAGCCGGTGGACTGGCCCGCCAATGAATTCGAAGTGCAGAAATTGATTTCCCAACTGAATTTCCTCGAGCAAAACGTCAAGCCCTTCTCCGCCGATGCCCTGGCCGACAGCGGCCAGACGCTGAAAGATTTCGGGCTGGAAGATCCCGCGCTGAAATTGCAGGTAGTCGCGGGCTCCCGCAGTGCGCAGTTGTTTGTCGGCACGCCTACCCCCGCCGCCGGCGGTCTGTACGTCATGAATCCGGCCGACCGCATGATTTGGGTCGTGCCCTTGGATTTGCTGCAAGACCTGCTGATGCCCCTGGATGATTTGCGCAGCACGTTGGTGTTCTCGCTGCCGTTCTTTGAAATCCGCGGCCTCACTGTCCGCATTGGTGCGCCTACCGGCACGCCCGGACGCGGCGCGCCCGGCCCCGCGCCGACCACCACGGCCGATCCGCCCGCCGCCACGGCCTTGAAAGTGACGCTGACCAAAGACAAAACCGACCAATGGCGTTTCGACACGCCGATCCAGGCGCCCGCCAACAACGGCGCCGTCAACGGCATGATTGAAAAATTGGCGACGTTGAACGTGAAACTGTTCCTGCCCGCGGCCCAGCAGGACCCGACGCGCCAAGGTCTGACCAATCCCTTCATGCGCGTGACGCTCGTGGGCAACACCCCGCAAACCCTCCTGCTCGGCGACCGCGTGACGCAGTCCGTCTCCGCGCAATATTACGCGCAGCTCGAAGGCTCGCCCGCTATTTTCACCGTCGATGCTGCCATCTTCACCGGCTTGCAGGAGGCCCAGGACTCGTTGCGCGAGCGGCGGTTTTTGGACTTTAGCGTCCCGAAAGTGACCGACTTCACGGTGCAGTCCGGGAACCAAGCCGTACACATTCAGAAAAACGAAACCGGCGCCGATCCCTGGCAGCTCCTCGCGCAGGAAGCGGGCGGTCCGGTGCCGGTGCCCGCCGACACCTCCGTCGTCACCGATTTGCTCAGCTGGCTGCATGATTTGAACGCCGTCAAGTTTGCCAGCGACACCGCGCCCACCGCCGATGATTTGAAAACCTTCGGCCTCGATGAGCCGCAGCGCGTGCTGACCTTGAAGGCCGACAAGACCTACGTCATGAAAGTCGGAGTGCGCACTGACCCCGCGCCCGCGCGCTACTATGCCACCGTCGACGGCGCGCCGTTTGTGTACGAAATCGGCCCGGCAATTCTGGATGAATTGAGCCTCAACCCACTCAATTATCGCGACCGCACCCTGGAAACTCTTTCCGCCGCGGCACAAGTGGCTGGGCTCAAGCTGACGGATTTGTCGTCCAACGAAACGGTGTTCAACTACGCCCTCAGCGCGACACAAACCACCTGGGCGGCGGTGCTGGCGGCCGAGCCGGAGCCCACGCGCCTGAGCGTCCAGAAACTTGAGCAATCCATCCACAAATTCCGCATCAAGACCTACCTGCTCGCGGGCTTCACCGACCATTTTCAACTCGATGCCTCCACGCCGGTACCGTGGCATTACCGGCTCGACGCGGACATCCGCCTGCCGGGCGCCGATCAGACCCAAACCCAGGCCAAGACGCTGACCTTTTATTTCAGTGAACGGCTGGGCGGCTCGATGCAAGTTGGCGGCACACCCCAACCCGCGATGATTTTCACCCTCCCGCAGGACTTGATTGACGCGCTCAATGTGGTGACGTTGTCCAAAACTCCGCCGGCGGTGGTCGAGCGGGCGTTGCGGCAAATAGATCAGCCGATTGACCCGCGCGCGGTGCCTTCGCCGCCGGCGGGCACGGTTCCGCCCAGCGCAAATGGCGCCGCGCCCAGTCCCGCGCCGGCGACGGGTGCCGCCAGCCCTTAACTTCGTGCCTGATTCCTCCACGGCGCCGACTGCGGGCCGCGGCCGACCGCCGTGGTGGTTCCGGCTGTTGCGGGGATTGTTGAATCTGGCGCTGCTGCTCCTGTTTACCCTGCAAGTGTTCGTGCTGGCGCTGGTTTCCACCAACCGCCATTTGCGCCTCCCGGATTTTGTGCAGTCGGCGTTGGAAGACCGCTTGCAGGCGGAAGGCGTCAGCGTGCGGTTTGAATCGATGGAAGTGACGCTGTCGGGCAGCTTGCTGCTCACGGCCCCGCAGATTTATCTCCACGGCTCGCCGGATCCGGTGGCGGAGGCCAACTCCTTGCTCGTTGAACCGAACTGGCTGCGCCTGGCGTTCGGTGGCCAGTTTGCGGTGTCGGAGTTGCAAATGACGGCGGCGAGTTTGTATTGCCCGCCGGAAGCGTCCGCTTCAGGCCAGCGCGAAACGCTGGTCAGCAATTTCGACGTTTCCCTTTCCAACCAGGGCGGCGCCTGGTGGCAACTGGCCTACCTGCACGCGCAGGTGATGAACGCGCGCGTCATCGCGTCCGGCGCATTCATCGTGCCGCCGCCGGGGACGAAACCAGAGGAAGCGCCCCACCCCGCCGGCCTGCCCCCGCCGCCCTCGTTTGGCCCGCCCGCGCCGGCCCCCTCGCTCGCGGGAAAATACCGGCAATGGGCGCGGCAGATTGATCATGTGCGGGCACAACTGGCACTCATTGAGAATCCGCTCGTGACCATCCAGCTCGACGCCAGTGAGCCGGGCACGACGCATGCCCAGGTTTATCTGCTGGCCGACGGCGCGCGCCCGCCGGTGGACAATTTGACGCTCGGACGATACTGGATGCGCGTGAATGTTGATTACGACGGCGGCAAGTTGCGCTCCGCCACGAACTCCGCCGTGGCCTGGCTCGAAACCGTGCATTTTGTCGCGCCCACCGCCGACGGCGAGGAGCGGCAAATCGTTGACGGCGGCCCGGCCTGGGCCCTCGTGCAATTGCAGGACGGGCTCGACGGGTTGCTGGGCCGTCCGCCGCATGTGTGGCTCAACATCAGCCCGGTGTCGATTTATGGGTTTGCCTTCGACAACATGGCGGCGCGGGCGGATTTGGAGCAATGGCCCCGCGTGGATTTCGAGTACTACGCCTCGCGCGGGAAAAACTGGCTCAAGGCGATGGGCCAGGTAAACATCGATGACCGCACGCTGGCGCTGGACTACGGCGCGTATGTCGATCCGAGCGTCGTGCTCGCGGCGGCCCGCGAAAAAATGCCGGCGGCGTTGAATTCGCTTACCTTCGACCGGCCGCCCTTCAGCCGCGGGCACATCACGCTCGAGCAGGGCTTCAAAAGCGGCGCGCTGGATTACGAATTCGAAGCGGGCGGCGTGCAGTTTCAAGCCCTCCACCTCGACGCCGTGCGCGCGCGCGGGCGGCTGACTCCGGAGCGGCTCGTGATCGACGACGCCACCTGTTGGAATTCGCAATGGCGCGTGGACGGCGGCTTCACCCAGAATTTAAATGGGCCGGATTTTCGGGTGCTGGTGCATGGCACCCTCGACCCGCACGTGCTCGATCATTATATCGGCAAATGGTGGCTGCAGGTCTGGAAGGACATTGTGCCCGGCACGCATTGGCCGCAGGCGGATATCGATTACCAGGGCGGCTCCGCGACGTCGGACACGCTCTTCGGCTCCGCCAGTGTCACCGGTGCCACCGTGCGGGGCGTCCCGATTGACCAGGTCGATTTGCGCATTTACCAGCAGCCGGATGTCGTCGCGGTTTACGATATCGACGCTGCAGCCGGCGGAGGCCGCCTTTCCGGCGCGATGATGTGGTTGATGAAGCCGCCCTACCTGCACAACTACGAGGAGCATTTCGTTTTCGACAGCACGCTGCCCCTGGCGCAGGCCGCGAAACTGGCCGGCCCCGAGGTCATGGAAATCGTGCGCCCGGTGGACTGCCCCACGCCGCCGACCCTCCACGTGGATTTTCGCATCGGCGATACGGTCAACCCGCAGCCGGAGGCGCAGGCCACCCAGCTCCAGGTGGACATGCCCCAGCCTATGCGGGCCTACAACGTGCCGCTGGATTGGCTGCGTGGAAATGTTACAATTTATAACGATTTCACCGATGCGCCGGACGTGGATTTCGGGGTCGCGGGCGGCGAGGGCCGCGCCAAGGTGAAGCTCGAACGCGTGGCCGCGGGCAACGAACTGTCGTTCAACGCCACCATTTATGGCGGGCATCACACGGGCTTTCTTTCCGCCCTGGCGCAATTCAAGTCGCCGGACGACGGCAACCTCACCTCCACGCCAACGGCCGCCTCCGCCCCGGAAGCAGCCGGCGGCCTGCCGGCCAAAGCCGGCGTGTTGAGCGACCTCGCCCGGCCGGGGAAAATGGATTTGACGCTGGGGGCCAAGATGCTGCTGGGCCATCAGGAAAGTTTTGCCGGCAGCGGCCACGCGCGCATTTACGAAGCGAAGCTGGGCCAGTTGCAATTGTTCGGCCCGCTTTCCCGCTTGCTCTCCAACACCCTGATGCCCCTGGGCAGCCTCGAGCTCGACGCCGCCACCAGCAAAATCGAGATTGCGAACAAGTACGCGCGCTTCCCGGATTTGGAGATCACCGGGCCCTCCGCCAAAATCAAGGCGGCGGGGCTGTATTATTTTCCGGAAGAGCGGATGGATTTCCGGGCCGTGATGTTTCCGCTCGGACAGTGGAAGATGCCGGTGATTTCGCAAATCATCAACCTCGTGAGCAGCCCCATCAATGCGTTCACCGTGAATTTGCGCGGCACGTTGAATGCCCCCGACTGGGGTCTCAATGTCGATCCGCTGCGGATGTTTGACGAGAAGACCATCACTAGTCCGCCGATTCCGGGCTACCCGTCGAACCCGGACGGCAGCCCGCAACTGCCTTCGCTCGCCTACCCGCCGACCGCGCTGCGCGAGCAGGCTCCTCCGGCGGAAATCCCGCCGACGACGAATGGAAATTCACCCGGCGCCACGACCAGCCGCGGGGGCAATGCGCGTTAAGCCGAAGGCCGGCGGCGCCAGGCCTCGTGCAATCCGCGCAAGAGCAGGTCCGGGTCAAATTCAATTTCGCCGAGCCAGGCGCGCGGCAGATTGCCGACGTTGCCGCCGGTGGCGACCACTTTCACCTGGGTATCGCCGCGCTGGCGCATTTCGTCCAGCACGCGTTCGAGCAGCGCCTTGATCATGCCGGCAAAGCCCACCGTGCAGCCAATCTTCATTGCCTCCTCCGTGCTTTTGCCGATGCCCGCGGAAACGAGCAAATCCTCCGGGTTCAACGCCGGCAGCAGCGCCGTTTGCTCGTGCAAGTAGCGCGTCATGATGGCGAGCCCTGGTGCGATGATGCCGCCCTCATACGCGCCGCGCCGGTTGACGACATCGAAGGTCACTGCCGTGCCGAGCCCGATGGCAATCACCGGCGCACCGAAACGCGCCCGCGCCCCGATGGCCAGCGCGAGGCGGTCCTGGCCGATTTGCGCCGGGTGCGGAAAATCCAACGGCAAACCCAGCGCGGGACATTTCTCCCAGGTCAGATGAAAGAGGGGCCAGCCGGTGGCCGCGAGCAGCGGCTGCAGTACGGTCGTCACCGCGGGCACGACGGAGCAAAAGGAAATGCCCGCAGGCACCATCGGTCCGCGCGCCAATTCCGCCAACAGCGGGCCGACGCCCTCTTGCGGGTCGGCGGCGGCGCGCGACGGCACCGTCGTCTGCCATAGGGCTTCGCCGTCGCGCAACACCCCGAGGTGCGTGCGCGTGTTGCCCACATCGATGCAGAGCACGTTCATTGCGGGCCACTAAAGGTTGTTTTCGGCGCGCTGCCAACGCCGAACCTGCGAAATTCAAGATTCAATATTTAAGATTCAACAGGCGGCAGTCCGTTTCACCCAAGAGACTCTGCCATTAGCATTTATCGCTCAGCGATTATGCTTTCGATTTTTCTGCATAGCCTCCGAGCGTGACATCGCCGGACGATACTGTCCGCACCGTGCCATCCGCCAAGGTGAGACGCAGCGCGCCGGACGGCTCGAGACCCGCTGCGCGCCCGCGCCATTCGCCGTCGGCGCTGCGCACGGTGACTTCGCGGCCCGCAAGCGCATCGTAGCTTTTCCACAGGGCGTTGAATTCGCGCTCCGGCAGGCCGGCGATAAAATCCTCGTAGGCGCGCACCCCCGCCGCCGCCACGTCCGCCGCGATGAGATTGAGGGGAAGGGACCGGCCGCCGTTGACTTGCTGCAAAGTGGCGGCCACGCGCGCGGCCTCGCCACCGGCCTTGCCCCAGTGCGCGGGATCGCCGTTCACGTTCAAGCCGAGACCGAAAATCAGGTCGCGCATCACATCGGCATCGATGCGCGCCTCCGTCAGCATCCCCGCGAGCTTGCGGCCCTCATGCACCAAATCGTTGGGCCATTTCACGCGCACGGGCAGCCCGTGCGTCTCGTTCAGCATTCGGCATAAACGCAGCCCCATCCAAAGGGTGAATTTCGGCATGCCCGCGGGCGGCAGGCGCGGTTGAAATCCAAAACTCAAATATAACCCGCCGGTTTCGCGGCTGTGCCAGGCGCGCCCCAGCCGCCCGCGGCCCGCCGTCTGCCGGCCCGCGAAAACCACCAGCGGTGTCTTCGCGCCCGCAGCCAACCGCCGTTCGGCCTCCTCGTTGGTGCTGTCAATTTCCGGCAGATAGATCACCTGAAAGCGGGCCGCGTCCTTGCCCTGCGCCCGCAAACGCCCGTAGGCCTCGAGCACTGCGGGATGCAGCGTTTCCGGCTCCCGCGCCAACCGGTAACCGCGACCGCGCACGGCCTTAAAAGCCAGTCCGTCGTGCTGCAATTTTTGCAGCCGCGCCCACACGCTCACGCGCGAAACGCCGAGCAAGCCCGCCAGTTCCTCACCGGACACATAGCCCTCGGCCCCGGCGCCGAGCAAGGCCGTCAACACCGTGACCGCAGATTTCGCATCATACATGCTGAAACCGCAGATTACGCAGATTTACGCAGATGGAAAGGCTGGGGTTGCACTTATTTAAGATTCAAAATTGAAAATTCAATAAAACGACCCGGCCTCTCTTTCGGTATTTTGAATCTCTCACCCCGCTAAAAAACAATTCGACCAAATCCAAGCCCGAGCTTGAGCCACGAAAGAACATGATCCGAGACTAAACCACTAATTAGGAAAACATCAGCGTGGATTAGCGGTTAAATTTTGGTGCAAAATTTACCGGATTCTAGAGGCTTGGCCGCATTTTGCGCGCGCGGAATCCTGGCGCAGAAAGCCCGCGTTACTCCAACAACCCCGGCACTTTTTCGCGGACGCGCGTCAGCGCTTCCGCGGTGATGGTGCGGCCGTCGAGCAATTCGAACAATAACAGCAAATCTTCCGCGCCGAGCGTGAAACGGGTTTCCGGTTTGGTTCTTGCCAGGGCACCAAGACGGCTCTTGGCGCGGCGCATGGTCAAGGGCCGCGTCACTTTGATGCGCGCGGCGGGGTCGGTGAGTTCCGCGACGACGCGCTCGGCAGTTTCGCGCTCCTTGCCGGCCTCGGCGTCGAGCACGGCCTGGCACGCGGTCTTGCCCCGCGCCCACGAAATTTTCCCTTGCTCGAGCAGGGCGCGCACCGGCGCGGGCATGACCGGCGCGTAGGTCAAAATCTCCTCCACCCACGACAGGGACTTATCCAAAAATTCGGCGATGCGCTGCGGCGGCCAGTTGACGTTGTTCAGGTGCAGCACGGTTTCAAAATAATCGGTGATGCGGGCGTCGAGCCGGTCGGCATTGAGCTTCAGGTTGAGCGCGCGCATCTCGTCCGGGTCTCCGGCGACGACGCGCACGTCGATATTGTCGAAATAGCCCGGATGGCCCTGGCGCAGATTCCCGATGGCGGCAAAGCGATGAAAGCCGCCGATGAGATAAAACTCCTGCGGATTTTTCTCCCACACCACCAGCGGCTCAAGCAGGCCGTGGCGCAGAATATCCTCCTGGTAGTGCGCGACCTTGCGCGGATCCACCGGCCGGTGGTTGCCGACCGTGGGATGGATTTTAATCTGCGTGATGGGAACAAAGGCGAGGCGTTTGGTGGTGATCATGCAGGAAAGAGTTGGAACCGCAGTGAACGAAGGAAACGAAGTGGTTTGGGCGAGGTCCGCCAGGGATCGGTGTGTGGTCGAGGTTTCAAGCTTGGTTAGCTTCATTACCTTCTGGGAAAAATTCCGGCTTGAGGCTTCGTTAGCTTTGTTTCCTTCTGTAAAAAGTTTTTCTGGTTTGAGCACTACTTGTGCCGGATGTGGTCGTAGATGTTCAAATAATGCTGGCCGGGCACATTCCAGGAATAATCCCGCGCCATGCCCTGACGCATGAGCTGGCGGAAATCCTCCGGGAAATAATGCCACAGGCCGACCGCGCGGCTGAGCGCGCTTTCGAGCCCGGGCCGGTCGGCATGTTGGAAAACGTAGCCGTTGCGCTGGTCAAAGGGGACATGGGCATAATCGCGGTCAAATACGGTATCCGCGAGGCCGCCGACCGCGCGGACGACCGGTACCGTGCCGTATTTGAGCGCGATCATCTGCGTCAATCCGCAGGGCTCGTACACGCTCGGCACGATGAACAAATCGGCGCCGGCGTAAATGAGGTGCGCGAGTTCCTCGCTGAAGCCGAGTTCGAGGTGGCAATCCGGATGGTCGTTCAACTGCTGCTTGAGCCGCGCGAAATCGGCGTTGATTTCGGGCATGGGGCTGGTGCCCAACAAAATGAACTGCGCGCCGTGCTCGAGGGACCAGAACAGCGAGTGCCGGATGAGTTCGACGCCTTTCTGGTAGTCCAGCCGCCCAATAAACGCGACGATGGGCCGGAACGCCTCGCGCAGCAGGAAGCGGTCGCGCAAGGCGGCCTTGTTGGCGTACTTCGAGTCGAGCTGGCCCGGGCCATAACGCGCCTTGATGTAAGGGTCCACCTCGGGGTTCCACACGTCGTAGTCCACGCCGTTGAGCACGCCGCCAAATTTTTCCTGATGCACGGCGAGCACGCGGCCCAGCCCCGCGCCTTGGTCGGTGTGCTGCGCCTCCCACGCGTGCCGCGGCGAAACCGTGGTGATGAAATTCGCATAGACGATACCGCCCTTGAGGAGGTTGTACGCTCCGCGGTGCGTGTCGTCGCCCAGTTTGTCGGCCCGGCCAAAAACTTCGGGGCGCGCGAGGCCGGTGGCTTCGAGAAACTGCGGCCCGGTCACGCCCTGGTGCTTGAAATTGTGGATGGTCAGGCACACGCGCTGGAGCGGCAACGCCGCGGCGTACATTTCGTATAAAAGCACCGGCACGAGGGCCGTCTGCCAGTCGTGCGCATGAATGATGTCGGGGCGCTTGCCAGATTGGACCAGAAATTCGAGCGCGGCCTTGGAAAAAAAGGCCCAGCGCATGACCTCGTCCGGGTAGCCGTAGAACTCGGGCCGGTTGAAAAAATTGTCGGCCGAGCGCGGCTCGATGAAAAAACATTTTCGTCCGTGGACAAAACCAAACCACACCGTGCACGGAAGGCCGCCGCCGCGCCAGGGCACCCATAATTCCGGCATCGTCACCTGGAGGCCCCAGATGTGGTCGTAGCGCATCCGCTGGTACTTGGGCAGGATTAGCTCGACGGCGTGCCCGCGAATCTCCAGTTCCCGCGCCAGCCCGTAAACGACATCGCCCAGACCGCCGACTTTCGCCACCGGCGCGCATTCCGCTGCAAGATGAACGATGTACATGATTTCTCGCCAACTGCGCGCGGCCAACCCAACCGCCCCTGCGCACCGGTGTCAAATGCTTTGCAGCGCGGTCAGAAGACCCTAAAGCTCTTGCTCCGCGGGGGCAAAGCAGGCTGCGAGCAAATGACTGCTATCCGATCGTTCCGTCCTTTTTTTCGCTTCCCTCCGGCAACGATTCACTGGTCGGCGGGACCGCCATTTCTCCTTCCGATGATTCCTCGGCGGTGCTAGCTTTCTTAGCCCCATTCGTTTGACCGCCCGCAGGAGTTCCGCCCGCAGGAGTTCCGCCCGCAGGAGTTCCGCCCGCAGGAGTTCCGCCCGCAG
>CAZLRH010000010.1:0-49216 GCA_964562015.1 uncultured Opitutales bacterium | reverse complement strand
CCGCCCGCAGGAGTTCCGCCCGCAGGAGTTCCGCCCGCAGGAGTTCCGCCCGCAGCCCCAGCCCCGGCCGGGGTGGTTCCCGTTTGGCTGGTTTTTTCCAAATTCGACAAAAACTCCGGAATCAATACTTCGCTGAAACCGGAAACAAAAACCGCCAGCCAAAAAATATAGCGATTGCCATTGGCGTTGGCCATCCCGAAGGCCACATCACCCATTATGGCCAACACCGCAATTACTCCAAAAAACACCCCCAGCCCGATGCGCAACGCACCCTGGAACAGGTACTGATTCGCTTCTGCATACGGATCAATCTTCAAGGTGCCCGATCGAATTAGCACCGTGCAACACGCCCCCAACGAGCCCACTAGCGCGCCCTTGATGATTAAGGAGCCACGGCGCACCAAGACCAGGAAGTCATGGCCAAATACGCCGGAAACAATCCAAAGCAAACTGATCAGCGCGACCGTGTAAGCCGTGGCTTGAATCGCACCCAAAACATAATACTTCGACGCCTGGGCCGTGCAGATCGATTGCAGATGCAGCTCCACTTCGTTGAAAATGGTGAGTGGCGGCGGATTGCCATTGTAGTCAAAAACCCAGGTGAGGCACTTTGCCAACTGGCCAAAAAGCACTTTTTGATCGCGCTCGGGCACGCTTCGCTCGATTTTTGTGTAAAGGGAGTCAAACTTCGCCAGATGATCGCCGATTTTTGAATAATCATCCAAGTTCGGCAAAACCGCGAGTGAGCCATCCTTCATGTAAGCGATCAAATAGCGCTCATCGGCGGACAGCACCTGTTCGATGGCCCGCCCGTCGCTGATTTTATCGCCATTTTCATACTCATTAAGCTTTTTGGCGTTGGCGTCGGGCATAAAATTCCTTGGCTAATCATCGTCGAGCGTACGCTGGAGCATCCGCCGCCGGCAATAATCAAGCTGTGAATGGTTGATGAACTTACTTCATATTTAATTAACCTGTTCTCGGCCATGCAAGGTATATTTATGCGTCACATCCCGCCTTCAAGCCGCCAAGCATCAAGACTCAACCGAAGCCGTTTGCGCCAACCCCGTCCGCTCCCGCACCCGGGCCACCGCCCAGCGGGCGTGCTCGGCGACCATTTCGTCGGCCGCGCAGGCAAGAATCGTGAGCGCGGGCAGGTCGTCTGCGTCGCCAATGTTGCCGAGGACGATGCAGGCGTTGCGCTTGAGGCGGGGCAGTTTTAGCCGCGCGAGGGGCGTGCCTTGGGTGTGGGCGCGAAAATCGTCCTCCGTCCAGGCCAGCAGGGCGCGCACATCGGGATAGTCGCGGGGCGTGAGCGCGGCCTCGCGGGTGGCCAGTGCCCACTTGTTCCACGGGCAAACATCGAGGCATTCGTCACAACCAAACAGTCGATTGCCCACGGCGGCGCGAAATTCCTCCGGAATCGCGCCCGGATGTTCGATGAGCAGATAAGCGAGACAGCGGCGCGCATCGAGCTGGTAGGGTGCGGTGATGGCCTGCGTGGGGCAGGCGTCCAGGCAGGCGGTGCAGGTGCCGCAGCGGTCCGGGTGCGGCGCATCCGGCGGCAATTCGAGGGTGGTGACAATCACGCCGAGCGCGAGCCAGGTGCCCAATTTTGGATGGAGGAGGATGGTGCTCTTGCCCTGCCAGCCGAGGCCCGCCTGCGCCGCCAGGGCTTTTTCCAAAATCGGGCCGGTGTCCACATACGGACGATGCGCCGCCCGTGTTTCGCCGCAGTACTCGTCCAGCGCCGCACACATTTTGCGCAGCCGCTTGATCATGACGTTATGGTAATCGCGGCCGAGCGCGTACTGTGCGATGCGGTAGCGGCGGGCGGGCTCCGCCTGGTGGTAATTCATCCCGACGAGCACGAGACTGCGCGCCTCGCCCACGCCGGTGTCGTTGTGCAAAAGCTGGCCCGGGGCGAGACGGCGGTCATTGTTGCGCTCGAGCCAGCGCATTTCGCCGTGCTGGCCGCCGGCGATCCAGCGCTCGTAATACTCGCGGCGCAAGGGCGCGTCCACGGCGGCCACGCCGAAAGCGTCGAAGCCGTGGCGGACCGCCTCGGCGCGCAACCACTCCTTCAATGCCTCGGGCGCCAACATGCCAGCCATTGCACGGCAAAATGGGTGCTCCGGCAAACTCTAGATTTGCCTCATACGTGTTGCCATTCTGCTGAAATAACCGTCAGATTCATAATCCAAAACCCGTGGCCATGCCTACCGACCCCGCGTTACCTTTGCGCCACCCGTGGTGGTGGAAATGGTTTGCGTCAGCCATGGTCAGCCTGGGCCTGCTCTTTATCTGTCTGATGGCAGGGCTAAAGTTCTATTTCCCCGCTTACATGGCCAACAAATGCATCGAAAACGGCAAAATTGCGCTAAACCATGGTGAATATGGCCGAGCGGTGGGCGACTTTTCCTCCGCCATCCAATTTCAGCCGGAAAACGCGATTCCCTATTATTTCCGGGGTTATGCCGAGGAACTGGGCGGCATGTCCGGTGCTCTGGCCGACTATAACAAGGCCATCGAGCTGAAGCCCGACTATGCCGCCGCGTACAATAATCGCGGAACGCTGAAAGCCAGGGACCACGATTTCCCCGGCGCCGTTAAAGATCAATCCCGCGCCTTGCGGCTCATTCCCAGTGACTCGGATGCAATGATTCCGCTCATTTATTATAATCTGGGGTCGGCCCAAATCGGCGCAGGCGAGATCGACGCCGCCTTGGCCAGCCTTTCAAAAGCCATACAATTGAATCCGACGCTCGCCGTCGCCTTCGTTGAACGTGGTCGGGCAAAAATACTCAAAAACGATTTTGACGGGGCGGCATCCGATCTGGCCCAGGCCATCAAACTCGACCCCAACCTCGCGGAGGCTTACCAGAATCAGTCCATGGTGAAAAATGAGCGGAAGGATTTTGCCGGCGCCCTCGCCGATGCTTCCAAGGCCATCGCCTTAAAGCCGGGATTGGCAGACGCCTACGGCACCCGGGGTTATTCTCGCAACGCCATGGGGAATTTTACCGAAGCCATTGCCGACTATTCCCAGGCCCTTGAACTGGCGCCCAACAACGTCACCATTCTATGCCACCGGGGTGACGCAAAGTTTGCGGCTGGAGATTTTGCGGGCGCAATGGCCGACTATGGCCAAGCGATTGAGTTGCAGCCGGGCTTCGCCACTATCTATGATCGCCGGTCAGCGGCACGGCTCAAAATGGGTGATGTCGCCGGCGCGCAAGCGGACCTGAATAAGGCCCAGGAAATGCGGAAAACGCCCCACCCCTAGCTTCGCCATTGTTTTCCTTGCTCAACTGCGCTAAATGCCGTCGGCCCATGTTTTCCCATTTGAACAAGCCTCTGCACCTCCTCCTCCTGCTCACCGGCGCGTCCCTAATCACACCGGCCCGCGCCGCCGAAGTTTCGGCCTCCACCCCGCCGCCGGCGACCATCGTGCCGGACAACCGCGACGGGCCGCAGCACCGCGCGTTCGTCGAACTGGCGAAAAAGGGCGGCATCGACGTGCTGTTTCTCGGCGATTCCATCACCGATTGGTGGCGCACGTACGGCAAGGACGTTTTTGCGAAATATTACGGCTCGTGGAAAATCGCCAATTTCGGCATCGCGGGCGACACCACCCAGCAAGTGCTCTGGCGGCTGCAAAACGGCGAGGGCACGGGCTTTCAGCCCAAGGTCATCATGCTGATGATTGGCACCAATAATGCCGGGCGCAACACGGCCTACGAAATCGCCCTCGGTGTCGCCGCCATCGTGAAGGAACTGCGCCAGGATTTCCCGGCGGCGAAAATCCTGCTCCTCGGCATCTTCCCCCGTGGGAATCCCGGCGACGAGGTGCGCGGCAAATTGGGCACGGTCAACGCGCTCATCTCCCAGATGAACGACCTCGATCATGTGTTCTACCTGGACATCGGGCGCAAGTTTCTCGACGCCAACGGCAACTTTCTCCCCGGCGCATTTAACGACGACAAGCTGCACCCGGCCGCGGGTGGCTACGAAATCTGGGCCCAGGCGGTGCAGGAGCCGCTCGCGAATTTACTCAAAGCTGCAGCGCCCGCGCCCGCCGCGGTCCCAGTGACAAGTACGCCGGCGAGCCCCGCGCGCCCTTGACTCCCGCTGCCGGCTGACATTGCATAGCGACACCACCATGAAACGCCTCCTTTTGCCCCTTCTGCTGCTGGCCCTGCTGGCCGCCTGCGCCTCCGACCCCGCTCATCCGAGCTCCCTGACTTTTGCCGGCGGCAACGGCCTCTCGGTCAAAAACCCCGTCATCATCCTCGGGGCCAAATCCCTCGATGACGGCCTGGCGGCGGAGCAAATCTGGCTGGCGAAAAACATTCCGGCCGGGACCACCGTGAGCAAACAATTTCTCACCATGGGCGATCGCCGTTTCGATGTGATTGAAATCGCGCTGGACAATGGCCAGACCCAGCACGTTTATTTCGACATCAGTGACGTGCTGCAACTGCCGCCGAAGCGGTAGGTTGTATCGCTGCCTTGTTCGATTTGCCAAAATCGCTCCATGGGCTTTGTGTATGCCATGCTGACCTTGCGCAACCCGCGCCGCCCCGACTCCGACCCCGTGACGGTCGAGGCCTTGGCCGATACTGGCGCGGTGCATTTTTGCATCACGGAGCTTGTTCGCGTCCAATTGGGACTCGATGAAATCGAGCGCAAGGAAGTCACGTTGGCGGACGGCACGCGGCGCATGGTTCCGTACGTCGGCCCCATCGAATTGCGCTTCAAGAACCGCACGGGTTTTGGCGGAGCACTTGTGCTCGGTGACCGCGTGCTCCTCGGTGCCATTCCCACGGAAGACATGGACTTAGTGGTGATTCCCAAAGATCGCCGAGTCGATGTGAATCCCGCCAGTCCGAATGTGGCCACCTCCCTGGCGATGTGACAGCTGCCCCCAAGCCGAATGTGCCGCGGAAATGCTACCAGTAAAGCAAGGCACCGTCGGCTTGCATTAAACAGTGCCCCTGCAAGGTGATGCGGTCCACGTCGCCATTGCACTTGAGCACGGCTTGGTGGGTGATCAAGCCGTTGTGGACGACCAGCCGGCCATTGCGATAAGGGAAAAAATCGGGCGCGCCCGCGGGATCGTGCCAAAGGTTCAAGCCACTGCCCGCCGGCGTACTCAATGACAGCGTAAAACTGAAAAGCTCGGCCTCCGTGGGCGTCAACGTGGGAAAGGCTTTTCGATACTGCAAGTCCCGATGCACACTCGCCACCGGCAGGCCGAACGCGAAATGGGGCAAATAAATATGAAACCCCGGCCGCGCGGCGGCGTCCGTCATTTGCGCGGGCCGGCTAAAATGACCGGAAAGCGTTTCGGCGACTAATTGCAGGAGCGGCCCGAAATGCTCGTCGAGCAGTTGATTGTTTTCCCGCCGCTGCCCAGGGTCGTGATAGGCGTCGCGGCCCGACTCGCAATCCAGGTAAGAAGCCAGCCCCAAAGTATAGAATGGCGCCAGTTCATGCCGCGAGCGCCAGTGTGGCCGCAGCCGCCGCACGCGCTCCAGCCATGTCTGGCAGCCGACCTCGTCGAGCAAATCGAAGGTCGCGAATTGCGCGGAGGCTTTCGTTGTTTCAGTGCTGCTCATGTCCGCTGGTCAATGGGTTAAAGCCATCGGCCTACCGACGGCAAAGGTGAAATTCGGACCCAAGCGGTAAACCTTGGGGGATTTTCGGTGGGGGAAGCAATCCGTTTTAGCCGCAGGCTTCAGCGGCGGCTATACGCTTCTGTAAAACGCCTGAGGCCGCACCCCATATCCGCTCGCCCAGCGGGGGGAATTGTGCCAGCGTTGGGTGGCTTGAACCCCTTCAGCGCCCAAACCAGCACCTTGCAATGGTTGGACCGCCGCCTCGGCGTGCCGGCGTGTTTTGTCCTGACGATGCTGCGCCGCCTGGGCGAAATTTTTACTTCGTCCGCGCCCGCAGCGCCCATCCGCCGGATTTTATTCCTCAAACTGGCCGAGCAGGGCTCGACCGTGCTCGCGCATGAGGCCATCGGCCGCGCCGTCGCACTCGTGGGCCGCGAAAATGTTTTCTTCCTCGTGTTCGAGGAAAACCGCTTCGTCCTCGATGCCCTCGGGCTCATTCCCGCCGCGAACGTGTTCACCGTGCAAACGGGGACGCCCGGCGCCATGGCGGCCAGTTGCCTGCGGCAATTGCGGGAAATCCGCCGCCGCGGCATCGACGCCTGCATTGACCTGGAATTTTTCGCGCGCAGTTCGGCGGCAATTTCCTACCTGACGGGCGCGCGCCGCCGCGTGGGTTTTCACTCCTATTTTGGCGAGGGCCCGTACCGCGGGGATTTGCTGACGCACCGCGTGCTGTACAATTCCCACCTGCACACGGCGCAAACGTTTTCCAGCCTCGTCTTTGCGCTGGGCGCCGACCCCGCGCAACTGCCCACGCTGGATTTCACCCCCGCGACGCCGACGCCGCCCCCGCCGTTTCAACCGGCGGACGGGGAAGTCGCCGCCGTGCAGGCGCTGCTCGCGCAGGCCGGCGCGCCCGCGGGCATCGGCTTGATTTTGCTCAACGCGAACGCCAGCGACCTGCTGCCGCTGCGCAAGTGGAAAGGCGAAAATTACGTCGCCCTCGCGCAAACGCTTTTGCGGGAATTGCCTGGCGTGAACATCGCATTCACCGGCGCGCCCGGCGAAGCCCCGGCCGCGGAGCTGCTCTGCCGCGCGGTCAGTTCGCCGCGTTGTTTTTCCCTGGCGGGAAAAACCTCCCTCCGCCAATTGCTCGTGCTGTTTGGCCTGGCCGACATTCTCGTGACCAATGACAGCGGCCCCGCCCACTTTGCGACGCTGACACCGATTGACGTCGTGGCGCTGTTCGGCCCGGAGACGCCGCTGTTGTTCGCCGCGCCCGGCCCGCGCAGCCATCCGCTCACGGCGGGCCTCGCTTGCAGCCCGTGCGTAAACGCCTTTAATAACCGGCAATCCGCGTGCCGCGACAATCGCTGCATGACGCACCTCACCGTCGAACAGGTTTTCGCCGCCGTATGTCGAATTTACCGTCAACGTCCCCGCCGCTAAGCGCCGCCGCTCCCCCGGCGCCAGCGCCTGCCCTCGAGCTGACCCGGCTCGGGCTTGGGCTGGCCGGCCTGCAAGCGGCCCTGCTGGTGGCGGCGGCTGTTTTCGTGTACCTGCCCGCCCTCAGCGGCGACTGGCTCATGGGCGACGACACGGAAATCGCGACGAATTATACCCTGCGCGACCCCGCGGCCCTGGCTAAAATCTGGCTGCATCCGGCGGGCGCGGATTATCTGCCCGTCAAGACGACGGTCCAATGGCTCGGCTGGCATCTGTGGGGCGATAATATCATCGGCTATCATTCGCTGAACCTCGCACTGCTGGTGCTTGGGGCGCTCCTGTTTTGGCGCGTGTTGCTGAAATTGGGCGCGCGCCTGGCCTGGTGGGGCGCGCTTTTGTTCGTCGTCCATCCGCTCGCAGTGGCCTCGGTGGCCTGGATTTCCGAACTCAAGAACACCCTCTCCCTGCCGCTGCTGCTCGGCTCGTTTCTATTTTACCTGGCCTGGGATGAACGCCGCCGGCCTGGCGACTTCGTCGTCGCGGTTTTGCTTTACGCTGGCGCGATGCTGAGCTCGACCGCCGTGGGGCTTTTTCCGCTGGTGGTGCTGCTCCATCGCTGGTGGAAGCAAGGCCGCATCGCGCAGCAAGATGCGCTGGTGGCCGCGCCGTTTTTTGGCGTTTCCGTGGTGCTGGGCGCAATGGCCCTGAGTTACCAGGCCAGCCATCCGCTCAATGTCGGGCATCTCGAGTTGGGCGGTTTGTTCGCCCGACTTGCGGCCATGGGCACGGCCATCGTGTTTTACTTGTGGAAGTCGGTGGTTCCGGTCGGCCTCATCCCGATTTATCCGCCCTGGCCGATGGCGACGCCCTCGCTGTCCGGGCTGCTGGTCTGGCCGCTGCTGCTGGCCCTGTTCGTCGGGTTTTGGCGGCAACGCGCGGGCTGGGGCCGGACCGTTATTTTTGGCTTCGGTTTTTTCGTGCTGAATCTGCTGCCTGTGTCCGGCTTGGTGAATGAACCGCTTTTGCGGTACAGTGCGGTGGCCGACCCGTTTGCGTATCTTCCCCTGCTCGGCCTGTGCGGCCTCGCGGCAGCGGGGCTGGATGCGCTGTCGCTCCGCATCCCCGCGGAACTGCGTCGTTTCGCGGTTGCCGCGCCCGCACTCGTCGCGGTCGCCCTGGCGTGGGCCAGCCACCAGCACGCAGCCATTTTTCAGGACCGCGAAACCTATTGGACGTACACCATTGCAAAAGATCCCGGCGCTTGGGTGGCCTACAATGATTTGGGCTACGTCTATTTTCAGCGCGGCGATGTCAGCAAGGCCATGGCGAACTATCACCAGGCGCTGCAGCTCAATCCGCAGTTCCCCGAGGCGCAAAACAATCTGGGCATCGCGCTGGTCAAGCAAGGGCAGGTGGACGAAGGCATCGCGCAGTATCAGGCGGCCCTGGCGGATTCCCCGCGCTACGTCGAGGCCATCAACAATCTCGGCAACGCGCTGCTCCACCAGAACCGTCTGCCGGAGGCCATCGAGCAATATGTCAATGCCCTTAACCTCAATCCGGATCTGCCGGAAACCCATTTCAACCTCGCCGTGGCGCTGGCCAAAACCAACAACCTGAACGAGGCCGCCGCCCACTTTAAGGAAATGTTGCGCCTGCAACCGGATTCCGTGGTCGGGCATTTTTACCTCGCGCGCCTCTATGCCGCCCTCGGCGACCGCCAAGCCACCGTGGACGAAATGCAAAAAGTGGTGGATTTGAAACCGGACGACGCCGACGCGCACCGGACCTTCGGCGATCTGCTGATGCAACTCAACCGGCCCACCGAGGCGGTCGAGCAGTACGCGACGATTGTGCGGTTACAGCCTGAGAGCGCGAAGGCCCGATTCGACTACGGTAACCGGCTGCTCGGCCTGCACCGCGGGCGCGAGGCCATCGAACAATACGAACAAAGCGACAAGCTGCAGCCGAATTACCCGGAGTTGCTGAACAATTACGGCCTGGCGCTGGCCAGCCTCAATCAATTGGATGCCGCCGTCGTCAAATACCGCCAGGCCCTCGCCCTCCAGCCGGAGTATGCGGAAGCGCACAACAATTTGGGCATCACCTTGCTTGACCTCGGACAACGGCTGGAGGCCATCCGGGAATTCCAGACCGCCGTTTCCCTCAAGCCCGGCTATGACGATGCCATGAAGAATCTGGAAAAAGTTCTGCAAGGCGACCCGGTGCATCCGACGCCGGGCGCGATGAACCTTCCGGCCGCGGCGCCATGACCCCTACCGCCCCGACTGCCCCGCCGCCGGAGGCTACCGCGCCCACACCCGCGGGGTGGCTTCGACCATCGTGGCTGTTGGCTTGCCTCCAGGGCGCGTTGCTCGTCCTGGCGGCCTGGCTGATTTACCAACCCGCGCTGCACGGAGAATGGCTCTGGGACGACGATGTGGAACTGGTGGACAACCCCGTGATGGATGCGCCCGACGGCTTGCAGCAAATCTGGTTTCAACCCGGCGGGGCCGATTATTTTCCCCTCAAAACCACTTTCCAATGGATGATCTGGCGGATTTGGCCGAACCAATCGGCGGTTTTTCATCAGGCCAATTTCGTCCTCCACTTGCTGAGCGCTTTTCTGTTGTGGCGGATTTTCAATCGCCTGGGCCTCGGGTGGGCGTGGCTCGGCGCGCTCCTTTTTGTGATCCACCCGTTGATGGTGGAATCGGTGGCGTGGATTTCGGAACTAAAGAACACGCTATCCCTCCCGTTCCTGCTCTTATCGTTTCTCGCCTACCTCGCCTGGGACCAACGGCGCAGCGCCCCGGGCCTCGCGGCGGCCGTGCTGCTTTTTGTGGCGGCCATGCTGTGTAAAAGCTCGGTCGTGATGTTTCCGCCCGTCTTGCTGCTGTATGCCTGGTGGAAGCGCGGACGGTTGTCCGTGGATGATTTCATTTTTACCGCGCCGTTTTTTCTCGTTTCGCTGGCGCTCGGCCTGGTCACCTATTCCTTTCAAATGGACCGCGCCATCGGCGATGCGACGATGCCGCATCCGGCCATGGCCGAGCGGCTGATGAACGCGGGATTGATCACCGTCTTCTATCTCGCGCAGGCTTTTCGCGTCTTCTTGCCGCTGCCGATCTATCCGAGCTGGTCGGTGGCCGTGACGCCGTTGTGGAAGTGGCTCCCGTGGCCCCTTTTGCTCGCGCTGGCATGGTGGGCCTGGCGGAAACGTTCGACGTGGGGCCGGCACGTGCTCTTCGGCGGCGGCTTTTTCCTGCTCAATCTCCTGCCGGTGATGGGTTTTGTTACGATTTCATTTATGCTCCAGTCCTGGGTGGCGGACCACCTCGCCTACCTGCCGGCCCTCGGGTTGTTCGGCCTGGCCGCGGCCGGGGCGGAGCTGGGCTACCGCCGCTGCCGGAGCGCGGGCGCGCGCGCCGGGCTCCTGGCCGCCGTGAGCGCCGCCGGCCTCGCACTCGCATGGTCGAGCCGCACCTATGCGCGGGTTTTTGACCGCCCGCTCGACCTGTGGACCTACGGCGTGCAGGGCAATCCCGCGTCCTGGGTGGCGCATAACGACCTGGCTCGGGCTTACGGCTTGTCGGACCAACCGGAAAAAGCGGTGGCCGAATTGCTGGAATCCCGGCGCGCCAATCCCGACTATGTCGTCGCCGCCAATAATCTCGGGCTGGTGCTGATGCGCTTGCAGCGTTTTCCGGAGGCCATCGCCGTTTACGAAGATTTTGTGCGCCGTCACCCGGAGAAAACAGAAATTTACAATAATCTGGCCACCGCCTACGTCTCCGTCGGCCGCAATAGCGACGCCTATAACAGCTTTCGCGAGGATCTCCGCCGCCGGCCAGACTCCGCGGAGACACTCGCCAACTTGGGCTTTGTCCTGTCGCTGACCGGCCATCCGCGCGAGTCCATCGCCGAATACCAAATCGCGATCCGCTTGCGGCCCGATTTCGCGGAAGCGCAGTATAAACTTGGGCTTTTGCTTTATCTCACCGGCCAGCCCGACCAGGCGATTCCGCATCTCGAAGCGGCCACGCACCTCGATCCGACCAACACCCAAGCAGGGCAATATCTCGCCATGGCCCGCCGGCATGATCCACCCCGGATGCTGCCGTAGGTTTTTTTGCGGGCCCAAATCCACCTTCGACCGCAGGCCCCCGCCCTTACATGTAGTACTTCACGTAGGCGTTCTTGCGCAGCTTTTCCAGCCACTTCTCCTCGGCCTGCTTGGCATCCTGAATCAGAATCTGGCCTTCGATTTCCTGGCGCACGGCCTCGAGCGGCTGGATGCCCTGGTCCCGCTTGTCCTCGCATTTGAAAATGTAAACGTTGTTGCCGAACACAATCGGGTCGCTGACCTCGCCGGGCTTCAGGGCAAAAGCCGCGTCGTCGAGTTCCTTGACCAAATCGCCCTTGTTGTGCCAGCCGGAAAGACCGCCGACATCCTTGAACTCATCCTGGCTGTTGGTGAGCGCGAGCTGGGCAAAATCGCCCTTGGGTCCGCGCGCCTGCTCGACAATGTGCTTCGCCTGGTCCAGCAACAACGCGGTGGATTCGGTGGCGAGCGGCTTGAGC
This sequence comes from uncultured Opitutales bacterium, assembly GCA_964562015.1. Lineage (GTDB taxonomy): Bacteria > Verrucomicrobiota > Verrucomicrobiia > Opitutales > JABDGR01 > CAZLRH01. Next base: position 37,565 of record CAZLRH010000010.1, on the reverse strand, counting down.
GTGATCTGGCGGAGCTTTACGGCCGCCTCCTGGTAATATTTTTGCTTGTTCACGTCGTACATCTTCACGATGCGGTCCGGGCTCACTCCGCTTTGCGAGTCTCGCAACTGGTTTTTCATGTAGCCGACAATGATGTCCTCCTCCAACTGTTTGCGGTATTCGCGCTCAGTGAGGCCGTTCTGCTGCAAATAGCGCAAGTACTCCTCACGGTCGCCATTGAAGCGCTTGACCAGACTGTCGTCGAATTCCTGGTCGAGGTAGGACTTGGGAATGGACGCGCCGGACTTGTGAAATTCATCGATGGTCAGGATGCGGTCCACCATCAAGTGCAGCAAATCCTTCGCCTCCGCCTCCAATTCCGCCCCGTATTCTTTTTTCGCCTGGTCCTGCTGGCTGGTGCCGTATTTGGCGTAAATCTTGTTAAAAATCGTCGGCTCCAGCGGGGCCAGTTCCTTGCGCACCTGATCGAAGGTGATGATCTTGTCGTTCACCACTGCGGCCACAGCGTTCTGGTACTTCATCTCGCGCGGGGCGCCGGGCGTCGTGGTGTTCGCAGGCGCCGCGGCGCTCGGGGCCGCCATGGCCGCCGGTGCCTCCGGGCTCGGGGCGAGGGCGGGCGGGCTGGCCGGATCGGGCGGGAGGGCGCCGGGCAGAGGCGTCAATTGCGCCGACGCCAGCGCGACGCCGCCAAACGTGGCGGCCCAAAACAATATGCCGGTCAAATTTCTCATGTCTGGTCTGGTTCCCATCGTTGCAGGAACCGGATGATTTCCTCCATTCTTTGCAGAGGGCGTGCGGCGGTCAAGCGGGGAAACCGATGGCCGAGCTGCACATAACGCCCGCCCGCCGCGCGCATTCCACCCGCCCGCTCGCATTTTAAACGGTCGCCCTCCGTCTCGACCGCCACGAGACGCTTCTGCTCGGCCCAGACGCGAATCTCGGTGAGTTTCACCAGGGCTTTGGCCGATTCCGGCAAGGGGCCGAAGCGGTCCCGCATTGCCGCCGCCAGGGCCTTGACCTCGGCGGGGGTGGAAGCGAGCGCGAGCCGGCGGTACTGGTCGAGCCGCAAGCGCGTGTCCGAAACATAAGTCGCCGGAAGGCTCGCGGTCATCCCGGCGAGGAATTGGCCCGCCATTTCGGCCTCCTTCAACGCCGCGTAACCGTGGCCGGTGTCGTCCGTCGCCACGGCGGCCAGGGCGGGCACGGTGTGTTCGCTCGCGGCCTCGCCGAGGTGGACAAAATCCAGGCGCACTGTCGCGCGCACGGTGAGCGCCGCCGGTTCGCCCTTCAGCCGCGCGATGCTCTGGCGCAGCAACTGGCAGTATAAATCGAAACCCACGCCGGCGATGTGGCCGCTCTGGGCCGCGCCGAGGAGGTTGCCCGCGCCGCGCAATTCCAAATCCCGCATCGCCAGCCGGAAGCCCGCGCCGGGCTGGTTGAACTGGCGAATCGCCGCCAGCCGGTGCCGCGCCTGGTCCAACAATTTCGCATGCCGCCGCAACAGCAAATACGCATAAGCCTGGCGGTTGAACCGCCCCACCCGCCCGCGCAATTGGTACAACTGCGCCAACCCAAACCGGTCCGCGCCTTCGATGATGAGCGTATTGCAATTCGGGATGTCCAGGCCCGACTCGATGATGGTCGTGCACACGAGCACGTCGAATTCGCCCGCCACAAAGCGCGTCATCAGGCGCTCCAAATCGTCGGCGTCCATTTGGCCGTGGCCGACCCCCAGCCGCGCCTCGGGCACCAATTTATGAATCCCGCGCGCGGTGTCCTCGATCGAATCGACGCGATTGTGGAGATAAAACACCTGGCCGCCGCGCGCGAGTTCGGCGCGGATGGCGTCCCGCACCACTTCCGGCGCGTAACTTTTCACGATGGTCTCAATCGGCAGGCGGTCGCGCGGCGGCGTTTCAATCACGCTCAAATCCCGCGCGCCGACCAGCGCGAAATAAAGCGTGCGCGGAATGGGCGTCGCGCTCATCGCCAGCACGTGCACGGAAGCGCGCAAGCGCTTGAGCTGCTCCTTGTGCCGCACGCCAAAGCGGTGCTCCTCGTCGATGACCACGAGCCCGAGGTCCTTAAAATGCACGTCGCCGCTCAGCAGCCGGTGCGTGCCAATGACAACGTCGAGCTTGCCTTCTTTAAGCTGCGCCAGCACCTGCTTCTGTTGTTTCGGCGACCGGAAGCGGCTCAATTGCTCGACCGAAACGGGAAACGGCGCGAGCCGCTCGCGGAAGGTGTTGCAGTGTTGCTGGGCCAGAATCGTCGTCGGCGCGAGCACCGCCACTTGCTTGCCGCCGAGCACGGCCTTGAAAGCCGCGCGCAACGCCACTTCCGTTTTGCCAAAGCCCACGTCGCCGCATAGCAAACGGTCCATCGGGCGCGGGCGTTCGAGATCGGACTTGGCCTCGGTGATGGCGCGCAATTGGTCCGGCGTTTCGTCGTGCGGAAAACCGTCCTCGAATTCACGCTGCCACGGCACGTCCGGCCCGAAGGCGAAACCGACGCGCTGTTCGCGCTCCGCCTGAAGGCGCAGGAGCTGGGCGGCAAAATCGAGTGTGGCGACTTCAGCTTCGCGGCGGGTTTTGTCCCAGGTATTGCCGCCGATTTTGCCGAGCCGCGGGGCCAGCTTCGCCAGGCCCACGTACCGCGACAACAAATGCGACTCGTGCAACGGCAGATGCACTTCGAGCCCGCCCGCGAATTCCAGCGAAATCACTTCGTCCACGCGGCCCGCCGCCGCCAGCTTGCGAATGCCCCGGAAGCGGCACACCCCGTGAGCCGCGTGCACGAGGTAATCGCCTTCCGCAATTTCCGAAAAATCCAGCAGTTGGTCCACGCGGTGCCGCTGCGGCAATTTGCGCGTGCGATAGGTGGCGAGCCGCTGCCGGTGCCGACCGAAAATTTCGCCAGCGGAAATCACCGCGAGTCCTGCCCGCCCCACTTCCGGACGCGCCGGCCACTCGAGCCGCGCCTCGCCGTCGGCCAGCGCGCGAAAGCCCGCCGTCAAATCGCCGGTGACCAAGGCCGGCTTGAAATTGCGCAACGCTTTGTCCTCCGCCAAAATTTCGCGCAGGCGTTCGGCCTCGCCGTCCGCCCGCGTGGCGACGACGACTTGCGTCCCCGCCTTCGCCCAGCCGGCGAGGGTGTGGAGAAATTCCCGCTGGGCGGCCTGGTCACTCGCCAGCCGCGCCGCGCCCAACGCCGGCATGTCCGCCAGCGGACGATGCAGGCGCGTCGGTTCGCTGCGGGTGGAAAGTCGACGCGTTTCGGCGGCAAAGGCACCGCCGCCTTCGTCCAATTCCGTGAGCCCGGTCCATTCGTCCCTCGCGGTGGCACGTTCGTCGAGCACGGTTTGCAAAGTGGCGCGCCACGCCGCCATTTTTTCCGGGACGCTCCATAAATCCGGAAATTCCGCGGCCTGGCGCGCGGGCTCCTGCACGAGCCAGTGCACGGGCGCGGGCAAATGCTTGAGCAGGCCGGCCGCCGGGGCGTCCTTCGCCAAGTCGCGCGGCGTGGACGCGATGACCAGCTCCGCCAGGCTTTCGGCACTCAACTGCGTGGTGGGGTCGAATTTGCGGATGGACTCCAATTCGTCGCCAAAAAAATCCAGGCGCAAGGGCGCATCGGCATTAAAAGGGTAAACGTCAATCAAACCGCCGCGCACGGCAAATTGCCCCGGCGTTTCACACAGCGCTTCGCTGTCGTAGCCCAACTCGTGGCCCAAGCGTTGCACCAATTCCGCAAAACTGGCGTGCGCGCCCGCTTTCAACCGCACTTCGTGGAGCGTCAGTGCCTCCAAGCCCGGCGCGGGCTGCAAGACCGCGGCGAGCGTCGTGACGATGAGGAGCGGGCGGGCGGCGGAATTGTCTTGGCGCGCACCGAGCGCGGTCAACGCCGCGAGGCGGTCGCAATGCCGCTCGAGCGCGCGGGGGTCGTCCGCGTCGGCTTCCGGCACTTCCGGGTAAAGCACGACCTCCCACGGCGGCTGGCCGTTGGTCGCCAGTTGGTGAAAAAATAACATGTCTTCCGCCAAGCCGTCGAGCAGCCGGGGTGCCTGCGCGAGCACGAGGGAAACCGCCGCGCCGCGCACCCGCGCGAGTTGTTCGAGAAATGCGCCCGCGGCCGACTCCGTCACGCCCGTGACGAGGCGCGGCGACCATTCCTCCGGCAAAACCACGGGTTTCATGCGGCAACGCCCCTCCTGCGGCGAAACCGTTCATGCTACGCATCGCCCGCGCCTTTGCACGCTTTCTTGCGCCGCCGCTTTACTGCCCGGCGCTCACGCCCTGCACGACAAAATTCAATTTGGTTTTCATCATGGCCCGCGTGGCGGCCTGATTCTGACGGAAGGCCTGCAACTGCGCGGGACTCAAAATATCCGCGGCCTTGGCGGCGACTTGATCTTGAAAACCCTGCTGCTCCTCGAAAAATTTATTCACCACATCGCTGGTCAAATTCTGCGGGCGCGCCAACATGGCGTCGTTGTAAAAGTCCACCGTGAAAGGGTAGTTTTGGCGCTCTTGCGCCATGAGGCCGGCGAGCGCGTCGGCCTTGGCGGGCTCGAGCGGTTCGCTTTGGGCCACCGCGGATTCAAACAGCCCGACCTCGCGGCGCTCCGTCTCCTGCTGCTGGTAAGCTTGGTAGGCCGCGAAGTCCGAATCGTCATTGAGAAACTCCTGAATCTGCGCGACGCCCGTCGACTGCGAGTCCCGCAATTGTTGGAGCACGCCCATGCGGTCTTGCGGCGACAAGCCGGGATTCATCATCGCCATGCCCAAATTCACCAGGTCGGTTTGCTTTTTGACCAGCAGCTTCTGGAAATAATCCCGTTCCGCGGGCGAAAGGTTGAGGCGATCCATCAGGTCCTTGTAGGTCACCTCGGTGAGCACGGCCTGCTGCGAATTGATGATGTCGCGCATGGCGGGGTTGTTCATGATCGCCGCCGCCGCATCGGCATCGACCTTGCGCTTGTGCTCCGCCTTGGCGGCTTCAGCCTCATCGGGCGTCGCGGGAGCCGGCTCATTTTTCGCGGCACCGAGGTCGCTCGCGGCCACGGCCTGCCAGCGGCGGGCGTCGGCCGCGGCGGTCTTGGCCGCCCGGGCGGACGCCGCGGCGCGGGATTCCGCGTCGGCAGTCGCCGTTTTCATTTGGTCGATTTCGTGGCGCAAGTCCAAGACCCAGGCCACGAGCCCAAAGCAGGCGAGACTCAGGAGAGCCAGCCCCAGGCGGACGGCTCGAGTGGTTTCCATTGATGGCGGATTTTTCATAAAAATGAATAGGCGTTGTTGTTGGGAAAAAAGGTGGAGATCACATCCCGCAAATTTTCTTCAAGGCCTCGACGTGTTCCTCAAAACGGGCCCGGCCGCGCGGCGTGGTGCGGATGCGCGTGCGCGGCTTGCGGTCGACAAAACTTTTTTCGAGTTTGAGGTACCCGGCCTCCTCGAGCGTCTGCAAATGCGCGCCGAGGTTGCCGTCCGTCAGGCCGAGCATGTGGCCGAGCGCGGTGAAATCCAGCTCGTCGCCCGGGCCGAGCGCCATGAGCGCCGCCATGATTCTCAGGCGGGCGGGCGCGTGAATGACTTTGTCGATTTCGGGCATCGTTATTTCCAGTTGAAGCGGAGGTACCAGCCGGTGCCGAGCAGGGCCCCGCCGCCCATCACGGCGGTCCAGATAAAGAAATAGTGCGGCAGGGCATAGTAGCCAACCAGCGTCAAAACCGTGACGGCGGCACCGAGCCAGATGAAGAACCGGCCCATCCACAAGCCCATGATCACATAACCACACATGGGGATGGTGACATTGAATGCCCCCATGCGCGCGAAGGCCTGCCAACTGTTAAGCACCGCGCCGGGGGCCATCAAAATATCCCAGATCGCCATGTAGACGATCAGCACCAGCCAGGCAGCGAGAATGCGCCCGCCCCCGGAACGCTTGAGGACTCGCTCACGGTGACGCGAGCCCAGCCAGATGCAGCCGCCCACGCCGACCGCATCCAGCGCCACCCACGCCAAGCCCGCCTGCTCGGGAAAAAATTGGGTGAAGGTGAAACCCATCGCCCAAATCACCCCCCAGAGCATGAGCATCGGCGCCGACATGCCGCCCGCCAGCGTCTGGCGTGTCTGCGCCTTCACCTGTTCAATGTCCGCCAGGGACGCCAGCGCCTCGTCCTGGCTCGGCGCGGAAGGAATTTCTTCGTTCATATAGAGTACTCTGTAGTTTAGAGTACTCTGCCCGTCAACAACTATTTTCAAGAATATCTTCCGTCCTCGCGCGGCGGCCTCCTGCTAGCCCTGGCCTGGCGGGCGGCGCCCACCGCGCAGGCTCACGGTGAGGGCGGCGGGAAGGGCGACCAGCAAACCGACGAGGAGGCCCCAGCCGACCGCCCGCGGATAATCGGCCTCAAACTGGGGCGCCTCAGACTGTGCCGCCGTTTGCAAAATGCGGTATTGCGTGGCCGCTGTCACTCCACTCCCGAAAGCCGTTCTTTCCGCCGTTTCATTTTGCGCCCGGCCGAGGAAGGCATCGGCAAATTTATTCGCCACGCTCGGGGCCAAATCAGGATCAAAACTGTGGAAACTGACTTGCATGGTCGAATTTGCGGCTGATACGTCCACCCGGAGATGGCGGCGCAAAAGCTCGGTCGGGGCCTCGTTGCTGGGGCTGCCCCACGGCCACGGTGATTTGCGCAACTGGTCCAATTGCGCACGGGTGAGCCTATTGGCCACATCCGCGAGGAGTGCGGGATCAGCCATGGCTTGCGCTGCGGCGGCCAAAGTTTCCGGGCTGACCCCCTCGGGACGCTGGGCCCCGGCCATTGATGCGGGAAAGGCTTGGATGACCGCGGGGGCGCTAGAATCCATGGTCCGGAAGAATTCAGCGGTGACAAATCCGCCTATCACTAACAACTCGGCCGCCACGAACGTGAGCACGATGGCTAGCCATGGCACACGCCGCACGCCAAAACGTCCGCGATTTGTCCCTTCTCCACTGAATTCATTAGTCGCCATGTAAACCTGATACGTGCATCGGTCGCGTTCGACAAGCCACCGTCGGCCCATGACAGATATTTTACACGTTCGCTCACTTCGGCCAGCCCTGCCGCCAATTAATTTTTGGCCGGAATTGATCCGACCTCCCCTCACGACCCCTTTCGCATTTCCACGCCCTCCGCGGCGATTTTCGGATCGAGGAAAATCAAGCGCCGCTCGCCGTCAATCTCGGCCATCATGCAACTGCCCGGGGGAAACAACGCCAGCAATTCGGCCTCACTGATGTACGGACCCGCGGGCAGGGCGGGTGCTGCGGAAGTTGGAGACTGCGCGGCTTTCGCTGCCGAGCGGGAAGCCGCCGCCGCCGCGCGGGCAGGTGCTTGCGCCACTAGCCCGATGCGAGAGGAGCCGCTCCACCACCAGGCGGCGCCCGCCACCGCCAGGAAACAAGCCGCCAGCCTCGCGGACCAGGCCAGGGCCTGCCGCCGCCGCTGCCGCGCGCGAAAGGCTGCCAGTGCCGCCCGCTTGACTTCGGCGTGCAGCGCCACCCAGGGCTCGCCGCCCAAGGCCGCGTCCACCAAGGCGTCGTCCTGGCGTTCCGGTTCAGTCTTCATGACGTAAATAATACAAAATACGTGTGCGCAATTTTTGGCGCAGACGGCCGAGGCGCGACTCGACGGCCTTGTAGGTCGCCGAGGCATCCGCGGCGAGTTCGCGCAACGGCCGTCCATCGACGTAGGCGGACTGGAGCAGCTCGCGGTCAGCGGGGCCAAATTCGCCGAGCGCGCGGTGCAAGGCGTCACTCAGGCTCGAATCGTCGGGTTCCGCGGCGCGCAGGATGTACTCATGCAATTCCACCCAGCGGTCCTCGCGCTGGCGTGCGCGGCAATGGTCCACAAAGGCATTGCGCGCGACTTGGCGCAGCCACGCCCACAGGCGTCCGTCCTCCTCGAAAATTTCAATTTTTCGCGCCAATTTAAGGGCGACGGCTTGCTGCACCTCGCGCGCGGCCTGCTCGTCGCCGCGGGCCAGCACGAGCAGATGCCGGTAAATGCGCCACCCGTATAAATCGAAAAACTGGGCGAACGCCGCCTCATCCCCCTGACGAATCGCGCGCGTCATGGCACCTAGCACCGGGGCTGGTGGCACCGGCGCAGCTCGCAATGGAGCGGCCTCTTCCGGCAAAGTCATAACCAGGAAATCCGGAAAAATCGCCGTGGGTGGACTGGACGGGTGTCGCATGCAAATTTTTCGGCTCAGAGGGCGGGCTTCTTAGTGTCGGTTTGGTCCACCGGAATGTCCAGCCGCGAGATTAAGTCCACCGCCGCTGTCATGTGCGAGGGCAGGGCGCTGATCACCAGTGAATTGGTACGCCCGTCCACGGCGACTTCCGCCACATTCGTCGAGGCCTTCACCAAATTAACCAAGTCTTCAGCCCGCGCATACTGCAAATGAAAGATGCGCACCTCCACCTCTTCGACCGGAGCCTGGTCATAGGCTCCAATGACAGAGGCGACCAAGTCAAGATAGTCTGGTGTTCCCATGACAATGACAACTTTGGCGTCAGCCTGGATGTACATTCTGCCGTTATACCGTTGCTCGCTTCCATTCCCGGCAGCGTACTCATTGGCCATCTCTGCCGCCATCTCCACGTTCTTTTGCAGCAATTCCCAGCTTTCCTTCGGAATGTTGCCAATGGGCAACGCCTTTACCTTCATGGCTGAGCCGGAAGACTGGCCCGCCGCCAGGGTCATGGCGCCTGCGCCCTTGCCGGGGCTGAGCATGACCACGGAAGGCTTGTCGTAATCACCTTCAATGATCCATTGGCCCAACCCGGGGTTGTAGTCGCCCAAGTGGTTATAAAGGTCAATGACCGACCACGGACCTTCGGACACCACCATGCTGGGCACATGCACTTCCGAGTTGGGAATCGCGATGGTCAGCACATTGCCCCAGTCGAGTTGAAAATGGTTTTGAAATTCCGTGATAAACTGCCGGGGTGAGCCGCCGTGAAATTCAAAGGGTGCCGCGAGCGAAAGTTTTTTCGCCAAGGCGGCCCGCTGCGTGCGCAAGTCCGTCAGCGCGGTCTCCGCCGATTTGGCCGCCTGCATGGGCGGGGCATTCGGCCCGTATTTGTCCGCCACGCTGTCCGCGGCCTTGCGCGCCTTAACGGCGGCTTCTTCCGCGGTTTTGATTTTCTGGTCGAGCGCCTCCAACTCCTTGAAGCGACTGCCGGCTTGGGTGTTCGCCATCGTGCTCGTAGTGGCCGCTGCGACGGGCGGATTGCCGGACGCGCTGGTCGCTGAAGCAGCCGCTTGCGCGTGAACCGTGGACGCCGAGCCACCCGCCAACAGTGAAAGGAAAAGACCCGAGGTCAAAAGGTTACGCAGCGTTTTCATAGTCATGTAAGGAATGGATTGGTTTGCACCCCTTAAGACGCTCACGCCCCCGCGCATCCCTCGAAAAATCGGCGACCTCCAACTTGTCGACACTTTCTGTACCTCTATCCCTTTGCTCCTCTGCCCCTTTGCTCCTTTGCTCCTTTGCCCCTTTACAGCTTCATCCCTTCGCCGCTCACGATAGCGCCGTCAGCAAATGCCGCAACTCTTCATCCACTTCGTCGGGACCGGAGACCGTCTGCGCGACTTCCTCGCGGAATAAATCCCGGAAACGCTTGCGCATCCGGTGGGCGGCCACACGCAAAGCGCCCTCCGTCTGCCCCAGTGCGGTCGCGGCCGGAGCGTAGGAAATTTCGCCGCGCGCGGAAGTGAGAAAGCCCTTGAGCTGTTCAAATTCCCGGGCGCGGCTGGCTTCGGCGTACTCGCGCCGCAAGCGCGCCATCGTCTGCTCGATGAGCGTCAAGGCCCAGCGGCGTTCGTAAATGCGGTCGGCACTCATTTCGTCGGCCGGCTCGATTTGGTAGCGGCGTTCGGCGGCGTCGCCGTCCAGCGGCACGGGCGTCTGGCCGCCGCCGCGCTTCAGCGCGCGGGAGCGATCCCATTCATTGGCCATGAAGCGCTGGAAGGCCACGAGCAAAAACGCGCGAAAGCGTCCGCGCTCGCGGTCCGCTCCGCGCAAAAAATCCTTGGCCAGCAGGCGCGCGAAAAATTCCTGGGTCAGGTCCTCGGCGTCCTCGCGCGTTTTCCCGCGCCGGCGCACATACGCATAGAGGGGATACCAGTACAGGCGGCACAATTCCTCAAGGGCCCGCCGTGCCTCGGGCGAGGCTTTCCGGCCCGCCGCCAGCACCATCGTCCAGCGCGTCGTCGCAAACCGGACCCTGCGCGCGCCGGGAGTCGTGGGGCTCGCCGTGGGCGCGGGTGCGGGAGTGGTCGCGCCGGACATGGCAGGATGGTGGACGCGAAATTAATTCTTCGCCGCTGGTGCAGCGGACGCAGAAACATGGGGGCCGATCAAATCGCGCAGGGTGACGGCCGCCTGAAATTCCTTGTCTCCGCGCTTGAGGGTCAACGTCAGTTTGGTGCCGGCGGGCTTTTGCCAAAAACGGCTCAGCGGCAGAATGCCCGGCGTGGTGCGCCACTTGGTCACGTCTAGATCGTCGATTTTCAAGAGCACGTCTCCAGTTTGCAGGCCCGCCGCGGCCGCCGGCGTGCCGGGCAGAACAGTGGCCATCATCGGGTCACTATTCATATCACGGGGAGTGAATACGGCGCCAAGGCGGTTGTGCTGGAATTCCGGGGCCGCCGTGGTCAGCGGCTGGAAATAGGCCTCTCCGCCCTTGCCGTCGAGCACGAGGTTGGTCCGCTTGAAAACATAAATGCCCAAGGTGCCGACATAGTCCGGGCCGGCGTTGCCGGTTTCAATGGCGTTGGCCTCGCGCACCGGCACGCCATGAAGCGTGAGCGGTCCCAGCGGCAAGTCGTCGGCCCACGCAACTTCGTTCACCACCAGCCCGGCCGCGGGCATGTAATAAGCGTTGAGCGTGCGCGGCGCCTGCGGATGCGCGGCCCGCCACGCCCGCCATTGCGCCGGCGCGAGCGCGACGCCCTCGCTCATGCCGGTGTCCACGGGCAGCACACCGGGATGCCCGGCGGGCCCAGGCGTTTCCAGCACCAGCGAGGCGCTGCTGGCCCGAATCGGCAGCGTGATCCAATGCAGCGCATCCGCCGGCACGGCTTCACTGTTGCTCATGTGCAGGTTCACGGCGTCAAAGGTGAAAATATTATTCCGTAACGGCGCCCAGCCCAGCACGCCGTCGATGTCCGAAGTCATGCCGGCGGGCACGTTCGCCACAAAGAGGGTCGTGGAGGTGTTGGTGCTCCAAAACGCCAGTTGCACGGGCGCGGTGTGGGCGAGCGCCACCTGGCCGGGTGCCGTCTGCGTGCCCGCCGGCGGCTCGACAATCGACAGGCCCAACCGCTGCGCCGCCGGCCGAAACAGCACCGAGACATCCGAGCCCGTGTCGAACGCCATCTTGACGGGCTGGCCATTGACTTTCGCGGCGACCGCCAGGCGCTCGTCCACCGGCTGGCCAAAGAGCGGACGCAGCGGCCATAGATTAATCATAACCAACGCAAGTACGCCGGCGAAACGAAAACGATGGAGGAAATTCACCACGACATTGCACTTCATCCCGGGCGAAAGTTCAAGCGGCGAGTGGTGGCCGCCCGGAGGGTTCATTGCGACAATTGGCGCAACGTGTCATCCCGCACGGTGAATTGCGAAATCGTCTGGGCGACCGCTATCGCGGCGGCCCGCTGGCCGGCTTTGGCCAGTCGCACCGCGGCTTCGCTGGCGGCGGCGTCGCGTTCGGTGAATTGCTCCATTTTGCGCAGGGCTTCCTGGACGACCGCGGCGTCGCCAAGCCCGGCGGCGTCAATGGCCACACGGCGCAGCGCCTGATCGCGCGCCGTAAAGGCCGCGATGGTCTCGGCCGCTTGCAGGCGGACCTGCAAATCTGCCGTGGTCGCCTCGCTGCTGGTGGTCGTGGGCACAGGAGCAACGACTGGCGCAGGATTGGAACTCGATGACGGCACCGGTATCGGCACACTCGCTGGCACCGACGGGATTTCAACTTCAGTGACGGGCTCCGGCCCGTTCGATGGCGCAGTTTCGGGGGCGCTGGGCACCAGGACGGCGGGTACGCTAATTTGCGCAGGTGTGGGTGCCTCCGGGCCGGCGGGAGCTTCCGGCGGCGCGGGCACCGTCGGGGCGACTGCCACCATCGCTGGCGCACCCCAGACGCCGCTTCGGTTCACGGAGGCCGAGGCGGTGGAGCGCGGGGAGCGCAGATTGCGCAGCGGCGGTTCAAACGCTATGACCAAATAGTTGTCGCTGCTTGGTCCTTCCGACTGCGGGATTAAAAACACCAGCGCCATGTCCGGCGGAATTGCTCCCTCGAAGAAAATCGGGGTCACGGTGGCTTTGCCGGAGCCGGGTGAATGCATCACCTGATACTCCGCATGCAGCAACAGCCCCAGACTCTGGTCCTGCAGGCCCAGCACGCCCGCGCCGCTGCCCACGTATTCCACGCCCGCGGTACTGCGCGCATAAGTCCACGTGTCCGCATCACCGGGCCAATTCTGCACCTCGTGCACCCGATCCACCAACACGTTGGTGAATAGCGGCGGCGACCCGCGCAAAAGAATGTTCAACGCGTCCTGGCCGATGGTCGCTGTTTGATACGCGGTGTCCTCGTTGCCGACGGACGAGCGCATCCCCTGCGGCACCACGCGGTCCACCAAATTCGCCGGCGCTTCCAAAATCCATTGGTGGACTTGCACCGCCGGGAAGCTTATCGATTCCACCGGCGATTCATTCGCCGTCATGGCTGTACGCCGCACGCGGACCCAACCCACGCCCAGGATCAGCGGAATGGCTATTACGAGAACGATGGCCGCCAAAACGAGGAACACCGCCAGCGCGTTCGAGGAGCGCCCGGTCGCATTTCCATCCACGGTCGTCATCCCGCCGGACTGGCGTTGGGCCGCAAAGGCGTCACTGACATCGCGGCGGCTCAAAATCACAAGCGCCCACAAGCCGAACAGCCAGCCGAGCAGAAAGGGCGGGACGAGCAAGGCCAGGATGCCCGCAGCCACCGCCCAGCCCTGGCTTTCCAGCCGCAACATCCGCCGCGCGCCCGTCAAAATCAATAAACCCGCCACGCCCACCGGCAGCGTCAAGAAGAGGAGAAAAATGGTCTTCCACACCGGGTTGCCCATCACACTGGACGCCCGGAGCGGCGAGGGCACATGCATCATCAGCGGTGCGAGAATTAAGATCACAAATGCAATACCCGCGAGCGCGAGCGTCAGGCAGGAAGATAAAATTAATCCGATCGCCGGCACGCGCACCAAGCTCCGCGCCCGCTCCAGGGTTGTGGCCGTCGCGGCGGCCTCGGCGGCCTGGGGCCGGAAGGCGGAGTCGAAAGGCGTAGGTGAGAACGGTTGGTTAAAAATCTGGCCGGCCCGTCGCTGCTGTTCCTTCGCTTCGAAAACTTCGCGCACGTCCCGGCGCGTGAGCACGATGAGCGCCCAAATGCCGCACGGCACGCCGAGAATAAAACCCGGCGGCGAAAGCATGGCCAAAATGCTCGCGGCCATGGCCCAGGCGTGGCTGCGCAATTGCAGCATGCGCACCGCGCCAAACAAATTCGCCAAGGCCATCAGGATAAAGAGGGCCGGCGGCAGCATGGTCCGCCGGTCCACCGAGAGCATGAATACAAGCGTGATGATCGCGGCGAGAATCAACCCCACCGCCGGTATCCGCACGCGTCGCTCCGCCTCCGCCAGCGCTTGTTCACTTAGAGCGTTGGTCGCGAGTGGAGGAACTGGCGGCGAACCGGCCGGAGCCGGCACCGGGGCGCCCGATGGCGGCACGGGCGGAGTACCGGTGGAAACGCCCGTGATGGTTTCGACAGCGGTCTTGACCTGGCTGGCGTGCTGGTAGCGGCGCTGCGGCTCCTTTTCCAGCGTGCGCAAGACGACTTCATCCAGCCGCACGTCCATCTGCACCTTGTGCGAGGGCGGCGCAAACCGGCCCATCGGCAGCTCGCCGGTCAGCATTTCATAAAATACCACGCCCAAGGAATAAATATCGGCGCGGTGATCCACCTCCGAGGGCCGCTCGAGCTGCTCCGGCGCCATGTAGTACGGCGTGCCCATGACCTGCTGGCCCTTGGTGTAAAAGGTCGGGCCGGACTCGTTTCCGAGCATTTTGGCGATGCCGAAATCGGCAATTTTCACCCGCCCCTGTTTGTCCACCAGCACGTTCTCCGGCTTGATGTCGCGGTGCACCACGCCCTGCTCGTGCGCGTACTGCAACGCCTCGCAGATGCGCGGGACAATGGCCAGCGCCTGCGCGGGCGCAATTTTGCCGCCGGCCAGCATTTCCCGCGCGTTCACCCCATCCACATATTCCATCAATAAATAATAGAGGCCGCCGGATTCGCCGAAGTCGTGCACCATCACGATATTCGGGTGGTTCAGCCGCGCCAGCGCCTGGGCCTCCCGCGTGAAGCGTTCCGCAAACTGCGGGTCCTTCTCCTTGCCGGGCGCGAGAATTTTCAGTGCGACCAAGCGGTCGAGCCGCGGCTGGCGGGCCTTGTACACGACCCCCATGCCGCCCCGGCCCAGGCATTCCAGAATTTCCAACTGCGGAAATTTTTGCGCGATTTCCTCCGGCGGCAACGGCGGCGCGACCGGCCCGGACGCAGCCGCACTCGCCGGCTCCGCCCCGGTGAATTGCGCCGTCGCGCGCATATTTTCCGCCACCAGGCAGCGCGGACACAGGCCTTCCGGTGCGTCCGGCGACAAAGCCGTTCCGCATTGCGGGCACTTTGCGCCGGACGCCATTGCCGCCGATACCGAAGGCTCGCGCGGCGTGGACAAAGGTGTCGCGGAGGCGCCGGAAACTGCTGGAGCGACCGCAGACACCGGAGCCGAGGCCGGCGTGGGTGCGCCTGCGGGCGTCGGCGCGGTGGGCGCCGGCCCGGCGGGATTAAGCGGCGTGTAAGCCGGGGCCTCGGTGGTCCGTCCGACAAAAAAATAAATGAGTCCGCCGATGAAGTGGGAGAAAAGCAGGACGATCAGCCAGATCCAGTGGGTTTGGCTGCCCGCGCCGATGCGCTTGGCGCAATCCACGATCATCCAAATCCAAAATACGGTCGTGGCCAGGCCGAAACCTATAATCGGAAGGATGAGCAGTAATTCCGCCCCACCTAAAAAAGCGCCGAGCGGCAGCGCCGGGTGGGGCGCAAGCGCCGACAATGGAAAAATCGAGGTCATGGGATGGGTCCGGCAGAAAAGCATTCCCGCCTGCCCTGTGATTAAGCAACTGGTGGCCGATGTTACGCGGCGCGCCGTCCCTAAACCATGTCAAAATGCCGGTTCCGGCCGCTTTGTCCGGCCGGGACCTCATTGCTGGGTTTGTTGCGCCGTCTGGGCGGCGGCCTTTTCCCGCGCTTCGAGTTTCGCCAGCCCCAGCGCCGCCGCCTGTTCCTCGGCCTCTTTTTTGGAACGACCCGCGCCCTCGCCCACGACCTCGTTGTGCACCGCGAGTTCGACGTGGAAAACCTTGGCGTGCTCCGGCCCCGTGGTTTTGGCCGTCCGATAATGGAGCGCCCGTCCGTGGCCGCGCTGCGCCAGCCATTCCTGCAGGCGGCCCTTCGGGTTGTCGTCGCTCAATAGCTCCGTGCGCAGTTCCTCGAGGTTACCGAACCAGCGCAACACCGTGTCGCGCGTGGTGGCGTAGTCGCTGTCCAAAAACACGGCGCCCACCAGCGCCTCAAACGCGTCCTCCTGGCTCGACTCCCACTCGTGGCCGCCGGCCGCCGCCTCGCCGCGGGCCAGCCGCAAACACGCGGGAATGCCGAGTTTGCGCGCAAGCGCCGCGAGCAATTCGCCCTTGCCGAGCGCCGACCGCGCCCGCGCCAGTGTGCCTTCGCGCTCCGCGGGTAAATCGTGAAACAACCGCTCGGCGAGCACGAGGCTCAACACCGCGTCGCCCAAAAATTCCAGCCGTTGGTTGTGCGGACGCCGGTGCTTTTCCTGCTGCGCAAACGACGGATGCGTCAAGGCCTCTTCGAGCAACGCGCGCTGGCGAAAACGGTAAGTGAGCCGGCCTTCGAGCGCCTCGAGCGAGGCGTCGCGCGGCTCCGCGCCCGGCAGGCGGCGGGCGATGAAACGCCGCAGCCGCCCAAGCAGCGAATCCGTCTCGGGCGGGGCTTTTTTCTTTTTTACGGCAGACATGGCGCGGAGGCGGAAAAGATAATTAATAAATGCTAAGCGCTAAACACATCGCCTTGCACCAAACCTCTGGCGACAGTCTTGCCTGGCGCGATGGGCCGTAATTGTGTCCGCTTCTTCCATTTATCGTTCATCATTTATCGCTTAGCGTTTAAATTAAACTTCTTCGCCAGTTCCGCGGCGAGCTTCGTGTAGGCCAGCGCGCCGGAACTCATGGCGTCATATTCGAAAATCGTCTGGCCGAAACTCGGCGCCTCGCTGAGCCGCACCGAGCGCGGGATCGGCGCCTCGAACACCAATTCGGCAAAATGTTTCCGCACGTCGTCGGCCACCTGGCGCGACAAATTCGTGCGCACGTCGTACATCGTCAGGATGATGCCGCCGACGGCCAGCTTTTCATTCACGCCCGCCTGCTTCAACTGCTCGACCACGTTCAAAATCTGGCTCAGGCCCTCCATTGCGAGGTATTCGCACTGCAACGCGATGAGCAAATAATCCGCCGCCGCCAGACTGTTCATCGAAATCAGGCCGAGCGCGGGCGGGCAATCGAGGATGATGGCCTGAAAGCGGTCGCTCTCGCGCACGGGCCGCAGCACTTCGCGCAATTGCGCCAGGTAATTGTCCTTCTGCCCGAGTTCGATTTCAATCGCCGCCAAATCCACCTCCGAGGGAATGAGCGAGAGGTGCTCGTGGCGCGTCGCCTGTACTTTTTCCTCGGCAGTGCCTTCGCCGTGCAAGGGGCCGTAGAGGCTGGAGCCCGCCACTTTCTCGAAGCCGAGGCCGCTGGTGGCGTTCGCCTGCGGGTCCAAATCCACGAGCAAGGTCGCCACGCCCAGCCGCGCCAGGCCGTGGGCCAGGTTGATCGCCGTGGTCGTTTTGCCCACGCCGCCTTTTTGATTGGCAATCGAGAAAACAGTCGCCGCCATAAGCCTTCGCATCTTGCCCGCGCCCGCCCGGGAGTCGAGATTGGTTTTCGGACCAGACATGGCTGGTTTGTCATTACCCCCAACTCTCCGCTAACAAAATTAGCCACAAAAAGCACATATGGCACAAAACATTCTGCATAAGTGCTTTTTGTGGTTAATGCTTTTTTGGCCATTTCCTGCCGTCGTGCGTGTAAGACTTTTGAATCTTTAATTTTCCATTTTTAATTCGTAACCTCCACTTATGCCCGCCGCGCCCCGCGTCAACGCCGCCGACCTCGCCCGCCGCCTGACGTGGGAGGAACTCGACCAGGCCTACCTCCGCCAGCTCATCACGCTGGCGCGCGAGGAAGATTTGGCCGGCGCGGGGCTCGCCGCCGCCGTCACTCCCGGCGATGTCACGACCACCGCGCTCGTCGGAAATGAAACCGCGCGGGCCGATTTCGCCGCCCGTTGTCCGCTTACCCTTTGCGGGCTGCCGTTGCTGCCGCTGATTTTTGACGCCTTCGGGCCGGATTGCGTGGTCACCTTCCCCAGCGGGATCCGCGACGGCCAGGCCGTGGCGGCAGGAACCGTCGTGGCGAGTGTCACCGGCCCGGCGGTGACCCTTTTGCGCGCGGAACGCACCGCCCTCAATTTTCTCCAAAAACTCTCCGGCATTGCCACGCACACGGCCCGGCATGTGGCCGCGCTCGGCCCCAGCGCGACGAAGCTGCTCGACACCCGCAAGACCACGCCCGGCTACCGCATGTTGGAAAAATACGCCGTCGCCTGCGGCGGCGCCTACAACCACCGCCTCGGCTTGTTCGACCGTATTTTAATCAAGGACAACCACCTCGCCGCCACGCATGCCGACGCCGGCGCGCGCCTCGCCGCCGCCATCCGTCAGGCCCGTGCGCGCCAGCCGCGGCTCGTGCTCGAATGCGAAGTGGACCGTCCCGACCAAATCCCGCCCGTGCTGGAAGCCGGGGCCGACATTATCCTCTTGGACAATTTTTCGCCCGCCGACCTCGCGCAGGCTGTCGCGCTCATCGGCCACCGCGCGGTGACGGAGGCCAGCGGCCGCGTGACGCTCGAGAACCTCCCCACCCTCGCCCGCCTCGGCCTGGATTTTCTCTCCTGCGGTGCGCTCATCCATCAAGCCACCTGGGTTGATATCGGGCTGGATTGGCGGTGAAAAATGCGGCTGGTCGCTCTTTTTTCTGTCCAATTACACGTTACTCGTATAGTGTAAGTTTTTGCCCTGTTTTCCCCTGCATAGCTCATGCCTGCGCGAATTATAGCTCGGTTGGTCGTCGGCGTGTTGGGACTTATTGGCTTCGCTAGTACAGTGGCAGGCGTATCGTACCCCGCTGCCTCGATTTGGACGGCCCAAGCTGGCACCCCTGATTGGGATAACAACTCGAACTGGGATCTGAGTACGGATCCGACACGAACGCTTAGAAGCATCGTCAATCTGGGAGCGGGGCCCATGCCGACCCTGTCAGGCAATATCCGAGACGGTGCAGTTTACGTTGGGTGGGATACTGGAAGCACCGCCAATACCACTCTGACCGTTACGGGGCAACTTTACGACTCAACGACAGGCATAGCCGTTTATACGGGCTCCCAAGGCGCAATCATTGTCACTGGCGCACAGGCACTGTTAAATAGTTTCCGCATTTATGTCGGGACTGGAGGCTCGGGCAATCTTACGGTTTCGCAAGGTGGAACCGTGTTCACAAGTTCCGTCATGTATATTGGTCAAAATGCCACGAGCGATGGGGTCACCCCGGGCCAGGGAAATGTCACCATTACGGGCACTGGCTCGCGCTTGAATGCTGCCAGCACTTTGATTGTCGGCGAAAATCTCGGTGATATGAACATTGGCGTCGGCGGAAATGTCACCTGCGCCAGTGGCTTAGTCGGGACGGCGAACTTCAACTCGATCGGCACCATCGAGGTCCACGATCCCGGATCAGCCTGGACCATCACAACTGGACTTACCCTGGGTTCGAACGGCACCGGAATTTTGCACGTTTACGATGGCGCAACCACCCAAACCGTCGATGGCTACCTGGGACAATTCCCTGGCAGTGCGGGGACCGTTTTAGTCGCCAACGCCAACTCGGAATTCTTGGTATCTGGAAATTTAGCAGTCGGCGTTTCTGGCAACGGCAATGTCTCCATTTCCGAGAACGGAAATGTGTCTGTGAACGGTGATTTGGTGCTCGCCCAAAATGCAACGGCTGTAGGATTAATGCATGTCTCCACCAATGGCACACTTACAGTGGGCGGTAATGCCACTATCAACGCCAACGGGGCATTTTACGGCAGTGCAGTCGTCAATGGCACGTTGATGGTAGGTCAGAATGGAACTTTAAGCCCCGCTATCGCCACGCCTTTCATCGTCGCTAACGGCAATGCCACCTTGGAAGGTACGAGTGCCTTCAAAATTGATGATGCTGTTCATTTCAGCCGCCTTGCACTGACAGGCAATGGAACCCTCCAATACGGTGGAATGCTCGCGGTAACTCTTGCCCAGACTCTAGCCTTGGGCAATTTCACCCTCTTCACTTTCACCAACCAAGCTGGCGATTTCTCAACGGTGACCGTGGATGGCGCTTTCACTGGAGATCTGGTCGACGATGGCACCGGCTTTTGGACTGGAAATTTCTCTGGCATCAACATCGCATTTGACACAACCACAGGCAGGCTGTCCCTCGCGCTCGCAGGCTCGCCATCTTTCATGCAACAACCGGCGGATCGCCAAGTGCTCGTTGGACAAAATGCCGCATTTGCCGTAAAAGTGAACCCTTGGGCCGTTTCGGCCCTGCAATGGCAGCGGCTGCCCGCCGGCTCGGACACATGGATCGACTTAAGTAATGATGCCACTTTCACGGGCACACTGACGGACACACTTTCCATCAACTCCGTGACCCTCCTCATGTCGGGCGACCAATTCCGCTGCGTCGCCACTAATGCCCTTGGCTCCACAAACTGCGACGCGGTCATCCTTAGCGTAACTCCGCCTGCACAAGCCGCCGCGATTTCACTTCAGCCCAAAGACCAAAAAGTGCGCGCGGGAACCGATGCGCTATTCACCGTGACCGCCAGCGGCCAACCCCCGCCGGGCTATCAATGGCAAATTCAAATTGGCGGCACGAAGATCTGGAAGAATATTGCCCATGGGGGAGTATTTTCGGGGGCCACGACCGCTACGCTCACAATCCACGGCGCGACCTCGGCGATGACCGGCAATCAATTCCGCTGTGTTGTCGTCAATTCGACGAAATCCGTCACCAGCCAAACCGCCCTTCTCTTAGTCACAGCGGTTACTCCGCCCTCCATCACCACCCAGCCCGCGGCAGCGACTGCGCACCAGAACACGACGGTTAAATTTAGCGTCAAGGCCGCAGGCACGGCTCCGCTTACCTATCAATGGCAAAGGAATAATTCGAACCTGACAAATGGAACGAACATTTCCGGTGCGACCACCGCAACCCTCACCCTCGGCCATGTCACTGCCGCCAGCGCAGGCAGCTATCGCGTGTCGGTCACCAACTCCGCCGGCCGGGCGACTAGCAGTTCCGTCAAATTGACCATAAAATAGACAAATTGAAGAGCCGCTCTGCGTCGGGGCCTCCCGCCCCTTCTTCTGCTGGCGTTTTGGCCGGGAGTGTGTATAGTACGGGCTTGGAAGACTTTAACTGACCCCGTCCGCGCTTCTCCGTGAAAAATATCGATTTGCTGACGCTGGGGGACGAGCTGTTGCTCGGCCTCCGCGAAAATGGGCACCTGAACTTCCTCGGCGCCGAGTTGTCGCGCCACGGTTTGCCGCTGCGGCGCAATTTAGTCGTGCGTGACGAACCGGGCGAAATCGAGGCCGCCTTTCGCGACGCGTGGAACAGCGCGGACCTCGTCATCACCACGGGCGGCCTGGGGCCGACTTCCGATGACAACACCCGCGAGGCCATCGCGCGCGTCCTGGGCCTGCCGCTCGAATTCGATCCCGAGGCCGAGGCCGCCATCCGTGAGCGGTTCGCGCGCCTGCAACGGCCGCTCCACGAGCGTGACCGCAAGCAGTGCTTCCGCCCGCGCGGCATGGAATTGTTGCGCAACCGCTTCGGCACCGCGCCGGGAATTTATTACCGCACGGACCAGAAAATCCTCGTCATGCTGCCCGGGCCCGCGGGCGAATTGCGGCCGATGTTTGAATCCGAAGTGCTGCCGAAGTTGCGCGCCGCCGGGTGGTTGAGCGCCGAGGAATCTTACGTGCAATTGCGCACCGCCGGCGTGGGCGAATCGCTCGTCGAGGAACGCATCCGGCCGGTGATCGGCCAACATCCGGGCGTCGGCCTGGCGTTTTGCGCGCACCAGGGCATGGTGGACGTACGCATCAGTTCGGGGGAACGGGAATTTACGCGCGAGGCCCTGAAGAACATCGCCAAGGAATTGCGCGAGGTACTGGGCGAGGATTTTGTCTGTTGCGGGTTGCACCCGCTGGCCAAAGTCGTGCTCGAAGAATTGCGCGGGCGGGAGGCCACGCTCGCCGTCGCCGAATCCTGCACCGGCGGGTTGCTGTCGAATGCGTTTACCGACATTCCCGGCGCCTCGAAAACTTTTCTCGGCGGCGTCGTCAGCTACACCAACGCGTGCAAGATGCAATTGCTCGACGTGCCGGAGGAAATTTTGCTGCAACACGGGGCCGTCAGCGCCGAGGCCGCCGTGGCGATGGTGACGGGCGTGGCCGAGCGGCTGGGCGCGGACTACGCCTTGAGCGTCACGGGTTTTGCCGGGCCCGGCGGAGGCACCGAGAAGACGCCCGTCGGCACCATTTTCCTGGGTTATTCGTCGCCCGTGGGCGCATGGGCCCGCAAGGTGACCTACCCCGCGGCGGACCGCCTGACCGTCAAGGCGCGGGCCGTGACCACCGCGCTGGACTGGATGCGCCGCAAGCTTCTGCGCTACAAAGTGGAAGATTTCCTGGCGGCCGATTACGGGGCGGAAGTGGCGAAGTGACGGCGCGGTTAAAGGTAAAAAGTAGAAAGTTAATAATCCGCCCGGGCCGAAGTAGCGCGCGGCTGTAGCTCGGCTTTTCACCACTTAAATTACAGCCGCGCGAACTAGGCTCTGTTTTAAAGCTCGAACAAAAGCGGCGTGGTGAGGGCACCGCGCCCTACCCAACCCACCAGGGCGTATTGCAGTTAGTGCGTCGTCCATTCATGGGTGGGGCGCGCTGGCCTCAGCGCGCCGTCGGAGTTTGGTCTCAAAACTCGCCCCATCCCGCGCTTTTCACCACTCGAAATACACCCGCGCGGGCTAAAGCGCCGCAACGCGAAGCCTTTGGCCCTCGCCTTTCTGCCTTACTTTCACCCTTCGTTTCTTACCCGGCTCGCTGGCGTGTTTTTAGAAAAACCGGATCGTCTTAGAATGCGCGCTGGCGTGCTCCTCGTCCGTGCAAGGCGCGTTGGTCGGGGCGTCCGGGGCCACGGCCGTCGGCTGCACGAGATGATGACTGAGCAGGTAGTTCTCGACCTCTTCGCCGGAAACATCGGCGAGCATCACGCCATCGACTTCGACGCAGGGAGAAAGCGTCTGCCCGGAGCGCTGCACCATTTCGGCATAGTTTTCCGGTTTGCCGATGATGTCGACGTCGTCGTAATCGAGGCTGTATTTCTTAAAAATGGCGCGAACACCGCGGCTCCAGCCGCAGTGAGGTTTGAGATAGGCACGAATGGTCATGGGAAAAGCCGTTAGGCAGGGAAGGGAGAGATAAGGAGCAGGAACTAACCGCCCAATATACCCTATCTCGGGGCCGAGTACAAGCGCGACGTGGAGGGCGTCGGCCCTGCGATTCTACCGTAGGGGCGTGCTCTTTGTCCCCGTCGCTTAACACTGGGTAAAGCGGTCAAGCGTTTCCGCCAGATTTTTTAATTGAATCGGCTTGGCCAGAAAGGCATCCATGCCGGCGGCGGCCACCGCCGCGAGGTCGGCCGGGCTGGTGTTCGCCGTTTGGGCGACGAGAGGCGTGCGCTGTGCGCCTTCGGCCGCTTCGCGCTCGCGCATTTGGCGGGCGACTTCGCAGCCGTCCAGGTCCGGCAGGCGCAGGTCAAGCAGCACGACCTGAAAACCGTTCGGCTCAAATAACTCAAGGGCGCTGCGCCCGTCGTGGGCGACGACCACGCGGCAATTCAGTCGCTCGAGCATCGGCACGAGGACGGCGCGATTATGGGCGTCGTCCTCGACCAACAGCACCCGGCGCACGGGAACTGCGGCCGGCGGAACGGACGGATCGGCGGGCGCGGCAAATTGCTGGCCGCGCTCCAGCCAAAGCTCGAACCAAAACGTCGAGCCCTGTTCGGGTTCGCTCTCCACGCCGAGCTTGCCTTGCATCATTTCCACCAGCCGCGTGCAAATGGCCAGCCCCAGGCCCGCGCCCTCGTACCGGCGCGAGGACGAGCTGTCCACCTGGTAAAACGGCTCGAAAATATGGACGCGGTGCTCGGGCGCGATGCCGATGCCGGTGTCGCCAACCTCGAAACGCAAATGATCGCGCGTGCCGTCCCCGGCGAGGCGCCTGACCCGCACCGTGATGCGCCCGCGCTGGGTGAACTTGATGGCGTTGCCGACGAGGTTGAGCAGAATCTGCCGCAGCCGGGCCTCGTCGCCCAGATAGCAAAACGCCAGGTGCGGATCCAATTCCTCGTGGAGCGCGAGGCGTTTGCGCGAGGTCTCCGCGCGCTTGAGGTCAAACACGCCGCGCAGCAGATCGGAGACTTGAAAGATCCCGGGCGCGAGCTCGAGGCGGCCGGCCTCCAGCTTGGCGAGATTGAGAATATCATTGAGCAACAATAAAAGATGTTCACCGGCGCTGCTGATCAATTGGAGCATTTCGCGCTGCTCGTCGGTGCAGCCCTGGTCGAGCAGCAGTTGCGCCGCGCCCAGGATCGGGTTGAGCGGCGTGCGGATTTCATGGCTCATCACCGCCAGGAATTGTGACTTGGCGCGCGTGGCGTCTTCCGCCGCCTCCTTGGCCCGGCGCAGCTCCTCCATGACTTCCTGGCGATCGGTGATGTCCACCATCGCGCCGACCATCCGCGCGGGCTGGCCCAGGAGATTATGCACGATAAAGCCGCGATCGATGATAAAGGCGTAGGTGCCGTTTTTCCGGCGAAAACGGTATTCCGCCTCCCACCGCGTGCCACCCACGCGCAGCAGATTGCCGAGCTCCGTCAGCACGCGATTCTGGTCCTCGGGATGGAGCAGCTTGGTCCACGCCTGCAAGCTGCCCGCCAGTTCCTCCGGCGCGTAGCCGAAGGCCGCGTTGACGCCCTCGCTCCACCACAATTCGCGCGTCTCAAAATTCCAATCCCACAACACATCCTTGGCCGCGCGCGTGATGAGGCTGAGGCGGTCGTGCGCCACCCGCAATTCCTCACGGGCGCGGCGCCGCTCGGTGATGTCCGTGAGGATGGCAATGATGCCGGCGGCCTGGCCCTGGGCGTTGTTGTAACGAAACACGCGGGCCTCGACCCAGAAGCGCGTGCCGTCCTTCCGGTATTCCTCGCGCTCATGGTGAATTTCGCGGCCCTGGCGTAAATCCTCCAGCCGCCGGAGGAGGGCGGCGCGCGGCTCGCCCTCGGGCAAGCGTTCCCAGTTGGGCCGGCCCACCATCTCTTCAGCCGTCCAGCCGAACAGGCGGGTGGCGCCCTGATTCCAATAGGTAACGGTTCCCTCAAGGTCGGAGCACATGATGGCGTCGGGCAGCACGGCGAGCAATTCCGCGTCGCGCAGCAGCGTGTCCTCGGCGCGTTTCTGGTCCGTGATGTCGTGTGCGGTGCCGATCATTTTCAGGGGCCGGCCGGTGCGCTCATCGGTGAACACGCGCGCTTGCTCGCGAATGTGGCGGATTTCTCCACTGGGCAGCGCGATGCGGTGCACCATGGAATACTCGCCGCCTTCGCGCAGGGCTTTCGTCACCGCCTCGCGGATGGCCGTGCGATCAGCGGGATGCACGCGCTCGAAAAAGAGGTCGTTGGTGACCTCGACGGTGCGCGGCTCGAACCCAAAAACGCGGTAACACTCGTCCGACCAACGCAGGTGGTTGGCGTCCACGTCGGGATTTTCCAGGTCCAGTTCCCAACTGCCAAAGTGCGCGATGCGCTGGGCCGTGGCCATCATTGCCTCGCTCTGGCGTAATTTCTCCTCAGTCCGACCCGCTCCGGCAGAGGCATCAGGTGACGGCACGGCACTCATCGGGAAGTTAAGTATGATAGCGGCGGCCACTGGGCGCAATGGCACAATTCAAACGCCGGTCGACTAGCGTGGCACCCGCCGGTGCGCAACCCGCCCTTCCCTGCGCGAAGCCAGGGCCATCCATGTACCGCCGTGCGAGCCATCTTTCGCCCGCACCGTCGGAGATTGGTTTTAAAACCCGCCCTAGCCCAGCCGCTTGATCTTCACGACTGTCGTAGTCACCAGTGCGGTGCCGGTGAAAGCGCGGATGACCACGGTGTTCGTGCCCTTGGCCAGTTGCGCCCGGAAATTCCAATGCGCGTTCCCCTTGGCGTTCTTGGGGCTCGCGTCGTTGACTTGATAGGTGATCGCTGAGATGCCCGTCGGGCTCGTCGCCGTGCCGCGCACGACGTACGTCGACTGGGAGGTGATGATGCTCTTGCGATTACCGTCGAGGCCCACTTGCGCCGCCGCCGGGATGCGATGCAGGCCGACCACGCCGTTCTGGATGTCGAACATCACCTCGTAAGTGTAATAGGGAATGATGCCGAGATTCATCTGGCCGATGTCCTCGCCCACGGCCTTGGTCGGGCTGACGCCGATTTTATTGAGGCTCTTCACGCTGCCGGTCGTGAGGTTCCAGATCCACTCCGGTTTCGAGCCCGTACTGTCGGCCGAGACTTGGAACGTCACGCCGTTTTTGAGCGCCGTCTTTTTGTTGTTCAGCAAGTCGTCCGGAACTTTGAAGTCGGGCAGCAATTCATACAACGTCGCGGTGGGCGCGCCGGAATCCAACAAGGTCGGGCGGGCCGCCGAGGTGTAGGTGTTCACGCCGTCAGAAATGGAGACATTGAGCGACAAACCGTATTGATCGCGGCACAAATAACCGGAGGGGAAGGTCACGTCGGTGCCGTTTTTGGTGAGGGCGGCCATTGGCACCTGGATTTCAAAACGCGAGCGGATTTGGTCCGTCAAGCCGATGACGAGTTCGCCCTGCTGCACGGGAGTTTTGGGATTTTCGTTGGTGATGTAGCCGAGGGTGCGGATGACGAAGCCGGTTTTCAAATTGCCGGGCATCTGCGCGAGGACCGCAAAAATGTTGTCTTTGCTGCTCAGGCCCGAACCCATGTTGCCGAAAAACACGCCGTGCAGGGGCGGCTTGCCTTCCTTGACCAAATTGTTCCACACCGAGGGCGGAATGCCGTTGCCGGAAGCCTGCGTGATTTTTCCGACATGCACCAAGCCCGTGCGGGCGCCGCCGCCGAGATCCACGACGGTCGAAACCACGTCAAAATAAAAGACCACGCCGCTCTCATAACGCTGCGGATTAGTGACCTTGCGCACGAAGCGGAACGACGGCCACCACTCGGAATTGTACGCGGCGAACGTGCCCGAAGACCCCGTGTCCAATTCATACAACTTGAAATCCGGCGACGTGCCGAGGGAGGCGTAGAAGCCGAGGCGGTAATTGCCGGCTTCATCGACCACATGGTAAAGCGGCACCGAGACGGACTGCAAAGCCTGCGCCACCATCGGCACAACGGTTAGAGAAAGCGCCACCAGCGCGGAAAGAGCCCGGGATTTCAGCGAAGTAGTCATAGTGCGGGCTTTTGTATCACGCTCCCGAAACCGGGCAATCATAATTGCGTGACATGCCGCCGGAATTTTATTCCCGTGTGGGCATCGGAATCTTCCACGGTAAATGTTACCGGGCTGCTTCTGCGCTAGCCCGCCTGCCCCAAGGCCTTGAGCGCATGGCACACCTTGGCGGCTTGGCCTTTAAATCGGTTCGAGATGCGGCCGTCAGCCTGCACGCTTTCCCAAAAGCCGATGGCCCATTGCCATGGGTCCCGCCACTCCTTGATCCCGACGGATAAAGGCGCGGGGAGCGTAAATTCCCGCTCGATCAATTCTCCCTGTGCCGTGGGAGCCAGCCCCATGGGAAGCATATCATAAACCGGTGCCAGACGAAAGGGGCGCGGCAAATCAAAACCAAACCAAAAGGCCAGATTCCCCTGGTGCATATCCGTATTGCCGATAAAATTTCCGAAGCACCACAGTCGGCGCAACGTCGCGGCCTCATCTTGATTTATCAGTCCTTCCGTTTGCAACGCGTTGGCGGCCTCGAGCCAAGTCGTGGCCGACCTCTCGCAGAGACCCGCGAGCAACGCCTCCAAGGAAAGCACGCCGCGCCGTCCGCCCAATTGCGTGCGGTCGAAGCGGGTCACTTCCAAAAATCGGCGGGTGCCTGCGTCCACTACTCGTGCCTCGGCCGCATTTAAGCCGGCATCCCGCAGAATCCGCAAAGCCTGCTCCTCGGCCGCGAGGAGATCGGCCCACCGCTCGCCGGCCGCAGTATCCCGGGGCGGGGAAAACTTGACGAGCACCTCCCGCACGACGCCACTTTCACCACGAATCTTGGCAAAGAATTTGGGCTGTTCGCCGCCAGCTGATGAGCCGGCCACTTCACCGCTCAACACCCGCTCCGCTTCCGCCAAATAAAAATTTGGGCGCGCACTTTCGTTGATGATCTCGAAGGCCGGATGGGTCCGCGCCTGTTTTCCCGAAAGCATCAAGTCTCCGGGAAGATTTCCGCCAAAAGTTAAGAGAAACTCCAAAATATCATCGTCATTCCAGCGACTGAGGTCACTGGGCACATTGGAGATGCCTTTCATCATTTGCCGTGCCAGAGCTCTTCCGGTGAAACCCTGCGGCCGAAGGTCCTGCAAAAAAAACGGCAAACTCGAAAAGAAACCGCCGGGATAATTGCCCTTGAGCCAGGGCGGCTCAGCCTCAGGAAATTCCAAAACAAACCCGCCATAGACGGCCTGCAACTGCGCGCCCGTGCTGATCCAGCCCAAATCTGTCATGCGAGAAATAATCCATTCCGATCCCCAATTCCGCACCGCTCGGCGCAAAGCATAACGCGTGTTGCGCCCGGCCCCGAGGCGGATGATCTGCCCTTCCAGTTTTTTCAGCCACTTGAATGCGGTGGCTTGGCTGACGCCAAACTCCTGGCGAATTTCAACCACGCTGAGCATCCCTCGATGCTGAAACAGCAAGGGCAATGCTTCCCAGGACTTGATTGTGCGCGCCATGAATATGGGATAGATTAGAGAATAGATTAAGTAATAGAATAAATGTCGTCAAATAGTTAATTGAAAGTTACTTATAGAAATATATGCTTGATTAAGTAATAGATAAAATAAAGTTATTATCCAGGCAATAAATGTCTACAGAATCCAAATAATGACCTGCGCGGAATGGCAAATAAATGCCCCGACGCACGCACTGGATTGCACCGCTACTCCCTGTTTTCCAAAGGCTTGCCTTTCACCGGCAAAAATGCTTGATTCATCGTTCTGGCTCAAAATCCAGCCAGCCACGCGTCATGAAATCCTCCGCCAAGGCCAAGCCGTCGATCGTTTCCTTTCCCCCACAAGATGAAGTGGGGCCTGAAATGTGCGGGGCCGATGTCGTCGTCCGCTGCCTCGAGCGCGAGGGCGTGGACACCATGTTCGCGTACCCGGGCGGGGCGTCGATGGAACTGCACCAGGCGCTCACGCGCACGAAGAAAATTCGCACCATCCTGCCGCGCCACGAGCAGGGCGGCGGCTTCATGGCCCACGGTTACGCCCGCGCCACCGGCAAGGCGGGCGTGTGCATGGCCACTTCCGGCCCCGGCGCGACGAATCTCGTCACTTGCATCGCCGACGCGTACATGGACTCCATCCCGCTGGTGGCCATCACCGGCCAGGTGTTCCAGGCGTTTATCGGCAAGAGCGCGTTCCAGGAGACCGACTTTTTCGGGATGACGCTCCCGATCACCAAGCACAGCTACCTCGTGCTCAAGGCCGAGGATTTGCCGCGCGTGATCAAGGAGGCCTTTCACATCGCCACGACCGGCCGGCCCGGCCCGGTGGTGATCGATATCCCGAAGGACGTGCAGCAGAAACGTTTTAAGCCCGTGTTTCCCGCGGCCATCCAGCTCGCGGGTTATCCCGAGGCGCCGCACGCGTCCGACGCGGAACTGCTGAAGGTGCTCGAACTCATCAAGGCCGCCAAGCAACCCGTCCTCTACATCGGCGGCGGCATTTTGAGCGCCGACGCCGCGACCGAATTGCGCAAATTTGCCGAACTCACCGGATTGCCGGTGGCCTCGACGTTGATGGGCCTCGGCGCCTTCCCGGCGGACCACCCGCAATCGCTCTACTGGTTCGGCATGCACGGCACCGTGGCCGGAAATTTTGCCGTGTGCGACAGCGACTTGCTCGTGACCGCCGGCGCGCGGTTTGACGACCGCATCACCGGCAAGGTGGCCTTGTTCGCCCCGAAGGCGACCATCGTGCACTTCGACATTGATAAGTCCGAGCACAACAAAAACAAATTCGCGCACTACCCGATCATCAGCGATATCAAGTATGCGCTCGGGCGGCTCAACCAGCTGATCGCACAGACGCGCTTCCAGAAATCCGACATCTCCCCGTGGATGACGCAAATTGCCACGTGGAAAAAGGAGCATCCGTTTCCTTTCAATTATAAGAAAGGCTCGAAGCACATTCTCCCGCAGGAAGTCATCGAGATGCTGTTCGAGGAGACGAAGGGCGAAGCCATCATCACCACCGGCGTGGGCCAGCACCAGATGTGGACGCCCCAGTATTACCGGTTTAAGGAACCGCGCACCTTCATCAGTTCTCTCGGCCTCGGCACCATGGGCTTTGGCTTTCCCGCCGCCCTCGGCGCGAAAGTGGCCCGGCC
Organism: uncultured Opitutales bacterium; assembly: GCA_964562015.1. Classification (GTDB taxonomy): domain Bacteria; phylum Verrucomicrobiota; class Verrucomicrobiia; order Opitutales; family JABDGR01; genus CAZLRH01. Next base: position 7,463 of record CAZLRH010000010.1, on the reverse strand, counting down.
CGACAAACAGGTGGTGGATGTGGACGGCGACGGCTCGTTCCTCATGAACGTCCAGGAACTCGCCACCGCCAAGATTGAAAAAATCAACGCGAAGTGCCTGCTCCTGAACAACCAGCATCTCGGCATGGTGGTGCAGTGGGAAGACAATTTTTACGGCGGCGTGCGCGGCCACACGATTTTGGGCGACCCCGAAAACATCGGCGGCCCGCACAATCCCGGCGGCATTTACCCGGATTTCGTCACCATCGCGCAAGGCTTCGGCGTGAAAGCGCGCCGCATCATCAAGCGCGAAGACCTCCGCGACGGCATCCGCGAAATGCTCGCGCACGAAGGCCCGTACCTGCTCGACGTGATGATCCCGTACACGGAGCACGTGCTCCCGTTCATCCCCGCCGGCAAATCCGCCCGCGACATTATTACCGAGCGGGTGAAGTAGGCTGCCTGCATCCACGGATGCGCCAAACCGGGCTGGCTTTTTTAATTCCGCCCAACTAGTCTGGCTCCATGAGCGGAATCAGCTACGTCGTGGATGAGCGTGGGCGTAAAACCGCGGTCGTGATTGATTTGGGCGAACACGCGGACCTTTGGGAGGATTTTTATGACTCGCTCGTCGTGCGCGCACGCAAGCAGGAGCCGCGCGAATCACTCGCCTCCGTGACCCAACGACTCCAGCCTGCCCGCCGTGGCTGATTATTCCATTAACTTTGCGCGGTCCGCCCGCAAGGAACTGGAGGCCCTGCCGCCCCAGCTGGGAGCCCGAGTGCTCGGCAAAATTACGGCGCTTGGACCGCATCCACGTCCACCGGGCGTAAAAAAAACTTCACGGCGAAGAGAATCTTTGGCGCATTCGTGTTGGCGACTGAGGGTTATTTTCGAAATTAACGATGCCGTCAAAAATGTAGATGTGGTTTTCATCCGTCATCGTTCTGCGGTCTATCGGGATTTATTGAGATGCGCTCGATTGCTCCATTTTTTCCTTCCACCGCCCACTTCGGCCGGCCGGGACACCTCCGCTCGTCGTTTTGGGTGGCGCTCGCGGCTATGCTGGTGATGGCGACGGCCCTCGCCCCGTTTTTGTCTGCTCCGCCCTCGCCGCCCGCGGGCCAGCCCGCACCGACGGAGGAAAATATTTGGCGGCTGCTCGAACACGACGCGCCGGCCTACGGTTTGGACCCGCGTTTTGTGTTCGCCCTGGTGAAGGCGGAGAGTCGGTTTGATCCCTATGCCTTTAATCTCGGCGCCCGCGGCCTCCTGCAAATTCGCCCCGACGCCTGGTACGACACTTCCGATGAATCGTTTCACGAGGCCTGGAATTGGGAGAAAAACACCCGCGCCGCCCTGAAGTACCTGGCGTGGTGTCGCGACTACCTTAATCGCCGCCAGGCATTTTCCCTGCCATTGCTCGCGGCCTGTTACCATTACGGCGTGGGGGAAGTCAGCGACGCGGATTTTCAAATCAAGAACCTACCCCGGCCCAAGAATGCGATTTACCGCGAGCTATTTGCCGGAAATGTTGCGCCGGTGCCAGCACCAGGTGCCGCAACCTCAAGCAAATGAAATCAGCAACGCTATCGCACTGGCAAATAAGTACAGTGCCGCGAACGTTCGCAACAAACTGAGCACAAGGGGGCCGCAGGGAGCGGCGGCGCGGATTCGCCGTCGAATCCAAACTGCCACCGCGAGCCAGACCAGCAGCATCGCCACCATCAAGAGCATAGCGATCTCGATCTTCCGCACTGCGGCGGGCGGCACCGTCACCGCCGACAATCCAAGAAGATGCAGGAAACTCGTTCCCGCACACCACAGGGCCAGGGCATAGAGGTTTTTCATGCTGGAGGCAGACCCAGTCATTTCACCAGGAGATCATTGGACTGGATATTGTAGCCCAGCAATACCGCCTGGCCGTCGGCCATTTTGAAAGTAAAGGTCTCGGTGCCATTGCCTTGCTCAAAAACGGTCTCCTGCGTCATCGCCACGGTCGTCACTAAATTGACATTGTTGACGCTCCAACCGGTGTTGGCGGTGGACTTGACCGGGCCCAGCTTGCGCAACATCGCACCGGCAAGCTCGGTAAATTTCGATTGCGGGGCCGCGGCCTGAAACTTGGCGTCAGCCGCCTTCCAGAGGTCATCCGCCTTGCCTTGATTATACAAGTCGTGGAAATGGGCGATAGCCGCGGTCGCGGCCGCTTTGTCTTTGGTAATGGCCCCGCAACCGACGCCAACCAAAGCCAAGCCCAGCACCAAAGTAAGGACAAAAATCTTCATGGGGCCTTTCTCCGGCACCGTTTATCTCTTCCGGTTCAGGGCGACACAAGGAATTAGTAAATTCCGCCCCAAGGATCCAAAGTTACCTCGCGCGCCGGGATTCGCCTAGCATAAAGGTCCGCCAACGGCTCAGCCTGCATGCATGCAATCTACTGCGAGCCCTTTGCCGGAAATGCTGCGCCGGTGCAGGTTCCTGCAGGCTGAAAACCCGCTCTTTAGCCTCAAAATCAGCGAAAATTGCCCAAAAACCATCGGAAATCCCGCCAAAATACATCAAAATGACCGAAAACACGGCTTTTTCTTGTCTCGCCGTTATTATGGTCCGTTTTTGGCTTTGCTGTTGAATTAGGCTTCCATAGGGTCAATTTTGGTCAAAAATGGCCTGATTTTGGGCCTTTTGGCCAAAAATCAACCTGCGATGGCCCAAAATTCTTCTGAAATCCGCTGTTGCACCGCACCCGAAGATTCGCCTAAGGTAGGGGCTTAGCAACTCTTCTGATTGCCTGTCGCGCCGCTTTTAAGCGTGTGCAGGCGCTTCCTGCGTCACTCGCAAAACATTCGTAACATCGTGGACATCAAAGAAATAAAGCAGGTCATCGACCTGATGAAACGCTACGGACTCACCGAGTTCGAGCTGGAGGAGGAAGCTTTCAAGATCCGCCTTCGCCGGGAGCCTGATGGCTCCATTGGTCCCGCCCGCACTGGACCCAATTTTGTGGTCGAAACGCCCGTGGGCCTTGGAGTCGGCGTCCAAGCGGCCCCTGCAGCAGTACCGATACCGATGGCCATGCCAGTGCCAGGCACGCCGCCGCCCTTTCCGTCGCCCCATCACACGCCGGCGCCGGTTACGGAGGAGCCGGGCACGCAGATTATCAAGTCTCCGATGGTCGGCACGTTCTACCGCTCGCCGTCGCCGGACGCCAAGCCGTTCGTCGAGGATGGCGCGGCGGTCACCCCGGAATCCGTCGTCTGCCTCATTGAAGCGATGAAGCTGATGAACGAAATCCACGCCGAGGTCAAAGGCGTCGTCCTGCAGATTCTCGTCGAAAACGGCAAACCGGTCGAATACGGCCAGCCGCTCTTCAAGGTCAAACTCGGGTAAAGATTTTTAGCCACGAATGGCCACAAATTTGCACGAACACAGCCAAGTCTCAGTTTTAGCCCAGGCGTCTGGGGACGTGGCGCAGCTCGCGTGGTTTGGCTTGGCGCGATGACTTCTTTTTTTATTCGTGAAAATTCGCGGCCATTCGTGGCTTCCTCCTCCTCCTTTTTCCGCCCCTTTACCTCTCGCTCCTCTAGCGATTAACTAACTTCCCGCCCTCGCGCATGTTCCAAAAAGTACTCATAGCCAACCGGGGCGAAATCGCCCTGCGCGTCGTGCGCGGCTGCCGCGAATTGGGCATCAAAACCATCGCGGTCTATTCCGAGGCGGACGAGCAATCGCTCCACGTGCAACTGGCCGACGAGGCCATCTGCATCGGCCCCGCCGCCTCCAAGGAAAGCTACCTGCGGCCTGAGCGCATCATCGCCGCCGCCGAGGTGGCCGACGTGGATGCCATCCATCCGGGTTACGGCTTTCTCGCGGAAAACGCCGACTTTGCCGAGATGTGCGAGAAGGCGAACATCAAATTCATCGGTCCGAAGTCCTCCTCCATCAGCCTCATGGGCGACAAGTCCAAGGCCAAGGAAGCGGCCCGCCGCGCCAAAGTCCCGACCGTGCCCGGCAGCGAAGGCCCATTGGAAAATGAAAAGGAGGCCTTGGCCATCGCGGCGAAAATCGGCTACCCGGTCATCATCAAGGCGGTCGCCGGCGGCGGCGGCAAGGGCATGCGCCTCGCGCACAACGCCATGTCGCTCGCGCGCGAATTCGATACCGCGCGGCACGAGGCGGAAAAGGCGTTCGGCAACGGCCAGGTCTATCTCGAAAAATTCATCGAGGACCCGCGGCACATCGAATTTCAAATCCTCGCCGACCAGCACGGCAAGGTCCTGCACCTGGGCGAACGCGATTGCTCCGTGCAGCGCCGCTACCAGAAGCTCATCGAGGAAGCGCCCTCGCCTTTCGTCACGCCGGACTTGCGCGCCCGCATGGGCAAAACTTCCGTCCGCCTCGCCGAAAGTGTCGGCTACCAGAATGCCGGCACCATCGAGTACCTCGTGGACAAGCGCGGCGAGTATTACTTCATGGAGATGAACACGCGCATCCAGGTCGAGCACGGCGTCACCGAAGAGGTGACGGACGTGGACTTGGTGAAGCGCCAGATCCGCATCGCCATGGGGGAAAAGTTGGACCTCGAGCAAAAGCACATCGTCTTTCACCGCCACGCCATCGAGTGCCGCATCAACGCCGAGGATCCGTCGCGCAATTTTGCTCCCTGTCCGGGGGAAATTGGCTTATATTACCCTCCAGGCGGCCATGGCGTGCGTGTGGATTCACACTGCTATTCAGGCTATCGCATTCCGCAGCACTATGATAGCATGATCGGCAAGGTCATCACTTTCGCGCGCACCCGCGAACTCGCAATCGATCGCATGTACCGCGCGCTCTCCGAATATCTCATCCGCGGCATCGCCACCACCATTCCCTTCTGCCGGGCGGTGATGCTCGATCCGATTTTCCGCCAGGGCCACGCCACCACCCGCTACGTGCAGGACTTCATCAACCGCTCGCCCGCCGAACTCTTTTCCAACAACCAACACCCGCCGCCATGACCGACAAGCGCATCGATCCCAACGGCGAAGCCGACGACTTCCAGGCCGGCGGCGCCGCCTCGGTTTTGCACGACGAGATCAAGATCGCCATTCCCGTCGTCGCCAGCATCGTGCGGCTATCCACCCTCGAAGTGGAGGGCGTGCACGCCGTCGGCTCCGACGGTTTTGTGGATGGCTTGGTGGAAATGCTCTCCAAGCGCGAGAGCGACCGCGGCGTAAAAGTGTCCGAGGACGAGCAGCGCCGCTACTTGATTGAAATTCACGTCGTGCTGCGCTTCGGCGCGGAGCTGGGCAAGGTCGCGCAGAAAATTCAGGCCAACGTGCGCGCCAAAGTTGGCCACATGACCGGCAATCCCGTGGCGAAGATCGACGTCATCGTCGAAGGCGTGCGGCTGGATTCCGCCTCCGATCCCGGCGTGGACTGGCACACGGAGCCGCACACGGACTAGGAAAAGATGAAGGATGAGGGATGAAGGATGAATCAAATCGCCGCCCCTTCATTTTGAATTTTCAATTTTGAATTTTGAATTCCTCCCATGCTCCCGTTCCTCCACCCGTTTTCCGCCGCCTTTCTCTCCGCCGTGGCGCCGCTGACGGTGGAGCCGGACGCAGATTCCTATATTGTCCTGCCGCATTCCGGGCGCGGACTTATGGCTATGGCGATTCTCGTCCTGGTGCTTTTGCTGGTGGTGCTGCGCATGTTTTTCCGGTACCGCAACCGCCCGCTCGATGTCTTCACCAACACCTCCGGCAGCGTGCGCGTCTCCCGCTCGGCGCTCGCGGACCTGGTGGAAAATGCCGCCTTGCAATACGGTGTGGTCGCGCGCCCGCGCGTGGCCTTCACCCGCCGCTCCGGCCAATTGCATCTGGACGTGCGGCTAAAACTCGCCGCCGGCCAGCGGCTCCCGGATTTTTCCGCGGGCCTGCAAGCCCATCTCACGAACACGTTGCGCGAGTCTTTTGGCCTCGAAGCGCTCGGCGGCATCCATCTCACAGTCACCGGCTTCAAGGGCCGCGCCATGATCGATGCGCCCGATGCGCCGGAATTTTCCCGCGTGGTCCCGCCCGCCGCCGCCGCGCCCGCTACGAAGCCCGTGGCCGGCAATGATTTTTTCACGCGCTAACCGCCGGCCTTTATGCCTCCGGCCGTTCATCACGCGCTCGTTTTGAATCTGCACCAGCCGGGCGGGAACCTCGCCGCGTTGCTGGATCAGCCCAACCCCCGAGGCGAGGACGGCTGGGAGGGCAAGGAAATCCTCTTCGCGCTCGACCGCATCGCCCGCTCGCTGTGGGCCTACGATGACCTCGGCCGCGTGCACCTCGCCTGCTCCGGCACGCTGCTGGAAACCCTCGCCGACCCTGCTTTTCAGGCCAAGGCGTACGGCGTCGTCAAATGCGGGGACCTGCTCTGGCACTGGCAAAACCGTCGACTCATCGAAATTCTCGGCACCGGCTATTATCATCCCGTATTACCGCTTATTCCGGAGGCGGACCGTGAGCAGCACCTGGCGCGCTGGCAGGCGCTGGCCGCCCATCTGTTTTCGCGCCATGATTTCAGCGGCTGCTGGCCTCCGGAAATGGGCTTTAGCATGGAGCTGATCCCGTTGTTGAAGCGCCTGGGTTATGACTATGTTATCGTGGACAGCGAAAATGTCACCGCCGTGGACACGATGGACTGGCCCACCCTGCGCTATCGCCCGCACTGGGCCGAATACGAAGGCGAGCGAATCATGGTGGTTGTGCGCGACCGCCAATTATCCGACGCCCAAGAATCCGGCCTCGATGTGGGTTGGTTCGTCCGTGAGGTCACAGAGCGCACGCGGCACTGCGACTTCGAACCGCTCGTGCTCACCGCCACCGATGGCGACAACGGCGGCTGGTTCCGCAATTTCCGCGAAGGCTCCAATTTTTGGTCCGGCTTTTACCAGCCGCTGCTCGAGGCGGCGCGGCGGAACGAGCACAATATTCGCCCGTGTTTCATCCACGACTACATCCGCCAGCACGGCGTGCACGGCCGCGTGCAGGTCGAGACCGCCGCGTGGAACACCGGCTGGCATCATGGCAAAGAGTTTGTGCAATGGACTGGCTCAGACGCGCAAAAGGCCGCGCTCGCCCGCGTACAGAAATTTAGCGCGGAATTTCACCGCGTGCTGGACCGGGCGCCCAAGAGCGGCCCCGCGCGCGACGCCTTGGAACAAGTGCACTGGCGTCTTTTGCGCGCGGAAACGAGTTGCCACTTCTTCTGGGGCGAGGCGTGGGTCTCGCGCTGCCATCAAGACCTCGACGATGCCTCGCGGCTTTTGGAAAGGATGAAGGAGGAAGGATGAGGGATGAAAACAAGGATGCACGATGCAGGATGAAATCTTCGTCCGTCTCTGATCCCTTTTGTTCGAAAAAACCTTGAAAAATCCCCGCCCCGCATCACGCCCCATCCTTCATCCTTCATCCTTCATCCTTCATCCTTCATCCTTCATCCTTCATCCT
>CAZLRH010000009.1:0-169802 GCA_964562015.1 uncultured Opitutales bacterium | reverse complement strand
CCAGAGTACCTCTGCCTTACGCCTCAGCATCGCCTGCTTTTATCCTCGGGGCTTGGTAATGTCTTAATTTGAAACGGCGCGCTGAGGGCAGCGCGCCCTACCTAAAGTTTCTTCTTGGGGTAGGGCGGGCTGCCCTCAGCCCGCCGTCTTGTTTTTGGCGAAATTAAGACACCACCCGGGGCTTGCCATTGGACACTGACGGGTAAACAAAGAGTATGTCTCCACCCCGCCATGAATGTCTCCTCGTCCTCCTTTTATTTGCCTCGAGGATTGGCTCTTGCGCTGGCTACCGTCTTCCTGGTTTTGGCGCAGTCCTTGCCGGGTGCCGTCGGCGCCACAGCCAATGTCGGCGGGGTCGGTTCGCTCCTTGGCCCGGTGAGTGCGTTGACAGGCGGAGTCGAAGGTGAGCGTTTTCCCGCGGACAAGGCGGTGGACGTAAATCCTGACACACATTTGTTTCTCACCTTCAAGAGCCCGCCCGTTTTGGGCAATTCCGGGCAGATTCGTATTTACGACGCCGCGAACAACCAACTGGTGGACACGCTGGACTTGAGCATTCCGCCGACGGTGCCTAACCCCGGCGGTCGCTCAGGCGCGGCGACACCGGCCTCGCCCGCTCCGCTGCCACCTTCACAACTCGACACGATCGGCGGGTTCACCGAGGGCTTTCATTTCTATCCGGTAATCCTTCACGACAACGTGGCGGTGATTAATCCCCACCATCAGGTGCTGACCTGGGGCAAAACTTATTATGTGCAAATTGACCCGGGCGTGCTCACGGTCAGTGATGGAAGTTTCACGGGCCTGGGCGGAAATACGGCTTGGACGTTCACCACCAAGGCCGTGGCGCCACCGCCACCACCGCCGGACCCCATGCAGAAATTCCGCGAAATGGAACCCGCCCGGCCGACCACCAAGACTGCGCCGCCCCCGGGCGCGACCTGGCTGGTCGTGGCAGCCGACGGTTCCGGCGACTTCAACACCGTGCAGGGCGCGGTGGATTTCACGGCCAACCAAAATGAAAAGCGCGTGACGATTTTCATCAAGAACGGCACTTACGAGGAAATCGTTTATTTTCGCAACAAGACCAATCTCACCTTTCTCGGCGAGGACCGGGAAAAAGTCGTCATCGGGTACGCCAACGATGAAGCCTTGAACGGCCAAGCGCCCGGCACCCGCACCAATGAATTGCCCGGCACGTTCCCCTACCGCCGCGCGGCGTTCATGGGCGACCACTCGAGCGGCCTCCAAATCCTCAATCTCACCCTCGCGAATTTTGTCCAGCGCGGCGCGCAGGCCGAAGCGCTGCTCCTGATGGGCGGGCAAAATCTGGTCAGCCATGTGCATCTCCGCGGCCACACGGACACGCTGCAATGCAACGATTCCGTGTACGTCGGGGATTCCTCCATCGAGGGCACCGGCGATTTTCTTTGGGGCCGCGGGCCGGCCTTTTTCAACCGGTGTGAAATTAAGGGCCTGGCGGCGAGCCCGTTCATGTGGGTGCGCAGCACGGCCGCCCGCCATGGCTTTGTCTTTCTCGACTGCAAATTTGAAACGACGCGGCCCGGCGCCGTGCTGGCCCGCAACACCGCCGCCTACCCCGATAGCGAGGTGGTCCTGCTGCATTGCGCGCTCGGCGATTTCAACCCGGCGGGCTGGACGCTCACTGGCGACACTGCGCAAATGCATTATTGGGAGTTTCAAAGCACCAATCTCAGCGATGGCCAGCCGGCCAACGTGAGCCGCCGCCATCCCGCATCCCGGCAATTGACCCAGGAGGCCGACGCCGAAATCATCGCGAATTACAGCCAGCCCGGCTACGTGCTCGGCGGTTGGTCGCCGGCGTTGGCGCCGATTATTTTAAGCCAACCCGCCGCCGTAAAAATTCCCGCCGGACAAGCGGCGACCTTCCACGTCATGGCCGCGGCGGAGCCGGTGGCTACATATCAATGGCGGCGCAATGGCGTGCCGCTGGCCGACAGCGAAAATATTGCAGGTGCGACCACGGCCACCCTCTCCCTGAAACAGGTCGGCCTACCCGTCACTGGAACCTACAGCGTGGTGGTCACGAACGAGTGGGGCTCAACCCGGAGCGCGGAAATCCCGCTGGCACTCGAGGCCAAGCCGTGAGCAAACCGACGCCGTGGGAGTCCCCGCGCGAACCTAGGTCAACGACAACTTGCCGGTGCTATCACCCAGATGGTCGCTGTGCGCGCCCGCGTGCTCAAGCATCGAGAGCCAGACGTTGTTGATGGGCGCGCCGTTCGCGTCCATGTGGCGGCCCGTGCGGATGGTATTGCCACCCTTGCCCGCGAGGACGAACGGCAGATTGTCGTGGTTGTGGCGGTTGCCGTCGCTGTTGCCGCTGCCGTAGCCGATGAGCGAATTATCCAGGATGGAATTGCCGTCGCCTTCCTTGATGGAGTCGAGCTTCTTGAGCATGTACGCAAAATGCGAAAGGTGGTACATGTTGATCTTGGCGAGCAGCTCCATCTTTTTCGGGTCGCCCATATGGTGCGAGGTGCCGTGGTGCGGGACGGGGGCATCACCCCAGGGATAGGACTGGTTGCTGCCCTCGTCGGCAAAGGGGAAGGTGATGATGCGGGTGAGGTCGGCCTGGAAGGCCAGCACCATCATGTCGATCATCAACTGAATGTGCGTCGGGTATTCGGTGCTCGAGGAGGAAATGCCCACTTTCTTCTCGGTGGACGAATCATAGGCGGTCTCCGGGCGCACGGCCCCATCGGGCAGCGGCGGCGGCGGCTCGTTCTTCGCGCGCTCGAGGCGGATTTCAATTTCGCGGATGGAAGTCAGGTACTCGTCGAGCTTCTGCTTGTCGTTGGCGGCGAGGCGATTTTGCGTGCGCTTGGCGTCGTCCATGACGAAGTCCAAGACGCTCTTGTTGTCATTCTCGCGGATCGCTTTGGCCGCGGGCGTTTCGCCGGGAATGCCGCTGGCGAAAAGGCGGTCAAAGACCGACTGCGGATCCACGTCCTTGGTGACCGGCGTGGTTTCATTGCGCCAGGCCATGTTGTGCTCGTAAGCCTTGCTGTAGCCATTGTCGCTATCGGCCTTTTTGCCGTCCTCAATGCCGATTTCGAGCGAGGGAAATTTAGTAAAATGGCCGATTTGCTGGGCGGCGAGCTGGTCAGCCGAAATGCCCAGTTTGACGGGGCCGGCCTTGTAGGCGTGCACGCCGGTCAGGTAGGAGGAATAGGCGCGGGCGTGGTCGCCGCCGCCGTCGCCGTACTGGTTGGCCTTGTCACAGACGAGGTTGCTGATGACGAGCAGCTTGCTCTTGAAGTCGGACAGCGTGGAGAGGGTGCGGGAAAGCTCGTAATCCGTGCCGAAAGCGGCGGGCGTCCAGTTCGCCATGTCACAACCATTGGGCACGTACACCCAGGCAAGACGCTTGGGGGCGACGAGGGCCTGCGCCGCGGCGGCCTTGGAGACCGCGCCGAAACCCCGGCAGGGCAAAAGGGATTCGAGAAAGGGCAGCGCCATAGCGGTGCCCAGCCCACGCAAAACGGCCCGACGAGATACGGTGTGTGTGTTCATGTGTTGTCTCCGGTGTAACCGCGCCGTTCCTGAAAGGCCTCACTGTGGACGATGGCCTTGATCAACGCGGAAAATTTATTGTCCTGCTGCGCCATGGTCGAGACTATTTTATTGACCGTGCGCTTGTCATACGGCTCGACGTTGCGCCCGAGGGCGTAAGAGAGCATCTTGCCGGCGAGGCAGCGACAGAACTGATCTTTGGAATCGAGCAGCTTTTGTTCCAGTTCCCGGGCGCCGCTGAAAGTGGTGCCATCTGGGAGTTTGCCCGTGGGGTCGATGGCGTCGTCGTTCGCGTATTTGGGCCGCCAGGCGCCGATCACGTCAAAGTTTTCGAGGCTGAAGCCGATGGCGTCCATGCGCTCGTGGCAGGAGGCGCAGGCGGGGTTGGCGCGGTGCTGCTCCATCTGCTGGCGCAGGGTGCCGGTGAGTTGGTGCTGGTCGTCCAGGGCCGGGACATTCGGCGGCGGCGGGGGCGGAGCGTCGTCGAGCAGATTTTCGAGCACCCACTTGCCGCGTTGCACCGGGGAAGTGCGCACGCTGTAGGAGGTGAGCGCGAGCACGCTGGGCTGCGTGAGCAGGCCGCCGCGCGGCGAGTCCGCCGCAAAGTTCACCTTGCGGAATTCCTCGCCCGTGACGCCGTCCAGGCCGTACAGCTTGGCCAGGGGCTCATTGACAAAGGTGTAATTACCGTTGATAAAATCAATCACACTGCGGTCCTCATCCTTGATGCTGGAGAAGAACATCTGCGTCTCCTTGAGCATGTCGGACTTCAAGCTGGGGGAGAAATTGGGATAGTGCTCGGCGTCGGGGCTCACGTCCTCCACCTTGCGCAAATGCAGCCACTGGCCGGCGAAGTTTTCCACCAGTGCCTGGGCCTTCGGGTCCTTCAACATGCGGGTGACCTGGGCGTCGAGGTTGGCGTGCAACTGGCCTTTGGCCGCGAGGTCGAAGAGCTCCTGGTCCGGCATCGAACTCCAAAGGAAGTACGAGAGCCGGGAGGCCAGCTCGTAATCATTCAGGACGTGGATGTTGTCCTTCTCGCCGGGGAGGGGGTCGTTTTCGACGCGGAAGAGGAAATTGGAATTAAGCAGCACAGCCTGCAAGACGACGCTGACGCTTTTTTCGAACGGACGGTCGGGGTTATCCACCGAGGCCCACAATTTCATAAAGCCCTGCACTTCTTCGTCGGTCACGGGCCGGCGGTACGCACGGGTCGTGAAATCACGGATGATTTTCTCCGCCGCCGCATCCCGGCTCAAGGTCGCGGAAGGATGCGCCGTCATCACTTGGCGGTAACTCTGGGGCATGCGCTCGGGCATCTCCACGGCATTCGTGAACTCGGGGCCTTCCGCCTTGAAACTTAGGAGCGCGAGGATGACCTGGCCGGTGACTGAAGCGGGCCCGGAAGGACCGCCACCACGACGGCCCGCGCCTGCGCCACGGCCCGCCCCACCGCGGCCAAAGTTGCCTTGTCCGCGGGCTCCCGCCGGCGGCGCTGCGGCAGCCGGATCGGCGGCGATGGTGCCTGTAACCGCGGGGTCACTGCCCCCGGCGTTGGCGGCAATCGCAGGTGCAGCGGCCGGCACGGCCGCCTCCGTCGAAACCGTGGGGACGATGGCCGCGACGGTTGGCGCAGCCGTAGCATCCGGCGCCGGAGCTGCCTCCGTCGCGGATACCGCCGGAGGCGAGGCCGCCGCAGCGGCGGCAGCGGCCGCGGCATCGGCTACCGCCTTATCGTATTCTTCAACCGTGGCGCCATTGCGGAACGACAGGTAAATGCGATGCTGGCCGGCGGTCACATGGAATTTAACCGAGGCAGGTTCGGACGAAGCACCAGGCTTGCCAGTGACCTTGAGCGGATTCGGCCCCTGATCGGCTGGCGGCGGGCGCTGGCCGTCAGACAAGGGCCCACCGACGGGCGTCGTATCCACATAGAACAGCACATCCGCCGTCGCGCCCGCGCCGCCCCTGCCAGCAACACCGCCCGAAGGGTAACCTTTAAGGCTGAAAATGTAATCACCGTCCGCCGGAAAATTATAGTCCGCGTAAACGTTGCCGTAGTGTTGGAAAATGCGGGCATTTTCGCCGCGCCCAGGCCGGCCATTCGCGGCCGCCGCCGGAGCGTCGGGCTTGGGGATATCACCGTCAGCCGTGGCCGCAGGCCATTCTTGGTAAGGAGGAGCGACCACCGGGTCGGAGAACACCGCCTTGTTCATGGAAACCTCCGCGGCCTTGATATATTTCTCAAATAACACCGGGGCGATGGTCAGGGCGTCACCATTATTGTCGAAACCGTTGCCCGCGTCGTCTGCAGGAAAGCTGTCCGCCGGATGCAAATCAATGGCGAGCAAATCCCGGATGGTGTTATCATATTCCACCCGATTGAGCCGGTGGATGGTCACGCGCCCCGGGTTTAACGGTCCGGTCAGGTAATAATTGTCGGTAAAGGCATTCATCCAGGCGAGGGCGGCGCCGTATTCTTCCTCGGTCGGCCGCGGCTCGGTCTTCGGCGGCATCTTGCGCGAGGCCAGCATCTTGAGGGCCTTCTCCACCGTGCCGATATTTTTGGTGAGGGCCGCCTGATCGGTCAAAATATCAAAGCGCACGTCACCTTCGGAATCCTTTTCGCCGTGGCATTCGTAACAGTGCCCGGCCAGAAAGGGTTGGACGTTTTTCTGAAAGTCCGCAAAGCTCGCCGTGGAAACATTGGCTGCCGGAGCCGGAGTGGTCGCGGCGCGAGCGGAAAGTGCACCGAAGCCCGAGGCCACTGCCATGACGAGCAAGGCCACGCCCGTTCCGCGGGAAAGGCAGAGCGGAAAGTTGACTTGTTTAAGGGAAGCCGGGTGAGGTTGACCGGTAGTGGGCATAAAACAGTACTATTAAGAAGAGTTGAGCGCGTCTTTTATTCTTTGGCAACTGAAATGAATCACAAACCGCCCGAACGCCGGTCGGGAACAGGTCTAGCGCCTGTAGTAAACCAGCCAAACTAACGAAAGTTGCGCTCGAAAAAGTGCCTTGCTTTTTCCTGGGCGGAGGGATTGAAATACCGCTGTCTGGAAATACCCCCGTTTAGGAAATTCTGGCATTTTACCCCTATGAAATCCCTCGCTTTGACGGCATTTTTTGCCGCCCCCCTTACCCTCTTGCCTCTTTTTGCTGCGGTGCCGGGCGATACCGCCGCACCCGCCGCACCCGCCGCCAATGCCGACCTGCCCGCCGCCTATCAAGGCGAAGCCCTGCCGCCCGCCGGCCAGGCCAATGCCCCGCGCGGCGGCGGTCGCGGTGGAGCGACTCCCAACGTCGTCGAACTCACGCCCGACCAGTTGGCCCAACTGCACGCCAAGCTCGACGAACTCAATGCCGCCATCGCGGCGCTCAAGGCCGCCCACGCCGACGATGACTTGATTGTGGACGCCGAGTCCTGCGGCCAAATCGTGGAAACGACCTTGCGTGTGCCGAATGCTTTTGGCGACAGCGACGGGCCGGTGAGCCCGTTTAACAAGTGTCTATCCAGCCTCAATGCCGGGTTGCGCCGCGCCCAGGAAATCAAGGACGGCACGGCCGCCTGGAACAAGCTCACGGGCCGCGTGAATCGCGCCTACCGCTCCAAAATTGACGGCACCGCCCAGCCCTACCACGTTTCCATTCCAGCCTCGTACGACCCGTCGAAGCCGATGGCACTTTACGTTTATCTGCACGGCATGAGCCACTATGTGCCCGACTTGGGCTGGGATTGGACCGGCGGCACGGACCGGCCCGCGAATGGCGGCGGCGGTGGGGGCAACTTCATCCGCGTCGAGGCCTTTGGCCGCGGCAACAATTCCTTCCGCTGGGCCGGCGAAACCGACGTCCTGGAAGTCATCGAGTCGGTATGCAAACGCTACGCCATCGACAAGGACCGCATCCTGCTCTCGGGCTTTTCCATGGGCGGCGCGGGTTCCTGGCAAATCGGCTTGCATCAGCCGGACCTGTTTTGCGGGCTCGAAATTGATGCCGGCGTCATCGGCAATCGCCTGAATTTTGACGGACTCACCTCCGCGCAAAAGGGCTCGCTATCCACTTATGGCATCATGATTCCGCACGCGCTCAACGTTGTGAACGTGCCACTCGTCGCCTACGCGGGCGAAAATGACGCCCAGCTCGCCTCCTCCAACAGCATCGCCCTGCAACTCAAGAACGACGGCTATCACATCGACAACGTCGGCCCGCTGCATTGGGCCGGCACGGACACCAACACTCTTTGGCTCGCGACGCCGAATCAGGGCCACTCCCACGCAACGGGGCAGACTCTCGCCATGATCAATGCGTTCAATGCCGCAAATTATGCGCGCGGGCGCGTGGTGCCGGACCAGTTGCGCTTCATCACCTACACCTTGCGCTACAATCGCAATTTTTGGATCACGGTGGACGGCCTCCAGCAGCAGTTCGACCAAGCCCAGGTGGACGCCACGCGCGACGCCGCGAAAGCCAATTTCACCTTCAAGACACAAAATGTTTCGCGCCTCATCGTGGATGACGCCGCGCAGGCCAAGCAGGTGAGCATCGATGGCGACACTCTCGCGGTGAAGCCCGCCGCCAGCATCGTGCTCGCCCGCAACGCCGCCGGACACTGGCAGCAAACGACCGCTCTCGCCGACGCCGTTTTGCGCAAGCAGCACAATCTCCAGGGGCCCGTGAACGATGCCTTCTTCGACGCCTTCCTCTGCGTCACGCCCACAGGCACGCCCAACAACGCCCTCGCCGGCGAGCGCGCCGCCCAGGAACTCAACCGCTTCACCGCGGCGTTTGTGCGCGACTATTGCGGCAATCCCCGCACGAAAACCGACGCCAGCGTCACCGCCGACGACATCGCGAACAACAACCTCGTGCTCTTTGGCGATCCGGGCAGCAACAAGATTCTCGCCAAAATCGCCGACCAACTGCCCATCAAATGGACCAAGGACAGCATCATCGTCGGCGACAAGACCTACAGTGCCGCCGACCATGTGCCGGTCCTCATATACCCGAATCCGCTGAATCCGAAGCGCTACGTCGTGCTCAACACCGGGCTCATTGCGGCCGGTGGTGGTGGCGGCAATGCCGCCCAAGGTTACGGCGACTTTGCCATCCTCCAAGTCAGCAAGGGCGCGGACGGAAAAGTCGCCGATCAAGTCGCCCAAGGCGGCCTCTTTGACGAGGCGTGGAAGTTGCCCGCGAAAATGTAAGCGGGCGGACGGGCCTGGGCTGCAAACAACCGGGAGATAAGTTAAGGCTACAGTCTGCCGACTCGAAGTAGGGACGTTTCTCCGAAACGTCCGCGGACGCCTCGGAGAGGAGTCCCTACCCACCCTGTACCGGCCACTACTTCTTCGCCGGGGTAAAAAGCTTCGACACCGAGCTTTTGGCGCGGGCGGCTTTGTTGGCGTGAATCACGCCGGTCTTCGCGGCCTTGTCCATCGCAGAGATGAACGCGCGGGCGATTTCGCGGGCTTTGGCGACGTCGGTGCTCGTCAACGCGGCGCGAGTGTCCTTGGCCAGGGTTTTCAGGCGCGTGAGCACCGCGCGGTTTTCCACCGTGCGGCGAGCCGTTTTACGGACGTTTTTCTTGGCGGACTTGGTATTAGCCATGCGAGTTAAAAGGGAAACGGTGAATCCTGCGCACCGCCGCGCGCTTGTCAACGGCAATCAGGCGGGTTGTGGAACACGGAAGGGAGCGGCCTCTAGCCATTACCGCAAATTTTGCCTGTAGAATCCGATTCGCAGGAGGTACAACGCAAATTGACGCCTCGGGGAAAACCATCGAGTATTTGTAACTTTTCGTGTGTATTGCTTCTTTCTTGGATTAGCGCTTAGTTCTTCGCTCCCACCCCCAAAGCCCCGGTTTCATCCCATGCACCGCTTTCGCCCGTCTGGATCTGGGGCCGTAGCCATAATCGCGCTCGCCTTGGCCGCTCCCGCCATGGCGGCCGAGACCGGTGCGCCCAGCACCAGTTCCCCGCCCGTCGCCACGACACCCGCAGCGGCCGACGCCACGACGACTTACACGGTCAATTTCAGCCCGGTTTGGACCGTGGGCCAGAAGTTCGACTATGTCGCCGATGCGTCCACTCGCTCCGCCAGAGTGAGTTCCATGCCAAGCGTCGGTGCTCGGAGCCCTGATCCCGTGGTGATTTGCCACGTCGCAGGAAGCGGCGAATGCCTGGCCGTTTCCAAGAATGGAGTCATGACCAAAATGAGCCTCGTCGTCACTTCCATCAACGTGACAGAAGACGGCAAGCCCATCGCGCCGAAAGCGGACAAAAACCTGCCCGTCGCGGTGAACGTACCCGCCGTCGGCGCCAAGATCGTCGTGGAACGCGATGACGCCGGCGTCGAATCTTTCACCGTGGACGGGAAACCCACGTCTCCCAGCGTGAACATGCGTAATGGCGCGTGGCCGCCCTCGACCACGCCCACCAATTACCGGGGCCAAATCAACTATTTGGGCGTAGCCAAGTTTCTCAGCATGTTACTCCCTTTGGCCGATCCCCAAAATACCGAGCAGGATAGCTTCAGCCCCCAAACACCCGTCGCAGTGGGTGCCACTTGGCCTCTGACCGCTGCAGGGCTCGCGGCTTTTGAACGCCAGCTCCCGCTGCGGTTCGCGGCTCCCGAAATAAATCCGGCCAAGGGCAATCTTCCCTCGACCGCGGGCGAAATGAAATTGGAAAGCGTCTCCGGCAGCGCCAATGACCGTGTATTTGTCGTGTCGGCGAACATCGCCGTCGAGAACGCCAATGTCCCGCCGGACGGCACCTCCAGGCTGTCGGCCGACCTAACTCAGGACGAAAAAATGAATTTGAGCGGCAATTTAAGCATCCATTGTCCCGTCACAACTCAGGGAACTCTGTCAAAAACCTCCGCGCTGACCATCCAGGAAATTGCCGTCACCACCTATAAATCCGGTAAACCTTTTTCAACAGATAAAACCGACTATAATTTCAATCTTAGCCAGCAATTCACGTTCAAATAATTCCCCACCCGCCGCCCCCGGGGGTTTCAAGGGTAAGCACGTCGCCCGCCTGCGCTTCGAAGTCGGCGGAGGAGCCTAGTTGCACAATAGAGCCGTCTGCGCGCCGCAACGTTTGCGCGCCGGGCTGGCCGGCATGGCCGCCTGCCATACCCTCGGGCCCGCTGGTTCGGCGCTGGGTGAGGAGCGAGACGCTTTGCGGCGCGAGAAATTCCAGTTCGCGCACCAGGCCGTCGCCGCCGCGCCACCGTCCCGCCCCGCCCGAACCGCGCCGCAGCGCAAACCGGCGCAGGCGCACGGCATAGCGGCGTTCAAGAATTTCAGGATCGGTGATGGCGGTGTTCGTCATGTGCACGTGGACGCCGGAAGCGCCGGCAAAGCCCGGCCCCGCGCCCGCGCCGCCGCCGATCGTTTCATAATAGGCCCGCGTGGTGTCGCCAAAAACGAGGTTGTTCATGGTGCCTTGCGAGCACGCGACTTTGCCGAACGCGAGCAAGAGCGTGTCCACGAGGCGCTGGCTCGTCTCGACATTGCCGCCGGCCACCGCCGGGTCGCGCGCGGGGTCGCCAGTGAAGGGCGGGTTGAGCAGGCCCGCGGGCAAAATGATTTCCACCGGGTCGAGCAGGCCTTCGTTCAACGGCAAATCGCCCCCCGCCAGCAGGCGCAAGACGTAGAGCACCGCAGCGCGCGCAATCGCGGGCGGCGCGTTCAAGCCGTGCGGGTGCACCCCGCCGGAACCGGTGAAGTCGATTCGCATTTTCCCGTCGCCATTGGTGAGGGTGACGGCCAGCGGCGTGCCGTCGTCAAAAAACTGCCGGGCGGTCGACACGCCGGTTTTTTCTCCGCGCAAAAATTCCCGCAGCAAAGCCCCGGCGTGCATGCGCAAATCCGCCATCGCGCCGGCCACGCGGGGGGCGCCGTGCTGCGCGGCCAGTTGCCGCAGCAAACGCGCGCCGAGCACATTGGCCGCGACCTGCGCGCGCACGTCCGCGAGATTGTCCTCGAGGCGCCGCGTGGGCCACGGAGCCTCCCGCAGCCGGCGCTCCAACTCGGCAAAATTTTCCCGGCCCGCCGTGAACAAACGAAATGGTGCAAACACCACGCCCTCTTCCGCCAGATGGCGCGCGCCGGGGGGCATCGAGCCTGGCCGCGTGCCGCCGATTTCCGCGTGATGCGCGCGATTGGCGACGTAGCCGAGGAGCTGGCCGGCGTCGTCATGCACCGGCGCAATCACGGTCACATCCGGCAAATGCGAGCCGCCATAAGCGGGATGGTTCGTCAGCGCGACATCGCCGGGTTGCAAGTGGAGATAGCCCTCGACCAGGCGCACACTGAGGCCCAGAGCGCCGAGGTGCACGGGAATATGGGGCGCGTTGGCCACCAGCCGGCCTGCGGGATCGAGTAATGCGCAGGAGAAATCCAGCCGTTCCTTGACGTTCGTGGAAAGGGCCGTGCGCTGGAGTTGCGTGCCCATGGCCTCCACCAGCGCGCGAAAACGCTGCGTGAACAATTCGCGTTCGACGGCGGCGGGCGCCGCCTTAGACACCGGCGTTTTCTCCGACGCGGAATTGGCCACTTTTCCGAGCACGATGGAGCCCTCTGCGCGCACCTCGCCCTGCCAACCTGCGTCGATGACCAAGGTGCAGGAGGAGTCGGCGACGAGCGCCGGACCAGACAAAATTTGGCCGGGGCGCAGATCGTCCCGCGAAAAAATCGGCGCGGTCACCCAGGCGCCGCCCTGCCAGAGCGATTGGGACTCCGTGGGCAAAGGATTGTTATCGGACGCTTGTGGTAGGGACGGCTCTCCGAGCCGTCCGCACTCCTCATATCCATCCCGACCTGAATGGACCCCTCGGAGAGGCGTCCCTACCCCTGAAGCGAGTTTGTCTTCGGCGCTCGCGCCCACCACCACTCGCAGCGACACCACTTCGATTTCGCCGCGCGGCGCGTAACCAAACACGGACGTAAAGCGCTCGATGAAAGCAGCGCGCAAGTCCGCGCCGGCGGGAGCCTCCAGCGTCAACGCCGCCTCCTGGCCCGCGAGGCGAAGATTGGCCTGGCGGCGCGGTGAAGACGTAGGCGCGAGCCCTTCTTCGGCCAAAAGCCGCGCGGCCCCTTCGCTTTCCAATTCCTGCCAGAGCGGGGCGAGGGCTTCGCCGTGGTCGGTGAGGCGCTGCAAAAGTTGGCGCTGGGCCAGCCGCTCGATCGCGGCCTGGCCGAGACCGCGCGCGCTGAGGTGGCCGGCATCGGCGGGAAATAAAATCTGCCGCAGGCCCAAGTGATCGGCCACGGCGCCGGCGTGCTGGCCACCCGCGCCGCCAAAGGCCACGAGCGCGTATTCGCCCGGCGCGTAACCCTCGCGCACGGAAATGCGTCGAATGGCGTCGGCCATGCGTTCATTGGCAATATCCAAAAATCCTTGCAAAAGAATTTCCGCCGCGGGCGCGGGCTTTCCTTCCGCCTGGGCGATCGTCGCGCGCAATTCCTCCACCCGTGCGCGCGCGGCTTCGAGCTGCACCGGCACGCCGAAGCGGCGCACATCGAGCCGCCCCAGGAGCAAATTGACATCGGTGGTCGTCAGCGGGCCGCCCGCGCCGTAGCACGCCGGCCCCGGCTGCGCGCCCGCGCTTTCCGGGCCAACGAACAGCGCGCCCGCCCGCCAGCCGCAAATCGAACCGCCGCCGGCCGCCACGGATTCGATTTTCAGCGCCGGCGCGAGCAACGTCGCCCGGCCCACCGCGTGGGAGGTTTGATACTCGAACTCGCCGTCCCAGCGCGCGACATCGGTGCTCGTGCCACCCATGTCAAAAGTCAGGACACGCGACAAACCCGCGGACCGCGCCGCCGCCACCGCACCCACAAGCCCACCCGCCGGGCCGCTCAATAGCGTGTCGCACGGGCGGCAGACCGACCGCGCGACCAAACCGCCCGCACTCGTCATCACGCGCAATTTCCCTCCGCCCAGCCCACTCGCCACGCCGTCAAAATACCGGTCCATAATCGGCGCCAGCGCGGCATTGACCGTGACCGTCTGGGCGCGCGGTAAAATTTTGATGAACGGCGCGAGCGCTGAAGAAACACTGATGTGGCCAAAGCCCGCGTCGCGCAAGAGCTCCGCCACCCGGCGTTCGTGGACGGGATTGAGATCGCTGTGCAGCAAGGCCACCGCCGCCACCGCTCCCGCGGGCAGCGTGGTCCGTAACACCTCGAGGCGGGCGGCAAATTCCTGCTCATCCAGCGCGTGCACCACCCTGCCGCCGGCGTCGAGCCGCTCCGGCACTTCGACCACCGAGCGCGCCAGCGGCGCGGGCTTGACGATGTTCAGCGCAAATAAATCCGGGCGGCGCTGGTCGCCAATTTCCAGCAAATCGCCAAAGCCCACGCTGACGAAAAGCACGACCGGCGCGCCTTTGTCCTCGAGCAAAGCATTGGTGCCGCGGGTGGTGGCCAGGCGCATGGCGAGCGAGGGCAGCGCGGCGCGGCGCGGGGTGCCGGTGAGCACGCGCGCGCCAAGCACAGGCGCTTCCTCGCGCGCGTCGAGCGTCAGTAGCATCCCTTTTTCCCACCCAACCGGCACAGCCTCGGCCAGCCGCAGGCGCGAGTTCGCCGCGGCAAAGCCAGTCACTTCGAATGCCGACTTTGACTCCCGCGCGAGCGAGACGGTGAAGCCCGCAAAAAAATCCTCGGGCCAGTTGCGCGCGGGCAGGTCCACCGCGATTTCATGGGAGCCGACGCGTTCGCGCAAAACGGCCCGGAGCGCACCCGTGGAGAGGACTTTCGCGCGATGCCGACGCCCGGCGGGGTCGCGACCCAGGCAATCGGTGAACGTGCCGCCGGTATCAACGAGGATTTCCCACACGGCGGCGGCGGAGCCGGTTGGCGCGGCGGCGTTCACATGCCGGAATAAGCAATGACCTCGAGAATGGCCTGCTGGATTTCACTCACGTCCTTCGCAATCGCCTGCACGATGAAATCCATGCGGGCGATTTGCTTGATGCGGGCGGCGGACACCTCGAGTTCGTCCGGCGTGAAGACGACGTGGCTGAGGTCGCAGGCGTCCATCAGCCCGATGAGCACGACATCGCGCGGATCGGGGATGGCGTCAATTTCCTGCACGACCTCGCGGATACGGGCGCAGACTTCGCGCTCCTCGCGGTTGTCCACCATCGGGTAGCGGCGCTCGCGCAGCATCCAGAGAAATTTTTCGTTGTGCTGGACGAGGATGCCCTTGCGCACGAGGCTGGCGAAAATCAGGTCTTTCAACACGGCGGACTTGAGGGCGACGCGCGCGAGCGCCTTCTGGATGGTCAGCTTGGGCTCGGATTTGGGCAGGGCCTTGAGGGCCTCGTCGAGCACGGCGTCGCCAGTCGGTTCGGTGCTGGTGACGGTCAACTGGGTGGCGTCGGTGTCCACGCGATGGAGGAACGACAACTCCATGAGGACGGCGCCGGCGAGGGCGAACTCGAGCGCGCGCTCGGGCAACGAATGGAGGCGGCCCGTCTTGTCATCGAGGGCCAGCAGGAGAATTTCTTCGGCGAAGCGCAGCACGCCGCCTATCTAAGGGAGAGAATCGGCAAAGGTAAACTGCAATTTAAGGGCCTAAAATGGCCGGCCAGCCCATCCTTGAGATTAATCCTCCATCCGCCTAGGTTGTGGATGATGCATGGGGTTTCACGATTGAGTCTGGCCTTCCTCGTCGGCCTCGCGGGTTGTGCGACCTCGCCGCAAAATCCGTCGTTTCCGGTGACTCGCGCGCAGGCGCACACCGCGATTGAGGAAATGGCCAAGGACTCGCGTCCGTTGCCGCGCCCGCTGGTCGTTGTCGGTGGTTATATGGATCCGTTTTTGACCGATACCGCGCTGAATTGGTGTTTCGAAAAAAGCGTGCCGCGGGCCAAAATCATTTCGATCTCGTTGTTCTGGGACAAAAATCTGGCTGCGTGCCGGGCGCACATTCTGGCGATGGTGAACGAGCAGTGCGGCAACCACGACCCGAATTGGACGGCGGAAGTGGACGTGGTAGGAATTTCCATGGGCGGCCTGGCGGCGCGCCTCGCGGCCGCGCCGTCGCCCGACCCGGCCCACCCCCAGCGCCTGCGCATCGCGCACTTGTTCACTTTGAGCAGCCCTCTTTCCGGCGCCAAACTCGCGCAATATGGCATTACCGATTTGCAGCACGAACTCCAACCCCACTCCAGCGTCCAAGACTATCTGGCCGCCACCGATCCCGCGCCGGCGTACGCAATTATTTCCTACGTGCATCTGGACGATGAAGTCGTGGGGCCTGAATACGCGGCCCTCCCCGGCCGGACACCGTATTGGCTGCCCAACACGCCTTTCCTGATTCTCCCCGCCCACCTGCAAATCCTGCATGACGTGCGGGTGTATGCCGACATTGTCCGCCGATTGCGCGGCGACACGCCCTTCACCCTGCCCGACCCCGCACCGCTACCAAAGGCTGACGATCAACCTGCGCTTTGGCGCGGACCGTCGGCGGTGAGGCATTGAACCGCGCGAAGGTCGGACAGTGCGAAGCGCTTGGCGGGCGGAAGGCCGCGGCGGATTTGCTCGTCGGAGAAAGGAATTCTCGGCTGCATCACCGGGGGCAGCGCGGCGCACGGAGGCAACGCCTCCAACAGTCCCTCGGAGAGCATCCGCACCTGGGCGGTTGAGACAATCGGCACCACCATGTTCTTTTCCACGACCCACGCGAACAGGTAGTGAAACCACAGCGGCAGTGGGAACATCAACGGGCGTTTGCCCACAACCCGTGCGACGCGCCGGACCGCCGTACGCAGCGTCAATTCCTCGGGACCGACGACCGCCACCGTTTGCCGCGGCAATGCGCCGTCCACCAGCACCGCCCGTAATATTTGGGCGATTTCCTCCACGGCCACGGGCCGCACACCCTGATCGTGAAAGCCGACGAAGCCGAATACCGGAAAGCTGTGGAACGTATAACTGAGGTGGTCGAGCATGTGGTCGCCCGCGCCGTAAATAACCCCGGCTTTCAAAATGGTGTAATCCAACCCGGAGCTTCGCACAATTTCCTCGGCCGCAAATTTCGACTCGTGATACGCGGAGCCGCAAGCCGGCCGGGCGCGCAGGAAACTCATCAGCGCGAGCTTGCCCACTCCCGCGCGACGGGCGGCATGGACGACATTTCGAGTGCCCTCAACATGAATGCGCTGGTAAGTAACGCCGGCGATTTCGCGATTGATGCCCGCGCAATGCGCGACCGCATCGCAACCGGCAAAAGCCTCCGCGAGCGCGTTCTCGTCGTCGAGACCCAGGGGGAAAAAATTAACCCCGGGCAATTTTCGCACCGCCATGTCTGAGCAATCCTGCCCGCGAGCGAGGAGAACCACCTCATGCCCGGCCTGCAACAGCGCGTGGGCCAAATGCCGGCCCACAAAACCCGTTCCTCCGGTGATGGCAATTTTCATAGGCAACTAACAAGGCAATGCACCTGCGCATGTTTGGCAATGTGAAAAAGGAATACCCCGACTTAAGAACCGTCTCTAATGCCTCCCATTGCCGCGGCGTGCCCGCCCTAGCTCGTCTTCCACGCCACGGCGCCTTCGGCGGTGAAGGGTATCGTGGCTTCGTCGGTTTTGCCACCGGGCCAGCGCAGGCGCAGACGGAGACGCGCGGGGCTGTCTTCCAAAACTTCGACGTGCGGCTGCAAGGCGGGCACGGGTCGGCCGGCGGGTTCCATCCAGATGACCCAGGCGAACGTGTGCGGGGAGGAAATGATGGTCGAAAAATCAGCGCAGGTGGCGGCCAGGCGTTCGTTCAATTGCGCGCTGTACCAGCCTTGGGGTGCGTCGCCTTCGCGGCCCTTGATCATCTCCCGCGTCCACGGCGCACCCTTCGCCTCCACGGCCAGCAGGCCGAGGTTGCCCTCGCGGGCGTTGGTGGTGAACACGAGATTGCCGTCGGATTTCACGTCGCAGTCGGGATGAAAATGCCAGAGGGCATCCACGCGGCGCGGCCCGCCGGCGGTGAGCACGCGGTCGGCCACGATCCAATAATCGGCGCGGATATAAAGTATGGCGCGCGTGTGATACGACGGGCCCTGCCCGGCCAGCCAGTCGCCCGCATACGGCGCGGTGGCGGCGAAGAAATCCAGCGCGGGCGTGATTTCGTGGCGCACGTCGGCCTCACGGCTGGCGCGATTGGGCGCGTGGGAAGTGCCGTGGCCGTCGAGGAGGATAATATTGTGGCCGGTGGGGCCGGCGAAATAATCGCGCCACGGTCCGGGTACGTAAGTGAAACGGCCGTTGTCGGTGAGAAAATTCCGGCTCTCGCCACTTATGCTCAAGTGCAGGCGGTCTTCGTGCTGGTGGTCGGTGCCGTAGGGGCCGGCGTCGAAATACGCCCATTGGTCGCGCGTGCCCCAGCCGCCGCGCATGACCGCCTGGCCGGCCCAGGGAAAATAACGCGAGGGCGGGTTCGCGGGCTCGGTGCCCTCGCGGCCGGCGGTGGCGAGAAATTGCCAGTCCTTGCGTTCGTAGCGCGTGACCACGTCGCGCAGCCAGAAGCGGTTGAAGTCGAGGTCGGAATCGTTGTTAAGCGGGCCCTCGCCGCGCGGCGTCATCACATAAGCGTAGTAGTTCCAGCCGTTTTCGAGTTCGCGTTTGAGCCCGGCGAATTCCTTGCCCCGGTGCGCGGCCTTGAGCACGTCCGCCAAATCCTGGAGCGATTGCAACACGACGCGCTGGTACAGGCCCGCGAGTTCGGTGTGCGTGCCGTCGGGATAAATCTGCTTGTTCATCTCGGCGTGCGTCTTGGCCATGGCGTAATCGAGCCAACTGGCCGCGTCTTTGAACGCGGGAAACGCCAGCGCGATGGTGGCCAGCCCGCCCATTTCACTGATGAGGTGATTGCCGTAGGGCGCGTGGGTGTCGCGCAAACATTCCGCGTGATCCTGAATGTCGGCGAGCAAGCCCAATTGCACGTCAGGCGCGAGATCCAGCGCCTGGGGCGAGAAGAGCATGGGCAGCCAGGAATCGTCCATGCGGCGGGCGGCCTCGAGTGCACGCCAGGCCGAGGACAGACTATAATAATGGGGACGCGGGTTGTGCGCGATCCAGTCGCGCAACTGCGCGTTCAAGGCGTCGAGGTAGCGTTTGTCGTGCGTCTCGCGCCAGGCCACGAGGAGCGCCGGCAATTGATGGAGCCGGTTGAGGAACCAGGCGAATTCCGGGTCGTCGTTGGGTCCGCGCCAGCTCCAGTCCAGCCCACCTTCGGGCGCATGCGGGACGGTGGCGGTCACGCCCTGCTCGGTGAAGGTGTTCTTGACGGCGTCGTCGGCCTCGCGGTGGGTATCGGCGTTCCACTCCGGCAAGGCGGTGTACCAGCCCGTCTGATACGATTTAACCATTTCATGAAAATGGCGCAGCAAGTCACCCAAGACCGCGGCGCGGGCCGCCTCGGCGGCGGGTGCCTGACCGGGCGCGTGGGCGGCAATCTCCGCCTGGGCCTTTTGCCAGCGCGCGGCCTGTTCCTTGATAAAGGGACTGGTCTGGTCGAGCGCGGCAAACAAGCGCGCGCCGTTTTCCGTCCAGGCCGGGCCCGATGAGGCCGCGGGTGGCGGAGCACACGCCGCGAGCAACATTCCCGCCCCGGCCAGCGCCGCCAGCACGCCGGCCCACTTTCGCACTGCCGGTGGTTTACGCATCGGGAAGTTTGTCCAAGGCCCGTGCCGCCCGCCGACCCAACGGCCGCGCCATCCACCATAAAAACA
Source organism: uncultured Opitutales bacterium (assembly GCA_964562015.1). Taxonomy (GTDB): domain Bacteria; phylum Verrucomicrobiota; class Verrucomicrobiia; order Opitutales; family JABDGR01; genus CAZLRH01. Next base: position 150,507 of record CAZLRH010000009.1, on the reverse strand, counting down.
GCCCCAGCACCATCGCGAGAAGCGGGCGCAGGGCCTGTGATTGCAAATAGTAGCCCGGGTAGGACGGATTGAACTCGCTGACCGATTCGATGATGTTGGAGAGGAGCATCCACAGGCCGGTGACGACAAAAAACAGGCCCATAAGACGCACGGCCAGCACCGCGGCGGGAACATGCTTATTCATGGCCCAAGGCATAACCGCCACCGTGCCGGGGGCGATGTTAAAAGTTGGCCGGAAAGGGACGACTAGTGGCCGATTGCGGGTTTCAAGTTGCAGGCGAAGGTTTAAGACTGTGAGTCTGGGAGCCAGGTTCCGCCGCTGCATTTAGGTTTGCCGAAACCAGCGCGGCTTGTTCTGTTCATTTGCAACCAGCAACCTCCAACCTTCAACTTCTTTCATGGCTTACGTCGTCACCGCCGCCTGCGTGGATTGCAAATACACGTTTTGCGCCGCCGTCTGCCCGGTCGAGGCCTTCCACGAAGCGCCGGACCGGCTCTACATCAACCCCGAAACCTGCATTGACTGCAATGCGTGCGTCACGGAGTGCCCGGTGAAGGCCATCTTCGGCGAGCGCGAGGTGCCGGACAATATGCAGGAGTGGGTCGCCCTCAATGCCGACGAGGCCGGGAAATTTCCGACCATCACCGCCGCGCACGAGCCGCTCAAAGCACCGAAATGCGTCGACCCGAATGCGGGGTAGGAAGAAAGGGACTGAGGGACAAAGGAGCAGAGGGACTAAGGAGACTGAGGCCACTGAAGGCGCTAAGGCGACTATCGGTAAAGCTTGGTAATGGTACAGTTTGGCGGTCGCCCAGTTTTCGTAGCGCGGCGCTTTAGCCCGCGCCCGGGATTATCTGCAGGAAAAAGAGCGCGGGCTAAAGCGCCGCGCTACGAAAATAGACCCAGGCTTTCATACTGCACCGCTACCTAAAGCTTCAAAAAGGAAAACCTTCCTGGAGTTTTTACTTCACGGTCAGTTTTGCCGTGGAACTGGTGGCGAAGCCGAGGGGATTGGTGACCACCACGCGATAGGTGCCAGCGTTGGCGGAAGTGGTGCCGGCAATTTTTAACTTGGCGCTCGTCGCGCCGGACACGCCCCCGCCATTGGCGAGATTTTTGTTCTTAAACTGCCACTGGTAGGAAAGCGGCGCGGTACCGTTGGCCTTAACCGCGAACGTGGCCGTCGAGCCCCCAGACACGGAGAGCGCTTTGGGTTGACTGACGATGCCGGGCGCGACGCCGCCACTGATAACCGTAAGGGGCGCGGCCTTGCTCGTGACGGATCCGGCGAGCCCGGAGACGGTGACTTTGTAATTGCCGGCATCGGTGAGCGCCACCCGGTTGAGATTATAGCTCGCGTGCGTGGCGCCGGTGATGGGCTTCCCATTCTTGGTCCATTGATAAGTAAACGGTCCGGTGCCGGAAACGCCGACGGTGAATTTAAAAGGCCGGCCCACTATCATAGTTGCGCCGAGGGGCTGGGTGGTGATCAACGGCGGCAAGCCTTCGCCTGAGCTAATAACAACGCCGCCCATGCCCACCGCCACCACGATGCCGTCATCCACACACACGCCGTTGAGATTGATCGTCACGCCGGTCGCGCTCGGCGTCCAATGTATGCCGTCCGGTGAAACCAAAGCCATGCCGCCATTGCCGACGACCACAAAACTTTGGCCGGTCCAGACCACGGCATTCAAGTTGGCTGTGGTGCCGGAATTTTGGCTGGTCCAGGACGCGCCATCCGGCGAGGTGATGATCGTGCCGGAATTGCCCACCGCGATGAATTGATTGCCGCTCCAAGTGACGGCGTTCAAAGTGTCGAGCAAGCCGGGATACTGCCCGGTCCATGTGACGCCGTCCGGGGAAGTGGTGACCACGCCGATATTGACGTAATCGCCGACGGCGACAAAGAGCGTGTCATTCGCCGTGACTCCATTGAGGATGGCCGGCGTGACGGCGGACTGGGTGGTCCAGACCGTGCCGTTGTCCGAGACGAGCACGGTGCCGTTGGTGATGACATCAAGTGTACCGCCGACCGTCACATATTGCGTGCTGTTGGCCGCGATGCTCAACAGCCAATCGTAGGTGCCGGAGCCTTGGGGCGTCCAGTTGCCGCCGTCCGGCGAGGTGAGAATAGTGGATTGCAGAGCAAGAATTGGCAGGCCCACGACCACATATTGGCCGCTGCCGTAGCCGACCGCAGTGAGCGGTTGGAGGGTTCCGGAATCTGCCACCGTCCAGTTCGCACCATTGCCGGACGTGAGGATGGTGCCCACATCGCCGACGGCGATAAATTGCCCGCTGCCGTAATGCACGCCATTCAGGTTGTTGACTGTGCCCGAATCGCGCACCGTCCAATTGCCGAGAGCGGCGGAGGCCGGCGGCATAACGCCGCCGAAAATTCCGAGGAAAACGAGGCAGAAAAATCGCGATATTTTCATGGCAGAGTATTACAAGAGATGAAGCAAGGAAGCGGCGGTCCAACGCCGACACAAACGTGCGGGAGATTTGTACGCGAGGGCCGCCGAGGCAATGTTATTCCCGGCGCGCCGGCCGGATGGGCTTTGCGATTGCAATCAAGGCGCGCGACTTTACGCTGCAAATCCGGCGGGCCCCGCCCTGCCCTGCGCCCCGCCGCCGCCCTTGTCTGCCACCGATCCAGTTCCGCCCGCCAATCCCACGCACGTGGCCATCATCATGGATGGCAACGGCCGGTGGGCCCGCCAGCGCGGGCTGCCGCGCATCGAGGGGCACCGCCAGGGCGTCGAAAACGTGCGCCGCATTGTCGAGGTGGCGCGGGATTTGGATTTGCGCTACCTGACGCTGTACGCGTTTTCCGCCGAAAACTGGCGGCGGCCCGTTGAGGAAGTGGGCGCGCTCATGGGATTGCTGGAAATTTTTCTCGAGCGCTACACGCGCGATCTGGAGCGGGACAAGATTCGGTTGCGCGTCATCGGGCGCTATGAGGAATTGCCGGCGCGCCCGCTCGCCTGCCTCGAACGCGCGCTGGCGCGCACGGCGGGTTTTACCGAACGCACGCTGGTGCTCGCGCTCAATTACGGCTCCCGGCAGGAAACCCTCGAAGCCGTCCGCGCCTACGCCGAAGCCGTGAAAGCCGGGCGCGAAGACGTGAGCGCGCTCGACTGGCCGCGCTTTTCCTCGTACCTCCACACGGCGGGGATGCCTGACCCGGATTTAATCATCCGCACCTCCGGCGAAAGCCGCCTGAGCAATTTTCTCCTCCTGCAAGCCGCGTACGCGGAAATGTATTTCAGCCCGGTGTACTGGCCCGAGTTCAGCCGCGCGCACCTCGTGGAAGCGATTGAAGCGTTTAAACGCCGCGAGCGCCGGTTCGGCCAGACGGGCGAACAAGTGCGCCCCGCCGCGGCCGAAGCCGCGTTGCCGAAGTGATTACCCGCATTCTCAGCACCATTGCGCTCTGGGCGCTCGTGATCGCGGCGATTCATTTTGGCGGCGCTTACGGAGGACTGGCGCTGCTCGCAGTCCTCAGCGCGCTGGCGCAATTTGAATTGCAGGGGCTTTTGGAAAAGTCCGGCCTGCCGCCGTGGCGGGTGCCCGCGTTGGCGCTGGGCACCGGCATCGTGCTGGGCGCGGGCTTGTGTCCGGACGGAAATTCCCTCTGGCTGGCGGCGGCGGTGGGGTTGATGGTCGGCGCTTTTGCGGCCGTGCAGGACGCCGCCGCGCTGCCCCGGCTGGCCGGTTCCCTCTTCGCGGTGATTTATGTGCCGGGACTCATGCAATACTACGCTTTGATTATGCGGGACTTCGGCGCGGGGATTCCCCAGGGCGGCGGCGTGGGCCTCGCCGTGTGGGTGATTGCGGCGGCGAAGTTCACCGACGTGGGCGGCTACGCCGTGGGCCGGGCGATTGGCCGGCACAAGCTCGCGCCGTCCATCAGCCCCGGCAAGACCTGGGAAGGCGTCGCCGGCGGGCTGGCGTTCGCAGCGGGCGTGGGTTATGCCGCCGCAAAGTACCTGCCCGACTGGCTGCCCGGCTGGCTGACCCCGGAACGGGCGGCGCTCCTCGCCGTGCCCATCGGCCTTGCGGGGATTATTTCCGATTTATCCGAATCCGCGCTCAAACGCCGCGCGGGCGTGAAAGACTCGGGCCGGCGCATCCCCGGCATCGGCGGCGCACTCGACCTCGCCGACAGCCTGCTCCTGGCCGCTCCCACGGCGTATTATTTATTTCACCTGGTGGCAAGATAACTTGCCACGCGGCGTTTGGGCGCATAGACTGGCGAAAAGGATTTATCCATGGGCCGCATCGTCACCAGTGTTTTGCTTGAAAACATCATTGAGCACAAGAAGATGACTTTTACCGGACTGGTTGATTCCGGGGCGAGCCATCTGATTCTTCCTGCCGCGTGGCGGGAACAGTTGGGGCCGCTCGAAGAAATCAGGAAGATTCACATGAGCCTGGCCAACCAGGACACCGTGACCGGCACCGTGTGCGGCCCGGTGAAAATCACCCTCAAAGGCTTCGAGCCGGTTTTTTCCGAAATTGTTTTCGTGGAAATGAAAGAGGAACGCGGCACCTACGAGCCCATCATTGGTTACATACCACTCGAACAGTGCCAAGCTGCGATTGACTTCGTGGGCCACCGGCTGGTTCCCGGAAAGAAACTGGATTTGAAGTGACGGGCGACACACATCCTACCGGAACAGCAGCACCGGCACCTGGCAGCGGCGGATGAGTTCCGTCGTGGTGCTGCCGATGATGAGGTGCCGGATGGCACCGTGGCCGTAGGCGCCCATGATGAGACAGTCCACGTCCTGCTGCGCGGCATAATCCGCGATGGCGTCGCCGGGTTCGCCGGTGAGCAACTGGCAGACGGGCTTCCAGGCGCCGGCGCGCAAAATATTTTCCCCGTCCCGCAAAATCCGGGCGGAGGCGTCGTCGCCGTGCGGGCCACCGGCGGTGACGAGGTGGATTTTCAAATCCTTGAACGGATCCGCCTGGACGAGCCAGTGCAAGGCCTTGGTGGCGCTAGGGCTGCCGTCGTAGGCCAGCAGCAATTTGTGGATGGGCCGGAATTTTTGCGTGGTGACAAGACACGGCTTCGTGCTCGCGCGCAGCAAGCGCTCCATGGTGGAGCCGAGGTGCTCGGGGTTGGCGATGGCGTTTTCGCCGCGCCGCCCCATCATCACGAGGGAAACCGCGTTGGGTCCTTTTTCAAACGCCGCCAGATTATCGACCACGCTCCCGGTGCGGTGGTGAAACGCCAGCCGGGCTTCGAGGCCGTCGGCTTTTAACCGCGTGCGCAGGGCGGCCTCGATGAGGTGCGACTTCTGTTCCTCGAGCGCCCCGAGCCGCCCTAACATATCCTGATAAGGCTGGATACCCAGGCTGCCGCCCAGGTCCGTGAGGAAGGAAGTTTCGTAGCGCCACACGTCGGACACGTAAACGCCGTCGATGGCGTAACCGGCGCGGTGCGCCACCCACGCGGCGTAACGGCAGCAGACCTCGCTGTAGGCGGAACCATCGGCGCAAAGCAGAATTCGTTTCATAATTTATAAAGGGGCGAACGACGCCGGACCTGGACTGACCGCTACGGGAGGGTGCCGGTGGTGTCAAGGTTGGCTCATGGGGCGGGTCGATCAGCGACCGGGCGATTGGCCATGGTATTGCCACCACGGCCCACCTCCAGCGGCGCTTCGCCATTTCCGGAGGCCGCGGGCAACAAGGCTGGTTCCAACAAGGGCGGTTGGGGCGCGAGTGAGGGCGCCAGGCTGGTGGACGCGGGAGTTTGTCCCAGTTCCCATCGCTCCGTCGACCAGGTGCTCGAACCCAGCAGAATCCGTCCGTTGGAGAAAAGCGAGGAGCGTGCTGCACCGGCGTCGCCGGTCATGGCATTTTCCGCGCCGTTGCCCAGGCCCTCCATCATAAACGATTGCGAGACCGTGCCCTCCGACAACACCGAGGCATAAACCCGCGCCCGAATGGATTCTTCCGCCGCCGTGGGGGGCAGCCCCGCCACGCCGTTTTCCGGGGGATTGACGCTGAAATTATAGTGCGGCGTGGAATCCACGGGCAGGGGCGCGTCCGGATTTTTTGCCGCCGGATTCAAGACGTACATCAACCCGGCAGCCAGCATGACGACCGAGGTCAAAAACAAAGCCGATTGAAAGCGCACCGGCTGCTTGCCGGCAGCGGAGTGCCCCTTGGTTGCTTTACTTTTCTTGCCGGCCGCTTTGATGGAAATGCTGGCGGCGGCCCCCTGCTTTTCCTGCCGCGAGGCCATCGTCGGTACGCGGGCGTTCACATGGGCCTGTTCATGGGCGGCGTTCAGGCTCGCGTGCCGCTCCTTGGGGGAAGGCAGCCGCGACGAACTCGCCGGCGCCACGACCCCGCCGCGCTTGGGCGAGCTGCCGGAACGCTCGACCAACGCCTTGCGCGCGGCCTGGTGCAACTTGCAGGCGCGTTCAAACTGCTGCCGCCGCACGAGGTTGTCCTTGATCGCGCGTTTCAACTCGTCCAACTCTTGCCGGCCAATTTCCTTGTCGAGGTAGAGGTTGACGAGATCTTCGAACCGGTCGTCCATTATGCGGCTTGTTCGCCCAGGGATTGTTTGAGGGCATCCCGCGCCCGGGCAATCCGGCTTTTTACCGTGCCCAGGCTGAGATCCAAGCGGGCGGCAATTTCTTCATATGACAGATTGCGGACATTGCGCAAGGTCAAGATTTCCCGGTGGGCCGGGCTGAGCTTCTCCATGGCGGCCTCGACGCGCTCGACGAGTTCCTGCGTCACGGCTTCCTCGCCGGGATTGGGCTGCTCGTCCGGCAGCACTTCTTCGAGCGTCAAGGTGGTCTCGGGCCCGAGGGCGGCGTCGAGCGACACGGACGCATGGCGGCGGCGGCGCCACCAAAACCAGTAGCGGTTGTGGGCCAGGTTGGTGGCGATTTGATAAAGCCAGGTGGAAAAGGCGGCGTCGCCCCTAAAGCTTTCCAGGCCCCGGCGGGCGCGCAGGAAGGTGTCTTGGGTGACTTCCTCGGCGTCCTCGTGATTTTTCAACATGCCGAACACGCGGCGAAAAATCCGGTCGCGGTAGAGCCGCACGATGTCGTCAAAGGCGCGGTCATCGCCGGAGCGGTAACGATTGAGGAGATCTTTGTCGGGAGTGGTTTCAGAAGCGTTCATGGCAAGTCAGCGTTCGGCCTAGGTGCCATCGCTGGAGCAGTGGGAGCCGGCGGTGGCGGCCTCGTGGCCGAATCTGGTAAGTCGGATGACGTGTATGACTCCATTATTCCGATTCTCGTTGAATTGTCGCATCAAATTGCTCTTCACGCGCAAAGAAAATACCTTCATTTATGCGTAAGTAATTGACCATAAATGAGTAGTGTTCAGCCTGTAACCCATGTAAAATCCTTGTCATCAGGAAAGGGGCTGGTGGTTTACAAAGGTTGCGGGCCTTGAACCAACTGCGAAACCCGACCTGATGGTGTTAGGGATAACTTTCATTGCGCTCACGTTGCCGCGCGCAAATGCACAGTATGAAAGTTATGACGCTCGTGATCATGATAAATGGCAGTCCAAAATCGACACCGGATCTGGAGAAAATGGCGAAGACAGGGCCTAGGTCATTCTGAGGGTCGGCCAATAACGCCTTCATCTCTTGTAGTTTTTGCAAAACTTTCCAGAGATCAAGGCCAGCTGTTATGAGTATGAGAACTGATAAGCCTGCCGCAAAAGTATATTTTCGGACCAAAAGGGCCACAATGGCGCCTAGGGCGAGAAGAGCTACAATGAAACCATAGGCAAAGTGTTCTTCGGAAATCATGTTAACATCAACAAAAGAAGTATACATGACTGGAAAGTCCACGCCCAATCCAGCCAAGGCGGCGGAAATCATCCCGCAGAAGGCGTAAGCATTAGGCAGAACGTATTCCGCGAGATCATCCGTTGCCGGCGACAAATCCGGCGCGCGATGAGGCAACGATCTTACGCCGACGGGTTGGGGCGGTGCGGACGCGCGCCGCGACCCGGCTTCCTTCACCCATTGGGGTTGGGTATCAAATTCGTCATCCACGCCCTTATTTTGTCATTTTTATTTCTGATGTTTCAATCTCTAATGGTGCGTCCATTCGGCCCAGCAGAATCATGCCGATAATGCCTTTCTTGCCTTAATTTTGTCAGGCCTTATCGATCCCAATTCGAACGCTGGCCGCCGCGGCGCTGGCGCACAAACCAGCCGTGCTTGGCTGGCGGAAAAGGCGACCGGCGGGGTCCGCCCTCGCGCGGCGCGCCTTGCGGTGCGCGGTCATCCTCGCGGCGCGGCGCTGAGCCAGCCGACGACGATGAGACAGGCATGGACGAACGCTGTTCAAAATGCCGGTGTTCGTCGTGCCGGTGATTGCGATTCGGCACCGAGTGACTGTGCGCCCGGTGGTGGTCGTGCTGGCGCGGCGGCGAAGAGGAGTGTTCCATCACCGACGTGTCGCGGGATGCCGGAGAAGATTTCGTAAAGGGATGATCGTCGCGGACGGGAATCGTGGTGCGCAGAAGCCTTTGAATGTCGCGCAATTGCCCGCGCTCGGCGGGTTCGCAGAACGACAGCGCGCGACCGAGGGTGCCGGCGCGCGCGGTGCGGCCAATGCGATGCACATAAGCTTCCGGTTCGTGGGGAATGTTGTAATTGACCACGAGCGCGATGCCTTTCACGTCGAGCCCGCGCGCCGCGACATCCGTCGCCACCAGCACGCGGACCTTGCCGGAGCGGAAATTTTCGAGCGAGCGCTGCCGGGCGCTCTGCGACTTGTTGCCGTGAATGTCCTCGGACGGATAGCCGTCCTTGCTCAGATTTTTCGCCAACTTCTTCGCGCCGTGCTTCGTGCGCGAAAACACCAGCACGAGGCCTTTTTCACTTTCATCGAGCACATGGCGGAGCAACGCGTACTTGTCGCCCTGGGCCACATGGCAGACCTCCTGCGCGATGCCTTCGGCGGCGGGCGTCTCGGATTTCATCTCGACGCGCACGGGGTCGCGCACGATGCGCGACGCGAGGCTCAAGATGCTCGAAGGCAGCGTCGCCGAAAAGAGCAGGGACTGGCGCTGGGGCGGCAGCCAACCCGTGATGCGCTTGATGGCCGGGGCAAAGCCCATGTCCAACATGCGGTCGGCTTCATCGAGCACAAAAATTTCCACGCGATCAAAACGCACTTCGCCTTGCTGGGCGAGGTCGAGGAGGCGGCCGGGCGTGGCGATGACGATTTCCGCGCCTTGCGCAAGGCCGCGCACTTGGTTGCCCTGCCCCACTCCGCCGTAAATGACGACATGGCGCAGCGGCAGATAGCGACCATAGGCGCTGAAGTTCACGCCAATTTGCACGGCGAGTTCGCGCGTGGGCGTCAAAATCAAGGCGCGCGGCATCGACGGGGTCTTGGCTGCGGGGCGCGCGGAAAGGAGATGCAGGATGGGCAGCGCAAAGGCCGCCGTCTTGCCGGTGCCGGTCTGGGCGGAGCCCATGATGTCGCGGCCGGCGAGCAAATGCGGAATCGCACCCGCCTGGATGGGCGAAGGCTGCGTATAGTTTTTTTCGGCGAGCGCCCGCAAAAGCGGGGCCGCAAGGCCCAATTGGGCAAACGTGGTCTGGGTAGGCTGGCTGTCAGTCATGGTGTAAAAACGGCAAGGCTAGAGTGCCTCCCGTAAATGCTAAAATCCGAGGAATTAAAGGACCGCTGCACGGCCACTTCTCGGAGAGATGCCCGCTGGGTTCCGAACGCCATGAAAACCGGTAAACCCAGTGACCCAACGCTCGACGAAGCCGCAAGCATCGCCGCAATCGCCCGCTGAAGCAAGGTCTATCTTTTGTACCGCAGGGGCACATTATGACAAATGGGCGAAGTCGTTTATGACCCTTGCTTCCGGCGCCCAAGCGGATTAAAAAGGGGCTGTGCCGTTGATTACCGATGAAGAGATCACTCGTCTTCCCTCCCAACTCGAGTTATTGCGAAGCCTGCAAAGCGTCGTAGAAAAAAACCTCAACTTGCTCCTCCCCATTGAGCAAGCCTGGCAACCCACGGATTATCTGCCCGATTTGACGGGCGAGGACTGGAGCGAGCAACTGGCCAAGTTTCGCGAGCCCGCGCAGGAACTCAGCGACGAGGTGCTCGTCGTGCTGGTGGGCGACATGGTGACCGAGGAGGCCCTGCCCAATTACGCCATCTCACTGAATAATTTGGCGGGCGATGAGCAGGGCACCGGCCAGCAGCCCTGGGCCCTGTGGATGCGCGGCTGGGTGGCCGAGGAAAACCGCCACGGCGATTTGCTCAACGCTTTTCTCCGACTGACGGGCCGCGTGAACATGCGCTCCGTCGAGGTCACCGTGCAGCACCTCATCTCCGCCGGGTTCGACCCGCGCCACGCGGAGGACCCCTACGCCGGGCTCATTTACACGTCCTTCCAGGAACGCGCCACGAAGATTTCGCACGGCAACGTCGGCCGCCTCGCCGCGCGCGACGGCGACGACAATCTGGCCAAAATCTGCCGTAAAATCGCGGGCGACGAATCGCGCCACGAGGAATTTTACACCCGCATGATGGCGGAGGTGATGGAGCGCGACCCGGAGCGCGGCGTCGTGGTGTTTGCGAATTTGATGCGGCGCGTCATCGCCATGCCGGGCCGCACGATGACCGACGGAAAAGATGCCGACCTCTTCGAACATTTCGCGTTGGTGGCGCAACGGCTGGGCGTTTACACGGTGCGCGACTACGCGCAAATTCTCCAGCATCTCATCGACACCTGGGGCGTCGCCACGCTGTCGCTGTCTGGGCCGGCCGCCGCGGCGCAGGAATTTTTGTGCCTGCAAGCCGTCCGCCTGGAAAGTATCGCGGATTCCGTGACCCGCAAAGCCAAGCGGCACCCGCCCACCGCCTTCAGTTGGATTCACGACCGGTGCGCGTAGAGGCTTGACCCGGGAAGCTGGGAGTGGGAATAGAGAAGGAGACCTTTTTTGTGAGATTTTGCTGGTTCCGGCTATTGGTCTTTATGGACATGCTCAAAAAGCTTCTTCCTTGGGTCGGCAGATCGCCCTGGCTCCTTGGCCTTTTTCTGATCGCGTTCGCCGTCTCGCAGCCGGATATCTGCGCCGCCCAAACGACGGACGACATCCTGCAGGCCGCTGCGGCTTCCACGGCCGACCAACTCGTGGCCAGCGGCGGTCGCAAGCTCCAGGCCAACGACTTGGACGGAGCCGGCGTCGCCCGGCTTTGGCGCGCAGGTCGCGACGTGGAAGGATGGCTGGAACAAGACCCTGGGCCGGTATTTGGCGGGCGAGATTGACGCCGCCACGCTCCTGCAAGCGGCGGAAACGGGCGACTCCTTGACGGTCCAAGGCCAAACCTGCGAAGCCTATTACCATCTCGGCATGCTGTGTCTGGCCAAGCATGAGCAAACCGCCGCCCGGGATTATTTTCAAAAGTGCGTCGGGACCGGCAAACAAACTTATGATGAATACCAACTCGCCCGCGCGGAGCTCGCTCGACTGGCGCAGCCGGACGGCACGGCCACCACAAAGTAAGGGTTGAAGGCCACCATGGCATCGGGGCAAGATGCCTCGCGTCCCTCACGCGTTAATATGATGCTGATTCGCTGCGTGTGATTACCCATGACGCCCTTGTTCAATTGCTATTTCCGGCCCTTTGCGCAAGCCCAAGCGCGTATCCGATATGAGCCGTGGTTCGCGGACGATTGGGTGTGTAAGACGGGCTGGTCGCCGAGCCATGCGAAACCGGAATGCGTCGTGTTTAAATTGCGGCGGGCGCATTGGAGTAACGACCCGACCGCCGCAGTGCGCAATGCCTCCGGCCTTTTCTTTTCCGTGTGGGTCGATGAGCAATTTGCCGCAGCGGGCCGGATGCATTACAACATCCACGCGCTGAAATTGCGGCAATTGGAAGGCTATGCGTTGGAGAGCCGAAAGTTTGCGGCGGCTTTTCGCGCGGGCTTTCGCCCCTACAAGAAACACTGGCCCAAGGTGCGGACGGATTTCGGCCCGCAAACCCTTATGCAAGGCTGGGTCAAAGCCAGCCCGGAGGAAAGTGTGAAGATTATACTCCGGCTCGCGGAAAACTTTCAGCCCCTGGCGGAGTTGATTGAGGGGTTGCTGGAAAAACATGCTCGTGATTAAGGCGACTGGACCGTGATCATACTTGATGGTGGGTGGATAAATACCATAACGGCGATGAAATATATCTTCATTGAGCGTCACGAACGCATAATCTTGAGGTAATGGTGGGCCTGCTACAACGTGCGCACGATGAATACCTCTTCTCCTGTTTTGCGCGCGTTGCTGGTAGTTGGAGCCATGCTCCCAGCCACGACGATTTTTGCCCAACCCGCCCCCGCCACTCCGGCGGCTGCTCCCGCCGCCCCCACCGGCCCCGCCACTTATAAAGTAGTCAACAAGGCCCAGTTCATGGGCACCGGCGGCCTCGATTACGTTTTCGCGGACAGCGCGAACCGGCGTCTTTACGTCCCGCGCGGCACTGAGGTCGGCATCTACGATCTCGATACACTGAAAGCCGTGGGTAACATCTCCAACGCGCGCGCGCACGGCGCGGTGGTGGACCCGGAAAACAAAACGGGCATTTGCTCGGGCGACCCGGCGGTGATGTGGAATATCGAAACGCTGGCACAGATCAAAACCATTCCCGCGCCCGGCGCCGACGGCATCTTGTTCGACGCCGCGACACATCATTTCTTCATTCTCAGCCACCGCGCGCCTAACTTGCTGGTCATCGATTCGAAGGACGGCTCCATTGTCGGCACGGTGGACAAACTCGGCAAAGACGACACCAATGGCGCCATCGAGCAGGGAGCTTCGGATGGCCAAGGCCATCTTTATTTCGACGTCGAGGACCAAGGCTGCATCGCCGTGGTGGATGCCAAGACCCTCAAGGTCACGGGGCACTACGACCTCGGTCCGTCGGGCGGCGGGGCAGCGGGCCTGGCCTTGGATAACAAAAATCACATTCTGTTTGCCATGTGCCGCGGTTCCGCGGGCAGCGGCGGGCCGACGTGCGTGATTCTCAGCGCCACGGACGGCAAAATCATCACCACCCTACCGCTCGCCGGCAGCAGCGATGGCGCGGTTTTCAATCCGGCCACCATGGAAGCCTTTAGCTCCCACGGCAACGGCACCCTTTCCATCATCAAGGAAAACAGCCCGACGAGTTTTGCCTTGGAGCCGACCGTGACGACCCAGCAGGGCGCAAAGACCTGCACGCTCGATGCGAAGACCGGTCACGTCATCGTCATCACCACGGAAGCGGCCCCGGCCGCCACGCCTCCCGCAACCACCGCGGCAGCAACTCCCGCTCCGGCGGCAGCGGCAGCTCCGGCCACGACTTCAGCAGGTGCTCCGGCCAGCGTGGCGGCGGCTCCCGGTGCAGGCGCTCCTCCGGCAGGCGCCCGCGCAGGCGGTGGCCGCCGTGGCGGCGGTGGCAACAACGGGCCTTCCTTCCTCGATGTTATCGTAGTCGGCAAGGCGAGCTAGAACCCGCTCTTCGGTTTATTGCATCGCTTCGGGGATGAGCATGTTGGCATCGCGGGCGATGACCCAGTTGCCCTCAGGCAGCTTGCGCAACATGGAGAGCACGTTGCCGGAATGGCGCATGGCGGGTCCGCCGCGCCGGGGAATGGCGGTCACGTTCAACTGATTCCAGCAAAAGGCGAGGTCGCCTGAAAGGGTGATTTCCTGGATGTTCGAAAGCAGTTCGAGGCGGACGTGATCCATCGCGTTCCGGAAACCCGCCACAAAGGCCGCGCGACCCCGCATCGGCGGCAGGCCGGGCCGGAGGAATACGACATCTTCCGCCATCATGCCGTGCAGGCGGTCGGCGTCGCCGGCCTGGGAAGCCTGCATCCAAGCATCAATCAGGTCGCGGATTTGTTGTTCGTCGGGATCCATGCAGAAAAATTTTCCGGGGGCCAGTGTTCGCGGGCCGGGCCGGTTTGTCCACCGCTATTTGCGGTTCAAGGGACGGCCACACCGGGTGATTTTTCAGGATTGGCAAACCTACGGGGATTGCGGGACAATGAGGGCCGCGTCGCGCCTTGTTCCCCACCCACGCTCGCGCCCGTTACCCAGTCATGTCCCTGCCCCTGCCCAACCTGCTCTCGCTGGCCAAGAAGTCGCTGGGGCGTCCGCATCTGGTTTTGCTTGATTGTTTGCGCGGGCAGCAAAGTGAATTGGGCAAATTTCCCTGCCGGCTGGGCCATGGCGCTGATTCCGCCTGGACGGCCCTAAGCCTCGCGCCGGGCGAAGCCGGCTGTCTCGTCGATACGACGCCCAATGGTTTTCGCGTGACGCCGGAATCACCGGGCATCGCCTATCTCAATGGGCAGGCCCTGACGGTCGCGACGGACTTGCCCGCGGCCGGCTTGGCGTCGTTGCAAATTGGCCGCGACCTGGTGGCGCTCGCGGCCGGCGACGAAGCCGAACAAGCGTTGGCCAAAGTGCAAGCCGACGACTGGCGCATTTACCGGCTGGATAATGGCGAGACGGTCGGCGTCACGCGATTTCGCGACGTGCCGGGCTTCATCCAACAGCGCGGGTTGAACCCGGCGCAGTTCGCCGCCGCTCCGCTGGGCCTGAACGCGGGATTTTACCTGACGCAGGTTTTCGGCGTGCTCGGCGTCGAGATAAAGCCGCCGCCCGCCACGCCGTCCGAAGCCGTGACGCTGGACGGCACGCACGGCGCGCTGACGTGCCCGGTGTGCTGGCAGAAGTTTGACATTGGCGACGCCATGAACATCGCGGCCCACGACAGCCTGCGCGGCGACCCGGTGCTCGGCGAAGACGCCCGCCTGCGGTTTTTTCCGACGCGCTTCAACGATCTCGGCCAGGCCATCGACCCGATGGGGATGCCCTCGGCGGACCTGGCCTGCCCGCATTGCCGCCGCAAGCTTCCACCGGGATTTCTGGATATTCCCCATCACATTTTTTCCATTGTGGGCGCGCCCAGCGCGGGCAAGTCCTATTACCTGGCCATTCTCCTGCGCACGCTCCAGCACGCGCTCTACCGGGAATTCGGATTGGTGCTGAAGGACGGCGACCCGACGGGCAACATGCTGCTCAACCAAATGAAAAGCCGGTTGTTCTCGGCCTCGAAGCCGCAGGACGCCGTGCTGGCGAAAACCGCGCTCGAGGGCGCGATGTACGAGCGGTTTCCGCGTTATGGCAAGATGGTGGCCCTGCCCCGCCCCTTCATTTACACCCTGGGCCACGCCGCACACCGGGAATTTGCCGCCGCCGAGGAGGCCGCCGCGGACGAGGCCGCCCAAGGCGCGGATTGTTCCGTCATTTTTTACGACAACGCGGGCGAGCATTTCGAGCCGGGCGTGGACCTCGACGATTCGCCAGGGGCGCTGCACGTGGCCAGCTCCGCCGCCATCTTCTTCCTGTTCGACCCGACCTCGAATTTCGGCTTTCGCTCCATCCTGACCGATTCGAGCGACCCGCAAATCTCGCAGCAAACGCGGCTGGACCAGCAGGACAGCATCCTGGCCGAGATGGAAATGCGCGTGAAGCGCCTGCTCGTGCTCGAACCGGGCCGCAAAATCGAGACCCCGCTCGCGATGCTCATCGGCAAGTGCGACGTGTGGAAGCATTTGGTGGACTGGCCGGCGTTCAAGTCCCCGCTGCATGACGGCCGGCTTGACCATGCCATCGTGGATGCGAATTCGGAGCGGCTGCGCGAATTCATGATCAAGGTGGACCCGGTGATTGTCGCCCACGCCGAGGGCCTGGCGCACCATGTGCGCTATTTTCCGGTCAGTGCCTTTGGCCATTCGCCCGCACACATTGAAACCGGCCCGGCCGCGGGGTTTCTCGCCCCCGATCCGCGCCAGATTCTTCCCATCCAGATCGAAATCCCGACGCTGTGGGCGCTTTCCAAGCTGGCGCCCCATTTGGTGCCAGCGTCCGGCCGGGCGTGAGCCAAGCCGGTCGAATCCCTGCCATGAAATTTCCCGCCATCCTGGCCGCCGCCCTCCTCGCCGTGCTGGCCCGCGCGGACGTGGTGGAGGACAGCGATTGCGGTTGCAACGTCCCCGCCGCGCCCTCCGCCAGCGCCAAGCCCCTTGGCGGTTTTATGCGTTTCGCCTCGTGGGAGGCGCTGCCGGTTTGGCATGCGCCAGGTTTGGTGTATGGCGCACTGGAGGCCCCCGCGCTGCCCGGGCCGGTCGAAGTGGATGCGATTCCGAATGTGACCACGCCGGTGATTTACACCGACCCCTCCAAGCCGCGGGATGAACGCGTGGATGATTTGATCGCCCGGATGTCTCTCCGGGAAAAAGTGAGCCAGCTGCTCAATGGTGCGATTTCGATTCGCCGGCTGAATTTGCCCGCCTATGATTATTGGAACGAGGCGCTGCACGGGGTGGCGCGGGCGGGCGTGGCCACGGTTTTCCCGCAAACCATCGGACTCGCGGCGACGTGGGACACGCCGCTGGTCCAGACCGTCGCCGACACCATCGCCACCGAAGCGCGCGGCAAGTACAACGACTATTTCGCCACCTACGGCGGCAGCGCCCGCTATTTCGGCCTCACTTTCTGGACGCCGAACATCAATCTCTTTCGCGATCCGCGCTGGGGCCGGGGCCAGGAGACTTACGGCGAGGATACTTTTTTGACGGCGCGCATGGGCGTGGCTTTCATCGAGGGCTTGCAGGGCGACGATCCGAATTACGTGAAGGCGCTGGCCTGCGCCAAACATTTTGCCGTGCACAGCGGACCGGAATCCACGCGCCACGAGGTGGACGTGGAACCGACGGAAACGGATTTTTTCGACAACTACCTGCCGCATTTCGAGGCGGCGGTGCGCGAGGCGAACGTCGGCTGCGTGATGAGTGCGTACAACCGCGTGTACGGCGCCTCGGCCACCGGTAGCCCCCTGCTGCTCACGCAGATTTTGCGCAATCAGTGGGGGTTTAAGGGCTATGTCGTGTCGGACTGCGACGCCGTGGCGGACATTTTCCAAACCCACCTGCTGGTGGCCACGCCCGCCGAGGCCGCGGCCGTCGCGCTCAAAGCGGGCGACGACCTCAACTGCGGGCGCACCTTCAACTATCTCATCGCCGCGGCGCAACAAGGTTTGGTCAGTGAAGCCGACATCAACCTCGCGCTGCATCGCGTGCTGGCGGGGCGCTTTCAATTGGGCTTGTTCGACCCACCGGAAAAAGTGCCATTTGCGAAACTCAGCCTCGCGGATGTGGATACGCCCGCGCATTCCGCCCTCGCGCTCCAGGCCGCCCGCGAATCGATGGTCCTGTTGAAAAACGCGGGCGTGCTGCCACTTGACCGCACGAAAGTCAAGCGCCTCGCGGTCATCGGCCCCAATGCGGATTCACTGACGATGCTGCTGGGCAATTACAACGGCACGCCCTCGCATCCCATCACCATTTTGCAAGGCATCCGCAACGCCGCGAATATCACCGGCATCGAGGTCACCTATGCGCCGGGGTGCCCGCTGGTTACGGGCTATTATGGCGCACGAAATCGGAACGCCAATATCGCGGCACCGGATCCGGCGGTTGCCCTCGACCTCGCGCGCCAGGCCGATGCGGTGATTTTTGTCGGCGGTATCACCGCGCAACTGGAGGGCGAAGAAATGAGCATCGATGTCGACGGTTTTTCCGGCGGCGACCGTACCCGCATCGAATTGCCGGCGGTGCAGACGGAGTTGCTCCAGGCCCTGCAGGCGCTGGGCAAGCCCGTCATTTTCGTGAATTGCAGTGGCAGCGCCATGGCCATGCGCTGGGAGGCCGACAATCTCCCGGCCATTTTGCAGGCCTGGTATCCCGGCGAAAACGGCGGCACCGCGGTGGCCGATGTGCTCTTTGGCGACTACAATCCCGCCGGCCGCCTGCCCATCACCTTTTACCGTGGCACGGCAGACTTGCCGGCGTTCGAAAATTACAGCATGTCCAACCGTACTTACCGCTATTTTTCCGGGAAGCCCGAATTTGCCTTTGGTCATGGCCTGAGCTTTACCCAGTTCAAGTACGGCGCGGTGAAGCTCGGCCAGGAAAGTGTCGGAGCGACGGAAACCATCGAAGTGACGGTGGACGTGGCCAACACGGGTGAGCGTGACGGCGAGGAAGTCGTGCAAATTTATGCGCATGAAGCCGACTCCACCGCGCCTAACCTGCCCCGCGAGCGCCTCTGCGCCTTTCAACGCGTCGCCCTTGCGAAGGGCCAGCAAGTGACCGTGAATTTGAAAATTCGGGCCGAAGTTTTGCGGCGGTGGGACGCGACCACACACAGCTATATTGTGAACCCGGGCGCGTACGAATTGCGCGTCGGCGCAGCCTCAGATGACATCCGCGGAACCGTGGTGGTGCACGTGACGCCGGCCCCGGCAACCGTGGCGGGCTCGCCGACCAAGGCTTGAATTTGGCTTCCTGAATTTTTACTGCGATCCGCGAATCTTCCATGGCCCGGCAACTTGTGTTTACCAGCGCCCCGCAGGGGTTGACGCCCGGCCGCACAGGCTTTTGCACGGTGGCGCGGCACGGCGATTTGCGCGAAAGGCTGGTGCCGATGATTGAGGGCCTGAGCGTGTATCCGCACGGCTGGCAGCCCGCGCCGGTGATTTGCTCATTCCGCTTGCTGGAACTCGCGGGCCAGCGCTTTCCGCTGTTGTCACGGCTGGTGGACGCCGGCCACGATTATACCCGCCGCACCAATTTTCTAGCGCATCATTTGTTGCTGGAACCGGCGGAAATTGCCGGGTTGCCGACGCCGGCGGATATTTTTCTGCGCTGGCCCGGCTGGCTCAATCGCTGGGACGCTGAGCCTCGCTGGCTGGACGACGCCGCCTTGGTGGACTTGCAGCAACTGCCGCCCGCCCCGCAGCCCGCGTTGCCGGCGCGGACCTGGCAGAATCTTACCGGCGATGCCGGCCACGCCGCCCTCCTGCTCGAAGGCGTGCGACCCGCCCGGCGCTTGGTGCGCTGCACCTCCGCGCAAGAAAATCTTTTGCTGCCTCTTTTCCGCGAATCCTCGGCGTTGATGGATAACTCCGAGGCGTGGCGCACCGAGTTTGTCACCGCGCTCCAAAGCTCCGACAGTGCGACAGATTTCTGCTGGGCCGCGCAACGCAAAGACTTGCCGGCCGAAGGCGCGACCACGCGGCCCATAGAGATGCTCGACCTCACCCAGCTTTCCCTATTGCCGGCTCCACCCGCGAATGCGGTTTCACGCCGCGCGCGACAAGGTGACGCCGCGGGCGCCGCCCCTCCCCGTCCGCGCACGCCGGTCGCTGCGACAACTTCAACCCCATCATTGCCCCTCGCGAAAACTCCGCCAGCCGCGCCACCGGCGGCGGCGCTGCCCGCACCGCCTGTTACAAACACGACGGCGTCCAAGACGACCGTGGATAAAAAGGTGAATGGATTGGTGATTGGCCTCGGGGTGTTGTTGGCCGGAGGCGTGGGGGTACTTCTGTGGATGTGGCTGGTGCCGGCAGCACCCACTCCGGCGCCGCCCCCGCCGGAAACAGTGACAGTTACGGCCCCGACCAAACCTTCGGCCAGCGTGCCGAATCAACAACCGCCCTCGCCCGCGACCACCCTCAGTTCCGCGACGACTGCCATCGCCAATCAGCAGCAGTTTATCGATCTTCAAAATCTGGCGCGGGATGGCCAATTTTATAAAGCCCTCGGATTATGGAAGACCCTGGTCGTCTCTTCGCCGGAGCTCGCGCAGGTGCATGAAGACTATTTCCGCTCAACCCTTTTGCCCGGCGCGCAAAAGGACTGGCAAAATCAACTGCAGGAAATCACGGCGCGCCTCGAGGCCGGGCCCTTGGACGCCGCCGCCCGGCAGGCGTTGGCCGCGCAGATGGCGGATTTGCGTGATTTTCCCACCACCTGGCCTTTGCCCGACGCCGCAGCCCTTACGCAAGCGTGGTCCAGAATCGACAGCGAACTGGCCGTTATCGCCCGATTGCCCAACGCCCCGGTCTGGCTCGTGGACCATCTCACCAGCGCAGGCGCAGGCCCCGACTACCAGGAATTCAGCGGCACGCTTAAAATACCTGAAGTCACCGCGCTGCTCCAGTCGCCCACCCTGGCGATTCACGCCGCGGCGGTGACCGCCGCCAATTTCAGCCTGCCGCCCGACGACCAGTGGTTTCATTTTGACCTGCGCGGCGAGGATTTCTCGCCCGGCGATTTTATCGTATTGCCGGATGCCTCGCGCGGAGCTTCCGGCGGCCGCTTCCTGCAATTGCTGGCCGAAGGTCCGGGTGCCGTGCGTTTGACGTGGCGGGTCTTCACCGCCGAGAGTGATTTTTTCAAACAAAATCCCGGCAATGCGGCGTTGCGGGCGGGCACCGACCATTTTTGGGTGCGGCTAAGCCGTGACTCCGGCCCGGCCGTTTATTTGCTATTACGCCTGCCGCCCGGCGGGGCGCCGACGTGGAAACCCCTGCGCCTGCCGGTGGCCTGGCTCGCTGCGCAAAACGAACCCACCCGGCTCGCCCTCCCTGCGTGGCTGGCCCGCGGATTAACCATTCATGCGCCCGCGCCGTTTTGGCTGTTGCCGCCGAATCGCAGCACCATAGTGGCGGCGGGGTTCGCGGCGCTCGCGGGGAAACCGGCGACTGAACTTGCCAGCGTCGGATACACCCCCGCGTGGTTCGCCGACCAGCGCCGCCAGGCCGCACTCAGCGAAAAAACGGATTTGGCCCAGCTACAGGAGACCCTTGCCAGCCTCGAAAAGCAGTTGCGCGACAATCCAGTCGGCGAACGACCGGATCCCGTTGATGTTGACCAAACCCGCCTAGCTGTGGAAAAATTAAAAAACACCATCACACAGGACGAGGCCCAGGCCCTGGCCGCCACCCAGCCCAACTGGGCCCGCACCACCGCCCCCTGGGCCTTGCTTTACGGCCCCGACGCCGCCCACCTTTCTCCCCTGATTGAATTCTCCGCCGATGCAACTGGATCGACTCCTTAACCGCATTCGCGCCGCGTTGCAGGATTACGCCTCGGAATTCGAGCAGCGCGCGCTTGCCGCTGAATATGTGGAAGCGTGCGCGGCGGCGGCGCGCCGGATCGAGCAAATCGTCCCGCTAATTCGCAGCGGGCAGGATTACCAGGCCTTGCAAATTGCAGAGGCACCCCCGCCGGTGCTGGATGTCGCCCGGCAATTGTCGTTTGCCGAAGTCGAAGCCTGGCGGGCCTTCTGCCAGCGGCGCGGCCTGCCGGTGGCCCCGCCGTTCGACGAGCGGCAGGTGGACCTCGTCAATCAACTTTACGGAAAAACTATTGGCGAATCCCATCCGTTGTACCGGGACTACCGGCAGGCCATGCGCACCCGGCAGGAGGAGCAGGCCCTGCGCGTTTTGCAGTCTATTTTGCGGGTCAACCCCGAGGACGCCAACGCTCATGCCGAGGTGGCCCGCCTGTCGCGCAAGCTGGCCGAACACAAGCTGGCCGAGCTGGCCGTGGCGCTGGAGCGCAATGACACCGCGCGCCTGCTGGGCTTGATGGAATCACTGGAAGCGGATGGCTGGGCCGCCCTCGAGCAGGATGCCGGGTGGCAGCGCGCCGTGGTCGTGCGCGAACAACACCAGTTCGAAAACGCCCGCGCCCGTTGCCAGGAACTGGCGGGCGCCTTGCACCAATTGCGGGAGTCCGCGCAGTGGAGCGAATCGCTGCCCTTGCTGGCCGAATGGGACGCCTTGCGCAGCCAGTTTTCCTTCACCCTCGCGCCGGAAACGGAAAGCTTGACCGACGCCGTGCGCACCTGGTCCGCCGGCCTGCTCGCGGAACAGCGCCGGGCCGAGGAGCAGCAACACGCCCAGCGCGAACTGGCCGCGCACCTTGAGCGTCTCGCGGGAGAATCGCTGCGGCCGTTAACCGATGCCGCCGTGGCTGCACGATTGGACGACTTGCAGATGCGGATCGACGCCATGGCGGCCAAGGGGGCCGCGCCCGCTGGTCCGCTGCGCTCGCGCTTCGACGACCAAATCGCCCGCGTGCGCGCCGAACTCAAACGGCGCCGCCTGCACCGCGTAGGGCTGGGCCTGGCGGCGGCGGCGGTGGTGGCGCTGGTCGTGGGCCTGGCGATGTGGGGCCATTTTCGCCAACAGCGGCGGGAGGCGCAAATCAACCGCTTCGATGAATTACTCCAGCATGAGGCCTATGCGCCCCTGGCCGAGGCGCTCAAGGATTTCGACGCGCATTACGCCGACCTCAACGACGATCCCACGCTCTCGCCGTTGCTGGCGCGGGCGCGCACCTTTGTTGGCGCGCAGGCTTCCGTGCAGGACGGTTTCCAAAAAGATTTCGCCCGCATCGATGCCCTCGTCGCCCATGCCCCCAACCCGGCGCAACTCGCCGAGGGGCTGGCGGCGCTGGCGGACATGGAGAAGCGCGCCGCCAAACTGGACGCCGAATCTGCCGCGCCAATCCAGTCAGCCGTGGCCGACCGCCGCACGCGCTGGACGCAGCAACTGGCGCAAGTGCAGGAGCAACGGGCGGCCACGTTGGCGGAAATTGCGAATCGCCTCGGCCAGTATTTTGCCGAAAAATTGCCGACAACGGCCAATGCGGAAACCGTGGCGGCGGCCATTGCGCCCGCGCGGGCCATCCTCGCGGAGGCCGGGGCCATTGCGCCCAATCCGGGCCACGAGTCGCCCGGCGAAGAAAACGCCCGCGCGCAAATCATGGCGTTCACCACCCAACTCGACGTGCTCGACGCCGCCGCCCGTGACGCGCTGGCGGCGGAAAGCCAGTATCCCCAGGCCCACTCGCTCGAGGAGTATCGCGGGCCGCTCGACCGCCTCGCGGCGAATCCCATCGTGGGCGACGCCGCGGTCGCTTCCGCCCACGCCCTGCTGGGCGATAAATTTGACTGGAACAACCTCGCGCAGCGCATCCTGCTGCCGGGCGAATCCGCCCAGTGGACGTACTTGGGCGCGGTCAAAGACACCCGCCTCCAGCCCGCCGCCAGCGCGCAAAACGAGGACCTCGCGTACGCGCGCCGCGTCATCAGCGACCTCCTGGCGAACACCTACCGCGCCAATCTCGTGCATTACGAAAATGGCAACGTGACAGCGACGACGCCGGTGTTTTTGGCGGGGCAAATCACGCGCTCGGACGAAGCCTTGACGGGTAATAATGTCCTGGTGCGCGAGTCCGGCAGCATCATCAATCCGGACGGCACGACCACGATCCGCCAGGTCCTTTGGAAAAATTACAACCAATCGCCCAGCGGCGATTTGTTCGACGGGCTGCAAATGACGCCGGAGTCGCAACTGGTGGCGCGTCTGAAACAGGCCTATGAGCCCCGCGCCGGCACGATTCGCGAGCCGCTCCTGCGCGTGCTGGATGATGTGCGCGCCGATGCCGACGCCTCGCCCATCCTCAAGGCGTATTTGCAGCAGGAGATCATCGCCATCGCGAAGAACCGCCCGAACGACTGGGGCCTGGCGTTTTCGCCCACCGCGCAAATGGAGGCCGCCGAGCTGGACCGCCTCACCGGCGGCAAATTGCAGCCGGCGGACTGGTTGTTTCCCGCCGCGAGTTCCCACCTGGCCGCGGATCTGGCCGCCTTTTACACACGCACCGCGGGCCACCGTTATTACGACGAAGCGGCGCAGAACCTGCAAAAACTTCTCACCTTGCGGGCCACCACCTTTCAATTCGCCGGCTTCGTGGACCTCGACCAAAAGGCCGTCATCGTCAACCCGCCCACCGGCGCGTGGCCGCTGTGGGGCATGGACACCGCGGGAAACTGGCGGCCGCTTTATGGCGCTGGCAGCAACACCCCGACAGCCCCGCCCGCGCGCTTGACCCCGCTGCTGTTCTCGCGCGATATTCCGGCGACGCCGTAAAGGGAAACGAGTCCTGAAAATATTTGCTGTTGCACCAGGCTGGCAACCCCGTGCTTGCATTGCTCAATCTGTAATTCCAACTTCTACTTTCTCCATTCTAACTTCTGCGTTCAGCTTTCTGCATTCTACGTTCTACCTTCTGCCTTTCTTCCAATGCCCGCCTCCACCTATTTCGTTTCCTGGAAGGGGCGACACGACGGTCCGTACTCAGTCGAGCAATTGGCGGAGTTGCTCCAACGCGGTGAAATCAGCCTGCTGCATCGCGTGGAAACGGATCAAGGGTCGGTGCCCCTGCGGCAGTTATTGCAACAGGCCGAGGGCGGGCGCTGGGCACATTTGTTGAGCGGCGCGGCCTCGAACGGCACCGCCTCATCCACAGCGGAAGGAATCGCTGACACCACCGCGGACGGAAAGGCCGCCGCCGACACCACCACCCTTCCGGCGAGCGCCCGCCCTGGAGCCTCTTCCTCGTCGTCAGCGGTCAGGCCACGCCAGGCCGGCGTGGTGCCCGTGCTGGCAGAATTTCTCGGCTCGAATCCAGCGGACCCGGCCTTCGCGAGCCGTGCGTACACGCTGTGCGGCCTGTCGTTTATTTTTCCGCCCCTCGCGTGGTTCGTCCTAAAACTGGCGGGCGCGCTGGCCGCGCGCGGAAGTGGCGAACTCGCCCGGCGGGTGCGCCTGCTGGCGGTCGCGCTGGCGGTGGCCGGCTGTGTTTTCTGGGGGTTGCTGATTAAATTTCTGTGAGACCGGCGGGATGTGCGATTTTATTGCCCTGGGCTCAAACCGGCTTGCCAAAGGCAGCGTGACTGCTTTAGAAGCTTTCTTTGGGCGCATGGCAAAAGACCCGTCTCGCCCGCGGGCTGGTAGCTCAATGGTAGAGCAGCGGCCTTTTAAGCCGTTGGTTCGGGGTTCGAGTCCCCGCCGGCCCACCAATTTTAGCGGTGTTGACGTCGTTTAACGGTGGTTGACGTTTACCTTGGAACGCACCGACCTGGAGCGAAAAAATAAAAAGCGCCATGCACTTTTTCCAGCTCACGCGCACGGAGGCCCGCGCTTTGACGGTGCTGCTCGTAATTGCCGCCACCGCCCTGACGTGGGTCGTGTGGTATTAAAAGAGCATTTTCAAAAAGCTGAGGTCGTGTCCAAGTCCTTGCCGAGGTTGGCACGGCTCCGAGCTGTCCGTAGCTGGTGCCGGACGCCTCGGAGAGGCGTCCCTACCACCCAAGCTACGGGCTGCACGTTAATTTAAACCGCGCTAAAATTTAGCACGGATCCGAAAATGAGCGCCGCTTAATTCCGGCGCTTCGCATGGTGCTGCGCGGCCTGGATGATTTTCACGAAGGACTTGGCTTCGAGCGAGGCTCCGCCGATGAGCCCGCCGTCGATGTCCGCCTCGGCCATCAGCGCGTCGGCATTGTCGGGCTTCATGGAGCCTCCGTAAAGAATACGCACCTTGGCACCCCCGGCCGCGCCCAACTGGCTGTTCAGCAGCAACCGGATGGCGCCATGGACTTCCTGCGCCATGGCGGGCGTCGCGGTCTTGCCGGTGCCGATGGCCCATACGGGCTCATAGGCGATGACGAGTTTTTCAGCGTGCACGGCGCCGACGCCGGTCAGGCCGCCTTCGAGCTGGCGGCGCACGACGTCCATCGTCTTGCCGGCCTCGCGCTCGGCGAGCGTTTCACCGACGCAAAGAATGGGGCTGAGGTTGGCTTCGAGCGCGGCGAGCACCTTGCGGTTGATGAAGGCGTCCGTCTCGGCAAAATACTGGCGGCGTTCACTGTGGCCGAGGATCACGTAGGTGACAAAAAGAGTGCGCAGCATATGCGCGGAAATCTCGCCGGTAAAGGCGCCCGACGGCTCGGGGTGCAGGTTTTGCGCGCCAAGCTTGACCTGGAAATTCTCGAGGGCGCGGGCCGCGCTTTCGAGCGCCGTGAAGGGCGGGCAGACGGCAACGGTGACGTCGGTTTCCTTGCCTACTTCGGTGGCGATTTGCTGAATCAAGTCCACCGCTTCGGCGGCGGTCTTGTTCATCTTCCAGTTGCCGGCGATGAGAAATTTGCGAACGCTTTTGGACATGGGAAATGGCGGGCGCGGCGAAAAAGGCCGCGCGCGAAGGCCATCCCTAGCACAAGTGCCGGCCCAAACTCAAACAGTTTCCAGACAAGCCACGCCGGGCAGCACCTGGCCTTCGAGGAACTCGAGGCTCGCGCCGCCGCCGGTGCTGATGAACGTCACTTTTCCAGCCTGGCCGCTCTTTTTGACGGCCTTCACGGAGTCGCCGCCACCAATGATGGAAATGGCGCCGGAGTTGGCCGCGACCGCGCCAGCCACCGCGAAAGTGCCTTGGTTGCAGGCCTTGATTTCGAACACGCCCATCGGGCCGTTCCACAAGATGGTCTTGGCCCGGGCGATTTCCGCATTGAAAAGCTCGATGGTCTTGGGCCCGATGTCCACGCCTTCCCAGCCGTCGGGAATGTCACCGGCGACGATTTGGGTGGCGCCGACCTGCGCGTTGGCGAAATCCAGCTTGTCGGTAATCAGATTATCGACCGGCAGGAGCAGCTTCACGCCCTTGGCCTTGGCCTTGTCGATAGCGGATTGGGCGAGGCCGATTTTGTCGGGCTCGGTGAGGCTCTTGCCGACTTTCTTGCCCAGCGCGAGGCCGAAGGTGTAAGCCATTGCGCCGCCGATGAGCATGGAGTCCGCCTTGTCGAGGAGGGTGTCGATGACCTTGATTTTGTCGCTGACTTTGGCGCCGCCGAGGATGACGCAGAAAGGCCGCACCGGCTGGGCGGTTTTATCGCCGAGGAAGGCCAACTCTTTTTGCATGAGCAAACCGGCGACCCGCGCGGGCAGATGCGCCGCGATGCCGGCGGTCGAGGCATGGGCCCGGTGGGCCGAGCCGAAGGCATCGTTGACAAAAACTTCCGCGAGTTTCGCCAACTGCTGGGCAAAAGCGGCGTCGTTCTTTTCTTCGGCCGCGTAAAAGCGCACGTTCTCGAGCAGCAGGACCTCGCCGTTTTTCAACGCCGCCGCCGCGGCTTCCGCGACTGGGCCGACGCAGTCGTCCGCAAAGGCCACCGTCGTACCGAGGTGCTTGGACAAGATCGCCGCGACGGGCTTGAGCGACTGTTTCGGATCGCGCTTACCCTTGGGCCGCCCGAGGTGGCTGGCCAAGATCACCTTCGCCCCCTGGCTGACCAGGTGCCGAATGGTGGGCAGCGACTCGACAATGCGAGTGTCGTCGGAAACGTGGCCGTGCTCGTCGAGCGGGACATTGAAATCCACGCGCACAAACACGCGCTGGCCGGCGAGATTCAGGTCGTGAACGGTCTTGGTGCGAGGCATGAGAAGAAGATAAGAATTAACCGCAGATGGCGCAGATTTACACAGATTTTCGGATTTAAAAATCTGCGCTCCCCCGCGTCAACTGCGGTTTCGTTTTGAACTAAAGCAACTTCGACAGCTTCATCAGCAGTTCCGCGCAGCGGCAGGAATAGCCCCACTCGTTGTCGTACCAGCTCACGAGCTTGAAGAAGCGGTCGTTCAACTCGATGCCCGAACCGGCGTCGAAGATGGACGAATGCGCGTCGTGGATGAAGTCGGTCGAGGCCACTTCGTCCTCGGTGTAGGCGAGGATGCCCTTGAGCGAGCCCTCGAGCGAGGCGGCTTTCATCTTCGCGCAAATCTCTTTATACGACGTGGCTTTTTCGGTGCGCACGGTCAAATCCACCACGGACACGGTGGGCGTGGGGACGCGGAAGGACATGCCGGTGAGCTTGCCTTTGACGGCGGGGAGCACCAAGCCGACGGCCTTGGCGGCGCCGGTGGTCGAGGGGATAATATTGATGGCGGCACTACGGCCACCCTTCCAGTCCTTTTTCGAGGGAGCATCCACCGTCTTTTGCGTGGCGGTGTAGCTGTGGATGGTGGTCATCAAGCCCTCGACGATGCCGAAATTGTCGAGCATCACCTTGGTGATGGGCGCGAGGCAATTCGTCGTGCAGGAGGCGTTGGAAATGATGGTGTCCGCATTGGTCAGGGTGTCGCAATTCACGCCGAGGACGACGGTCTTGCAATCGCCCTTGGCAGGCGCGGAGATGATGACCTTTTTGGCGCCGGCCTGGAGGTGCCCGGCGGCCTTTTCGGCGTCAGTGAACAAGCCGGTGGACTCGATGACGATGTCCACGCCCATGGCCTTCCACGGCAGCGCCGTCGGGCCTTCCTTGACGGCAAGGCTGTGAATTTTATGGCCGTCCACAATCAGCATGGACTCGCCCTCGTTGGTCACCGTGCCCTTGAAGCGGCCCTGGGTGGAATCGTATTTGAGCAGGTAAGCCAGATTGTCAGCGGGGACGAGGTCGTTGATGGCAACGACTTCGACCGCCTGGCCGAGAAGACCCTTCTCGGCGATAGCCCGGAATACCAGTCGGCCGATGCGGCCGAAACCATTGATGCCAACTTTGAGTGCCATGGTGGAATGCAGTGTTAGGATGGACGAAAATGCGATGGTCGCACCGCTCCGGCGCGCGTTATGGTGCAAGACGCAGCAATTCTTGCGCCGGAACCGCTTAAAAAAGCGCGGTGCGCCCGGCAAGGCAAGCGGTAAAACAAGGAGGCGCCACTTTCCCGGAAAACAAAGACGACTTTGGCAACAAAGCCGGTGGGGTTAACCGCCCCTTACGTCCAGCTTCCGTCTTTCCCTCCGTCTTTTTTATCATGCGACTGGTGGAGCCGATGGGGCTCGAACCCACGACCTCCACAATGCCATTGTGGCGCTCTTCCAACTGAGCTACGACCCCAGTCGACTGCGGAAACGTTGATTTAAGCGCGCCCACCCGGCCCCGTCAAGAGTTTCCTCCGGGTGAGGCAAAGAATATCCATGCTCCGTTACTGGCCCAAGTTTTTTCCTTTGCGTATTTGCTTCAGACTTCTGCATTCTGCATTCCGACTTCTAACTTTCCCGCATGCGTTCTCCCTGCGAAATCGTCCTGGCCCTCGACGTGCCCTCGCGCGTCGAGGCCGAAGCTTTTCTGGACCGGATTGGCCCGAATCTGAAATGGGTCAAAATCGGCCTGCAGCTATTTGTGCGCGAAGGGCCCGCACTGCTCGACGTGGTCGCCCGGCGTGGCCATCGCATTTTTCTTGATCTCAAATTGCATGACATCCCGCACACCGTGGCCTCGGCCATTCGGAGTCTGCGCGACCGGCCGTGCGAGTTACTGACGGTGCACGCCGCGGGCGGGCCGGAAATGCTGCGGCAGGCGGTGATGGCCGCGGCGGAAACGTCGCCGAATTTGCGCCTGCTCGCGGTGACGGTCCTGACTTCACTGGATGCGCAAGCGCTGGTGGCCACGGGTGTTCCCGCCACGCCGGCCAGCCAGGTCGAGCGTCTGGCCGCGCTGGCCCTCGACACCGGCATTCCAGGCCTGGTGTGCTCGCCGGAAGAGTTGCCCGCGTTGCGCGCGCGTTTCGGCCCCACGCCCCTGCTCGTCACGCCCGGCATTCGCCCGCCGGGCTCAGACCCCGGCGATCAGAAACGCTCGCTCACGCCCGCCGCCGCCGCCGCCGCGGGCGCTGATTTGCTCGTGGTGGGCCGGCCGCTGTTGCAGGCCGCCGATCCCCGCGCCGCCCTGGCCGCGCTGCACGCCACCTTGCACGGCGCGTGCAATTCCTAAAAAATTTGCCGATGGCCCACGCCGCCGTGATGCTCTGCGCCGGACGCGCCACCCGCATGCAAGGCGCGGTGGCCGACAAAGTGCTGGCCCCGCTCGCGGGCCGCCCGGCGCTGGCGTATTCGATTCAAGCCTTTCTCGCGGCGGGGATTGTCGATCAATTTGTCTTTGTCGTGCGCGACACCGAACAGCAGCGGGCGATTGCAAAGCTGTTTGCCCAAGTCGCGCGTGGAAAAAATGCGAAAGCGCTCTACGTGCGCGGCGGAGCGGAACGGCAGGATTCGGTTTACAACGGCGTGCGCAAATTATCGACGAAGGTGGACTGTGTGTTTATCCACGATTGCGCGCGGCCACTGATCACGCCCGCCGTGCTGCAAACGTTGCTGGCGGCAGTGCAAAAGGACCAGGCGGCGGTGCTCGCGCATCGGGTAACAGACACCATCAAGCAAGTGCGCGCCGAAAAAAAGCTGGAGCGACAAAAGCTACGCGACCTGCGCCGCGAAACGCTGTGGGCGATGGAAACGCCCCAGGCCTTCGCGCGGGAATTGATTTTGCGAGCCTACGAAAAAGTTCGCGCAAAAAAGCTCCGTGTGACCGATGACGTGGCCGCTGTCACGGCACTCGGCCACCCCGTAACCATCGTGGAAAACCCCTCCCCCAACCCGAAGCTCACACACCCGGAGGATTTTGCGTGGGTGGAGTTGCTGCTGGGGCGAACAAAAGGTTAGTAGAGGAGCCACCGTCTGTCCCGTTTCTGAAAGAGTTTGGACAGAATTAACAGAATTGAAAAAATTCAAACCAAACCGGGATTTCAATTCTGGAAATTTTGTAAATTCTGTCAAAACTCCGGTTCCGGATTTCAAGATGCCGCTTAACCCTCCAGCGCGGCCAGGCGGCCGTCCTCGAGGTGGATGAGGCGGTCGGCGACGTCCATGATGCGGCTGTCGTGGGTGACTAACACAATGGTGCAGCCGACTTCCTTGGCGAGGTGCTGGAGGAGATCCACGACTTCGCGGCCCGTTTTTTTATCGAGCGAGGCGGTCGGTTCGTCCGCCAGAATAATGGAGGGCTTGTGAATCAAGGCACGGGCGAT
The DNA here is from genome assembly GCA_964562015.1 of uncultured Opitutales bacterium. Taxonomy (GTDB): domain Bacteria; phylum Verrucomicrobiota; class Verrucomicrobiia; order Opitutales; family JABDGR01; genus CAZLRH01. The sequence continues at coordinate 119,865 of CAZLRH010000009.1, read as the reverse complement.
GGCCACACGCTGCTTCTGGCCGCCGGAAAGGTGCTCGGGTTTTTTCTCGGCATGATCCTCCAGCCCCACGCGGCGGAGCATCTCGAGCGCGGCGGCGCGCGAGGTGGCGCCCGTTTGCGCGGGGTCAAAACTCAACGGCATCTGCACATTTTGGCAGACCGTGAGCGCATCGAGCAGGTGGTGGCCTTGGAAGATGAAACCAATCTTGCGCCGCACGGCGACGAGGTCGCGCTGCTTCGCGCCGGCGAGTTCGCGGCCGTCCACGACGATGCTGCCTTTTTGCAGGCCGCGCTGGCCGCCAATGAGTTTTAACAGCGTGGTCTTGCCCGAGCCGGAAGGGCCCATGATGAGGCAGATTTCCCCGCGCGCAAAATCGGCGTCGATGCCATGCAGGACCTCCTTGGCCGCCATCCCTTCAGTGAAGGAGTGGTGCAAGTCGCGCACGCGGATGATGGCGTCGGCAGGCATGGGATTAAAAAATATCGGCGGGGTTCGCCTGGCGGAGCTTGCGGGTGGCCAGGCCGCCGGCCAGCAGGCACATCATCAAGGAGAGGCCGAAAACGCCCAGCACATTGATGGCATAGAGCTTCGTCGGCATGTGGCCGAGCGTCTGCGTCAGCCAATACAGCAGGGCCGCGAGGCCGGTGCCCGGCACGAAGCCGAGGATGGAAAGGATGAGCGATTCCTGGAGCACGAGCTTGACGAAAAAGCCGTCGGTGAAGCCGATGGATTTCAGCGTGGCGTACTCGTGCAGGTGGTCCGTCACGTCGGTGTACAAAATCTGGTAAACGATGACGGCGCCGACAATCAGCGAGACCAGCAGCGATGCGCCGATGACGAAGCCGATGGGTGTGCGCTGGGACCAGTATGTTTTTTCCTTCTGGATGAATTCGTCGCGCGTGTACACGTCCACGTCGCCGGCGGTGAGCTTGGTGCGCAATTTCTGCGCGACGGCGTTGGGGTCGGCGCCGGGCTTTAGTTGCAACAAGCCGATGCTGATCTGATTTTCGCGAGCGCTCGGCCAGAGGGCAAGAAAGGCGTCGCGCCCCATGAGCAGGTTGCCGTCGGCGGCGAACGTCGGGCCCATTTCGAAGACGCCAACGACCTTCGCGCTCTTGCCCGCGATCTCCGTGGTGACTTCGCCTTTTTGCGCAAAGAGTTCGCCAATAGGTCCGTAATCGGCGCGGGACAGGGTGTCGAACAACACCATGCGGTCCCGCTTCAACAGCGCCTGGTGGTTCACGATGTCCGGATTGGTAAACGGATAATCGGACGGGTTGAACGCCATGACGAAGATGTCGCGGTCACGGCCCGTTTGCGGATTTTTAAACGGCAGCGTGCCCTGCAACAACGCCGCGGTGTCGAACACCTCGGGCAGGGAGGAGGCCTGGGTGAGGCGCGTCTGCGGGAATTCGCGGCTGATGCCGAAATATTCGTACTGGGGGCTGATGAGCACAATATCGCCGTTCATTTGCAGCAGGGGCGCGACCACCTGGTCAAACAACGCGGACTCGAGGCCCATCTGGTACAGCATCATGGTCACGGCAAAAGTGATGCCGGCCACCGCGGCGGCGAAACGTTTTTTTTCGGCCACCAGTTGCCGCCATGCGAGGGGAATGCCGAGCGGAAAAAACCGTTCGCGCAACAGGACTCCGACACGCCGCGCCGCCCGCATCATGGATTAATTTGCACCGTGACCTGGCCGTTGACGAGATTGGAAACCTGGCTGGGATTGTCGAGCATCACCCGGACCAGGACCACGGCATCGGTGGAAAATTTCAGCACGTCGGTGCTCGTGATGGTGCTGTTGCCAATGATGGCGTTGACGGCCACGACCTTGCCCTTGAGGTTTTCGGGAAAGGCGTCACCCGAGACCAGCGCGGGCTGGCCGATGCGCACGCCCCGGATATCGCTGTAAGGCACTTCCGCATCCACGTACATCGTCCGCGTGTCGCCCAAATCCAAAATGCCGGCGGGACCCACGGCCTCACCCGGCTTGGCGCGCACGACGAGGACGCGCCCAGCCGACGGCGCGTGAATTTCCGCCAGCGCCAATTGGGCCTTGGCCAGGGCGACGGCGGTGTCCGCCGCGGCCAGACGACCTTGGGCGCCCGCGACATTGGCGGCCTGCTCGGCTTTGGCGGCATCCACTAAAATATGCTCCAAATCAAAGGCGGCCTTGGCTGAGCGGGCCTCGATTTGCACGGGCGCAAGCAGGGAGGCATCGCTGGGCGCAGGTTCCAAAATCAAATTAGCCTGGGCCTGTTTCAAGCGCAGAGCAGCCAAATCCGCCTGCGCCTGCAATTGCTCGATCTGCCCGGCCATTTCCAGTTTGGCACGGTCGGCGCCGGCCTTGGCTTGCTCGAGTTGGGCTGCTGCCACTTTATGTTCATCCCGGCCTTTGGGAATGATGTCGACCTGCACTTGCACGACCCCGATGGCGGCGGTGGCATTGGCAATGACCACCGGCTCCAAGCGCTGACCGGCCGCGAGGGCAGTTTGCGCGGCGGCTTGGTCGCGTTGGGCGGATTCGAGGGCAAGGCGGCTGCTTTCGGCGGCCTTGTGGGCGTTGGCATCGGCAAGCGCCGCGCGGGCCTCAAAATCCGCCAACTGCATTTGCATCTCGGCATTGACCCGGGTTTCAGCGGCCTTGGTCTGGACGAGGGCGGAGGTGGCGGCGGCTTGCTCGCCCAAGGCCACGTTGTACTGCGCCTCCAATAAAGGCTGGGTATTCAGCACCGCCAAAAGCTGGCCAGCCTCGACCCAATCGTCGGTCTTGACCAGCAACTTGGCGACAATGGCCGGACCCTGCATTCCGGCGGGGGCGGCGATATGAACGACGCCACCTTCCGGCACCAGACGACCGTCGGCCTTGGCCCCGTCAAAAATGAACGGATTGGTGGGGCCCTGCTGGAAGTTCGGGTTTGGATTTGCCGGGCCCCAGAGGGTCATCGGCCAGGCCAAAACCAGCGCCACCAACCCCAGCTTGGCGGCATTCCGTTGAGAAAAGAAAATGGGCACGGTTGACTCCCGATGGGTAAACCCTGTTGCCTACTCGTAACCTGGGCCACGGACAAGGTTAAATGCACGGTCAGCAGGCCAAATACGGGTTTTCCCCCATGCCGTTAACCCGTCCGCCGCGAACTGCATTCATTACTCGTCACCGCGCCCGCGCCTCTCTACAAACGACCCCCGCCGCCACCCATGCAACTCGACGAGGCCTATGCCCGCTGCCTGCAACTGACCCGGGACCACTATGAAAACTTTCCGGTGGCCCGGCTCGTGCCCCGGCGCCTGCAACCGGCAGTCGCGGCAGTTTATGCCTTCGCCCGGACGGCGGATGACATGGCGGACGAGGATTATGAAGGCCCGAACCGCCGCCAGCCGCAGGAGCGTCTGGACCAGTTGCGCGCGTTCGAAAATGCCTTGCTCGCCAGCGACCGTAGTCAACCGGTGCCGGTGGAATGGGACTGGATCTTTACCGCACTAGCCGACACCCGCTATGAGCACCAATTACCTCTTTCGCTGTTCACCGACCTGGTGTCCGCCTTCAGCCAGGACGTGACGGTGAAACGCTATGCGACCTTTGCGAGCGTGCTCGATTATTGCCGGCGCAGTGCGAATCCCGTGGGCCGGCTGGTGCTTTTGCTCCACGGCTTTCGTGATGAGGAACGCTTTGCGCAATCGGATGCGATTTGCACGGCGTTGCAACTGGCCAATTTCTGGCAGGATGTGGCGGTGGACTGGCGCAAGGACCAACGCGTGTATGTGCCCCAGGAGGACTGGTCGCGGTTTGGGGTGACGGAGGCCGACTTCGCGGCGCCCGCGGCCTCGGCGGGATTTAAGGCGTGCCTGCGGTTTCAGGTCGAGCGCACACGCGGGCTGTTTGCCCAAGGCCGGCCCCTGCCGCGCTCCCTGCCCTTTCCGTTGAGCCTGGAAATCCGCGTGACGTGGCTGGGCGGCAGTGCCATTCTCGACAAAGTCATTGCCCAAGATTGTGATACGTTGCGCGCGCGGCCCAAGGTCGGCAAGGGCGACAAAGTGCGCATCCTGCTCAAAGCGTTGATTAGCCGGTAGCAAGGGCGGGTTCCGCTTCAGCCCTTTTCTTTTCCCTCTTTTACTTTACACTTTTCACCTTTCTTCACGTTCATGTCTTCCGTGCCGTCCACCGCCGTCGAGGCGCGACGCCAGTCCAACCTCGCCTTTTCCTTCCTCTCGTTGCAACCGGAGGAACGCGCGGCCATGTCGGTTTTTTATGACTTTTGCCGGCAGGTGGACGATATTTCGGACGACCCGGCCACGCCGGCCGCCGCCAAAACGGCCGCGCTCAATGCGTGGCGGACGGACCTCGACGCCATCGCGAATGGGCGGACACCCGCGCAGCCGCTGGCGCGGGAATTGGCGCCCGTCGTGGCACGTTTTGGCGTCGTGGTGAAAGATTTGCATGAAATCGTGGCCGGGGTGGCGCACGACATCGCGCCGCGTACCTACGCGAATTTTGAGGAATTGCGCCAGTACTGCTACGGTGTCGCCTCCGCAGTGGGGCTGGTGTCCATCAAGATTTTCGGCTGCCGTGATGCGCGTTGCCCGGAATTTGCGGAAAACCTCGGCTATGCCTTGCAGTTGACCAATATTTTGCGCGACGTGGTGGAGGACAAGCGCCTGTACGGGCGCATCTACCTGCCGCAGGACGAAATGACCGCCTGCGGGGTGTCCGCGAGCGACCTTGAAGAACCGAATGCGCAGCCGGCGTGCGCGCGGCTGTTTCGCCTCCAGTATTTCCGCGCGAAACATTATTTCCACAAGGCCCGCCGTTTGCTGCCCGAAGCGGACCGGCCACGCTTGCAGGCAGCGTTGATCATGGCCGCCTTTTATGAGGATATTTTGGAAAAAATCGCGGCGGGAAATTTTCAGCTTACGGAACAACGCGTCCGTTTGAGCAAATTCAGGAAATTTCAACTGGTCGCCCGCACGCTGGGCGCGCGGCGGCGGACGGGCCAACGACTGGCGCAGCCGGGCCGCGTGGCGGTTTTTGGCGCGGGGGTCGCGGGCCTCACGGCGGCAATGCAACTGGCCGAGCAGGGCTTTGCCGTCGATGTTTACGAGGCGAAAACTTTTCCGGGGGGCCGCGCCTCGAGTTTGCGCGACGCCCCTAGCGGACTGACGTTGGATAATGGCCAGCATATCGTCATGGGTTGCTACCACGGATTTCTGCGCCTGTTGGATCGATTAGGCACGCGCGACCGTCTCGCCGAAGCGGCGGGGTTGGCGGTCGACTATGTTGAGCCCGGCGGGAAACGGTCGCGCATGCAAGCTGGTGAACTCCCTGCGCCCTTGCACTTGCTGACCGCGCTGCTCGGGTTTGGCGCGCTCAACGTCGAAGACCGCACCGCCATTTTGAAACTGGGCCTGTTCATGCGCTGGGGCTGGCGGCCGAATGCGAATCAGACCGCCGCGGCGTGGCTGGAGGAAAACGGCCAGACACCCGGGGCGATCCGCGCGCTCTGGGAACCGTTTTGCATCGCGGCGTTGAACGAACCGCTCGCCACCGCGAGCGCGCGCTTGCTGCACGAAACCTTGCGGCGCTCGCTTTTTGGGAAACGTGGAGACTCGGCGATTTTCTTTTCCCGCGTCGGGTTGAGCGACTTGTTCCGGCCCGAGGCGGAGCGGTTCCTGGCGGCCACGGGAGGTTCTTTGCATTACGGCACGCAACTTTCCCAATTAAATTTTGCCGGCGGCAAAGTGGTGTCGGCCGAAACCTCACGCGGCGAAACCATCGCGGCGGATTATTTTATTTCCGCGCTGCCGTGGATGGCGCTGCGGGCGGTACTGCCGGAAGACGCGCCCTTGCGCACGCAACTTCAGGAACTCAAGCCGGCGGGGATTTTGAATATCCATTTGCTGTGCGACCGGCCCTTGTTCGACGTGCCCTTCGCGGGCCTGCTCGATTCACCCTTCCATTGGGTCTTCGACCGTTCGGACCATTTGCCGACCGAGAGACAGGGCAAGGAATTTCTCTACGCAGTCACAATGAGCGCCGCGGGCGAGACCTGGCTCAATCGCAAGAGCGACGAGATTTTGGCCGCGCTGCGCACTGAGCTCGCGCGTTTCTTCCCGGCGGTCAGCGAGGCCAAATTCAGCCGCGAATTGGTCATCAAGACGAAGGACGCGACCTTCGCCGCCACGCCCGCCGCCGAAGGCTTCCGCCCCGGCCCGCGTACGCCGTGGAAGAATTTTTTCCTGGCCGGCGACTGGACGGACACCGGCCTGCCCGCGACGCTCGAAGGCGCGGCCCTCAGCGGCGAGGCTGCGGCCCGCACCATTGATCTGGCGTAAGAATTTGAACCACAGAGCACACCGAGAAAAGAAGTGCGCTAAAGATCGCTCTCAGCGCACTCTGCGTTCTCAGCGGTTCAACTCTGTAAAAACCGGTCGAGCCGCGCGAGGATTTTCTCTTTTCCGAGCACGCGCAGCATCCCGTAAAAACTCGGGCCGACGCTGACGCCGGAGACTGCGAGCCGCGCGCTGTGAATGTAATCGGCGGTCTTGACGTTGTGCTCGGCCGCGAGTTCCTGCACGCGCTTTTCGAGCGCGGCGTCGGACCAATCGGCCTGCGCCACGAGGGCGGCGCGCAGTTCACGCAGGCGCGCCAGCGGGTCGCCGGTCTTCAGTAATTTGGCCTTGGCGGCCTCGTCGATGGGAAATTCGTCGCGGAAGAAGTAGGCGGAAAAATGCGGCAGCTCGTCGAGGGCGCGGATTTTTTCCTGGCAGAGCAAGAGCACGGCCTGCACGTAATCCTCCGGCGTTTCGTCCTTCACCAGGCCGGCTTCGGCGAGGATGGGCCGGCCCAGCCAGCCCAGGTTGCCGGCGGGCAGGGCGCGGACATAATGGGTGTTGATGTGCGCCATTTTCTTTTCGTCGAAGCGCGCGTTGTTCTGGTTGATGGCGGGCAAATCGAAGAGCCGGATGATTTCATCGATGGGCAGAATCTCGCGGTCGTCCTTGGGCGACCAGCCGAGCAGGCACAGGTAGTTGCGCACGGCCTCGGGCAGATAATGCTTTTTCTGATACTCCTCGATGAGGGCGCCCTGGTCGCGTTTGCTCATTTTGCCCGCGCCATGGGTTTTGAGAATGAGCGGGATGTGGGCGTACTGCGGCAGCGGCGCGCCGAAAGCCTGGAAGAGGGCGACGTGCCGGGGCGTGTTGGACAAATGGTCCTCGCCGCGGATGACGTGCGTGATGCGCATGGCGATGTCGTCCACTACATTCACAAAGTGGAACACGGGATCGCCATTGGCGCGAAAGATGACGAAATCCTCGTCCAGCTCGCGCTCGACGCGTCCGCGCACGGCGTCCTCAATCACCGGCGGCGGCGATTTGACCTTTTCGACGTGCTTTTGCTTGTGGTCGTCCCAGGCCTGGTAACGCTCGCCGAGGAGCTTGAAATAAACCGCGCCGTCCTTTTCGTAGGCCCGGCCCGCGGCGAAAAGCTGGTCGCGGTATTTTTGGTAAAGAACACCGCGCTGGCTCTGGAAATAAGGCCCGCAGTCGCCGCCCTTTTCCGGGCCCTCGTCCCATTCCAAGCCCAGCCAGCGCATGCCCTCGAGCAGGACGCGCAAGGCCTCGGGGGTGTTGCGCTCCTTGTCGGTGTCCTCGATGCGCAGCACAAAGGTGCCACCGGTGTGGCGCGCGTACAGCCAGTTGAACAGCGCGGTGCGGGCGCTGCCAATGTGGAAATACCCGGTGGGGCTCGGGGCAAAACGGACGCGGACGGTGGGCGTGGACATCGGTGAAACCGGCAAGACTGGCAGGTGCCGCCCGAAAGGAAAAGCCGGAAATCACACCCGCGAATTTGCTTTAACTAACGGCCCCCTTGGCAATAATTATCCGTGGTTGCCGCCTCACCCCATGCATGCCGATGACCCCACGCCGGCGCCGGGCCTCGAAACCCGCCGGAGCTTTTTGAAAAAAACCGTGCTCACCTCGGCTGCGCTGGCTGGGGCGCGGCTGGGCCCGCTGGCCGCCGCCACGGCCCAGGCCACGCCGACCTTTACCGACGCCGCGGGCATCGTGCACACGGACCCGTGGTACAAGTGGGCGCGCCGCTGGGGCCACACGAGCATCACCGAAAGGGACCCGGCCCATTATGACATCGCTTGGTGGCGCGAGGAGTGGCGGCGCACGAAGATCCAGGCCGTGGTGATCGACGCCGGCGGCATCGTGGAGTTCTTCCCGGTGCTCCCGCCGTACGAGCAGGCAAAATACCTGAATAATTTCGACTTGTTCGGCGCGCTGACCAAGGCCGCCCGCGAGGAGCATTTGATTGTGCTGGCGCGGATGGACTCCAGCGGTGCGAAGCAAATGGCCTTCGACGCCAACCCGGACTGGTTTACCGTGGACGCCAAGGGGCAGCATTATCTGGGGCGCGGCCTTTATATTCCTTGTGTTAACAGTCCGTACTATTCGGTCTGGATCGGAAATATGATCCGCATGGTGCTCAAGGTCTATCGCCCCGATGGTTTCGTGGACACCAGTTGGAGCGGCCTGCCGCGCGACCTCATCTGCTACTGCCAGAACTGTGTCACGGCCTTTTTCAAGAAGTACAAACTGGATTTGCCCCCGAAAAAGGACTGGGAGGATCCCACCTACCGCACCTGGCTCGACTGGAATTACGGGCTGCGCCTCACCTTGTGGGACGCCAACAACAACCTTACCCGCAGCGCGGGCGGCAAAGACTGCCTCTGGCTCGGCATGAATGACGGCACGGTCGAAGTCCAGGCGGCGAATTTCCGCGATGTCCGGGAAATCTGCCACCGCTCGGAAATCATCTACCTCGACTACCAGCGCCGCACCGACCGCACCGGCGTGCAGGCCAATGGCGAGGCCGGCAAGCTTTACCATCAGATGCTGGGCTGGCAAAAACCCGTCGCTGAAAGCCAGGCCATGTACGACTTGGCGGATCCGGTGTTCCGGGGCGTCACCAAGCCCGAGTCGGAGGTACGCCTGTGGACCCTCGATGGCTATGCCGGCGGCATCCAGCCCAGCTGGCACTATGTGGGCGCTTATGGTGAAGACCGGCGCATGTACCCCACTCCCGTGTCCCTGTTCAAGTGGCATGAAACCCAGGAGGACTTCCTTTACAACCGCGTCCCCATGGCGACCGTCGGCGTGGTGTGGTCCCAGCGCAACAACGACTATTTCGGGCGCGACCACGCGGAATTGATGGTCAACCTGCCGCAGCGCGGCATCACGCAGGCTTTGTTACGGGCGCGGATTCCGTACGTGATGATCCATGCCGACGACCTGCCCGCCAAGCCCGGCCCGCTGCAGCTTTTGATTTTTCCCAACCTCGGCGTGATGACGGACCCCCAGGTCAAACAAGTGCAAGCCTGGGTCAAAAATGGCGGGTGCGTTTTCGCCACCGGACTCACGAGTTTGTTTGATGAAAATGGCGACGCGCTGCCGGACTTTGCGCTGTCGGACCTCTTCCGTTCGCAAATTCCCGATGGTGCGCGGGTGCGCCAGGAGGCCGCGCGGGTGCAGGCCGCCGGAGAAAACGTGCAGTCTTATTTGCGCCTCACGCCGGAAATGAGCCCGGACATCGACGGTCCCAAGACTGACGGAAGCTCCGACTCCACCGTCAAACGGCATCCGGTGCTGGCCGGCTTCGAGGCGACGAATCTTATTCCGTACGGCGGCACGCTGGTGCCCGCCCATGTCGAGCCCGACGAATTGGATACCGTGACCTTCGTGCCGCCGTTCCAAACGACGCCCACGGAGGAGGCCTACATGGAAGTCACGAAATCCGATGCCACGGCCCTGGTGCTGCATTCGTTCGGCACGGCGCGGGTCGCCTACCTGCTGGCCGATTTGGACCGCCGGTATGCGCGGGACAACATCCCGGACCACGGCGACCTCCTCGCCAACATCGCGCGTTGGGCCGCCAATGACGATAATGCCCAGGTTTGCATACCGCTGGCCGTCTCCGGGCCCGGCTTTATCGACTGCCAACTTTATTACCAGGCAACGCACCTTGATCCCATTACCAAAGACCGGAAACCGCCGCGCCTGATTCTGCACCTCGTCAACCTGACCAATGCCTCGACCTGGCGCGCCCCGGCGGAAGAGTTCATCCCCGTCGGCCCGCTCGATGTCGGTATTAAACTGCCGCCGGACATTTTGCATCCCGTCGCCGATGCACTCGTGGGCCCGAAAGTGACGAATTTGACGGTCGCGGACAATTGGGTGCGCTTCACGGTGGCCACGGTGGTTGATCATGAAGTGATTGTCGTTTATTGAATGCGGGCGAACTTCGCCGCGGATTTGCAGCCGAATCGGCAGGCGCAAAATTTCCGGTCAGGTTGGCGTCCGTTTGCGCCACTTAAGGGGTGACATGCCAACCACTGAATCCATCGCACCCGCCCCAGACGCCGCGCTCGTGGCCCAAAGCCTCGAAGGCCAGCGCGAGGCCTTCGGGCAAATCGTCGCGCGCTACCAGGCGCTCGTTTGCGCCCTGGCTTACAGCGCCACCGGCAACGTAAGCCAAAGCGAAGACCTGGCGCAGAAGACATTCATCGCGGCCTGGCAGCACCTGGGCGAACTGCGCGAGCCCGCCAAACTTCGCTCCTGGTTGTGCGGCATTGCGCGCCACACTATTAACCAAGACCGGCGGCAGTTGGGACGCGAGCCGTCGCATGCCGCCGCAACGCTGGAGGCCGCAGAAAATCTGCCCGCGTCGGAACCACCGCCCGCGGCCCAAGCCATCAGCCGCGAGGAATCCGCCCTGCTCTGGCGCGAACTCGGGCAACTGCCGGAACTCTATCGCGAGCCCCTGGTGTTGTATTATCGCGGCGAACAGTCGGTGGCACGCGTAGCTGAAGCCTTGGAACTAAGCGAGGACGCGGTCATGCAGCGCCTGTCCCGCGGGCGGAAAATGTTGCAGGAGCGCATGCTCGCCTTTGTGGAAACGGCACTGGGTCGCAGCGGACCGGGGACTGCTTTTACGCTCAGCGTACAGGCCGCGCTGCCGATGCTGGCTGTGTCGGGAAAAATTGGCGCCATGGGCGCCGGCATGGCCAAGGGCGGAGCGATGGCCGGCGGCCTGGGCTGGGCGGGACTCGCGGCCACGGTGCTGGGCCCGGTGCTGGGAATCGTGGGCGGGTGGGTCGGCGTCAGTGTGCAACTCAAGTTCGCGCGCTCCGCCGAAGAGAAAAAAATGATCAAGAAAAATGCCTGGACCATCGTGGCGCTGGTGGCCGTGGTCGTGGTCTTGACCGCCCTTTGGAGTATTTTCTTCGAAGATTTGTGGGCGGTTAATCCGTTGCTGACGGTGCTGGGGTTTGCGGGAATTTGGGCCGCGTATGTGGCGCTGCTGGTCCCGTTCGCGCTGCGTTCCAATCAACGATTGCGGCAATTGCGAGCGGAACAAAATGTGGGACCCACACCCGTCGAACCGAGCAAAGTGCGTTTCGATTTCTGGCCGGTCAAAGAATACCGCAGTGCTTGGAGTTTTCTGGGTTTGCCTCTGGTGCATATCCGCGCCGGCCGGCGGGACGAGGAAAAGTTGCGCCCGGCGGTCGGCTGGATTGCGGGCGGAGATTTCGCCATTGGAGGATTGTGCGCTGCAGGCGGCGTGGCGATCGCACCGTTAAGTTTCGGTGGAATGACCGTGGGGTTGATTAGCTTTGGCGGCGCGGCCTTTGGCTTGCTGGCCGTTGGCGGGGCCGCGCTGGGAATTTGGGCGGGCGGCGGCGTGGCCGCCGGCTGGTGGGCGATGGGTGGAGTGGCCGTGGGCAACTTTGCGTTTGGCGGTTGCGCCCTGGCGTGGGAGGCGGCCTGCGGCGGAGCGGCGGTCGCGAAACAATTCGCGCTCGGGGGCGCGGCCTCCGCGCTCCATGCCAATGACGAAGCCGCCAAAGCATTTATTCAAGGGCGGACGTTTTTCAAAGTGGCGCAGGATGGCTTGGCCGGCTCGCGCTGGTTCCTCGTGCTTTGCTGGCTGCCGATGCTGTTCGTGCTGTGGCCCCTGTGGCAGGCGTGGAAAGGCCGCCGCGCGGGCGCAAAGAACTGAGCCGAGTTGAACTCGTTTCATTCCTTCTGCCCGCGCCCACCTTCATACCTCACAGTTCAAGGTTGACGTACCTTGAACCTTGAGGCAAAACCGCCGCCATGAAGAAAACCAATCCCAGCTTCTTGAATGGGGTGCCCGAACTGCTCGTCCTGCGGCTGCTGGCCCGCCGCACGATGTATGGCTATGAAATCGTGAAGGAAATCCAGGTGCAGACCAAGGACGCCCTGACTTTCGGCGAGGGCTGCATTTATCCGTACCTGCATTATCTCGAAGCCGAAAAATTTGTCCGCAGCGAGCGCCGCCAAATCGAGGGCCGCAGCCGCCACTACTATGACTTGACGGCGCGCGGCCAGAAACGCCTCGAGGCCCTGACCAGCGAATGGGCGCGCGTAACCGATGCCGTGGCCTTGGTGATGGGAGGGCAACATGTCTAACCCTGCCCCCATTCTGCAATTGCGCCGGCGACTGGCCGAACTCGGCTGCCCGCTCGCCGTGGCGAAGCGCATCGTCGCGGAAACGGCCGACCACTTGGAGGATCTGCGCCAAGCCGGACTCGCGGGCGGGCTCACCGAAACCGCGGCCAGCGCGCAGGCCGCCCTGTGCCTCGGTGAACCCGCGGCACTGGCGGAACAGCATTTGACGAGGTTGCGCGAATCCTCGTGGTGGGGGCGGCATCCGCGTTTGGGCTTTGGCCTCGTGCCGATTTTGGCGACGCCGGTGTTGTGGATACTGTTTTGGCTCGTCGCGGTTTATAGCTCCGTGCTCGTGGGCCGCACGGGGTTCCAGTTCTATTTCGACGTGCCGGCGCAATTTGGCGTGATGCTGATAGGAGTGGGCCTGGGCAAATTTGCCGCGATAGGATTGATCGCCGCCATCTATCACAGGCTGGCCCGCCGCGCGGCCTTGAACTTCGCCTGGTCGGTGCTGGCGTGCGGACTATGCTCGCTGTACGCGCTTTTTTTTCACGCCAATTTGGAGCCGCATAGTTTCATGCTCGGGATTTATGGCGGCTTTCACCATTGGTTTCTCCCTGCGCTAAATTCGAACTGGCCGGAAGCCACCGTGCCGCTGCTAGTACTTTTAATTGCCCATGCCCGCCAACAACGCACCACAGCGTGGCTGTTGCAGCCGGCCAGTTAGAGAGAACATAAATTTTTTGTAAACTCAACGGGATGCCGGTGCCTAATGTAAGGTGGAAAGCAATCGCCGGTGCCACTCCCCGCTTTCAACCGCCCATCCAGCCGGGCGCCCAGGCCTCGCGCCGTTCCATCCTCTATAAAAATCACCGCCCATTGTAATATTCGGAAACATCCGCGCCCGTTATCGTATAACCTAGGTAGCAACCCACCTTCATGAAATCAAATTCCCTGCTCACTGCGCTCATCATCGCCGCCCTCGCCGTCATCGGCTGGCAGTATCGTCAAAATTCCCGCTTGGGCGAGGAACTCGCTGCGGCCCAGAGCCACGGCCCGGCCGGCGCGGCGGAAAAGGCCACCGCTAAAACCACGGCTTCCGGCTCCGTCGCTTCCCAGCAATCCAAGCTGACCAAAATCCTGACGGCGCCCGGTATCGTCGCCCGCTATCGGGATTTGCTCGATTTTGCCAGCAATCTCGACCCCGCGGGCGCCCACTCGCTGCTCGACTCGCTCGCCAAAATGCCCGCGACCTCGGACAACCAGCTCGCCAAAGCCATCATCGCCGCGCGCTGGGCCGACGCGGATCCGGCGGCCGCGCTGGATTGGGCCAAAGGACAACCCAATGCCAACGAACGCACCACCGACCTTTACCTGGTTTTTGATTCCTGGTCGGCCAAGGATCCGAACGCGGCACTCGCGAGCCTCGACAAAATTGAAAACGCAGGCATACGCAGCGCCATCCAGCAAAACGTGCTGTCCAACATGGCCATGAAAGACCCGACGGGTGCGCTCGACACCGTGCGTAAATTGCCCGTGGGCCAGCAGTCGGCCCAGCTTTATGGCAGTGTCTTCTCCGCCTGGGCCAAACAGGACTCCACGGCCGCCGCCGCCGCCGCGCTCGACCTCCCGGCCAGCCAGGCCCGCAATCAGGCCCTGCAAAATGTCGCCAGCGCCTGGGCGCAGGAAGACCCGCAGGCTGCGCTCGCCTGGGCCGGCAATCTTCCCATCGCCAGCGCCCGCAACAGTGCGGTGAGTAGCGTTTTGACTTCGCTCGCCACTCAGGATCCGCAGGCGGCCACCGCTTATGTGGGCACCCTGCCCAATGGCGACCGCCGCGACAGCTTGATCGGCACCATCGCCCAAACCTGGGCGCAAAAAGACCCGGCCGCCACGCTCGCCTGGATCGATACGGTGGCCACCGGCCAGACGCACGACAAGGCCATGACCACTGCGTTGATGCAAATGAGCCAGGTCGATCCCGCCGGCACCGCCACTTATCTCATGAACATGAGTGACACCGCCATTCGCGACAAGGGCGTGCCGGAATTGGCCAGCGCCTGGGCCCGTCAGGATATTCAAGCCGCGCTCAGTTGGGCGCAATCCCTGCCGTCCGACAATGCCGCTGTGCGCCAGGCCGCCATGCAAAATGTGCTCGGCACCTGGATCTCCAGCGATCCCGCCGGTTCCGCCGCCTATATTCAAACGATGGGGAACGATCCCAATTACAGCAAACTGACCGGCCAGGTTGCCACCAATTGGGCCAACGCCGACCCCAAGGGCGCCCTCGCGTGGGCGGAAGCGCTGCCCGCGGGCACCGGGCAGGACTCGGCGGTGCGCGGCGCCATCAGTGCCGTGGCCAGTGTCGATCCGCAAGCGGCCTGGAACTACGCCGCCGACTTGCCCGCCGGCGACAACCGCAACCGCACGCTCGGCAACATCATCAGCACGTGGAGCGCCCAGGATCCGGCGCAGGCCGCGGCGCTGCTGGGCAGCTTGACCGACCCGAAAATTCAGTCCGACGCCATCGCCAAGGTCGCCGACAGTTACCTCAAGCAGGATCCGCTCGCGGCTTCCGAATGGATTAACACGTTGCCCGCGGGCGAGGGCCGCGACAACGCCGTGCAAAAACTCATCGCCACCGAAGGCCCGAATGATTTGCCCTCGGCCTTCAACTGGGCCGGCTCCATCAACGACAGCGCCAATCGCACCACGACCCTGCGCGCGGTGACCACGCAGTGGGCCAAGAAAGACGCGCCCGCCGCGATCGCCGCGATTCAGTCGGCGCAGATTCCGGAATCCCTGCGCGCGGACTTGCTGAAGACCGCGCAGAACATTGCGAATCAGTAAGGGCTTTCCGTTATTGATCGTAACTGCGGTAGAAAGGCTTTTGCACCGCCACGTTTTCTGTCGGCGGGCCAACCCAGCGCGCGAGCGCCACTGGCCACGCTGAACCGAGCGGCAGCAAGGTGAATTGCCCGGCAATCGTCTTCAAGGACGAGACGCGCAAGGGCACTTCAGCGGAATTCCCCTTGTTACCGCGGCTGGAAAGCGCGGCGTTGTGGCTGAGAATCACGCCCTCGGGCGTGACTTCCACCGCAATATCCGCCGGCGGGCTGAGCAGTGCAAAGCCGTTGCCAGCCGGAGTCGAAAGCACGGCGACTTCGGTACCGCGGCGGTTGCCGCCGAAATAAAGGTCGTCGCGGCTGAGGTGGAAAATGCCGAATTCGTCGAGCGCATCCTTCGCCGGATAGCCAGGATACGGCCCCTGGCCCACCCAGCGAAATTCCGTGGCCGCCGGGGCCGCGACGAAGGAAACGCCCGCTTCAATCATGCGCCCATCCGCCTGTTCCGGCGTGAATTCGTAGCTGATTTCGAGCGCCCCCGTCGGGCGCAGCGTGGCCGTGAACCCGCCCACGATGAATTGCGCGGGAATGTCGTTGCGCGAATATTTGCCCTGCACATGCAGCGTGATGCCGTCGGCCTTCTGCGTGGCGGTGGTGGCCAAATCCGCTGGATGGCTGAGCGTGGAGCCGAGCCAGAGCGAATCGGCCTTGGCGCGCAATTCCTCTGTCTGCGTGATGCGCGTGCGGCCCGTGTGCGGCAGCGGCCCGCGCGCCAGCACCGCGCCCGCCGGATCGCTCAAGGTCAATTCTCCGGTGTGCCGGTCGAGGGAAAGCGAAATCAGCGGATGCCGCACGACGAAAGCGTCCGGCGTTTCCGTCAGTTGCAACGGCGAAGCCGCCGCGCCCTGGACCACGGCTTGAGCGGGGTTCAACGCGGCCGAAGGTTCCAGCCGCACCATGCGCTCGTAAAGGGAGTTGCCCTTTTCATCCACGCAGCGTAGCGCCAGCGTAAAGAAATCGCCGGATAAGTTGTCGGGCAATTTGACCGGAATCTTCACCTGCTCCGTCGCGTGCGCCGCGGCCTGGAGAGGCACCCGGCCTTCGGCGAGGATGGAGCGGTTGTCGCGCACAGTCCACTCGAGCGTGTAATGTTCGAGGCTGCGAAAATCGAAACGGTTTTCCACCGGGAGCGTCACTTCATTCGCGCCCGGCTGCACGGGCGCACTGGTCGTGGCGATTTGCACAGGCGAATAAACTTTGCGTACTTCGAAATAATCCGGCTGCGGAGTGCGGTCGGAATAGACGATGCCGTCCATGCCGTCGAGTTGGTTGGTGTCGTAATAATGATGCGCGTCGAGCCAGACGTAGGGATTGGCTTCACGCTCATCGGCGGATTTTTCGCTGGTGCGCAGGATGCCCTGGTCCTGGAACATCCACACCGCGCCGCCGGCCAGGCGCGGGCTGGCCTGCATGATGGCCCATTCGCTTTGAATGCGGTCGGTGGCCAGGCCGAGCGCGTGGGCATACTCCGTGAATATCACCGGGCGCGAGAGTTGCGTCGCGTAGGAGCGAACGGTGTTCACCTCGGGATAGTGCGGGGCGTAAATGTCCACGAAATCCGGCAACTCACGATAACTGCGGCCGAAATAGGAGCCGACTTGCGGGAAGCAAATCGGGCGCGAGGGATCGAGTTCCTTCACGCGCGCGCCGGTGGCGAGGGTCAGCGGGGTGTTGTTGTTTTCATTGCCCACGCTCCAGACGATGACACTCGGGTGATTCTCATCGCGCAGGACGGTGGCCCGCGCGCGGGTGAGCAAAATGTCCTGGTAACTCGGGTCAGTGAGGTGGTTGTCGCCGAAGCCGAAGGGCACTTCATCCATCACGTAAACGCCCATTTCGTCGCACAGCTCAATGAAACGCGGATGCGGCGGGTAGTGCGAAGTGCGGATGAAATTTGCGTTGGCGCCCTTGATCATTTCCAGGTCGTGACGCATTAACTCCTCCGTGGCCACGCGGCCCGCGACCGGCCAGATGTCGTGATGGTCCACGCCGCGCAGCTTCACCGGCTGGCCGTTGAGGCAGAGGATGCCGTCGATGATCGAAATTTGGCGCAGGCCGATTTTCTCGTTCAACGTCTGCGCGGGCTGGCCGGGCCGCTCGAGCACGAGTTCGAGCCCGTACAAATTCGGCGTCTCGGCGGTCCACAACTCGGGCTGCGCCACCTCGATGGCCGTTTCGCCCTGCGCGCCGTTCAACGGCACCGTGAAGTCCTGCACGAGTGCGCCGCCGGGCGCGCGCAACTTTCCGTGGACGGTCGCGCCCGCGGGATCACCGGCCAGGAGCGTGGTGAGTTGCAGCTTCGCGCCGCCGGCGGGCGTCAACGTCGTCCGCGCGGTATAGTGCTGAAAATGCGTGGGCGGCACGGCCATGAGCGTGACTTCGCGGTAGATGCCCGAGAGTGCCCAGCAATCGTTGGTGTCAAACTCCCAGCCCTTCGGATGCGTTGTGACGCGCACGGCGAGCACGTTGTCGGCGGCGGTCTTGAGGGCGTCGGTGATGTCGAAAGTGACGGGATTATAGCTGCTGGCCCACTCGCCCACCCGCGTGCCGTTGACCCAGACTTCGAGCCCGTAGAGCGCGCCATCAAAACGCAGCATCACACGTTGGCCGCGCCAGGCGGCGGGCACCTGGAAAGTGCGGCGGTAGTAGCCCGCGCCCTCATCCACTTTGGCGTATTTCGGCTCCGCGAAACCCTCCAGTTCCCAATGCGAGGGCACGGGAATAGAAGCCCAGGCCTTGTCGTCAAAGGCGGCGGCGGAAAATGCGGCGTCCGCCTCGGTCACCGGACCGGCGACGTAGCGGAATTTCCAGGGGCCGTCGAGCGACTGGCGCGCGGCGGCATCACGCACCGGCACGATTTCCACCGGCTGGGCCCGCGCCAAGCTGGCTGCGGTAAACGCGAGGAGGGCAGCGAGCAGACGAAGAGATAAAGTCTTGGCGGAACAGAATTTCATGGGAGAGAGGGGTGCGGCACAAGAACCGCAACAGGAAGTCTGCCGAATAACCCACCCGCCAATCAAGACGAGAAGCTCATGGGCAGTCGGCAATTTGCGGTTTGGTACAGGGAAGGCTTTCTAAGCCGTCCACAGACCCTTGGAGAGGCTTCCATGACAACAAGCTCAACTCGCCTTGCCTTCTGCATTCCACCTTCTACCTTCTCCATTCTACCTTCTTCTGCAATGTCCTACCAAGGCCCCGCGCTCGACTTGCTGCCCTTTTTCGCCGACGTGAAAGCCGCGGCGACAGCCGCCGGCTTCGCGATTGAGACTTTCGGCGAGGCAGCCGGCTGGCCGTTGCTCCTGTTGCGGCGCGACGCTGCCGATCCCGCGGCGCCGACGCTTTATATCTCTTCCGGTATTCATGGCGACGAACCCGCCGGGCCGCTGGCGATTTTGGAATTGCTCCGCGAAGGCGCGCTCGATGCTCGTTATCACTGGCTGTTATTCCCCGCGCTGAATCCCGGCGGACTGGCGGCCAAAACGCGGGAAAATCCGGCGGGCGTGGATGTGAATCGCGATTATTGCAACAGCCAGTCGCCCGAGGCCCGGCAGCATACCGCGTGGCTCGTGCGCGAGGAAATGGCCCGCCGCCGTTACGCCCTGGCCATCTGCCTCCACGAGGATTGGGAGACTTCCGGCTATTATTTGTACGAACTCAACGGCACCACCGGGCCGCTTTATGGCAACGCCATTTTGGCGGCGGTGGAATCCATTTGCGGCGTGGACCGTTCGCCCATCATCGAAGGCATGGAAGCAAAAAACGGCCTCATCACCCGCCCAGTGGATGACCTGCGCAACCGGCCCGTTTTCCCCGAGGCCATCTACCTCGCGCTCAAGCACACGGACCACTGCCTGACGCTCGAAGCGCCCTCCGCGCAGGATTTGCCCCGCCGCGTCGCGGCGCATGTGATGGGCGTCAAAGCGGCGATTGCGGAATGGGAGAAAGAAACAAAGAAGTAACCGCAGATGGCGCAGATACGCGCAGATTCAAAATCAAAACAGCAGGACTCTTCACGACCGTCATGCCTTCGCGGCTAATCCTGCTTTCGCTTTCATCTGCGTTAATCTGCGAAATCTGCGGTTAAACGCTACTTCTTCACCCCGCTGGCCAGCAGGGTCTCGAAGTGCGGTTCTTTTTCCTCGCGGGCGACGATTTCTACTTCCACTTGGGCAAAGCCGGCTTTGCGCAGCCATTGATAGAGGGTGTTTTCCGTAAAGCCGAGCCAGCGGTCGGCGTAAAGTTCGCGGGCTTTTTCGAACGTGTGCTCCTTGAGGTCGAGGACGAGGACTTTACCACCGGGTTTTAAAATGCGGTAAGCCTCAGCCAGCGCCTGCGGCGGATGCTCGGCATGGTGGAGCGCCTGGCTCAAAAGCGCGAGGTGCACGCTGGCTGCCGGGAGCGGGACATTTTCGATGTCGCCGAGCTTGTATTCCAGATTCGCGATGCCGTGGCGGCGCGCCAGTTCGCTGCCGAACTCGACCATTTTTTCCGAGTTGTCGATGCAGTGGACGAACTCCGCCTGCCGCGCGAGCAATTGCGAGAGCACGCCCTCGCCCGCGCCGAGGTCAGCAATACGGATGGTTGGCGTGAGCCGGAGCAGTAAATGGCCGAGGGCTTCCCACGAGCGGCCGGGGCAGTAATTTTTTCCCAGGCGGCCCGCGACGGTATTAAAATATTCCTCGGCCCGGCGGCGGCGCTTATCCAGAATGCGCTGCAAATTCGCGCGGTCGTCCTTGACGGCGGGCCGGTCGGCCACGGAGTGCGCGGCGGCCTCGACGAGGTGGCGCTGCGCCTCAGGCAATTCCGGATTGCAGATGTAGAAAGTCTTTTTGCCCTCCTTGCGATCAGTCACCAAGCCGCCCTGTCGCAGCAGCGCAAGGTGCGAGGAAATGCGCGACTGGCCCATGCCGAGAATTTCCTGCAACTCGGCGACCGACAATTCCTCCCGCGCGAGCAGGCACGCGAGGCGCAGGCGCGTCGGGTCGGCCACGAGCTTGAGCAATTCCCAAGGGTCAGTCATCGGGCGGTGACGCTAAACCAAATCTCGCGCCGTTTCGAGTTTTGAGTTTGATGTATTTTCGACCCATGCCCATCCCGTCCGCCACTCCCGGCCGCGCGCCGCGCGCCGCCTCCCGGAAAGCCCTGCTCGCGCTGGCGCTGGGCACGGTGTTGCTGACGCTGCTGGTGGCGGAATTCGGGTTGCGCGTCGTGGCCTGGCTGGCCAACCGCCGCGAAACGGCCGCGCTCGCCAACCTTGGCCATGCGGATGTCGCGCCCCCGCCGCCGGGCGCCACGGTGAAGCTCGGCCAGATGCTGCGCGCGAGCGCGGACGCGCGGGTGATTTTTGAATTCATTCCGAACCAGCAGGTGATTTTTCAAAACGCGAACGTGACTATCAACGCCGATGGTTATCGCGGCGCCTTGGTACCCCGCCCGCGCAGCCCCGGCGACTTTCGCATCCTGGGGTTGGGGGATTCGGTGATGTTCGGTTGGGGCGTGGGTAACGACGAGACGTACCTTGCGCGCACCGCGGCTACGCTCAACGCGGCTTATCCGGCGACCCGGTGGGAAACCGTCAACACCGCCGTGCCGGGCTACAACACCGCGATGGAAGCGGCGGCCTTCGAGAACCGCTGGCGCGCGTGGAAACCGGATGTGGTGATCGTGCATTTCATCGGCAACGATTTGACGCTGCCGAATTTCCTCCTCGCGCCGCGCAGCCCGTGGTCGCCGGGCCGTTCACTCTTGTGGGAATTTGCGGAAAATGTCGTGCGCGGGCGGCCGCGTTTTGCGGACCCGTTTCTCGAAGAGGCCCCGCATGCGGAAAACTCCGCCGGTTTCGTCGGCGATCCGGAGCAGGTGCCGCCGGAGTATCGCGCCTTGGTCGGCTGGCCGGCGGTCCTCGGTGGCATTCGCACTTTGCAAAATCTCGCGCAAACGGACGGATTTCGCCTGGTGGTTTTTGGTTCGTACCGTCTGCCGCGGCAACTCCGCGACCTCTGCGACGAATTGAAAATCCCGTGTTTCGATGCGGAAACGCGGCTCGATGAGGAAGCGGCGCGCCTGCACCTGGCCGATGCCCGGCATCCGCCCCTCACGCTTTCGGAGCAAGAT
This sequence comes from uncultured Opitutales bacterium, assembly GCA_964562015.1. Classification (GTDB taxonomy): domain Bacteria; phylum Verrucomicrobiota; class Verrucomicrobiia; order Opitutales; family JABDGR01; genus CAZLRH01. The sequence continues at coordinate 98,362 of CAZLRH010000009.1, read as the reverse complement.
CCCCACCCCTCGGTGCTCGGGCAGCAAATTCATGCGGAAGTCTTGCTCGACGGCCTCGTGCACGCGGGCTTGCTGCCGGGCGTGACTTCGCCGCCAGCGGTGACCACGGTCCAACCGAACGCACCAACCAAAAACTAAGCGCTGGGGGACGATTCGGACGCAGGCGTCGCGACCGGCGGCTCGACGGCGGCAGCGGACGTTGCCGCAGGCTCGCCCACGGGCGTGCCGAGCAACGGCCCCGCTTCGTCGCCGCCGGGAATCTCCGGGGCTTCGCCGGACAAGAGCGCGGCTTCACCTTCGTCGGTGTCCTCGGTTTCGCCGAGTTCGTCGGATTCTTCGCCAGTCGCAGGCGTGGCACCGCCCTCGGCGGCCTTGACCTTCGGCGGTTCCACGACGGGCAGCGCAAACAATTTGCCGTCGCCGTACTCGACGACGTAGCCCGAACTCACCAGCCACTTCACATTAATAACCAATTCGCGGAATTGCTGCTGTTGTTCGGGAGAGAGATGCGACGCGGCAGGCACGGCGGGAGCGGGTTCGCTCTTCGGCGCTTCTGTGGCAGCGACCGGAGCCGTACCATTTTCGCCCACCGGCGCAGCCGCCGTTTCGGGCGCGACCGGCGCAGGCGTTTCTCCCGATGTCGCCACCGGAGCCTCGGCCACGGGCGCGGGAACTTCCGCGACCGGCGCAGGCACCGCCGCGATCGCAGCGGGAGCCGCCGCCACCGGCGTGGGCGGCAGGGGCAAACCCAAAAATTCGTGCGCCAGGCGGGAAACCACGATCATCGGGTGCTGTTCCAGGAACGAGATCAACTTGTTCACGTGGTCGGCCAGCACGGTTTGCGGATCGCGGAAGCGGCGCTTGACGGCGCACACGTACGAAACGCCCTTCGAGCCCTTCTTATACAAATTGAACTTCATGCGCCGCAACCGGCCGCGCAAATTGTTCGCGGTGTCGAGCGGGAAGCGCCGCTGCTGGTCGAGCACGGCCTCCACGGAACGGCGGATGTCGCCCTGCGGAAACTGGTCCATCATCTTGCCGGGGTAACGCGCCGTCTCCAGCGCCCGCACGATGAGGTCCTTCTTATGCTGGAGCAAAAACTGGCGGGCGGCGTCCACGGTTTCAAAAAACTCCGGCGCGCCGGCGATGGGCTCCTTGAGCTTGTAGCGCGTGGCCTTTTTCATCTTTTCGAGCCAGGCGGCGATGGCCTCGGGCTCCTTCACCAATTCCACCCGCGAGGCAAAGCGTTCGTAGGGCGTGCGGCCCAGGCGGCGCGCATGGTGCTCGCGGAGCAACTGGGGATAGCGGTGGTAATTCGGCGGCCCGATCAATTCTCCCGTGAGGCCGCATTTGCTGATGCCCACGAAATTGCCCTTGGGCGGTTCCACGTCCACGGTCTCGGTGTCGCAGAATTTTTCGAGGTGTTGGTCAAAGACGTGGTTGACGGCATCTTCCTCGGTCTCGAACGGCAGGTGATCGGGCTGGGCGATAAAAACCTGCCCGGGCTTGCCGTCGCGGTCGGGCGGCGGCTGGAGCACAACCACAAAACGCTCCGGTTTGCCCAAAATGAGATGGGCCACCTCGAACAATTCATAAGTGCGGCAGGAGGTGCGGATGGCCTTGGTCAGCGCGCGAAAGGCATTGTCGTCCGGGTAAAACAGCACGCTGAGCGTGGGCTGGAACGGCGGAGGCGTATCGCGCCGGCCACGGGGGCCATCCTGGCGCATGCCGCGATCAAAACGGGGACCACCGCGGTCGCCGCCACGATCCATGGGCGGGCCGGAGAAGCCGGGGCCGTTGTCGCCCGCCGGACGGGCGCGATTTTCGAAGCCGCCACCGGGACCCGCGGGCGGGCGGGCGGGCCGACGGTCGCGCCGGGGCGGACCATCACGGCCTCCGGGCGGGCCGCCACGGTCGCGGCCGTCGTCCCGGCCGCCCCGGCCGCCGACTTTGCGGACGAGGGCTTCCGTGCTGGGCGTTGCGCTCCAGTCCGGGCCAAACGAAATGTTTTTGAGCACGCTCAAGTCAAGGCTGGCCTGACTCGGGTCGTGGGAACCGGTGGGTTCCGGCGCCGGCAAGGGCGCGGAGGTGTCTTGGTCCGTCATGTAATCTGCTTTGGGGGGCCGCTGGGCCGTCACTCTTCAGTGGCAGGGTTGCAGTACAAATGCCCCCTCTTCGGTCTGAATCGCTCCGGGTTTCCGACCAGAGTGAGGCATCCCCCGGCGGTCATCAAGCGTGGAATTGCAATCTTTCGGCGGGCCTAAGGGCGGGGTTGGAGCACCTTTTAGCCGCAAATTTCAGCAAGTGGATAGCGACGACCATCCCCGCCTTGTTGAAGTCAGCGGGCTTCATCAGGCGTAAACGACGGCACCACCGTAGTCCAGGTCCGTGCGGCGATTATCGATCCAAACCTGAACTTTATTGTCAGTTTTCCGTGCCTGCGGGTGTTACTATGAAAACACCAAATGACTCCAGACCACGAGCTCTTGCGCGAGTATGCCGAAACCGGCGACGAGGCCGCCTTTGCCGAAGTGGTGCAACGCTACCTGCGCCTGGTCTACAGCACCGCCTTCCGTCTGTTGGCTGGTGACGCTCATCTGGCCGAAGACGTAGCGCAAGGAGTGTTCACCGACTTGGCACGGAAGGCCCGTGTGTTGTCCGGGCATGAAACTTTGGCGGGATGGCTGCACACCAGCACGCGTTATCTCTCCCATAAAACGCTGCGTAGCCAATGGCGCCGCCAGGTGCGTGAACAAAAAGCTGTCGCCATGCATGAACCCAACCCAGTTCAGGAAATAAGTTTGGAACAACTGCGGCCCGTTCTGGATGAGGCGGTGGGCCAACTCGGAGAAACTGATCGCGATGCCGTGCTTTTGCGCTTTTTCCAAGGCAAAAGCTACCGCGAAGTGGCCGCGATTCTCCATCTGGATGAAAATACGGTAAACAAGCGAGTTGAACGCGCCTTGGAAAAAATGCGCCGGCATTTCGCCCGGCAGGGCGTGACGACCACGGGGGCTCTCCTGGCCACAGCGATTACCGTTCAGGCTGCCACGCCCTTGCCGGCCGGTTTAACGGCCAAGGTTACAGGCGCCTCCTTGGCCGGCTCGACAAGCGCGGGCGGATTGGCGCACGCCGTTTGGAAAATCTTTTTTATGACCATGAAAATCAAAACCATCCTTGTCGCCGCCGTGGCCGTCTCGGCCGCCGCCTTCATCGTTTCCCAAAACCGCGAGATTGCCCAACTGCAGGCGCGGCTCGACGAGCGGAATTCCACCGTCAAGAAGCTCGGGCCCCGGTCGGCGCCATCCGCATCCATGGGACAAAGTGCATCGGTCGCCGAGGCATCCAACCTCGACGAAATTCAGGCGGCGCTGGCGGAAGTCATTGTGGAGATGAAAAGCGGCGCGTATTCGGACGCATCGAAGCAGGCTTTCTACCAATTCCTCGACCAGCTGGATAATCAAAGCATGGCCGCGGCGCTGGCCTACGCCGACCATGAAGGCGGCTCCGAACGCGACTTGTTGATGAGGGAAATCCTCGACCGCTGGGTGCGCACAGACCCGGCCGCCGCACTTGCATATGCACAAACAATTGAAGGAACCCGGGCCCGCCAAATCGCAGTGCGCCAGATTCTTGAAGCATGGGCGCAAAAAGATCCAAGCACAGCCTGGGCCTGGGTGCAGCAGCTTCCACACGGCTCGGCTCGCGACGAGATGATGTCGCAATTCTTGGATATCTTGGCCCAGACCAACCCGGAAGTTGCGGTGCAATTAGCCGGGCCGGATGCGTCGCCCGTAACTTTGGCCTCCCTCATGGCCAGCTGGGCGAAAAAGGACCCCCATGCGGCGATTAAACAAACACTTGCGCTGCCGGCGGGCGACCAACGTACGATGTCACTGATGTCGCTTGGTGCCACTCTGAGCAAATCCGACGCCCAGGCGGCGTTTAATTGGGCCAATGCGTTGCCAAACGACTCCGACAAATCCGCGGCTATGACCGGGATCCTCCCAGTGATGGAACCAACCCAGGCGATGGGCTTTATCGCCACGCTGCCCAATGCCGGCCAAAATCAATTTGGCCCCGCGCTGGGAGTTATGCACAAATGGGTGGATGCCGACCCTGCCGCCGCTGAGGAATGGCTCAAAACATTGCCGCCCAGTTTTGCCCAACAGAACGCGGTCAGAGCTTATGTCAGTGTGCTGTCCCCGATAAATCCAGCGGCGGCAGCGCCTTGGGCCGAGTCTCTTACCGATGAACAGACACGGACCAACACCATTGACCGGGTCATTCGCGATTGGACGAGAACTGATCCAACGGCAGCGACAAGCTGGCTGAATCAGACGAGTTTGTCCGACGACGCAAAAAAACAAATCTTGGGCCATGCGAATATCGGCCAGTGAAGGGCTGGCCGATTTAGATTAGGTCTAAAATCAATCCGTGGACGAACCCTTGCGCCCACCCTACCGCACGGTCACGGTCACACGTCCAATGGTATAACTCCCACCCGAACTGCCACCAGCGACAACGCGCATGTTCGGGACTGCGACGCCGTAGCTTGCAAAATCGTAGGCGGGGAAATCGTCATCCGGCACCGCCTCGGCCGGCAAATCAGCGGCGAGGTCGTCCAGTTTGGCGGTGAGTTCAGCAACCGCCTCACCATGGCGTTGCAAAGTGGTGTCTTGGGCGGCCAGGGCGGCGGCCAAGGTCGCGGATTCGCTGGCAGCGAGCCCGTTCAGCGGGTCACCCTTTAGCAATAGAAACAACAGGGCCAGCACCGCGAGCCCGCGCACGCACCAGATGGGAAATTCCCGATTCAGCGCGAACCACGGTCCGTCCTCAGAGGCAATCTGCCGCTGGCATTCCACAAAGCGCGCGAGATCTCCCCGCAGCAGCGCGTCAAACCGGCGTTGCTGGAAAACCATTTTGAAAGTTTGAAATGTATACATTTCCATAAACCCCCACGCCAGCAGCCAGAGCAGCACATCCGCCCAGAAAAATTCCGGCCTCAGGCGCCCACCGCCCAATTCCACCACGACAAAAAAGGCGAGGATCAGCAACAACGGCACCGTCATGCGCACGGTGCTGAAATGCGCGGCCCACTGGCCGGCGTCGAGCCAACGACCCTGCGCGTAGTTTCCGCCGGCGGCCCATTCGCTCAGGTAAAATTGCTGCGCGGACAAGGCCTTGCGCCGCGGCAGCAGGAGCGCGCGGTGCGCTGGGCCTTCCTTCGCCAGGCGCTGGTCCAGCGCGAGGACAAACCGGTCCGCCACGTCCGTTAGTTCGGCGGCCTTGCGCCGATTCCACGGCGTGCGCGCGGTAATGCTTTTGATGCGGCCCTCAATCAATGCGGCCATGGCCGCGGCCACCTGCTCCACGTCGGTGATGCGGTAGGCCGCAAACAGCCGGCCCACCAGGGACTCCACGAGTTCATTGCGAATCAAGGCCGGCATGACATGTTTCCTGTTTATGGACCGTCTAGCCTTAAAATAGATTCTTTGCGAAACAGCGTCCACCTAAAATCAACGACTAGTCCGCCGGGTCACCGCGCGAGAATAATACCGTCTGCTCAATGCAACCAGCCCGGCCGTCAGCGTTACCCCAAAGGCAAACGCCGCCGGTTCAGGCACCGGCGAAATAAGGAGGGCATGGGTCCGTCCGGTTCCGTCCGTACCCCAGCCCGCGATCTGGCCGTTGTCATTGATGGCTGTCGCGAAAATGTCGTGCCAGGTCCCAAGATTGATAATGGGTAAGCTATCCATGTCGGTGAACGACCCATTCTCATAAAGGAAACCTTGGTCAACCAAACCGCTCATCGAAGTGTATCTGTACTCGCCGACAATTTGGCCCGTGGCATTTATATCATAACCATAGGTATCGGCCGTGGGAGCAGCGCGGCCCAGATCCAAAAGCGTCCCATTGTGATACACGATCAAGTCGTAGGCGCTCGGAAAGCTGAAATCCGCAGCACCCACCACGTCGCCTTGATTATTCATGCCGTAACCATGGGCGGGCCCTCCGCCCGCCAGGGTGCCGAAATTCGTCATTATTCCACTATTGACCACATAGGCAAAATTGGCGCCCCCGCCGGCGAAATTTCCAGAATCGTTAAGGGCGCGCGCGGCCCCCAGCGTATTGAAGAGAGTCCCGACCCCGCCGGAATAAAAAAAGGAATTGGAAAAAGTCGGGCCTTTGCCAACGACTTGGCCGCTGTTGTTGATGGCATAAGCGATCGTGTCGACCCCGACTTGCGGACTGAGGTCAGTTAAATTGCCAGCGGAATAGAGAAAAGCATGATGAAACCCATCTATGCCCGTGATGTAGCCGACGACTTGACCGGAATCGTTGATGCCATTGGCGACACTATTCCCCCCGCCGATATCGGACATCACGCCGCCGGAATAGAGAAAGGCGTGACTTCCAGCACTCACCGAGGTGTAGGAATAACCCGACACCTCGCCCGACGCATTAATGCCAGTAGCAAAACTGGAATAGAGGTTCGAGGAATTGTCCAACGACCCCAAATCCGTCAGGGTGTAGGAAACGACTGCCCTAACCCCAGGCGAGAGCGCGGCCAGCGCACCTCCACTGAGGGCAATGTTGAGCAATAGGCGACGCCAAAAAACAAAGCTCATTTTCGAAAGAGCGAGCCGGAGGTGAGACCTTTTATCAAGGATAAAATATTCTTTCATTATTTTTTATTGAGACGAAATCGCCCGGTTTCTAGCCGACAAACGACCGGTTGACAGCCCCATCGCCCACCACCTAGATTCCCCTGACGGCGTCACCCTGCGCCGCACCTCGGTTTTGTTCTTTGCCCGGTCTCGTCCATCGCAGCATCCCCACGTACCCCATGAATTCGAAATCCCTCAAATACCTCGGCTTCGCCGCCGTCTGGGCCGCCAGCAGCGTCCTTTCCTATTGGGCCGGCTCCCACCACGCGCCGGAAACCGGCAAAGTCGCCACCGGCAAACCCGGCAAGTCTTCCACCGACCATGGCGCGACCATGAGCATCGGCGGCAATGGCGCGCCGGGAGCGGATGGCTCGCCCATCGGCTTGGTGGGCAAGCTGCCGACCTTTCAGGAAATGCTGGCGAATAAGAACAAGCTGGATCCGGCGTTGCTGAAGCTCTGGGCGGACAGCGTGGACCCGAACGACTACGCCGAATTCATCCAATCGCTGCAAGACATGCCGGCCGGGATGCAGCGCGACGCCATGTTCGCCGCCCTCGTCAGCTCCTGGGCCGAAAAAGCGCCGTCTACTTTCCTCCTCGCCCATAGCAACATCACCAACCCGTCGGCCCGCGAGGCGGGCGTAGCCACGGCCTTGAAGTCGTGGGCCAAGGATGACCCGAAGGCCGCCCTGGCCTGGCTGGGCCAGGAAAAAGAAGCGCTGCCGCCGCAGCAAATCAATGCGCGTTACCGGGCCGCGCTCGGCGGCATGGCCGCGACGGATCCGCAGGGCGCGCTGGACATCGTCGCCAGCTTTGGCAACTCGACCTTGGCGGACCGCAATTTGCAGCGCCAGAGTTACCAGGCCGTGGCGAACGCGCTCGCCGATGACGGCAAATTCGAGGACGCCGTGAAATTGTTCTCCACGCTGCCCGACGACGCCAAGACCGCCGCCTCCACCCAGTTGCTCAACCGCTGGGCCCAAAATTCGCCGACAGACGCGGCGAACTACGTGGCCACCCTGACCGACCCGGCCCAACGCGCGCAACTCGGCAACCAGGTCGTCGCGGCGTGGACGCGCAACGACCCGATGGCCGCCGCGGCCTGGGCCGTCCAGTTCGACCAAGCTTCGCTCCAAAACGGCACCGACCAGCCCGGCACGGCGCTGGCGAATTCCATTCGCACGTTGACGCGTTACGACCTCAATAGCGCCGCGCAAATTCTGGGCGCCCTGCCCGCCTCTCCCGCCACTGATCCGGCCGTCGTGAATTTCGCCACCAGCGCCGGGCGCGTGGACCCGGAAACCGCAGTGATGTGGGCCACGTCCCACGTTTCCGACCCCAATCTCACCGGGCGCATCATTGATTCCGTCATTGCGCGCCAAATCGCGAACGACCCGCAAAGCGGGCTTAAATTCGTGCAGGCGAACCCCAACATTTCCGCGGATGAAAAACAGGCGATTTCAGATTGGGTCAACAATCTGGATCCGGCCAACACGCGTCCCCTTAACCGCCTCAACCGCATGGGCGCGGGTTTTGTCAATAATGCCAACCGCCTGGCCCCGTGGGATCCGAATGCTGGCGCAGGCGCGGCTCCAGCCCAACCGGCGGCGGGCGCCAATCGTGGCGGCACGGGCAACGGCGGCGGCTTCGGCGGCGGTGGTGGTGGCCGCGGCGGCGTGGGCGGATAAGCCTGACTCGGAAGGCTGGGATGGTTTATATTTTGAAACAGAAGCCGTGACCATGGGCCGTCGCCAGCGGCGCCTACAAATTATGTCGTTTGGACCGTAGGGTCGCCGCCGGCGGCGTCCCTGGTTTGGGGCGATTTCTTGTCGGAATCGCCTTGCGGCGGGTTCTATTATATAAACCAGCCGATGAACGACGACACCCAACTTCTGCGCCAATACGCCCGTGAAGGCTCCGACCAAGCCTTTCGGGAATTGGTAGAGCGTCACGTCGGGCTCGTCCATGCCACGGCCCGCCGGCTGGTCGCCGGCGACACCCATCTCGCGCAAGACGTTACGCAAATCGTGTTCACCGATTTGGCGCGCAAGGCGGGATCCCTGCCTGCCGACTTAATCTTGGGCGGCTGGCTGCACCGGCACACCTGCTTCACGGCAGCGAAGGCGGTGCGTACGGAACAACGGCGGCGCTCCCGCGACCGGATTTTTATGGAAATCAACGCTCTCGAAGAAAAGTCCGGCCGCGCCACTGCCTGGGAAAACATTGCGCCGGTGCTCGATGAAGCGCTCAACGGCCTCAATGCCACGGACCGCGACGCCATCGTGCTGCGTTATTTGCAGCAACAGGATTTTCAGTGCATTGGCCGTGAACTTGGCCTCAGCGACGACACCGCCCAAAAGCGGGTCGCCCGCGCGTTGGATAAATTGCGCGGATTTTTGACGAAACGGGGGCTCACGCTTTCCACGGCCCTGCTCGCCACCACGCTCGATACCAACGCCGCCGTGCCGGCCCCGTTCGGGCTGGCGGCCAAAGTTTCCGCCACGGCGCTGAGCGGCGCAGGCGCAGCCACGAGTCTTTCTCTAACCTCCCTTAAATCCATGTTTACCTCAAAAATCGCCCTCGCTTCGCTCGCCACTTTGGCGGTCGCCGGTTTTGCCGCCTACGCTTGGCCGCATCAACCGTCCACATCCGGCGCCCTCCCGCCGGCCATCCAATCCCGCGCCTCGGTGTCCCCCGCACCCGAATCTGCGGCTGTTCGCCAGGCCGGCCCGCGGGTGGCGGCCCCAGTCGCGGCGCCGGTCACCGCTGCGGTCAATAATGTCCCTGACGCAACCGAGGCTTCGGTTTCAGCAACAGAAACGGCTTCCGCTTATGTTCCTTCCCCTGATTATTCCGGGACTGCAACCATGGTCACCGAGGGCGTGCTCGTTTTGAATCCTGCCTCGACTGAGGGAACCCTCGATTTTTCCAGTCAAAGCCTCCAGACAGAGGCGGAAGGAACCACAACCCTCACCACAACGGAAAATGGCGTCAGCACCACGCGCACGGTCAACGTTCCCGCTTCGGGGACCTTCACCACGAGTTCCAGCAATGGCGGAGCCACCGTGGTCATCAGCGGCAGCAGTGGCAATCCCGGCACTTTCTCGTCCGGCAGCGCCGTCAGCAACGGTCCCAGCGGGACGATTATGCTGGCCAATCCGGCGGGCACAGCGAGCGGTGTCTTCACGACCAGCAAGTTCAGCAGCAAAAGCGTGAAAAATCCCGATGGCACCATCACGGTGACGACGAACAAAGACGGCGTCATCACCACGCAGACCCTGCCGGCGGGCTCAACTCCAGGCTCGTTTCCCACGCCAGGCGGCCCCGGGCAGATTGTGACCTTCAGGTCGTCGGACCAGACGCCGTAACCCTCGCGCCGAGTTCCTTACTTGGCCTCATCTGCCGAACCCGTTTGGGTTCGGCAGATTTTTTTTTTGACGATTTCGCGCCGGCGGCATCCCTCATCTCCAGAATAAAGAAGATTTTTGTCTTATTTCCGCGGGCGGCGGGCTTATTATAATAAACGCCCCCATGGAAGACGCCGAATTATTGAGAAAATACGCCGAGGAAAAATCGGAATCGGCCTTTAGGGAATTGGTACACCGGCATTTGCCGCTGGTCTACGGGACGGCGCTGCGGATGCTGCAACAGCCATCCGCCGCCCAGGACGTGGCCCAAAATGTCTTTATTCAACTTTCGTGCCAAGCCGCCCGCTTGCGCGGCTGCCAGACGCTGCCGGGCTGGCTGTACCGGACCACCCAGCGCGAAGTGTTCCACCTCCAACGGGGCGAGCATCGCCGACGCCAACGGGAAACCCAAGCCATGAATCTCGCCGAACAAACAAACGATCAGGCCACCCGCTGGGATAATCTCTCCCCTTTGCTCGACGATGCCTTGGGCCGCCTCAAGCGCGTGGACCAGGACGCCCTTTTATTGCGCTTCTTTGACGGCCGCAGTCTGCAGGAAACTGGCCGCGCCCTGGCCTTGAGCGAGGCGGCGGCGCAGAAACGAGTGGCCCGCGCACTCGAAAAAATGCGCGCACATCTTTCCCGACGCGGCCTCACTCTTTCCACTGCGCTGCTAGCCACCTCGCTCGATGTTGGAGCCAAAACGACAGTGCCCTCCGGCTTGGTGACGTCCATCTCGGCCACCGCCATGGCGGCCCCGGCGGCCATCGTGGCTCCTTTGACCTTTTCTCCACTCACCTCAATGATTTCCTCCAAACTCACTCTCATTATCGCGACCGTGCTGGCCTTGGTCGCCCTCGGGATAACTCTCATCTTTCGCCCTCCATCTCCGCTCTTGGTCAAGCAGCAACTGCCCCCTAGCCCGCCGGTTTCGGTGGGGGCTTCAGATTCAACCCCGCAGACACCGCCGCCCGTACCAGTCCCGTCAACTTTAACGGCAAACGCTCCAGCAAGCACCTCAACCCGCATCGCTCCACCCACGTCATCTCCTGCATCTGCAACGACCGATACTACGCCGGGAAATACCGCCATCCCTTGGTCGCGCCTCGATCCAGCGACTGGAAATTTTACGCCCGTGCCTTCCATGACTGGCCGCCTCCCCACGGCACCGGGCGCTTATATCCGCCCCACCCAACCACGTCCGCTGCTATTTCCTTTGGTGGACTATGCCAATGCCGACATACCCACGGTATTGCGCGACACCGCCGCCGCGGCGAACCTCACGGTTGATTTTCCACCGGCGCTGGCGGGCCTCACGTCCGTTACTCTTCACCACGTGGATTGGAAAACGGTGTATGAAGTCGTGCTTCGCCCGCTCGGGTACAAATTCGCCCTCCTGGGAAATAACATCAGCATTGACGCCGACCCCTCCGCCCCGCCGTTGCAATACATGAGCTTTCCTTTTCCCTTCAGTAGTGCGGATAAGATGGTCGCAGGGTTGCAAGATTCCGGCCTCATGCAACAGATTGAAATGTTAACGATCGATCAAAACGACACCGGCCGCATACTCATCATCATTGGCAATCCCGCCGCCAAACGGCAAATTCAGGAAGTCCTTGACCAACTGCAATTGTAGCGGCGCGGGAAACGACGGACGGAAATCATTCCACATTCTGCACCTGCTCGCGGATGCGCTCGAGTTCGTTCTTGGCCTCGAGCACGCGGCGGGTGATGTCCACGTGCTGGGCCTTGCTGCCGACGGTGTTGATTTCACGATGAATTTCCTGGCAGAGGAAATCGAGCTTGCGGCCCACGGACCCTTCCTCGCCTAGCGTTTTTTCAAATTCGGTGAGGTGGCTGGCGAGCCGCGTGAGTTCCTCGGTGATGTCGCAGCGGTCGGCAAAAAGGGCGATTTCGCGCAAGATGCGCTCGTCGTTTAAATCAACTTCCAGGCCGATTTGCCGCAGGCGCGCGTGCAGAGTGTCGCGATAACGCGCAACCGAGGCTGGGGCGAGCGGCGCAATTTCCCCGCGCAACGTGGCCAGAAGTTTGAGGCGGCCGCTCATATCCGCGCGCAACGTTTCGCCCTCGCGTTTGCGCAGGGCGGTTAATTGCCCGAGTGCGGCGGCGGCGGCCTTTTGCACCGCGGGCCAGGCGTCGTCGGCGGGAGGTAGGGGCGTTTCCTTGCGACTGCCCAGGGCGAGGCGCAAAAGGAGTGCGGCATCGGGCTCGAAGGGCACGTCCAAATGGTCTGCCAACACGCGCAACTGCTCAAAACTTTCGCGTACGGTCGCCAAATCCCAAGCCTGCGTGGCGGGGGCGGCGCCCGGGGCGGCAGGTTCACGCAGGCTCACCGTCAGGCGCACATGGCCGCGATGCAGGCGCGCGCGCGCCAGCTCGGTCAGCGGCGCTTCATGGGCATTCCACTCGCGCGGCAGCGAGACCGCGATTTCAAGGCCTTTGCGATTCACCGATGAAGCCTCCACGGCCACTTCGCGCGCCGTCCCGCCCGCCAGCGCGAGCGCCGCCGTCCCCGCCCCAAATCCGGTCATGCTATTCATAAGAAAAGTGTTTTAGTGCTTAGTGTTCTAGTGCTTGGTGTCAAAAAGCGTGAAAGAGAGCGCCATTCAAAAATTACTAAAGGAGTGTCACATTGAACTAAGAACTAGAACACCAAGCACTAAAGCACTTGCTTGAGTCGCGCCACTTCCTGCACGTCCTTGTCGCCGCGGCCGGAGAGGTTGACGAGCAGGATCTGGTCGGGGCGCATTTGCGGCGCGCGCTTGATGGCGTAGGCGACGGCGTGGGTGCTTTCCAGCGCGGGGATGATGCCTTCCGTCCGGCAGAGAATTTCAAAAGCTTCCATCACTTCGGCGTCCGTCGCGTAGGCGTAGTCGATGCGCCCGGCCTCGCGGTAATATGCATGTTCCGGCCCCACCGCCGCGTAGTCCAGGCCCGCCGACACCGAGTGCGTGCCCAAAATCTGGCCATCCTTATTTTGCAGCAAATACGTCATGCAGCCCTGGAGCACGCCGAGGCGTCCGCCCGCGAACCGCGCGGCGTGTTCGCCAGGCGTAATCCCGCGGCCCCCGGCCTCGACTCCGGTCAGCTTGACGTTTTTCTCCTCGAGAAATTCGAAAAACAGGCCGATGGCATTGCTGCCGCCGCCCACGCACGCCACAGCCTCATCGGGCAAGCGGCCTTCCGCCGCCAGCATTTGCGCACGGGCCTCGCGCCCAATGACGCGGTGAAAATCCCGCACCATCATCGGATACGGATGCGCGCCGTAGGCCGTGCCCAGGATGTAGTGCGTCGTGCGCACGTTCGTCACCCAGTCGCGCATGGCCTCGTTGACGGCCTCCTTCAAAGTCTTCTGCCCGGCGTGCACCTCGCGCACTTCCGCGCCCATGAGTTTCATGCGAAAAACATTCAAGGCCTGCCGCCGCGCATCTTCCGCGCCCATGTAAATGACGCACTCGAGGCCGAATTTCGCCGCGACCGCCGCCGTCGCCGTGCCGTGCTGGCCCGCGCCCGTCTCGGCAATGACCCGCCCCTTGCCCATGCGCCGCGCAAGCAGCGCCTGGCCGAGGACGTTGTTGATCTTGTGCGCGCCGGTATGCAGGCCGTCCTCGCGCTTGAGATAAATTTTCGCGCCGCCCAGCCGCGCGGTCAGGCGCTCGGCAAAATAAAGCCCGGTGGGCCGCCCGGCATAATTTTTCAGCAAGTCGGCCAATTCCTTTTGAAACCCGGGATCGTCCTTGGCGATGCGATAGGCGCGCTCGAGGTCGAGGAGCGGAGTCATCAACGTCTCCGGCACATACATGCCACCGTAGACGCCAAAATGTCCGCGGGCATCCGGCAGGGATTCGCGGTCGATTTTTTTGGGGAAAGGCGTGATCTCAAGCTCGATGCCACCTCCCGCTTTAATTTCACCGTTCTCGTTAATTCCAGCATTCTTCTTATTTGCAACATACCTCCGGGCGCTGTTTGCCGCGCTGGATTTCTGGGGTAGGGACGCCTCTCCGAGGCGTCCGTTTTTGATTTTCTGGCCACTTAGTTTCAATTTTTCCTTGGAGCGGACGCCTCGGAGAGGCGACCCTGCTTTGGCACGTGCCACCTTCGTGCGGGTAACCTTTGCGCTTTTCACCTTCGCGCGCTGAATCGGCCCGCGAACGTTGACGCGGGTGCGTGCTGACTTAGTCTTCTTGGCGGCGGCGCTCATGGGAAAAGGATGAAAATACCGTTTTCCCCACCGCTGGCAAGGCCGGGGTGGAACGCGACCTCCGGGCGCGTTTGCCTTCAGCCGAAGCCGCACACGGAGCGCTCCCTCCACTTCAAAGTGCCGTCTACGGAAAGCGCACGACCGGAAAAAATCCTTTCCCCCGGCCCGCGCGCGCGGTATCGTCTCCGTTTCCCATGAAGAAGATGACCCCGCTTGAGGAGCTGCGCCATTCCAGCGCGCACGTCCTGGCCACCGCCGTCCTGCGGCTTTTTCCGCAGGCGCAGCTCGACATCGGCCCGCCGACCGACACGGGGTTTTACTACGACTTCGACCTCGACCACAAATTCACGCCCGAGGATCTCGAGAAGCTCGAAAAGGAAATGCGCCGCATCGCGGGCGAGAACCAACCGTTCACCCGCCGCGAGGTCTCGCGCGACGAGGCCAAGGAAATCATCCGCGGCATGGGCCAGACCAAGTACAAGCTCGGCCGCCTCGATGACATTCCCGAGGGCGAAGCCATTTCGTTCTACACGAATGGTAAGTTCACCGACCTCTGCGCGGGCACGCACGTCCCCACCACTGCAAAAATTTCCGCGTTCAAGCTCCTTACCATCGCCGGCGCGTACCACCGCGGCGACGAGAAGAACGCCCAGCTCCAGCGCATCTACGGCACCACCTTCCCCAACCAGAAGGAACTCGAGGAATGGTTGAAGATGCAGGAAGAGGCGAAGAAACGCGACCACCGCAAAATCGGCCACGAGATGGGGCTGTTTGCGATGGACGCGGAGTTTGTCGGCCCCGGCCTGCCGCTGTGGCTGCCCAAGGGCACGGCCATCATCGAGGCCCTCGAGGAACTCGCCAAAGAAACGGAATTTTTGGCGGGCTACGTCCGCGTGCGCACACCGCACATCGCACGCGAGATCATGTACAAGACCAGCGGGCATTTGCCGTACTACGCGGAGAGCATGTTTCCCCCGATGGAGTTGCAGGCGGAAGGCCAGGAAAACGCGTTCCTCCAAGAAATTAAGAAACAAACTTTGGAACAACAAGTGGCGCTCGCCAAGGATATTGGCGTGCCGTTCGACATGGTCCAGCTCGCCCACGCGAAATCGGCGGACGATGTCAACCAAGTCATTCAGTCCGGCCTCGACAAAATGCCCGAGGACAAACGGTTTGTGTTCGTGAATGGAGCGCTGCTCCGGCAGGCCCAGGAAATGAACACCACGGCGATGGGCACCGTGGAGCGCTACTACCTCAAGGCCATGAATTGCCCGCACCACCATCGCATTTATGCGGCGGGGCCGAAGAGCTATAGGGACTTGCCGCTGCGCCTGGCGGAATACGGCTGCTGCTATCGGTACGAGCAGTCAGGCGAACTTTTCGGGCTGATGCGCGTGCGCTCGCTGAACATGAACGATGCGCACATCTATTGCACGCCGGAACAGTTCGCGGCGGAATTCAACGCGGTCAACGAGATGTACCTGAAGTATTTTAAGATTTTTGGGATCGAGAAGTACGTGATGCGTTTCAGCACGCACGACCCGGAAAAGCTCGGCCAGAAATTCGTGAACGAGCCCGCATTGTGGAAGCAGACCGAGGACATGGTGCGCGAGGTGCTCAAGAGCAGCGGCATCAATTATATCGAAGTGCCGAACGAGGCGGCGTTCTACGGGCCCAAGATCGACGTGCAGGTCTGGAGCGTCATCGGCAAGGAATTCACGCTGGCCACGAATCAGGTGGACTTCGCCGTGCCGGCGAAATTCGGCCTGGTGTACACCGATCGCGACAACGCGCCGAAGACGCCGCTGTGCATCCACCGCGCGCCGCTCGGCACGCACGAGCGCTTTATCGGTTTTCTCATCGAGCACTTCGCCGGCAATTTTCCCACCTGGCTCGCGCCCGAGCAGGTGCGCTTCCTGCCGCTGAACGACGACCTCGTGCCCTTTGCCCGCGAACTGGCGGCGCAACTCATGGCCGACGGCGTGCGCGCGGGCGTGGATGCCCACCCCGACAAGCTGGGCGCGAAAATCCGCCGCGCGGAAACGGAGAAGGTGCCGCACATGCTCGTGCTCGGCGCGAAGGAAAAGGAAAGCGGCGCGGTGTCCGCCCGCTCGCGCGTCAACAAGACCATGGAAGGCACGTTTCCCTTCGCGGAGTGGCGGGAGAAACTGCGCGTCGAGATCGAGACCCGCGCCCTGCCGGTGCGGCCGTAAGTGAAGAAGGTCTCGCCGCAAAGGCGCAAAGCACGCGAAGGGAAGCCTGCAAAGGAGAAGATTCTTCCACAGATTGCGCTGATTAACACAGATTATTTGAGAGAAATCGGTGCGAATCTGTGTAATCTATAGAGAAAGATACTCGGCTTTCCTTCGCGCCCTTTGCGTCTTCGCGGTGAAAATTCTTTCCTCCGTCACGGCTTCCATCCATGGCCTGCTGCGGCAACGCTGGCTGGTTTACGGTTTGTTGTTTCTCGCCGGCACGGCCCTGGCCGCCCTGCCCTACCGGCAACTCGGCTCGCCGCCGCCGACGGTGCATGATGAGTTCGCAAACCTCCTCATCGCCGACACCTTGCTCGACGGTCGCTTGGCCAACCCGCCGCATTCACTCCACCAGCTCTTCGAGACGTTTCACGTTTTGCAGGAGCCCGCGTACGTCGGCAAATATCCGCCCGGCCAGGGTCTGCAACTGGCGGTGGGGCAATGGCTCGGCGGCGAACCGATTGTCGGCGTATGGTTGACGGCGGGCCTGCTCGCGATGGCGTGGTGCTGGATGCTGGAGGCCGTGACGCCGCGCGCGCGGGCCGTCGCGCTTAGTCTCGTGCTGGTTATTTATGAAGTCGCGGCGACGTACTGGGGCGGTTCGTACTGGGGGGGCTCGCTGTTCGCGCTGAGCGGCGCGCTGGTTTTTGGCGGCGCGCTGCGGTTGTGGCGCTGGCCCCGTTTCCCCTGGGCTGCCGCGGGGTGGAGCGGCATCGGCGCGGGCCTCGCGCTGCTTACCCGACCCTACGAAGGATTCTTCTTCTGCCTCGTGCCGGCGGCGGCAATGGCCTGGAAACTCGGAAATTTTGCCCGACAGGGACTTTTGCGGCGGGCGCTGGCCATCGCTCTAGCCGCCGCGGTGCCGCTGGCTGGCGCGGCGGCCTTTGTGCTCGCGTACAACCACGCGACCACCGGCTCGGCCTTTGTTTTCGCCCACCAGCTTTATGAGAAAACGGTCATGCCGGACCGCGGTTTGTTTGTGTGGGACAAACTTGGCGCACCGGTCGAAGGCCGCCCGCCGGAGATGGATTGGTACTTTCGCGATTTCAAGCCGGGCCAGTGGGGCCAGGCGGATTTCCGCATGGTCGACGTGCTTAAGCGCGTGGTGAAAATCGACCTGCGCATGTTGGTGCAAATGTTTCTCCCCTGGTGGCTGTGGCCGTTTCTCGCCGCGGGAATCGTGGCCGCTTTGCTGCGCCGCCGAGGCGCGCGTTTGGCACTGGCTACGCTTTTCACGCTGCTCTTGGTGATGGCCAGCGTGCGCTGGTTTTATTTTCCGCACTATGCGGCGGCCTGGACTGCGCCCGTCGCCGTGCTCGCCGCCACCGGCGAACGCGAACTGCGCCAATTGACCGCAAAAAAAATGGGCTCCAGCCTGCTGCCCGGTCTGTGGTGGCTTGCCATTTTCGCTTTCGTGCTGGCGGACTATGCGCCGTATGTGAAAGCCGAGGGCTCCATCACGTCGGTGCCGCTGGAGGGCAGTAATTTCCGCAACCTCTGGCGCGCGCGGTTTTTCGAGGGGCCGATGCGCCAGCGCGAAGCCCTGGAGAAAAAACTGCTCGAACGCGCACTCGCGGGCGGCCGCGGGCAGGTGCTCGTGGTTGAATATCCGCCGGATTATAAGCGCGAGATCGAATGGATCCACAACGGACCCGATATTGACCGCCAGAGCGTGATTTATGCGCGCTACCGCGATGCGCAAACGATTCCGCTCTTGCGCAGCTATTATCCCAATCGCGACCTCTGGCGCGCGCGGCTGACGCCGGACGGCACCCTGCAAGGCAGCGTGGAATTGATCGGGCCCTAAAAGTCCCTTGATAATATTTTCGACAGAATTTACAGAATTCACAGAATGAAAAACCTGGCTTCGATTTCTTTCGACGCTCACCCGTCCATCTTCCCTGCTCCGGCCGTCGTTTTCATTCCGTAAATTCTGTTAATTCCGTCCACCTTCTTCATGCGCCAGACCTTCCGAAATCTGACGGCCTATTCGTGGCTGGTGGCGTTGTTTTTGTTTTTGATGGGGGTCGTGCTCACTTCCCTGCCGACCACGTGGTACGGCGCGCCGCTGCCCATCATCCACGACGAATTCGGCTACATTTTACTCGGAGAAACGTTCGCGCACGGGCGGCTGACCAATCCGCCGCCCCCCGGCCCCCTCGAATTTTTCCAGACCTATTATCAATTTCAAACCCCACGCTACTACGCGATGTATCCGCCCGGCCAGGGGTTCGCGCTCGCATTGGGCGTGCTGCTGGGCCAGCCGATCATCGGCATGTGGATTGTAAATGGCGCCTGGGCGATTGCGCTGTATTGGATGCTGCGCGGGCTGATGTCGCGCGGGTGGGCGCTGGCGGGCGCGCTCGCGGGCATGGCGGGCTACGGCGCGTTTTCCTATTGGGGGCAAAGTTTTTGGGGCGGCAGCGTGCTGGCGCTCGGGGGCGCGCTGACCTTTGGCGGCGCCGTCCGTCTATGGCGAAAACGCGGGTCGCCCCTCAGCGCGGCGGCCTGGGCGGGCGTCGGCTGCATCATCATGGCGCTCACCCGCCCGCTCGACGGCTGCATTTTTGCGCTGTGGCCGACGGCGCTCATTTTGTGGAATGGCCGCGAACGCTTCCAGCGCGGCGAGAAAGCGAGCGGCGTGGGCGTGCTGGCCACGTTTGTCCTTTTTGCGCTGCTCGGCGTGGGCCTCACGCTGGGTTACAATGTCGCCACGACGGGCGACGCCTTTCTCTTTGCGCACCGCCTCTATAGTAGCATCTACCAACCCGCATTTTCGATGTTCGTCTGGCAGCATCCGCATGGTGACACCGCCGCCGTGCCGCCGTTTATGCTGGGGCTGGAAAAACTCATGCCGTCCTATTTGACTGAAGACCCGCTGACGTGGGCAACGCGTTGGGACAGCCTTAAAACCGCGTGGCACACCGAGCAGCCCTTCATGCTCCCCAAGTCGCTGTGGCCGCTGGCGGCGCTGGGCGTGCTGGCCGGCTGGCGCGCACGCGATGCGTGGGTGCGCCGCTCGCTCCTCAGCGTGGCCTTCATCGCGCTGCCGCTAGCCATCGTGCGCTTTTACGACAAGCCGCACTACCTCGCGGCGTGGACCGCGCCACTGTTGATTATTATCCTGCAAGGTGCACGCCATCTGCATGCCTGGGTTCTGCGCCGGAAATTAAAACCCCGCTGGCTGGGAATGGCGGCGGCGCTGGCGTTGTTGGCGGCGTTCCCGGTGCTGCGCGTTTATTATGACTTCCACTTGAGCGCGCCCTACTGGGCCACGCAGCCTTGGGCCTCGGACCGGCACAATGTTGAAATTTCCCTAATGGAGCATGCCGCGGCGACGGGACGCCGGCAGTTGGCCACCGTCGTTTACCCGGCCCTGCATAATTTCCACCACGACTGGATCTTTAATTCCGCAGACCCGGCCTCGCAATTGGTGTTGTGGGCCCGGTCGCTCGGCGAGGCGCGCGACCCGGAGCTTTTCGCCGCTTTTCCCAATTACGACCATTGGGCCGTGTTCACCGATGCCGACGGCGGCCTCGTCAAAGCCGTGCTCCTGCCCAAGCCTGCGTCCACCGCAGCCACTCCGACCGCAACGCCTGCCGCCCCGCAACCGTAATTTAATACCCGACTTCCCGCTTGACGCACCGGCCCTGCGCCGAAACGCTCGCCCACTGCCGCCATGCACCTTGTCTGTCTTGACCTCGAAGGCGTCCTCGTGCCGGAAATCTGGATCGCCGTCGCCGAAAAAACCGGCCATGCCGAATTGCGCCGCACCACGCGCGACGAGCCGGACTACGACAAGCTCATGCGTTTTCGCCTCGAGTTTCTCGACCGGCACGGCATCACGCTGCCCGCGATCCAGGAAGTCATCGGCACCCTGCGGCCCTTGCCGGGCGCGGTGGAATTCATGGACTGGCTGCGGGCCCGCGTACCCGTCCTCATTCTTTCGGACACCTTTTCGCAATTCGCCGCGCCGCTGCTGCGGCAACTCGGCTGGCCGGCGTTGTTGTGCCACGAATTGGAAGTGGCTCCGGGCGGGCGCATTACCGGCTACCGCCTGCGGCAGGCTGACCAGAAACGCCACGCCGTCGAGGCCCTGCGGGGGTTGAATTACGAAATCACCGCCGCCGGCGATTCGCATAACGACCTCGCGATGCTCCAGGCCGCCCACCACGGGATTTTGTTTCGTCCCACCGACGGCTTCGCCGCCGCCAACCCGCATTTTCCCGTGACCCGCGAGCACGCCGCGCTCCGCGCCGAGATCGAGAAGATCATTGTATGAAAAAGCCTGTCCAGAAACTGGCGGCTGAAATCGGCCGTTACGCCGCCCGCGGCGCCTCGGCCACCAAGCGTGAAGTCCATGCCGCCGTGGACCACCTGGATCGCGGACTCTTTCCCGGCGCCTTTTGCAAAATCACGGCGGATTATCTCACGGGCAATCCCCGTCTTTGCAACGTCATCCACGCCGACGGCTCCGGCACGAAATCGGTGCTCGCCTACCTGCATTGGCGCGAGACGGGCGACGCCCGCGTGTTTCATGGCCTCGCGCAAGACAGCCTGGTGATGAATCTCGACGACCTGCTGTGCGTCGGCGTCACGGGCCGCGTGCTTTTTTCCAGCACCATCAACCGCAACGCCCGGCGTTTTACCGGCGCCGCCCTCGCGGAACTGATCGCCGGGCACGAGGATTTTCTCGCAAAACTGCGCGACCTCGGGGTCGACGTGGAAAATGGCGGCGGCGAAACCGCCGATGTCGGCGACCTCACCCCAACCTTCACCCTCGATTCCTGCGCCGTGGCGGTGCTGCCGCGCAAAGCTGTCATCACGGGCGAAAAAATCCGGCCCGGCCTCGCGATTGTCGGCCTCGCCTCGTTTGGCCAGGCAACCTATGAAGACGCCCCCAACAGCGGCATTGGCAGCAATGGCCTGACCAGCGCCCGCCATGATTTGCTTAGTGCGCATTATCGCAAAAAATATCCAGAAACGTTTGACCCCGGCATCAACCCGGCCCTCGTTTACTGCGGCCCCCACCGCATGAGCGACACCTTGCCCGGCAGCGATCTGACCGTCGGCCAGGCCCTCCTGAGCCCCACGCGCACCTACGCGCCCGTCATCGCGCAGTTGTTGCGCAAGCATCGCGCGTCCATCCGGGGCCTCGTGCACTGCTCCGGCGGCGGCCAGACGAAATGCCTGCGCTTCGGTCGCGGCGTGCATTTCCTCAAGGATAATCTCTTCCCCCCACCGGCGATTTTCCGCGCCATTCAGAAAGCCAGCGGCACCACCCCACACGAAATGCACCGCGTGTACAACATGGGCCACCGGCTGGAAGTTTTCTGCCCGCCCGCGGCCGCCGCCAAAGTCATCGCCACGGCGGAAGCCTTTGGCATCGAGGCCCGCATCGTCGGGCGCACGCTGCCCTCGCGCCTGCCCGGCAATGCCAACCATGTGACTATTCTCACCGGCGGCGAGGAATTAGCATACACGTTGTAACTTGCCATTGCCCGCCGGAAAAAGGATTGAAGGCGCGGGCGGATTGGGCGAGTCTGCCCGGGTGGCGCAAACTCCGTTTCCAGTGCGAAAAAACCCCACCCCGGCGCGGCCCGTGCCCGCGGGTGCCAGTGTGAGCGCCCGTGCGTCCGCCGCCGCCCGCCGGCCCCGCCTGTTTCTGCAACTGGCCGGTTGGTTTACGGTCATCTCCCTCGTGCCGTTGTGCGTGGT
Organism: uncultured Opitutales bacterium; assembly: GCA_964562015.1. Taxonomy (GTDB): domain Bacteria; phylum Verrucomicrobiota; class Verrucomicrobiia; order Opitutales; family JABDGR01; genus CAZLRH01. Next base: position 76,089 of record CAZLRH010000009.1, on the reverse strand, counting down.
GGGCTATTCCAATTACCGCTACGCCGCCAATGGCATGCTGGCGGACAACAAGGACAACCTCGAGGCGCTCGTCAAACGCCAGGGCAGCGAAGTCAGCGGGTACTTCCACTCCATGCGCGAGGCGACCGACCTCATCAAGGGCTCGCCCGTGATTCGCGACTCGATGGCGGCGCTCGGCAACGTCACCCCGGCCAATTATGATCAATTGCGCGGCAGCCCGGCGGCCCTGGCGGTGGACGCCCAATGGGGCCCGCGGTTCCATGCGTTCGTGCACAATTTGCAGTTCGCGGAGCTTTACCTCGTGAATCCCGCCGGTCTCGTCGTTTACAGCGCGGGCCCGCAGGGCCAGGTGCAGATGAATCTTCTGGCCCCCGAGAATGCCAAGCTGGCCATTGCCGATATTTTTAAGGATGTCCTGCAAAAGCACGCGACCATCCCCTCCAGCGTCACCAACGAAACGCCCGACCACCACATCGCCTTTTATTTCGCCGCGCCGGTGCTGACCGGCGAGGACACCGGCGATTTTTTGGGCGTGCTCATCCTGGGCTTGAGCAGCGCCAAGTTCGAGCCGTTCCTGAACAACAAAGTCGGCCTGGGCGAATCCGGCGAGACCCTCGTGGTCACCCGCCACGATGGAAAATTCACGCTTATCAGCCAGCTCACCACGGCGACGATGCCTTCCTTTTCCCCCATGCAACCGTTGAGCGGCATCGCCAAGTTTGGCGATGGCATCACCGACCCGGGCGTCGCCTACTCGGCCATCTGCCAGGACTTTCGCGGGCATGAGGTGCTCGCCGCGTGGACGTACCTGCCCGATTTGGAATGGACGCTCATTCAAACGACCGATACCGCCGAACTCTTTCAGCCGGTGACGGATCTGCGCAATTTTTCCGTGGACGTGGGGCTCTTTACGCTCTTGGCCGTCTTGGGCGTGGCGGCCTGGGTGGCGCGCGGCATCACCCGGCCCGTGGTGCAATTGACCAGCGTCGCGGAGCAAATTGCCCAGGGGGATTTGTCGCCCGTGGTGCACGTGTCGTCGCATAATGAAATCGGCCTGCTCGCCCACGCCGTGCGCACGATGGCGCGCAGCCTGAAATCGCTCGTCGGCAAAGTGCAGGAATCCGCCACCGTCATTTCTGGCAACGCCGTGCAAGTCGCGGCCTCCGCGCGCCAGCAGGCCGAGGCCGCCCAAACCACCGGCACCGCGGCCCTCGAGGTCGCCGCCACCGCCAAACAAATTTCCGCCACGTCCCAGGAACTCACGCGCACGATGGTCGAGGTCAACGGCGTCGCCCAAGGCACCGCCCAACGCGCGGAGGCCGGGCTCGACGGCCTGCAAGCCATCCAAACCACCATGGGCGAACTCGAGCAGGCCCGCGCCATCATCGCCGAGCAACTCGAACTCATTGCAAAAAAAGCCGAGGGCATTTGCGGCGTCACCATTGCGATGACGAAGGTCGCCGACCAGACGAACCTGCTCTCGCTCAACGCCGCCATTGAAGCCCGCAAGGCCGGCGAATACGGCCGCGGCTTCAGCGTCGTCGCCCGCGAAATTCAACGCCTCGCCGACCAGGCCGCCGTTTCCACCCTCGAAATTGAAAACACCATCGAGGCCATGATGGAAGCCGTGCAGGCGGGCGTGGCCGGCATGAAGGGCTTCGCCGCAAAATCCGCCGCCGGCATTGAGCGCATCCAAACCGTTTCCCAGCAGCTCACCGAAGTCATCCAGCAAGTGCAAGGCCTGCCGCCGCGCTTTGAAATGGTGTTGCAGGGCATGACTTCCCAATCCGAAGGCGCCCGCCAAATCACCGACGCCATCACCAACATGAGCGACTCCGCCCAGCAAACCGCCACCACCATCCAGGAAGCCCTCCGCCTCCTCGAACAGCTCCGCGACGCGACCCGCGGCCTCCAGGCGGAAGTGACGTTTTTCAGGGTGTGACGCGCGTTCTGAGAAGGAAAAGCGGAAACCGCAGAGGGCGCAGATGAACGCAGATGGAAATTGCTGGATTCAGTTCTGTTCTGAAGCTCCACAAAAAACCACGGATGACACGGATCACACGGATTGCGGACCGGAGCAGATTCATCCTTTCATTCTTCTTATCCGTGCCATCCGTGTTATCCGTGGTTATTTGAGAGGTTCCAAGCACACCCTAGAGGCGTTGCATTTTCTACGATGCTAAAACCTGCGTGCCTCTGCGCCATCTGCGGTTTCCCTCCTCCCCTCTTTTCCTCCCTTCCTTCTTTCCAGTTGCCTCACGCCCTTCGTTCCGTGAGCTTGTTTCGACGCAATTTTGAATTTTCAATTTTCAATTTTGCATTATCATTCAGGCTCCATGGTTTTAAGAATCACCCACTACGGCGAGCCCGTCCTCCGCCAGCGCGGCGCGACGGTCGAGAAATTCGACGCCGCCCTCGGCGCGTTCGTGCGCGACATGTTTGAAACCATGGTGGCCGGCGAAGGCATCGGCCTGGCCGCCCAGCAGGTGGACCGGGCCGTGCGCGTGTTCGTGGTCGATTTGCAGGGCCGCACCGCCGAGGCCGACCCCGTCCTCTTCGACGGCAAACCCATTCCCCCGGCTCTCCTCTTCCCGCTCGCGGTCATCAATCCCGAAGTCGAATACACCACCCGCGAAACGAAGGCCGTGGACGAAGGCTGCCTCTCCTTTCCCGACCTCCGCGGCGCGGTCACCCGGCCTTTCGCGATACGGATGCGCTACCAGGATTTGCAGGGCCAGCCCCATGTGCTGGAAACCAGCGGCCTGTTTGCGCGCGTCATCCAGCACGAGTACGACCACGTCGAAGGCGTGCTCTTCATCGACCGCATGGACGCCAAACGCCTCGCGGAAATCGACGGCGAACTCAGAGCCCTCAAGAAGCAGACCCAGTTGGCGTTGAAGGCGGGGAAAAGTATCGCAAAATAATATCTCTGAGTTTTTCTCCGATGCCTAAGAAAACCAAAATTATGCACGGAGAAAGGATTGGCCGCGAAGGGGACATTTCCGTCGGTGCGTGTGCAGCCGTCTTCGATTCGAAAAAGCGCCTGCTCTTGATGCGACGCTCCGACAACGGCCAATGGTGTCTGCCCGGTGGGAAAATGGAACCGGGTGAAAATTTGCAGGAAGCCTGCCTGCGCGAACTGAAAGAAGAAGTTGGCCTCACCGGCAAAGTTACAGCATTCATCGCTCTTTACTCCTCGCGGGACTGGCTCGTGGTTTTCCCCGATGGCAACAAGCGACAAATTGTCTGTGCCTTGTTTCTAGTAGAGACACACGAAATACTCCCGCAGACCTCAGAGGAGGCGACGGACGTCGGTTTTTTTGCGCAGACTGAATTGGCGGCACTTGACATCATTCCAAACCATCGAGAGCGCATTCTGGACGCATTTAAGTGGCCCGCTGCCCCAGTCATCAATTAAAATCCTTGCCTGGCAGTCGCGACGCGTTGCCCCACCTTTATGGACACTCAAAAACTGATCGAACGGGCGATGGAAATTCGCCAGCACTATGCTGAATTTGAGTTGAAGAAATATGGCCGAAGCTGGACGAAAGAGGAATTAGCACTCGGATTGGTGGGTGACGTCGGTGATTTGATGAAGCTGGTCTTGGCGAAAAGCAACATCCGTGAAATTAACGATGTTGATGATAAGCTCGCCCATGAAATCTCGGACTGCCTTTGGTCGTTGCTCGTTCTATCGAAAATGTATGACCTAAATATCGAAGCGGCATTTATGAGGACTATGAATGAATTGGAGAAGTCCATTGCTGCAAAAATGAAGAGTTTATGAATCAACTGCGCGCCACCAACCGCATGGCCCTGACTACATCCTCCCGGCGCACATAAACCAGCGGTTTCACCACGACCGTGCGATGTTTGTGCCCGGCGGCATCGGTCCAAAAAATGACGGTGCGGCGCAGGGGGCAGGAGGGGTCCGGGCAATGCGCTTCCTCGCGGACCTCGACCACGGCGTCCGCGCCCAGGCCCGCCACCTCGCGCATCCAGTGCGAGATAGGGTTAACGGGACCCTGATTCTGGTTTGAGGTTTCCATCACAAGTTCATGCTCCAAGCCGCTAGGCGCGTCCGGAGGCCGCGCCCTACCCTTTACTTGCACCGCAGTTTGCCGTTTCACCTTGCACCGCCGCTTTCCTTTTCACCTTTTACCTTATACTTTTCACCGACCTTCCGATGCGCCTCCGCCACCTCCACATATTTCTCCGCCGATTCCTTTAACGCCGCCCGTTCTGCCGCGCTCAGCGCCCGCACGACTTTCGCCGGCGCGCCGAGCACCAGCGAGCCGGGTGGTATTTTCGTGCCCTTGGTCACCAGCGCTCCGGCGCCGACGATGGACTGCGCGCCGATCACCGCGCCATCGAGAATGGTCGCATTCATGCCGATGAGGCATTCGTCCTCCAGCGTGCAGGCGTGAATCACGGCGGAGTGCCCGATGGTCACATGCCGGCCGATGACGACCGGAAAATCATCGGCGAGGTGCACCACCGTGCCGTCCTGGATGTTCGTGCCCTCCCCGACTTCGATAAAATTGATGTCGCCGCGCAGCACGCACGCCGGCCACACGGAAGAGCGCGGCCCGAGGCGCACAGCCCCCAGCACCGTCGCCTGCGGCGCGACATAGGCGGTCGGATCAATCCGCGGCGCCTGGCCAAGGAATTTTTTGAGGCGCAGGGCGAGGGTCATGGGAGCGGCGCTCATGGTTGGGCCGGCGGGCGGGGCGGCCGGGCGCGCGCCAAATCCTCCGCGGCAAAGTGCAGGATGTACTTCTCCTTAAAATACTCGTCTTGAAAAAAGCCCTCGAGAAAAAATCGCTGCCGGGGCTCGACGCCGAGATCCGCCAGTTCCGCCGTCAAATCGCCGCCCTTCCAGATGAGGACGCCGTTCGCCAGCGAATGCTGGGCGCCGGGCCGCAAGCGGGCCTTGATCCAGGAAACAAAAAGCGGCAGGGCCGTCACCGCCCGCCCGAGCACAAAATCAAAATGTCCCGTGAGCGTCTCCGCGCGCACGGGCCGGGCTTCGACATTGGTCAGCCCGAGGCGTTGGGCGATGTCCGTCACCGCGCGAATTTTCTTGGCGGTGGAATCCACCAGCAGGAATTTCGCCTCCGGATAGCAAATCGCCAGCGGCAACCCCGGCAGCCCGCCGCCCGTGCCGACGTCGAGCACCGTGGCGCCCGGCGCGAGTTTGAGGAACTTGAGCGGCGCCAGGCAGGGCGCGATATGCCGCTGCTCCAGGTTCTCGATGTCCGTGCGCGAGACCAGGTTCAGTTTCGCATTCCACTCGCGCAAAAGCGCCGCCAATTCGGCCAGCCGCGGGCGCGCGGCGTCGGGGAGGGGCAGTTGGGCGTAGGGATCCACGAAGCAAGGATGAAGGAGGAAAGGCAAAATGTAGAATGCAAAATGTAGAATCCCGAACAAAGCCAGACGTTCCAGGTCATTCCGGTATTGCTTCCTAAAATCAGCGATTAATTTCTTCTCTGCTTGCTCCTCTTCGCGCTCTTCGCGGACTTCGTGGTAGTTTCTTTAGCTTCTTTCGTTTGTCTTCTTCCTTCCTCCCGGCTCCGTTCTGGCTCATCCTTCATTTTTTAACTTTTCACCCTATACTTTTAACTCATCTATTCCTTGACATATCAACGCATCAAGATAGGTTGATACGTTAATCTAGATCATGCCGGACTCCGCCTCCATCGTGCCCAGCCACCGCCTGCCGTTAACGGCCCGCGGCGAGCAACTGCGCGCCCTGCTGGCCCGGCGCATTGTTTACCTCGACGGCGCGATGGGCACGATGCTCCAGCGCCACAAGCTCGAGGAGGCCGATTACCGCGGCGAGCGTTTCCGTGATCATCCCTCGGACCTCAAAAATAACAACGACCTGCTCGTGCTGACGCGCCCCGAGCTCGTGCTCAACGTCCACCGCCAGTACCTCGCCGCCGGCGCCGACATCATCGAGACCAACACCTTTAACGCCACGACCATTTCCCAGGCGGATTTTCATCTCGAACCGCTTGTGCCGGAAATCAATGTCGCCGCCGCCCGGCTCGCCCGCCAGGCCGCCGACGAAGCGGAAAAGACCGAGCCCGGCCGCCTCTGTTTTGTGGCCGGTGCCCTGGGGCCGCTGAGCCGCACGCTCTCGATGTCGCGCGACGTGAACGACCCTGGGAAGCGTGAGGTCACTTTCGACCAGGTGCGCGATGCGTATTACGAGCAGGTGGTTGCCCTCGTCGAAGGCGGCGTGGATTTGCTCCTGCCCGAAACCGTGTTCGACACGCTCAACCTCAAGGCGTGCCTCTACGCGATTGATCTTTATTTCGAAAAGCACGGCGTGCGCCTGCCCGTGATGATTTCCGGCACGATTACCGATGCCTCTGGCCGCACCCTGTCCGGCCAGACCACGGAAGCGTTTTGGAATTCTGTCGCGCACGCGCGGCCGATCAGCGTGGGGTTCAACTGCGCGCTGGGCGCGGCGCTGATGCGCCCGTACATCGAGGAACTCTCGCGCCTCGCGGACTGCGCCGTCAGTTGCTATCCCAACGCCGGCCTGCCCGACCCGCTCAGCGAAACCGGCTTTCCCGAGGGCCCGGACGACACCGCCGGTTTTCTCGAAGACTTCGCGCGCGCCGGGCTGGTGAACATCGTGGGCGGTTGCTGCGGCACCACCCCCGCGCACATTCGCGCCATCCGCGCTCGCACCGAAAAATTTCCGGCCCGCGTGCCGCCGGCGCGCGCGGAAGGCCTGCGGCTGAGCGGGCTCGAACCGCTGACCCACGCCGGCCCGAGCGCGCCGTTCCTGCTCGTCGGCGAACGCACCAACATCACCGGCTCGCCGCAATTCAAGAAACTCATCAAGGCGGGTGATTTCGACGGCGCGCTTGCGGTCGCCCGCCAGCAGGTGGAAAACGGCGCGAACATCCTCGACGTGAATTTCGACGAGGCCCTGCTCGACGGCGAAGCGTGCATGACGCGCTTTTTGAATCTGCTCGCCGCCGAGCCCGACATCGCGCGCATCCCGCTGATGGTGGACAGTTCCAAGTGGAGCGTCATTGAAGCGGGCCTCAAATGCGCGCAGGGCAAGTGCGTCGTCAATTCCATCTCCCTCAAGGAGGGCGAGGCCAAATTCCTCCAGCAGGCCCGCGAAGTCCAGCGTTACGGCGCGGCGGCCATCGTGATGGCGTTTGACGAACAAGGCCAGGCCGCCACGAAGGCGGAGAAGGTGCGCATCTCCACGCGCGCGTACAAATTGCTCACCGAGCAACTGGGCTTCAATCCGGGCGACATCATCTTCGACCCGAACATTCTCACCGTCGCCACCGGCATCGACGAACACAACAATTACGCGGTCGATTTCTTCCAGGCCATTCCGGAAATCAAGGCGGCCTGCCCCGGCGCGCGCGTGTCGGGCGGCGTTAGCAATGTCTCGTTTTCCTTTCGCGGCAACAATGCGGTGCGCGAGGCCATGCACAGTTGCTTCCTCTACCACGCCATTCGCGCGGGGATGGACATGGCCATCGTCAACGCCGGCATGATTGCGGTGTACGATGAAATCAATCCCCTCCTCCGCGAGCTGGTGGAGGACGTGCTGCTCAATCGCCGGCCCGACGCCACCGAGCGCCTCGTGGCCCAGGCGGAACTTTTGAAATCAACCGGTGCTTCCGCCGGTGGAGTGCTCGCCGTGGACGCCGAAGCCATCGCGTGGCGCGAATTGCCCGTGCGCGAACGGCTGGCGCACGCGCTCGTCAAGGGCATCACTGATTACATCGACGCCGACACCGAGGAGGCCCGCCTAGGACTGGGCCGTCCACTCGATGTCATCGAAGGCCCGTTGATGGACGGAATGAAAATCGTCGGCGACCTTTTTGGCGCGGGCAAAATGTTTCTGCCGCAAGTTGTCAAAAGCGCCCGCGTGATGAAGAAGGCCGTCGCGCACCTCACGCCTTTCATGGAAGCCGAGCGCCTGGCCAATCCCGCCGCGCGCAAGCAGGGCGTCATCGTGCTCGCCACGGTGAAGGGCGACGTGCACGACATTGGCAAAAATATCGTCGGCGTCGTGCTGGCGTGCAACAACTACGAGGTCATCGACCTCGGCGTGATGGTGTCGTGTGAAAAGATTTTGGAAGCCGCCCGCGAAAAGAAAGCCGACATCATCGGCCTCTCCGGCCTTATTACGCCTTCGCTCGACGAGATGCAGCACAACGCCGCGGAGATGGAGCGCCTGGGGCTGAAATACCCGCTGCTCATTGGCGGCGCGACGACCAGCGAGACGCATACCGCGCTCAAGATCGCCCCGAAATATTCCGGGCCGGTGGTGCACGTCATCGATGCTTCGCGCGTTGTTGGCGTCTGCTCCCAATTGCTGTCGCCGGAAAACACCCAAAAATTCCAAACCGACCTCTCCGCCAAATACGAACAGTTGCGCCAGCGCTATGCGAATCGCGACGCCGTCAAACTCCTGCCCCTAGCCGAAGCGCGCGCGCGCGGGCACCAGCTTGACTGGGTTAAGGAACCGCCGGTGCGCCCCGCCGCACCCGGCCTGCACGTCTTCAAAGACGTGCCGCTGGCGGATATTTTTGCGAACATCGACTGGTCGCCCTTCTTTCATTCCTGGGGCCTGCGCGGCGTATATCCGAAAATTTTCCAAAGCGAAAAATACGGCCTCGAAGCCAAAAAGCTTTTTGACGACGCAGAAAAGATGCTCGCGCGCGTCATCGCGGAAAAGCGCTTCCATCCGCGGGCCGCGGCTGGCCTCTGGCCCGCCAACCGCGTGGGCGACGACGTGGAAATTTATGCCGACGAAAACCGTTCCAGCGTGGTCGGCGTTTACCACTTCCTGCGCCAGCAGAAGGAAAAGGACAGCGACCGCCCGTATCAGTGCCTCGCCGACTTCGTCGCCCCGCGCGCGGCGGGCCCGGTGGATTGGGTGGGCGGCTTCGTCTGCACGGCCGGCCACGAAGTGGAGGAATTTGCGCGCGAATTCGAAAATAATCGCGACGACTACACCGGCATCCTCGTCAAGGCGCTCGGCGACCGCTGTGTCGAGGCGTTCGCTGAATATCTGCACAAAAAGATTCGCACCGAGTTGTGGGCGTATGCCCCGGGCGAAAAACTGTCCACGGACGAATTGATCGACGAGCAATACCGCGGCATCCGGCCGGCGATGGGTTACCCGTGCATTCCCGATCACTCGGAAAAAGCGCTCTTGTGGGAACTGCTCGAGGCGGAGAAAAACACCGGCGCGCGCGTCACGGAAAATTTCGCCATGTGGCCGGCGAGCACGGTGTCGGGGCTTTATTTTGCGCATCCGCAATCGCGCTATTTTCATGTCGAGACGATTGGCCGCGACCAGCTCGACGACTACGCCACGCGCAAAAAATGGAGCACTGCCGAGGCGGAGAAATGGCTCGCGCCGTGCCTGGCGACGTAAGCCCACGAAACACTCCTCACGGATACTGTTTCAGCATAAAGTCCTGGAGCATTTCCTTGTCCACCAGGGCCGGGATGACCGGCGAGGGCAATTCCGGCGTCGGCGACGTTTTCCAGTCGGGATTGAAACCGGTCACGCGCAGAATGCGGCCGAGCAGGGCGGTGTGCAGGCGGGTTTCGGCCACGACCTCGGTTTGAATCCCTGGATGCAATTTCCAGGTGTTAATTTTTTCCACAACACCGGTTTCGGGGTTAACTCGTTCTTCCGCTTCGGGCTCAAATTTCCCCGTGGTCGGATTGAGTTTTAACGGCTGCAAAATATAAATGTCGTGGTACATCCCGAGATCCACGGCGTTTTTCAATTTTTCAGGATGCTTGTTCGCCTCCTCCAGGCTGATGCCCGCGCGCCGGTAAACAATGAACGGCAAGGGCGAAGCCGCGACGGCGAGGGTATTGGGGCCGGCGTGGGTCTCGAGCCAGTTTTCCGCCCAGGCGTGCATTTCGCGCGGGTACAAATTATGCGTGGCCTGCGCCTCGGCCATGTTGGGCACGGCCAGACCGTAGGCGTAAACTGCCGCCAGCCCGGGAATCCACCACGGCGGCGGCCGCGGTTTTTTCCAGCGCGACAAAAGCCAGAGCGCGCACCACGTGAGCCCCAGCAAAAACGGCAGCGCGTAACGGGAAATGCTCGGGTCGTCCCACCGGCCCCAATCGAGGCCCATCAGCAGCGCGGTATTCAGCAGCACGAGCGGCAGGAAAATCAGAAACGCCTTATCCGCGACTGACCAAACTTTGGAGGTGGCCGCTTCCCGTCCGAGCACCACGACGGCCATCACCAGCGCCACCACGCCCACCGCCGATAAGAGCAGCGAGTTCGGTTGGTCATGGCCCCACTGAAACAAAAAGTACAGCGCGTGGGCCACGTTGTCGGGCGCGTGACTCAAATCGAGGAAATTGCTCCGGCTCGTCTGGAAAAAATAATCGTTGGCAAAATACACTTGTTGCGAGGCCAGCGGCAGCACGAGAAACAGCGGCGAGCAGGCCGTCCACCAGGTCAAGCGCGCCGCGCCGTCACTCCGCCAACGCAGGAGCGCGAGCACCGGCAGTGCGAGCAGAAACAGCAGTGACTCATAACGCACGCTGGCGAGCAAAATGGCCGTGAACACGACGAGGTCCAGTCCCTCTGCCTCGGGTGCCGCGAGATACTGGACGGCAGTCAGAAAAACCGCCGCGAGCAAGACCATATTCAAAAGGTCGAAGCCGGCGCCGGTCGCGTTTTGCGCGAGCAAGGGCAGGCCGGCCATGAGCAAAACGCCCGTGATGCCCACCCGCGGTCCCGCCCATACCAAACCCGTCGTATAAACCAGACCCAGCAAAACCGCCGCGAGCACGCCGTTGACGAACCAGACGTTGCCCGGGCGGTAACCCGTCAGGTCGTGCATGGTTGCCACCAAAAAGGGAAACGCCAGCGGCCGCTTGTCCACGATGGCGCCCTGGGGATAAAGGCGGCCATTCACATAATGCATGCGCTCCGGCATCGCCGCCTGCCGCAGGAAGTGCATGTTATGCGCCACGCCCCCGAGCATGTATTCGTCGTAAAGCACTTTGTATTCGTGCGGCTCGTGCACTTGCAGGACGACGGTGACCAAGGCAATCGCCGCGAGGCCCCAGCGATGGGTCCACAAGCCCGTCCAGCCACGCCACGCCTTACGCAGCGCCCGGACGACAAAAATGACGAACACCACATACGTCACCAATTCCACATACCAGCCGCCGCGCTGCACGAAAACCGTTGCCCAAGCCGCTGGGCAAAGGACATACCGCCACAGCAACACCACGATGCCGCAGGCCACGGCCACCGCCAGTTGGCGGCGCGCGGTCGTCGTCGTGGTGGACCACCAGGAAAAAAGGTTGCTCATGCGATAAACGTCAGCGGAAGCGAACTTTGCGCAGACCGAAGACCGTCATGCGCAACAACAGCCAGCCGTGCTTCCAGCGCGAAATATTGGTTTTTCCATAAGAACGGTTTTGATAACGCACCGGGAGGTCACGCAGGCGCAACGCGAGAAAGGCCGCCGCGCCAAACAGCAGGTTGAAATCGCCGAAGGGATCGAACTCGCCCAACTCGGGCAAGCGCCGCAACAGGCGTTCGTAGTCGCGCCGCGCGAGCATTTTGGTGCCGCACAGGCTGTCCTTGATCGGCTGTCCCAGCACGAAGCTCAACGCGGTGGCAAAGAAATGGTTGCCGAGCATGTTGAGAAACTGCATCGCCTCGTCTTCCATCGGGTAGACCAGACGGCTGCCGTTGGCGAATTCCGCCGTGCCGTCGCACACCGCCGCAAAAAATTTCGGCAAGTCCTCCGGCGGCGCGGTCAAATCGCCGTCCTGAATGACGAGCAAATCGCCGGTGGCGTGGGTAAAGCCATGGCGCACGGCGTCCCATTTTCCCTTGCCCGGCTGCCGGGTGATTTTAATTTGCAGCGGGCCGCGGTATTCCGCCACCGTGCGCTGCAAGACCTCCCAGGTGTCGTCCTTGCTGTGGCCCTCGACAAAGATGACTTCGGTGGCGCGGCCGAGCTTGGGAATGCGGTCGAGCGCCGGCTGGATGTTGCCGGACTCGTTGCGTACCGGCACCACCACTGAAAGACTCGTCTCGGCCTCCGCCGCCAGCCGCACCCGCGGACGCGCCACGATAAAGACTGTCATGCCCAGCGCGTGCAAACCCGGCAGGCGCGCGAGGAAGCGATTGCAAAATGGTTCAAGTAGCGGCACCTCGAACGGCAGCCATTGCTCGCCGCGCGCAATCACCACTTCCCAACCCGCCAGTTCGAGCAAGTTCACCAAGTCGCCGCGCGAGAGCCAGTTCCAGTAATCGCGCTTCACCACTCCGCCAAACGACGCCGCGGCCTTGATCGCCGGCATCCAGATGTGGTTGAGCGAGGTGACGTACAGGCGCGTGCGCGGGTGGCTGTTCGCCAGCAAGGCGGTAAACGCTCTTTGCACGTCATGCAAATAACCCGGCAGGTAGTTGAGGACGACATGGTCCCATTGGCCTTCCACCGTTGTGTCCGGCAGGCGCCCTTCGCGAAATTCGCAACCCGCGTCGGCGTGGCGCGCGCGGGCTGCGGCGACGTTGGCGGGGTCGGCATCAAGACCCAGCCCGGTGCCCGGGCGCAAGGCCGCCAGGAGGTCACCCACCCCGCAACCCCATTCCAGCACGCGTTCGCCCGGCGGAATATAACGCGCATGCAGCCGCGCAATCTGCCGGCGAAAGCCCGCTTGAAAACGGTACGCAAAGCTCGTGCCCGGCGCGGCCCTCCCGGCCGGAGGGTCGGCGGGAACAGGCAAGGACGTGCTTTTCATGGGCATGGACGAGATAAAATCAAAAGTTTACGGCAACTGCCGGATGATCATCTCCCGGAGGTCGGAGTAGTCTTCCGGGATTTCCTGCACGGACTGCACGGCGGCGGGCTCGCCCTCTTTGCGCGCAGTGAGCACCCGCTCCGTGTTCGTTTGGGCCTCGCGTTGATAAATCCCGCCTGCTACGTTGGGCAAAGTCGCCGCGGCGGTGCCCACTTCGCCGCCGAGCAGGACCGTGCCGGCCGGTTTCGTCGGATCGAAGCCCGTGACCCGGCTGATGCGCACGCGAATCGTCGGGCTCAGGGGATATTCGATGATGGGCTCCAGCGTCAGGCGCTGATCCAGCCGGGCCGATTGCAGCTCGACCCAGGCATTCAACTTCCGGTTGATCATGTATTCCTGAATGGCCCAGACTTCACGATATAGCCCCAATTTAGTCAGATTCGCCACTTTTTGCGGCGCGACATTGACCTTGCCGATGGAAACACTCGGCTGGCCGTATAAGGTGAACATCAAGGTCGAACGCGAGGCGATCAACACATCATCGCCGCCGTGGTCCTGCATGTATTGCCGCGCCCAGCGGAAAGTCTGGTACGCCTCGGACTCGCCTGTCGCGAACGCCCAGGAGGAAACGGGCGCGGAGGCCGCGACCGCCCAAACTCCCAGCCCAATCAGCCAGCAGCCCGGCAGCCTCCGCCCCCGGTTCACCCAAGCAGCCGCGGCGTACATGACGCACCAGACGAACACCAAACTCAGTGGAAGCGAAAAGCGCGAGACCATCGGTTCGTCCCAATGGCCCCACGCCAGATTCAGGGCGATGAAAACATTTACCAAAACGGCGGCCACCAGCAACAAAAGCGGTGTTTGCAGTCCTGATGCGCGCCAAGTGGTCCGCCAATGCCGCAGGACATTGAACAACGCCCAGCCCAAGGCCAACACCCCGACCACCGACAAAAGCACTGAATTATTCAGTTCCAAGCCGGGCAGGAAAAGAAACCGCAGGGCATGGTTGATATTGTCCGGGATGTGCCGCGGATTCAGGAAATTCTCCGGCGTCGTTTGGTAAAAGCTGTCTTCGCTGGCAAATACTTGATTGCACAGTAGAGGCAACAGCGCGAAGACCGGCAGCGCCGTCACACACCAACTGAAGGTCACCTCTTTTTCCCGCAGCCATTTCGCCAGCACCAAAACCGGCGCCACACCCACGTAGAGCAGCGATTCGTAGCGGCAATTCGCCAGCAGCACCGCCGACATGATCCACAGGTCGAGCCCACGCGTGCCCGGCTGCCGCCAATAATTCCACCCGGCCAGCAGCAGGCCCGCGAGGATGGTTATGTTAAGCAGATCGAACCCTCCGCCAGTGGCGTTTTGCGCCAGCAGCGGCAACCCAATGAAAAGCAGTTGGCCCAGGCACCCCACCCGCCAACCGCCCAGCGCCTGGCCCGTGATATAGACCAGCAGCAGCAGGACAAACCCCAGCGCTCCATTGACGATGAATGAATTCTCCGGCCGGTAACCCGTCAAGTCGTGCACCATTGAAACCGCAAAGGGGTACAGCAATGGCCGCTTGTCCACCGCCGAGTACAACGTGTAAATACGTCCGTTGACAAAGTGGCCGTTCGAGGGATAGGCCGCCTCGCGCTCGAAGTGCATTTTATATGCTGTGCCGGCGAGAACGTGTTCGTCGAACAGAACCTTGAATTCATGCGGCTCGTGCACCTGCCAGTAAAGCGCGCCGAGCGCCGCCACCAGCAATCCCAGCCAGTGCCGGCGGCACGCGCTCCAACCGGGGCGGTGCCGCCAAAGCTCCCCCGCCAGCACCACGCCAAAAATCACCACGGTCGCACCGATGAGCCAGTAGCCGCCGTACTGCACGATGGCGGTCGCCTGCTTCGAGGTGGAAAACAAAAACCGATAACCCGCCGCCAGCACCGCCAGCAAAACCGCCAGCAGCAGTTGCAGGCGGGTCGCGTACGGTAATTTGGGCCAGGAAAGTGCCATCATAGCCTGCAACGGGAGACGCCGGCCCGGTCGTTCGCCGGAATTCCCGGCGGCCGAACCTGGCGCGACCCCATCAATAAGGAAAAGGTCTTTTCCGGCGAGGGAAAACGGCTGGCGGGAAGGAACCCGCCGCGCCTTTTCACCCGCTCCTAAAAAAGCAAAGGCCGCCTCCCGTAAAGGAGGCGGCCTGATGCCAACAGCCGGACAAAACTACATATTGAATGTAATCGTGCCGAAGGCGGTCGCGGAGATCGTCAAGGCGCTCATGCCCTGGTCAATCGTGATGCTCGAATAAACTTCGCCGGCCACCGGAGAGATGGAGCGGATGTAAGCGTCCGTCGCGGTGCCGACGAGGTCGGAGTAAGCCGCTTGGGTGACGCCCTTATCGAGCATGTACTGGGCCGCAGCCGACGCCAACTGGCGCAGGTTGTTCGTCACCGCTTTCTTGCGGGACTCCAGGCGGACCTTGTTAAACGCAGGAATGGCCATCGCGGCGAGCAAGCCGATGATGACGACGACGATCATGATTTCCACGAGGGTGAACCCCTTTTTGTTCTTATTATTCATATGATATTCAGTTTGATTGGTTGAAACCAGCCAGCCGGAATGGCGAGCTACCCCCATTCATAGCCAGTTCCATTCCGCAATGCCATCCCAAAGATTATTTTTAAGGGTTTTTTACTTTATTCTTAAGTATTTGACCATGAACGTTTTATTGCTAGCTCAAACCTAACGTGATAAGACGTATTCCCTTCCGCAAGGAACAATGTAAAGGCAAACCCCTGGCAGGTGTGCCGAGCATCCCCTCACCTCAATGAAAAGGCCGCCTCCCTGAAATGGAAGGCGGCCTGTTTCCTCAGCACCGGGCCCACTACATGTTAAAGGTTATGGTACCGAACGCGACCGCAGAGATCGTCAAGGCGCTCATGCCCTGGTCGATCGAGATGCTGGAATAGTCTTCCCCCGCCACCGGCACGATGGTGCGCACATACGCATCCGTCGCAGTGCCGACGAGGTCGGTGTAAGCCGCCTGGGTCACGCCCTTGTCGAGCATGTACTGGGCGGCCGCCGAAGCCAATTGGCGCAGGTTGTTCGTGACAGCCTTCTTGCGGGACTCGAGCCGCACTTTGTTGAAGGCGGGAATGGCCATCGCGGCCAGGAGGCCGATGATGACCACGACGATCATAATTTCAACGAGGGTGAACCCCGAACGACGTTTTTGATTATTCATGATATTCTAATTTTTATAGGTTAATGGCAGCAAATCCGACCTCTTTTAGGCTCAATCCTGCTGCGATGGATTACCGCGGCATTACACGAGCCTGAGGTTGGTAACGCAATGATAACCGTTTGTTGCATGGTATTTTCACTTTTTCTTTAAATGTTAAACCTGAGGGATTTATGATGAAAAGGTGAATGGTAAACGATGCCGAGATTAGCCTCAAACCATCGCCTTCCCCTCGGGTAAAGCCACTATTATGCCAAATGCGCCCCGAAGCCGGCCGGCACCGGTTTTTCCGGCTTTTCGCGCCAAGAAGTAAGCCTTATTTTCTGCCATTCTCAAGAAAAATCACAAAAAACGTTCAAAGGTGGAACACTTTGGCGCGCCAAAGCAATGGCCGATCAGCGCGCCAAAACCCGCCGCCCCTTCCTCATTCCCGCGCCGACCCCGGCTCAATTCGCCACCACGCGCGGCGCGGGACGGCTGCTGCTGTTGCCATATTGGCGGGCAAACACCAGTTTCCCTCCGGCTGAGGGAATCACTGTGACCACCTCGACCTCCACGGGACGCCCCAGGAGATGTTCGGCCTCGTTGACCACGACCATGGATCCGTCACCCAGATAACCGACGGCCTGGCCGGCTTCCTTGCCGGGTTTGACCAAGTCCACGCTGAAACGGTCGCCCACCGTCACCTCGGGGTGCAGTGCCTTGGCGAGCTTGTTCAAATTCAGCCAGCCCACGTCGTGAAACTCCGCCAGCTTCGCCAGATTGTAATCCGTCGTCAGCAGGCGGGCCTTGAGGCTGCGCGCGACGAAGATGATCTTTTCATCTGATTCCTGGCGGTTTTCCAGGGTCACTTCATGGACGCGCACTTCGCAGCCCGGCACCCGCCGCAGTTCGTTTAAAATCTCCAACCCCCGGCGCCCGCGCGCCTGCTTCTGCGGATCATGCGCATCGGCAATGCGATTCAACTCCTCGATGACAAACCGCGGCACCACGATCGCCCCACCGAGAAAATGGCTCTGGCACACGCCCAGCACGCGCCCGTCAATCAGCGCGCTGGCATCCACCACCACGAGCGGGCTGGACACCTCCTGCGGCATGAACCGGATGTACGGTATCACCAGGTTGAATTCGTCCTTGCCGCGCAACGCCACCACCGTGGCCAGGTACATGCAGACGACAAAAAGCACGAGCCGCGTCATGTACACCATGCCCGCCAGGTCCGGGCTCTTGATCAAGGGGTCAAACAGCGGCGAATTGTTGATCAACGAGGCGATGAGCGTGCCCACGGCCAGGCCAAACGTAATCGCCGTCAAACCGCGCAGGGAAAAGCCCTTGAGGAACACGTCCACCAAAATGGTCAGCGCGCCGATGCCACCCGCGACCGCCACGCACAGCCAGCGGTTGCTCGTCATATCCGGGTTACCCAACCACACGAGATAACCGCCCAACAGGCAGAGCACAAAAAAGACCGCGCGAATGATGATAATCGTAGACTTCATGTTATACGGAACCCGACTGGCGGAGCCGCCCAACCGACTCCCCGTCGAACGCTAGAGTTTGAACACCCATTTCGCCACGAACGGTGATACGATGAGAATGACCATGACGGTGTATAATATCACTTGGGCGCGCCGGGCGCGGGCCATTTGTTCCGGGGTGAGTTTCACCTCGGCCACCGGGCCCGCTTCTTCCTCCTGGATGTAATCCTCGGATGACGGTTGTGACATCCCGGCTATTGTGCGGTTCCCTCCCGGCGGGTGGCAAGCCCGAACCCGGCGGGATTTGCCTCATTTCCGCCGACCGGATCGCTTGTTTCCGGGATTGCCGCCGCACGTCTCCTGCCCCACCGTCAGCGCGTTCATGTTATTCAACCATCCAGCCGCGACCCGCGCCGCCAGCCTCTTCCTCGGCCTCGTGCTGGCCGCGACGCTCGCCTACGATGTCGCCTTTCACTGGCATTTTATCAGCTTGCCGGGAGCCCAGGAACTGCACGAGGCCGCGATTCCGCTCACCACCAAGCTCCTGCTCGAAGGCGGCTCGCCGTACGTTCTCTCCAGCCTGCCGAACCACACCAACGTTTACGGCGTGCTCTATAATTATGTCCTGCTGCCCTTCGCCGCCATTTGGGGGCCGACGTATGCGCTGCACCGCGCCGCGAATTTTATCTTTCTCTGGGCCGGCAGTGCGGTGGTGTTTCTCGCGCTGCGGCGGAGTGGCGCCAGCCGGTGGCTCGCGGCGGTGGGCGGAATTTTTTATTATTTAATCAACCTGGCCACGTATGTCGTCGTCGCGCGCCCGGACGCCCTGGGCAATTTGTTTTTTCTGCTGACTTTGTGGTGGGCGCAACGCGAACGGCCCAGTACCCGCGACCTGGCCTTGAGCGCCGTCGCGGGGATGCTCGCCTTTTACACCAAGCCCTACTTTGTTTTCGGCCTGGGTCTGGTGTCGGTGCACTTGTTTCTTTTCGAGAGCAAATCCCGGGGTGTCGCCTATGCGGCGGGCGCGGGAGCCTTGCTGGCCGTGAGCGCCGTGGTGGTGCAATTCTCCGCGCCGCTCTATTTCTTTTCGACCTTCACCATTCACCAGGAAATGTTCAAGAGCCAGCCGGGTTATTTTCTGCGGCAGGCCGTTGATTTCGCGACCCTCGTGGCGGGCTTTCTGCCGCTCGCCCTCGTGGCCGCTTTTTTGGCGTGGAAAAAACGCCCTGCGCAACTGGCGCTTGGGCTGCGAGACCTGCAAGCCCCGCTGTGTCCGGGCTGGCGGATCGATATTTGGGCGGTGGCGCTGGTGGGCGGCTTGCTGGTGGACGCACTCGTGCTCGGCCACCACGTCGGCGCGTTTCGCATCTATTGGGCGCAATTGGCAATGCCGCCGCTGGTGATCGTGGCGGTGCGCATGATTGCGTCCGCGAAATCCGCGGCGTGGGCCACCGCCGGCCGCTTGCTCCTGGCATTCAATGCGCTCGTGCTGCTCACTTGGGCCCGTCTGCCCTGGCCGTACGACCCCACGCCATTCTGGCAATACTGGGCCAAGCTCACCGCGGGCCAGCCCCGCGAGTTGCTCCCCAATATTCTGCTCGACCCGAACGACTCGCCTGAAACGCTCATGGTGCACAATAGCCAGTCCATATATTTCAACATCGTCGCCAACCGCCGTTATCCCGCCGACCATCCCTACCATCTAGCCGCCGACAAATATCTCGCCGACCTGCTGGTTCTGCTCAACGCGCGCTACTTTGACATCATTGTGACGCCGCCCGACATCCTGAGCGACCTCCAGGACTCCTTTCTCCTGCCCAATTACCATCCGCATCGCGTCAAAGTCCCCTGTTATTTCGCCCAACACGCCTACCCCGAAGCTTATGGCCAATATGAATATCCCAGCACGGTTTGGGTGCGGCTTCCCGGCCCCGCCCATGCCTCGATGATTCCCGCCACGCCCTGAAAACCCCAACCGGATCATTAGACAGAATTAACAAAATTTATAGAATTGGAAACGATGGATTCATTGCTCACGGCCAAGACCACCCCGGCGCTGATTCTTAATTTTTGAAATTCTGTCAATTCTGTCCAAAAACTCTTCTCTCATGTCCGACATCGCCCAGCACAACCGCGAGATTCATGAAAATCGCGCCGCGTGGGAGCGCAAACCTGTGTTGCGCCGGATTTATCGCGGGTTTTACGAGGAAATCGCCGCCGCCCTCCCGCGCGACGTGCCGGGGCTGACCGTTGAGCTCGGCTCCGGCATGGGCAATATCAAGGAAGTCCTGCCCGAGTGCATCACCACCGACCTCTTTCCCAACCCGTGGCTCGACCGCGTGGAAAATGCCTACGCCCTCAGTTTCGCCGATCATTCCGTCGCACGCCTGATTCTATTCGACGTCTGGCACCACCTCCAATATCCGGGCGCCGCGCTACGGGAATTTCGACGCGTGCTGGCGCCCGGCGGCGTCGTCGTGCTTTTCGAACCCGCGGCGGGCTTGCTCGGCCGCATCGTTTACGGCCTCTTTCATCACGAGCCCCTCGGCCTGAGTTTGCCCATCGATTGGGAAATTCCGGCGGAGTTTGATCCCGCCAAGCAGACCTACTACGCCGCGCAAGGCAACTGCTGGCGGCTGGTGCGGCATTTCGCCCCGCTGCCGGCGGAAGTGAGGCCGGCGGCGTTGCGTGATTGGAAATTCACCAAAATAAAATATTATCCGGCGTTGTCCTACCTGCTCAGCGGCGGTTTTCGCGGCCCGCAGCTTTATCCCGACGCCGCGCTCCCCGCGCTCCAAGCTCTCGAAAAGTTTCTTGCGCCCCTGCCCATCCTCTCCGCGGCCCGCATGCTGGCGGTGCTGCGGGCGGATGAAAACTAGCGTGTCACGCTCAGTTTGACGCTTATGCTGGTGACGGAGCCTTGGGCGTTGGACACCACGACGCGGTAGTTGCCACCTTCGGTGGGCAGCACCCGGCGCAGGATGAGCGTGGATGTAGTCGCATCATACACGCGCGCGCCGTTCTTCAGTTTCACCATGTTGCGCTCCCAGACATACTTCAGCGGTCCCGGCCCCTTGGCGACGACATGAAATTTGATATTGGTAAATGCGAGGATCCTGGCCGCCTCGGGCTGTTTGGTGATGACGGGCAGCCCGAGTACCAAGGTGGCCGCGCCCCCGAGGGGCACCACATTTCCGTTGAGGTCATATTTCAAGCCGCCGGTCCAATCGCTGCCGGCCGGACCGCCGCGCGAATTGACGACATTGTTGTCCAGGGTCACTGCGGCCAGCGCCAGGGCGCGGCCGGCGCCATGGGTGGTGCCGCTGAAAGTGACACTCGTGCCAGCCAGGTAATTGCCCAAAATCTGGTTGTTCAGTCCAATCGTGATGCCGCTGCCGGCGTTCCAAAATACCCCATCATCGCTGCCGCCATTGCTGCCGGTGTTGATGATCTTCACGGAAGAACCCACGGAGGTGATGAGCGTCGTGCCCATTTGAAAAACCCAGAAGGCGTGGTTTTGCCCCTGCGCATCCAGCTTGAGATCTCCCGTAAGAAACGCTGCGCCATTGAACTTATAAACCCCCGGAGGCAGCGTGAGGCCGCCCAGGTTGGTGTTGCTCAAATTGACATTGGCCGGCATCCCCGCCAAGCCCACCTCCGCCGTGATCAAATCCAACCGCGCCTGGCTAGTCTCCCCGCCGGTGGCAATAATCGCTCCGCCGCCGGTGACGATTGCGGGGGGAAAGCCGGTGATGCCGCTCGTCGCGCCCGGGGCCAGACCGACATTCCCGCTAATGATGTTCGTGCCCACCACCCCGGGAACTCGTGATGGCCGTGCCCCCCAGAATGGCAAAGTTGCCTGCCGTCAGCAAAACGGAGGAAGAAGGAGTTGAACCAGCGAACCCGGTGAGTGGTCCGCAGAAACAGCCGGCGAGCGCCAGCCCGGCCCAGCATTTTGCGATTTTAATTTTCATGGGTATAAGGTTTGAGGATAATTTAATGCCGCCGGGTCTGGGCAGCGCGCTACTCGCACGCCCAGGCCCAGCGACTTGGTCCCGAATTTTTTCCAACCAGCGGACTTACTTTACCGTCAGTTTCGCGCTTTGGCTGGTGACGGAACCATAGGCGTTGGTCACCACGACGCGATAGTTGCCGGCGTCGGCGGACTGCACGCGGCGCAGAATGAGTGTGGCCGTGGTGGAATCGTACACGCGGGCGCCGTTCTTGAGCTTAACCTTATTCCGCTCCCAGGAATACTTCAGCGTTCCGGGGCCCTTCGCGAGCACATGGAATTTCACGTTCGAAAAGGCGGCGATGACGGCGCTGTCCGGCTGGATCGAGATCACCGGGATGAGCGACGTGACGGTGAGCAAGGCGGACGCGCTGGAGGCGGAGGCGCCGAAGCTCGTGGCCACACTGCGATACCGGTCGCCGGACATGGCCAGCGTGGTGTTGCTCACGGTGAGGGTCGAGGTGTTGGAGCCCGCGAAATGTTCGCCGTCGGTTACGTTGGCGTACACCGAGGTTCCGGCCTTTTCCCGTTGCCATTGAAAAGTGGTGTTACCGGCCGTGGCCACGGTGAAGGTGGCATCGGAGCCGACGGGCAGATTCTGATCGTCCGGGTCGGTGACAAAGATAATGGAATTCGGGACCACGTTGCCCTGGGCATCATAAGTGAGGCCGCCGCTCCAATCGCTGTCCGCCGGGCCGCCGCGGGAATTGATGATGTTCTGGTCGAGCGAAATGCCGGCGAGAACCAAGGCGCGGCCGGAGCCGTGCGTGGTGCTGCTGAAGGTCAAACTCGTGCCTGCCAGGTAATTGCCCAAAACTTGATTGTTCGCGCCGATGGTCATCGCGCTGCCGGCCACCCAGAAGATGCCGTCATCGTTGCCGCCGTTGGTGCCCGAGTTGATCACCGTGACCGTCGAGTTGATGGCGGTGGTCAGCGACGTGGAGATTTGGAAAACCCAAAACGCGTCATTCTGCCCATCGGCATCCAGCACAAGGTCGCCGTTCAACGTCGCGGCACCGTCAAAGGTGTAAACGCCGGGGAGGAGCGTCAGGCCGCCCAAATCCACGTTGCTCAAATTGGTGTTGGACGGCATGCCCGCGAGGCCGTTGGCCGCCTTGATCAGATCCTGCCGGGCCTGGCCGGTGACGGGACCCGTGGCAATGATGGCGCCGCCGCCCGTGACGACGCCGGGCGGAAAACCGATAATGGCACTCGTGTCACCCGGTGACAGACCAATGTTGCCGCTAATAATCACCGTGCCGGCCACGCCGGTGCTGGTGATGGCCGTGCCGCCGAGTAGTGTAAAGTTGGCCGCCGAAAGCAAAATGGAGTCCGGCAAGGGCGGCGGCGGAGGAGGCGGCGGGGGCGGAGAACCGGCGAAGCTGGTAGTCGGGACGCCCAACAAGGCGACCACGGCGAGCGTAAGGAGGGAGGAAAGTTTGTTTTTCATAATGAAGCAGCCATGATAGACTAATCGGGCACTGATTTCTATGGAGTGTAACCCTACGCCGGGCCTGCCCGACGGAAATGTGGGACTATCGCCCCGCCGGTTTGACCCGCAGCCGCGCAATCCGGCTGGTGACAAAGCCCTGGTCATTGGTGACTACGACGCAGTACCTTCCAGCATTAGTGAATAATACCCGGCGAATCACCAGGGTCGACGTGCTGGATTGGTACACATTTTTCCCGTTTTTCAGCGTGACCGCATTGCGGCACCAGGCGTACTTCAGGGAGCCTGGGCCGCGGGCGACCACCCGGAACCGTATATTCGAGGCGGCGGGAATGGTAGCGCTGGCGGGATTGACCAGAATCATGGGAATAAAGGGATGGACTGTCAGCAGGGCCGGCGCACTGGTCGTGGAGCCGCCCAGATTGGTCGCCACCGCGCGAAATTGGTCGCCGGACATGGCGAGCGTGGCGTTACTGATAGTCAGCTTGGGCGTGGTCGCCCCTGCATAGGCGCGACTGTTGGCCAAATCGGCAAAGTCGGCCGTGCCGGCGGTCTTACGTTGCCATTGCCAGGTGCCGTCGGTATCCGTCCCGGCGCTAAAAACCGGCCGGGCGCCCGCTTTCACCACCTGGCTGGCCGGTTGAATAATTATTACGGGTACCGCCGTCGTCACCGTCAGCAAGGCGGAGGTGCTCGAAGTGGAACCGCCCACGTTCGTGGCCACCACCCGGAATTGATCACCGGACATCTCGGCGGTCGAATTAAGGATGGTCAACGCAGCGGTGGTAACGCCCGAGTAAAGTCCCGTGTCGCTCAGACTGGTATAGTACAAGGCGCCAAAGGCCTCGCGTTGCCACAGAAAAGTCGCGTTGCCGTCCGCTGCCACATTGAACGAAGCCCCTGTTCCAGCACTCGAAGCTTCATTGGCCGGTTGGAGCGAGAAAACCGGCGGGGCCGTCGTGACGCTCAAAGCAGCCGACGTACTCAAGGTAGAGCCGCTCAAGTTTGTCGCCACCACGCGGAATTGGTCGCCGGCCATCGCCAGTGTGGCGTCGGAGACCGTCAAAGTCGCGGAGGTTACGTTGGCGTAGGCGCCGGTGTTTGTCAGGTTGGCATAGCTGCCCGTGCCCGCGGCCTGGCGCTGCCACTGCAAAACGGCGCCACCGTTGGCCGCCACCGTAAACGTCGCGGCAGTGCCGGTCGTGACCGCTTGATTGGCGGGCTGGAGGTCGAAGGTCGGCGGAATGGGTACAACCTGGCCGAGGGAATTATACATCAAGCCTCCCGTCCAATCGCTGGCCGCCGGGCCACCCCGCGCATTGAGGACGGTGAGGTCGAGCGTGACGCCGGCCTTGGCCAAGGCGCGGCCATTTCCAGTAATATTATTGCCGAAAGTGATGCTGGTGCCCGCCAGATAATTACCCAACACCTGATTGTTAGCGCCCAAGACCACCGCGCTGCCCGCCACCCAAAAGATGCCGTCATCGCGACCGCCCCGGGTGCCGGTGTTGGTCACGATCACCGCAGAATTCACTGCGGTGATGAGCGCCGTGCCGATTTGAAAGACCCAGCAGGCATTGTTCTGCCCCTGGGCATCGAGCGTCAACACGCCGTTGAGCGCCGCCGCGGCGTCAAACTTGTAAACTCCGGGCGGGAGCGTCAGGCCGCCCAAATTCGTGTTACTCAAATTGACCTGGGCCGCCATCCCGGCCAAACCTACTTCCGCTTTGATCAAGTCCAAGCGCGCCTGGTTGGTCACATTTCCCGTGGCCAGAATTTTCCCTCCGCCCGCAAGCACCGCGGGCGGGAAACCGGTGATCCCGGTGGTCGCACCCGGCGCGAGTCCGACATTGCCGCTGCTAATGGTGGTCCCCGCCACCCCCGTGCTGGTGATGGCCGTGCCTCCGAGGACGGCGAAGTTGCCCGCTGACAGCAAAATGGATTGGCCGAATCCGGTGGCGGGAACGCCGCTCAGCACCGCCAGCGCCGCGACCCATAAAGCAATTCGATATTTTATATCCATAATCAAGAATTATACTTAATTCATTCCCGGCGCGCCATGGGGTACTACCCTATCGGAAAAAGACAACGTTCGGCATCTGTCGCCGTTCCGCTGGGGCTGTTCGCGCCCGGGCTGCGCGCGGCGGACATCACCCAGCCACCCTAGCTGGGACAGATAAACAATAAGGCCGCCTTTTCGGATGAACCGCCCGACGACGACTTGCCTAAAATCGCCATAATTCCTCGCGCCCGCGCGTGCTGAAAATTGACACTGACCGTCCGGACCACGGGTTCCCGCCGTTCATGGAAATCCCACCCTCGATTTTCCACCGGCCACCCGGCTAGCGGCGGCGGCTATGGAAAAGCCAGGCGCCCACCATAAGACCCAACCCGACCGCCATCGCGAGCGAGGTGCCGGGATGCTGGCGAATCGTGGTGCTGGTGTACTTCGCCCCGGCGGCGACTTTCTTCCGTGCGCCGTCATAGAGGTCGGAGAAACGTTCCTGCGCCGCGCCAAAGCGCGCGCGCAAATGGGCCAGCGCCTCCGCCGAATGCTCGGACAGGGAGTGCGCCATCATGGTCTCGGCTTCGCCGACCAGAGTTTGCAGCTCGTGCAACAGTTCCTTGGGCGTGTGGGCAATATCGTGATTGTTTTTCATAGAAATCTTATTACAAGCGGAGAAACCAAGACGCGGACGATACAGCGCTATTCGGCAGGTTCAAACCGACGACCGCCGGTGAAGGAACAACGCTCCCACAAAGAGCACGATGAAGATGAGAAAACAGACTTTGGCGAGGAGCGCGGCAGTACCGGCGACGGCGCCGAATCCGAGGACCCCCGCGATGAGGGCGATGACGAGAAACGTTATGGCGTAACTTAACATAGTATGGTTTTGGTTAGGATTGGAAAGGTCGGGCCTAGGAGGATTTCGGCTTGAAAATCAAGCCGCCCATGCCGAGCGCCGCCGCCACGATGCCGCCGACCAGCAACTGCATGGATTTGTCCGTGGGCGAACCCGTGAAGAACCGGGAGAAATCCGAGCCAGTTGAATTGTCGGCTTGGACGCCGTAAACGATGAGCGCAATGCCGCCCGCGAGGAGCGCGATGGAAATGATTTTAATCATAGAATGGATGAGTAAATTGATCAAGTGGGTGATTGCTCCACGACCTCCAGATGTGAACGAATCATCCACGCGGCTTTTTCGTGCTGCCGCAACAGGCCCGTGATAAAATCCGCGGTGCCCAGATCGCCCAGGGTGGCGGCGCGGGTGGCATCCGTGCGGAGCTGGACGATCATTTTTTCATGCAATCCAAGCAAACCGGAAAGCATCAGCTCCGGGCTCAGGCCAATGCCTCGTTCGGCGGAAAGGCGCAAACTCTTGGTCAAGTCTGCCCAATTGCCACGGGCGCCCACTCCGAGAGCGCGGATGCGCTCGGCGATATCGTCGAGCGATTCGTGAATCTCCTCGTACTGCGCCTCAAACAAAAGGTGCAAGCCATGGAAATCCGGGCCCGTGACGTTCCAGTGGTAATCATGCGTGGTCGCGTAGAGCATGTACTCATCCGCCAGTAGGAAATTGAGCACTTGGCCCGCCGTCTGGCAGACATCGTCGCTGAGACCAAGATTGATTTTCATAGGTGGACCGATCACGCTCAGCATTCCTCCGGATTTTGCGTCATCTACCGGGAGTATAGGCGAACCGGGCGGCGTTTTCTATGGAGTATTACCCTACTGCTATTTTCTTTTTTTAAGTAACACTTAAGTTCTTATTGTCTTTTTATTTGTCATTATCACTTTGATTGCCGGCACGAGAGCGAGCAAGGAGACAAGCCATTGGAACGCCACGGGTTCCGGAATCGGCACCACCGAGCCGCCGGGACCGTAGGTCAGCCCGCCGGTCCAATCGCTGCCAAAAGGGCCGCCCTGGGAATCAATGCCAGTATTGTCGAGTGAGCTGGAGAGAGTGATGGCCGCCAGGGCCAGGCCTCGGCCTTCGCCACTGGTGTTGGTGCCAAAGGTGATGCTGGTGCCCGCCAGATAATTGCCGAGCATGAGATTGTTGGCACCGAAGGTGATGGCACTGCCCACGTTCCAAAATATGCCATCGTCGTTTCCGCCATTGGAGCCATAATTACCGCTAATGACCGCAGCACTGGCGCCTGTGGTCAACGCGGTGCCAATTTGAAAGACCCAGTACGCATCGTTCTGGCCGTTGGCGTCGAGCGTCAGCACACCATTGAGTGCAGCGGCGGAGTCAAACCGATAGACCCCCGGCAGCAGCGTCCGGCCCCCCAGATCTGGCGTGTCGGTCAGATTCATGCTAAAGGGCATGCCCGCTAGGCCGGCCGTCGCGGTCATGAGGTCAGCCATCGCCTGGTCGGTGATTGCGCCGGTATCGATGATCGAGCCTCCCGTTATGTTGGCCGGGGGAAAGCCGGTGATTCCAGTCGTGGCACCGGGAGACAACCCTACATTCCCATGGGTGATGTTGGTCGCCCCACTGCTGGAAATCGTAGTGCCGCCGAGCAAGGTGAAGCTGCTAGCCGATAACAATATTGAATCAGCCAATCCGGCGCCCGGAAAACTTAGCAAAGCCACCATCATATACAATGGCCGAAAAATCGGTCGTATTTTTCCCATAATACGAGAGTTTATATCTTAAATGCCTTGGTTGATATGGAGTGTAACCCTACCTTCTTATTCGCCCGTAAAAGAAAAAGACCCGCCCGGCGCGAGGCCAGACGGGTCTTTGTCGAAAGCGGCCGCTCTGCCGCTCGTCACGAGGCCAAAACTACGGGCTCAACGTGCGGCGCTTGACGGTGAGGCTGGCGCTCTTGCTGGTAGTCGAACCGAAGGAGTTCGTGACCACTACGCGATAATTACCGGCCTCGGCCCGCAGCACGCGGCGGAGGATGAGCGTGGCCGTGTTGGCGTTGTAGACGCGGGCGCCGTTCTTGAGTTTAACCTGGTTCCGTTCCCATGCGTAGGTAAACGGTCCCGGACCCGAAGCCACCACATGGAATTTTACATTCGAAATCTCCTCAATGACCGCGCTTTGGGGCTGGGTCACGATCACGGGGGCCGAGGACTTCACCGTCAGCGTGGCGCCATCGCTGGCAAGGGAGCCGCTGAGGTTCGTCGCGACCGCCCGGTATTGATCTCCAGACATACCGACCGCAGTGTGGCTCACGGTCAGGGTCGCCGTAACGACGCCCGTATAGGTATCGTCCTCGGTGATGTTCGTGAAACTGCTCGCTCCTGCTAGTTTGCGCTGCCATTGGAAGGTGGCGTCCGCCGCCACGACCGTAAATGTCGCCGCTTTGCCCGCCGCCACCGTACTATCCAAGGGCTGGCTCGTGAAGTCCGGGAAGGACAAGGTTACATCCAACAGGGCTGAGGTGCTCGAGGTGGAACCGCCGAGATTGGTCGCCACCGCGCGGAATTGGTCACCCGCCATATTGAAGGTCGTATTGCCGACATGCAGCGTGGTGGTGGTCACGCCCGTGAAGGCGCCCGCATTTGTGAGGTTGGTGTAAATCAGGCTGCCGAAGGCCTCGCGCTGCCACAGGAAAGTGGCATTGCCGTTGGCCGCCACCGTAAACGAGGTGCTATTGCCCGTGATCACGCTTTGATTCACCGGTTGCAAGGAGAAGATGGGCAGCACGGTTGACACCGTCAGCAAAGCGGAGGTGCTGGTGGTCGCCCCGCCCAGATTGGTGGCCACGGCGCGGAACTGGTCGCCCGTCATGATGACGGTGGTGTTGCTCACGGTCAGCGTGGTGCCAGTGACGTTCGAGTATGTGCTGTCGTTGGTGAGATTCGAGTAACTGATGTTGCCGAACGGCTGACGTTGCCATTGAAAGGTCGCATTGCCATTCGCCACCACCGTAAATGTGGCGGAGGTGGCAGCCGGGACCACTTGGTCCGTCGGATTTACGGAAAATACCGGGAAGGCGGTCACGGTCAGCAAAGCCGACGTGCTGGTCGTGGCCCCACCGAGATTCGTCGCCACCGCGCGGAATTGATCGCCGGACATGACCACCGTCGCATTGGTGATGGTCAGGTTTGCGGTGGTGACGTTGGAATAGGCTCCCGTGTTGGTCAGATTCGAATAGGTGATGTTGCCGAAGGGCTGAATC
Source organism: uncultured Opitutales bacterium (assembly GCA_964562015.1). Classification (GTDB taxonomy): domain Bacteria; phylum Verrucomicrobiota; class Verrucomicrobiia; order Opitutales; family JABDGR01; genus CAZLRH01. Next base: position 46,989 of record CAZLRH010000009.1, on the reverse strand, counting down.
TGCCACTGATACGTGGCATTGCCGTTAGCCAGCACTGACAGTGTCGTGTTGGAACCGGCCGCGACAGAGGAATTAACCGGCTGGAGCGAAAAGACCGGCAGCGGGGTCGTTACCGTCAGCAAGGCCGAGGTGCTGGATGTGTCGCCGTTGGCATTGGTGGCCACCGCGCGGAACTGGTCGCCATCCATGATGGCAGTCGCGTTAGTGATGGTCAGGTTCGCCGTGGTGACATTCGAGTAGGCACCCGTGTTGGTGAGATTCGAATAGGTCAAATTACCAAAGGGCTGGCGCTGCCACTGGTAGGTCGCGCCGTGATTGGCCGCAACCGATAGCGTGGTGCTGTTGCCCACGGGCAACGATTGATTCACGGGCTGGAGGGAAAAGATGGGCAGGGTCGGGAGCACGTTGCCGCTGGGATCATACATTACGCCACCGGTGTAATCGCTGCCCGCCGGGCCCGCCTCGGAATTTATCATTGTCAAATCGAGCGTGACCGCCGCTTTGGCGAGGGCGCGACCGTTGACTGTGTTGTTATTGCCAAAGGTGATGCTAGTGCCGGAAAGGTAATTACCCTTCAGCTGATTATTGGCCCCAAAAGTCATCTCCGCCCCGGCCACAAAGAATATGCCGTTGTCATTTCCGTTATTATAACCCGTATTGATCACAACGATCTTGGAGTTGATGGTGGTGGTGAGCGCCGTGCCGATTTGAAAAACCCAGTGCGCATCATTCTTGCCGCCGGCATCCAGGGTGAGGGTGCCGTCCAGCGAGGCGGCGTCGTCAAACTTGTAAACGCCCGGCACCAGGGTCAGTCCGCCGAGGTCGGTGCCGCTCAAAGTGGTATTGAAGGCCATGCCGGATAATCCGGCGAGGGCCTTGATGAGATCCAGCCGCGCCTGGCCATTGGCTGTCAGATTGCCGTTGATGCTGTTGGGCAAAACCACGACCGCCGGCGGAAAACCTGTGACCGACGTGCCGGGGGCGACGCCGACATCACCGCTCGTGATGGTGGTCCCGGTGACACCTGTACTGGTAACTCCCGTGCCAGCCAGCACGCCGTAGTTGCCCGCCGTGAGCAAAATGGAACTGGGGGCGGGGGGCGTGGTGCCCGCGAAACCGGTGACGGGGGCGCACCAGAGGGCGGCAAGCGCCAGCCCGGGCAGCGAAAGGATTAATTTGGAATTCATATGGGTTGATAGTACACTCCCGTCAACCCTTGTGCTATGGAGTATTACCCACCCGGTTAAAGCCCCCAGTCCATTTCGCACCTCTCACATGACTTTTATTACGCGCTCATTACGCTTTTGCTTACCTTGTGATGACGCGCATTTTTTTGTTCGTCGGCATCCGGCCTGGAAAAATTCACACCACACCCAACCCGAGCCGGGCTCCGGGGGCGCGTTTCCCCTATGAAGTGCCCTACACAATCGTCAACTGCACGCTGCTCTCAATGACGCCGGCGGCGATCGCATAGCGGGTCAGCCCGGCGGTGTCATGGATGTTGAGTTTGTCCATGAGGTGTTGCCGGTGCTTTTCCACGGTTTTGATGCTGATTCCGAGTTCCGCCGCCACTTGTTTGTTGGCCGAACCCTCGGCCACGAGTTGCAAAACCTCAGATTCGCGGTTCGTCAGGTGGGTACTATTGGTTTTAACGAGGCCCTCGCGGTCGCGCGCCTGGCCGCGGCCGTCCCGCATGCGCTTGGCCACGGAGGCGCTAAAATAAGTGCGGCCCGCGGCCACTTCGCGGATGGCTTTGGTCAAAACCTCCGCCGAAGACTGCTTTTCCAGGAATCCGGCCACGCCTGCGGCGGTCATGCGCTCGATGTAGGCGTCGTCGCTGTGTGCGGACAGCACAATCACCTTGGCCGCGGGATTGGCCGCCATGATTTGGCGGGTCGCCTCCAGGCCATTGAGCACCGGCATGGCGATATCCATCAGGATGACATCGGGCTTCAAGGTCGCCGCGAGCGCCACCGCTTCGCGGCCGGTCTTGGCTTCGCCGACCACTCGGTAAAGGCCATCGACACTCAACAAGGCGCACAAGCCTTGGCGGACAACGGCGTGATCTTCGGCAAACAGGACGGTGATGGGTTTGGTGGCGGTCATTTTTTAATTTTTTCAGGGATGAAAGGGATTTCGGCGCGCACGGTGGTGCCCTGTCCGGGCGTGGATTCAATGGTCAGGCTGCCCCCGACCATCTCCACCCGCTCGCGCATGCCGACCAGGCCCAGACGTTTGTGGTTGTTCGCCAGCAGCACTTTCCCCACGGGGAAGGATTGCCCGTTGTCGGCGATCTCCATGCGGATAGCGCCCGGGATTTCGGTGATGCTCAATTTGACCAGGGTGGCTTCGGCATGGCGGGCCACGTTGGTGAGCGCCTCCTGCGCGACGCGGAAGAGCACGGTGCGCTTGGCGCTGCCCAGGGCCTCGACCCCGTTGAACGCGGTCATCTGGACTTTGAAATTTTTCCGCTCGGCGAGGTTTTTGCTGTACGCGTGGAGCGCCGGGATGAGCCCGAGGTCGTCCAAGACCGCCGGCCGCAGTTCGCGGGCGAAACGGTGCACCGCGTTCACCGAATTCTCCACCAGCCGCTGGGTGCGCGCGATTTTTTCCTTGAGCGTGACCACGCCCACGGACGCGCCCTTGGTGAGGGCCGACAGCTCGACGTTGATGCCGACGAGCGTCTGCACGACTTCGTCATGCAACTCGCGGCTGATCTCCTTGCGCTCTTCCTCCTGCGCCGAAATGATCTGGTGCGTGAGGTGGCGGAGCTTTTTCTGCATCGTCTGCGATTGAAACAAGAGCACCTGGTACTGCTTTCGGCCCTTGCGGATCGAATCGATTGAGGTTTCCAGGCGCCGATTCGTGGTCGTGAGGTCGTGGGTGCGCTTGGCCACCACATGCTCGAGATGGTCGGCGTGGTCCGACAAATGGATGCGTGCCGCGGCCAGCGCGTCCTGCGCGCGCTTGCGCTCGGTGATGTCGTAAAAGCAATTGATGGCGCCGGTGGTTTTCCCTTCCTCATTTTTGAGCGGGACGATGTTCACCATGACGGTGATGCGTGCGCCGTTGGGCCGCTCGATCTGCACCTCCACGTCCCGCACCGCGGCCAGTTTCCCGCTCAAGACCTGGGCCATCGGGCAATTGGCATGGGCCATCTGCTGGCCGTCGGCCAGAAAAAGTTTGTGCGAACCACAAAACCGCTCGCTCGGATCCATGCGCTCCGGCTTGCGGGCCCATAATTGCGCGGCGCACCGGTTGTAGTCCTGAATTTCGCCCTTCAAATTGCACGTGTAAACCGCAATCGGCCCCAAATCGAACAAGGCGCGGAAACGCTCCTCGCTCAGGCGCAGGGCCTCCTCGGTGCGCTTGCGCTGGGTAATATCGCGAATGTTGCACTGGATGACCTTGTGGTCCCCTTCGGCATAAACATTGCTGACAAATTCCACCTGCCGGTGCTTGCCGGCTTTCGTGCGCAGAGGAAGATTTTCGTACCGGATCGAGCCGTGGCTTTTCAACTCGCTGAAGGCCGCCCGGCTGGCCGCCTCATCCTTGAGCAGGCCGATTTGCCACAGCTCCTTGGTGAGCAGTTGCTTGCGCGTGTAGCCGAGCAGCTTGAGGATGAAAGGATTGGCCTCGGTGATTTTCCGCGTCGCCGGGTCGAGCATCAAAATGCCATCCTTGGCCGCCTCGAACAGCCGCCGGTAGCGCAATTCCGACCGCTGCATCGCAGGGTCGCGCCGGAGGGCAACGGGAGGATGGCGGAATTGCATGGGCGAGGGGCGGAAATAAATCGCGCGGATGTTTTTTTATGAAAATACGGCCCCTCTTAGAGGTGCTTCAATTTCAGGAGGGGGAGCTCCCGCGGCGCCAGCGGCAGGGCCGGGTGCGGAGCCGCGCGGCCAAAGGGAAATTTCGAGCCGAGCTGGGCCCCCAGCACGGCCAGGTAGCGGGCCGACAGCCGCCCGCGGATGATTCTCACCGGATGTGATTTTAGGTGAATCATTGATAGTGAAAGGGTTTGGGAAAGTTCGGGCGAAATAAGCCACGGCCCGAGGCGCAAGGCTGCGGATCCCTGCTGCCTGTCTGCTATCTAACACTTATAATCGGCTTCTGGCGATAGGGCATAACCCTACTCTGCTTTCGGCGGAACCGCAAAAAAAATCTCCCGCGGGCCGTGAAGCCCGCGGGAGACGAGAGTTTAACCGATGGTCGTTACCTTAGCGGCTGGCCACATTCGACGTCGCGAACAACACCTCGACCTGGCGGTCGTGGCGCAGTTGCGGGTCGCCGAAAGCGCCGATCTTGATCCGGCTGGCCGGCACGCCCGCCTCAATCAGCGAAACCCGCACGGCTTCCACGCGGCGATCGCTCAGGCTCTGGTCCCGCGGGTCCACACCCCTGGGGTCCATCGAACCGTCGATGCCGAGTTGCAGCGTCGGATTCGCCTTCATGTACGCGGCGATGTCCGTGCTCTTGTGCGTTTCGGAGCTGGGAACCTGCGCGTCATTATAGGAGAACGCGTACTGCTTGTACGAGGTCCACTGGCCGACGATGCCGGCGACACCCTTGTCACCCTGCGAGCCGGTCGTACCCTGTGCGCCCGTGGCGCCGGTGAAACCGGTCGAGCCCGCGACACCCGCAGTGGTGCTGCCGACTACGCCTTGATCACCGCTGACGCCTTGCGCGCCCGTTCCGCCCTGGCGGCCTGTCGGTCCCGTGGGGCCGTAGGTCGTGGCACCCTGGGCGCCGGTGGCGCCCGTGGCACCCTGCTGGCCGGTGGCACCGGTCGCGCCCTGCGCGCCCGCGTAACCCGCCGTGCTCGCGCCCTGTGCGCCTGTCGCGCCGACTGAGCCTTGCGCGCCCGTGGCGCCGGTGGCGCCCGTCATGCCCACTGCGCCGCGGCGAAGTTCGCCGGAAGCGCCGGTGGCGCCCATCGCGCCTTGGGGACCCGTGGCGCCGGTGGCGCCGTCAGGACCGCGTTCGCCCGCCATGGCGACGCCGGGAGCACCCGTCGCGCCCGTGTAGCCTTGCGCACCGGTGGCACCGGTGGCGCCCATCGGACCACGCGGGCCGACGAGACTGTCTGAACTATTCATCGGCGCACTGTCGGCCGTTTTTGCAGCGGGTTGCGAAGTGCAACCGGCGACCAAGATCGCGGCAATCGCGACCGTCATGATTTCGAGTTTCATAAGTTTTTATGTTAGCAAAGGAGACGAGGCCGCAGTTTTTGAAGAAGCTGGCCTTCCGCAAATCGCGAAAGGACGCCGCCGGTGACCGTTGAGTCCCTTGATTCGTGCATCTTAGCGGATGTTCCCCGCGGTCTCTATGGGGTGATACCCACCGCGACGCGCACCGCGACGTCCGGCGGAAAATTTTCCCGCAGCGCGCGGCCCATTTTCGGCGGGTGGGGTAACACCCCGTATCGTTCCCCCGACGCTTCTCCTATAGTTCCACCTAGCCGCCCTGCGGCGATCCTGCTTCTTCAAGCAACCCTCCAATAAGCAATCCAATGAAATTAAAACTATCCATTCTCACGGGCGCTCTCCTCGCCCTCTCCCTGCCGCTGCAGACCTGGGCCGCTGATACGACCCCCACCGATCCGAAATTTGGCGTCAAATCCACGCCGAAGCCCATTACCGAGGTGGAAGTCACCAACCTGACCGGCCAAGTCCTGGGCCGCATCCAGGATGTGGCACTCGATTTGACCAATGGCCGCATTCTCGAAGTGCTCGTCGTGTATAACCAGACTCTGCGCTTCGGTGGCAAAACCGTCGCCGTGCCCTCGGAAGCCTTTATCACGGATGCCAACAACGAAGTCTACAAGATCGACACCAGCGTCGCCAACTTCAAGGCCGCCCCGGCCTTCGATATGGACAAATGGGCGGCCTCCACGCAGCCCGACAAAGTGGCCGCGGCGTACAAATACTTCGGGTATACGCCCAATTTCCTTATCCCCGGCGAGGCCCCCGGCCGCACCGCCGTTAAAACCGGCCGCCCGCTGAAAGCCCTTGGGCCGCTCGATCAAATGACCGAGATCATGAACCTCAATGTGGACGACATGAAGAACACGCGGCTGGGTACCATCCGCAATCTGGTCATGGATATTCCCTCCGGCCGCATTCTCAATGTTTATGTCGCGGTGCGCGACGGCGGCGATGCCCGCATTGCCTCCACCGTCATTTCGCCGACGATGCTCAGATTCAACGCCAAGCACGACGGGCTGCTGCTCGACGTCACCAAGGCGGAATACGACCAGCAACCCGACATCATCTATGACCACAGCATCAGTGGCAGCCAGCAGAGCGCCTCCGTCCAGCAACCGGCCACCACTGCGCCGACCACGGTAGCCCTCGTGCAGGGCTCCAAGTACCGGGACATCAACATCACGGCCAAAATCTACGAGGCCATCCACGAGCGCAACCTCGACGCCAATGACCGCGTGGAAGTCGGCACCCAGGACGGTCGCGTGACCCTCCGCGGTCCGGTCACCAGCCAGGCCACGAAGGACAGCATCGGCGCCATCGCGATTGACCTCGTCACGGTCAATAATGTGGATAATCAAATCATACTTACGTCGCAGGCCCAGGCGTCCAACTAAAGGCAGGCGAAATCCATCCTTCCAGCCACGCTCCAGGCGTTGACCCACGGGCCTTCGGAAATTCCGGAGGCCCGTTTGTGTATGCAGACCCCGCGCCGCTTATTGTTCTTTTTGCAGGGCGGTCAGCGTTTCCGCCGGCACGCGGAATACCGTTCCATGGCGGATGCCCTTGGGCACCGAAAGTTTGTCCGTCTGGTCCGTCCAATGCTCCAAGTCCGGCGAGGTAATCAGCCCGTAGCGTCCGTTGCGGTACTTGTCGAAATAGACGCACCACTGGTCGCCAATTTTAATGGCCGTCGGCCCCTCGGCCCATTCCTGTCCGGTAATGGGCGCGGTAATTTTGCCGTAGGGCCCCGCGGCGTGGTCGGCAAAGGCGAGCTTCAGGTTCTTCTGCGGTGGGAACGGCGCATTGGTCTCGTCCTTGAATACCATCACATAGCGGGCGCCGTCCTTCACGATCGTTGCGTCGATGGCGTTGAAGCCCGGATTGAAAAACAGCTCCGTTTTGGAGAACGTCTTAAAATCCTTCGTCCGCACGAAATAAATACGGTGATTGTAGCCGGGATTGCTGCCGTTTTTGTCCTGGCCGTCGGTCTCGGGAAACTTGCCGGGAATCGTGGTGGCCCAAAAAATCAGGTACTCTTTATCCACTTCGTCGTAGAAAATCTCCGGCGCCCAGGTGTTGAGTGCGGTGGGCTCGCCCTCCATCACCGGCACATTTTTCTGCTCGGACCAGTTGATCAAATCCTTCGATTCCGCGTAGCCAAAACCGTGATCGTTCCAGCCCGTCGTCCACACGAGATGGTACAGACCATCGGGCCCGTGCCAGATGCAGGGGTCGCGCATCAATTTGCCGCCAATCGTGGGGAGGATGAAGGGCTGGTCATTCTTCAGTGCGCTCCAATGCAGGCCGTCGGTACTCCAGGCCAGGTGCAGGCCGTCGCCATTGCCGTTAAAGTAGGTGAACAGCAGCGGCTCGCCCGCCGGCACGGCCGTCTCGACGGGTTTCGGCGTTGTCGATGCCGCCGCCACCGGCGCTGTCTCCGCCGCCAGCATGAGCGAGGGCAAAACGGCCATCCCGCACAGCAGGGCCATGGAATGACGAAGGCGGAGGGGGTAGAGCATCATTGGGCCACGCAACCAGCTTGCGGTTTTTGCGTCAATGCAAAGTCGGCCACGCGCTAAGTCCTCTGGAAACCACCGTGCAGTATATGACCTTACCTCTTGTTTACTTCGGGCCGAGTCCGGTCCGGCGCTTCGGCGCCAGCGTTTAAATGTCATTGTCTTAACCGACATTATCCCCTGCAATAAATGTCTATTTTCCCGCCGTTGGATGCGCTAATGGTGAAAGTTGAATGCGGCCCATACCCCTTCCCCCTTTTTTCACGTAACAAGCAGAGCCAATCCCTGTATCTTCCTTTATGAAAACGCAAAATCTCGTTTTGGGCGCCATCGTGTTGCTCGCTGCTGCGGGCGGTGCTTTCTGGCTGCTGCATGCGCCAGCACCTGTGCCCGCCCAAGCGTCGGCCCCCGCGCCTGCCACCGTGGCGCCCACCCCGCCTGCCGAGGTCAAAGCCCCGCGTGTGGCCATGCCCACCGCCGCGCCCGCGCCAGTGGAAGCCGCCGCGCCCGTCGCCGCCGCCGAACCGGCCACTCAACCTGCGCCCACCAATGGCGACCCCCAGGCGGAATTGAGCACCGCCATTCCCGACATTATTGGACTCCTCCAAGCCGGAGACATGGTGGGGCTTATGGAGCGCTATGGGCCGCCCGACGAAATCGCCAAAATGCCGCCCGAGCAGCTCGCGCAAATGAAGCAGCAAATGCAGACGGAAATGCAGAATCCGCAAATGCAACAGATGATGCAATCCATGGTCCAGGTTTTTACGGCCATGAAGGATCAAACGCCCACCTACAATGCTGCGGGCGACCGCGCCACCTACCAGGTCACCCCGCCCGCCGGAGCCTCGGCCCCGCAAGGCATGCCCAATAAAATTTCCTTTAAGAAAATTGACGGCAAATGGTACGGTGACGATGACAATGGCGACGGATTTTGAGCCTTCGGCGTCTCGTCACTTTTAATCACTCATGAAACACCGTTATTTTGTTCTGGGTGTGATTGTGCTCGTCGTCTTGGCCGCCGCGAGTGCTTACTGGATGGTGCATCCACCCGCACTCGCGCCGGCCATGGTAGCCGCGCAGCCCGTTTCCGCGCCAGCCTCCACGCCGCCGCCTCCCGAGGTGAAAGCGCCCCGCGTGGCCCAGCCCACCGCCGCGCCGGTGCCCGTCGAACCTTCGTCCTCTGCGCCACCGGCCCAACCCCTGGCCGCCGCCGCGCCCGTCGCGCCCGCCATGACCTCCGCCGAAGCGCGCGTCAATGTGGACACCGCGGTCGCCGACGCCGCCCGCCTGCTCGAAACCAACGATTTAGTCACGCTCTTCCAGCAATACATGCCACCCGATGAATTGAATAGGTTGCCCCCGGGCCTGACGCCCGAACAGATAGCCCAACAATTTGCCCAAAGGATGGCGCAAAACCCCAAAATGGCTGAGCAATTGGCTATTTCCGCCACCGCGCTCAAAGCCGCCCAAGGCATGACTCCAGTCATGAGCGACAACGACAATACCGCCACCTACAACACCCTCGCCGCCGACGGCACCACCCACATGGTGGTGCTCAAAAAGCAGGCCGGGCTCTGGTATATTCAGGATATGTGAAGCAGCCGAAGAACGGGGGAATTCCCATTCGGCTCAAAAAGGGCGTTGGTTTTTTGTCGGAATTTGTCCGTCGCATGTTATAAGCATGGACTTTTCCGGCAGTCGGCCTTTTTCACTGCCGGCCTTCATTCATGAAAACCCGCGACCTTGCCCTTGGCTTTCTCGTTTTCCTCGGACTGGCCGGTGGCTTTGCCTACTGGCTGCTCAGCCCGCCGTCCGCCGCCGCCATGCAGGCCGCCACTGCCCCAGTGCCGGCTGCTCCCGTGGTCGCGCCCACGCCACCGCCCGAGACGAAGACCCCGCGCGTGGTCTCGCCCGTCGCCGCTCCGGTGCAACCGCCCGCGCCCGTCGAGGCCGCGCCCGTGGCCGCAGTGGCGGAAAAACCGAAGGCCGATCCCCAGGCGCAGATGAGCACCGTCATTCCGGACATCGTGGACCTGTTGAACAGCGGCGATGTCGTCACCGCCTACGAACGCTACATGCCGCCCGCCATCATCGGGCAAATGAACCCGGATCAACTCGCCCGCCTCGAACAGGCCCTCCAAAGCCCGAATGTCCAGCCGACCGTGCAACGCGCGGCGCAGGTTTTTCAAATGCTCAAGGACCAGACTCCCGCCTACAATGACGCCGGCGACCGCGCCAGCTACGTGATACCCGACCCCAGCGGCCGCGGCGCGCAAATCCCGCCCGTCATCTTCCAAAACATCGACGGCAAATGGTATGTAGACCCGACGTCGATGCCGTTCTAAGCCGGCGCTTTAGTAAGCGCGGCGACACTAAAATGCGAACCGCGAATCTTCGCTCATTCTTCGACGAATCGCCGCCGGAATTCGTCGCGAAAGTGCGAAAATCCAACGCGTAAGGCGGTGGTGCGTTTTAGCGCGGTGATTATGCCCCTTTTTACTCACTTGCGTAGCGTGATTGATATTGGGGCGTTTGCGAAAAAATGGAGCGTTTTGCAGATACCGAGAGGGTGAGTAAACAGGAGCGAACCGTAGGCCACTATTAAGATAATCTATCAACTTATCACTTACTCGTCTCGTCCTTGTCTCCGGAATCGTTTTAGAACGAATCCGCGAGCAGGACAGCACGTGAATAGGGACGCTTACTGGCTTTTCGGTGGCGAAGAGCTTTGATCATCCGTCACGCCCAGCGCTTCAAGGTCGTCAATTTGTTTCTGCCTGTCCCGAGCGGATTGTTCCAATTTCTGCCGGTCATTCTCCACTTTGGCCAGTTCGGCGGGGTCGCCATTCGCGGCCAAAGTTCGTCGCTCAAGGATGCCTGCTGAGGCTTGTTTAAATTTGGCTTGAGATGTCTTCAGTTCTCCCAGAGTCAGGCCATAACCGACAGCGATGGTGCCGCCTGTGTAAGTATTGTTGCCAGAGGGCACCGTGAGGCCAGCCGCAGTGGGGGCCTCGCCGGTAAACGTGAGGTTGCCGTTCTGCGGCATCGGGTTGACCTTGGCTGCGGTCGTTGTATCTGGCGTAGCGGGAGCAGTGTCCGTCGGGACGAGGGGAAGTTTGGGGGCCTCGACTTGGGCAGCGACTGCCGCTGGTTTCGCAGATCTTTTGATGACCAAGGCCGAATCCTGGGTCTCGGGCGCGAGCAAGGAAACCGCACGGTTATTGCTTTGCGAGATAATCGCGACGGTGGTAACAACGGCGATGAGGGTCGCGGCGAAGCCGATGGCTGATTTGGAGGTAAATATGGTTTTGAGAGAGAGAAGGGTCGAGCCGGTGCCAAGGGTGGCGGCGCTGCCTACTGCCGTCGTAGAAACGGTGGTAGTCATTCCAGTGGGCACGACAGCGCTCACGCCTGCTTCGAGTTTAGATCCTAGCATGCTGGCCGAGGCCAAAGTGACGCCGTGGCGGCCAAGGATGGCGCGTAGTTTTTCCAGCGCGCGCCCAAGGCGTTTTTGGACGGCGGTTTCTGAGGCACCGAGATATTGCCCGATGCTGCGGATGTTTTTTTGTTGGAAATACCGAAGAATAATAACATCGCGGTCTGGCGAGCCAAGGCGGTTGAGCGCTTCATCCAAGACCGGGGCCAAATCCAGCCAATGAGTGTCCTGGCTCGAGGTTTCGTTGATCGTTTGAATTTCCATGGCGATGGTTTCCCGTTTTTGCCGGCGGCTTTCAGAGCGAAGAGCCTTGAGGGCCGTGTAACAGGTGTGCCGGTGCAGCCAGCCGCCGAGCATGATGCCGCGGGACAGCGATCCCGCTTTGCGCGCGAGGTCGGTGAAAACGAGCTGGGTGACATCTTGGGCCAGATGGACATTGCCTCCGGTCATCCGCAACGCAGTCGAATTTACCAGCGCAATGTAGCGTTCAACCAATTTTCGGAAGGCCGGCGCGGAGCCTTCTCGCATGAATTGTTCCAAGCACTGTGAGTCTTCATTCATCACACCGTTCATATAAGATAAAACCCGCCCAGGCGTAAATCTCCCATGCAATGTAGTAGGGGAGGCGGATTTCGTAGCGCGGCGCTTTAGCCCGAGCGCGGATTACTCGAACGAACCATTGCGCGCGCTAAAGCACCTCGCGACCAAAGCCGGAATGCCGAAACAATCCCGTCCTCAGAGCACGAGTGAAGGCTCTTCTTCGATTAGCGTGAATTTGCAAGCATTAGCGGTTTCACTGGCTTGCTTGCCGCCTTTTGCCTCCCACCCTTTGCGCCGCGCTTATCGCTTCCCGTCAATCCAGCGCTCGATCTTGCGGAGCGTCCATTCCTCGACGCTGCCTTCAATCTCGGTGCGCACGGTGTCGCCGACTTTTTTGCCGAGCAGGTTCTGGCCCAGCGGCGTCTTGTACGAGAGGATGTTCTTCTCGGGATTGCTGTCCCAGGCGCCGAGCAGGGCGTAACGATGCGTCTGACCCGACCCGCGGTTGGCCAATTCGACCACCGAGCCCACGCCGACGACTTCGAGGTTTGTTTCCGAAAAATCGGTGACGCGCGCGCGGGTCATCTCGACTTCGAGGAGACTCTTGCGGGCGAGCAGGGTGTCCTGCTCCTGGCGGGCCATCTTGTACTCGGCGTTTTCGCGCAAGTCACCCAGTTCGCGGGCGGTCTGGATGGCGATCTTGTTTTCCGGGATGCGCACCTGGATGAGGTTTTCGTACTCGCGCTTGCGGGCCTCGAGGGAATCCTGCGAGACGAACAACGCCTCGGCCTGCCGCGTGGCTTCGCCGGCGACGAGGCTCTGAATCTTCGGGAATTGCTTGATGAAGCGGGCCATCAGCGAGCGCTTGGTCAATTCCTCGAAGCCCTGGTTGAGCAGGAGCGTCTGCGCGAGGTCGCGCGCGGTCTCGTCGTTGGCGTCGGCCAGCAAGTCGGGAATCAAATCGGGATCGTCGCTCAGGGCGTCGGCCAGCACGATGCGGCGGTTGCCGGTATTCTGGAGGGCTTCGTAGTCAATCGCGTAGAAAATCGCGGCCAGCAGGCGCGGCGTGGTCATGCCGTCCACCAGTTTGGCGAACTTACGGGAATGCCGGTTGCGGATGATCCACAGGAGCACGGAGCTCTTGAGCGTCTGCTCGTTGAGCCAGCGGCGGAAACATTCGGCCACCTGCTCGGTGCAGCCCTTGTCCACCAGGAAGCTGATGCACTCGGCCGTAAATTTGCCCTGGCTGCCGCGCAGCAAGTTGACGATAACGTCGCGCCAACTGTCCGGATACACGCGGGTGATGACATCGAGGAAACGGCGCTGGTAATTGGACGGCAACTGTTCCGCCAATTGCGTCAGTTCCGGCGTACCCAAAATGATGGAGGCGGAGGTGGGTTCGAGGGTGTCCACGTCGGCGTGGAGATGGCGGGCTAAGTCGTTGCGCACCCAGACGCCGTGGAGGCGGTCAGCGGTGGTCAACTGGCGGGCCTCCTTGATGGCCGTGGTCAAATCGTCGAAAATGCGCGGCAAATCCTTTTCGATCTCCTCGACGCTATTCGAGATTTGGTAAAGCTTTTCGGCGAGCTGGATTTTCTTCTTCGCCTGCTTGGTGACGTAATACTCCTCGAGGATTTCCTGCTCCTGCTTGAGCGGCTCTTCGCGCAGGACGTAGGGGTCGTGCTTTTTGGACGGGGTCGCGATGCGCGGATCCTTGGCCAAATGCTTCTTCGCGCCGCTCCACCATTTCTTGAAGCGTTCGCCGAGCAGGCGGTTGAGCACGTTTTCGAGCTCGATGCTGCTCATGGAGTGGTCCGGCGCGTAGGCCAAAATCTCGGCAATCAAGTCCGCCGGGCGCTTTTTCACCATTTCCTCCACGCCGGCGGCATCTTCGCGCTGGCGCACGAGAATGTTTTTGGGCGGCAGAATCTCCAGGCGCTCGAGGCAAAATACCGGGTCCATCGGGTGCGAGTGCTTGCCTCCGTCAAAATCAATGAGCAACTTGCCGGTGGCTTCGTCGAAGCCCTGAATTTTCCCGAATCCCCAGGCCCGATGCAGGCAATAACTGCCCGGCTGCATGGCCTCGAGCTTGGCCCGCAAGGGCGCCAGCCGCGGGTTTTTCTCAATCAGCAAGTCTATGGACTCTTTGTTCATCGGCTTAAGGTAGTATTGGGAGCGTCACCGCCCGAGTGGTCGGAGGGTGACGAAAAATTAAACGCGCCAGTCAAGCGCCCCGCAAGCAGCGCCCGTCTGGCGTGTAGGACAAAAGGAAGATGGTTTGGCGAACCACCACGACCGACAGGATGCCGGGCGTATCGTCCGCCAATCTTCAATTTTGTCAAATTCCGCGCGGTGTCAAACACTGAATTCGGCCCCGACCCGCCTGTGGCCCGCGCCCTAGGGTACCTACTTTCCCGCGGTCGTGGATTTCGGGTTGCCAAGGGCCCCTTCCTGGCGAATAATGCCCGCTCTTCCTTTCACCTTAAACATTTAACCTTTAACTATTACCATGAGCACCACCTCCTCCCACGGCGCGCACGAAGCCGCCCCGCACGACCTCGTTTCCGAAGCCAATTCCCTGCTCGACCGCCTTGCCAAAAGCAAGCTCGGCGAGGAAGCCAAAATCATCGCGGGCAAGCTCCGCGACGCCGCCGAAGCTTTGAAGGCCAAATCCGCCGAAGCCGTAGATGCCATCAAGGAAAAGTCCGCCGCCGCCCAGGAATCCGTCAAGGAGGGCATTGAATGCACAGAGAAGGCCATTAAGAAAAATCCGTGGGCTGCCGTCGGCATCGCCGCCGGAGTCGGCTTGGGCCTCGGCCTGGCCGCCGGCCTCCTCCTTCGCCGCGACTAACCCTGCGGCCGGTGCGTTTTCCGGCCTGTCCGGCGCGCCCCGGCCCACCTCCTCGGCATGATTAATCGCCTGCGCGCCGTCCTCGCCACCTTGGTGGACGGCATTAGCAGCCGGCTCGACCTTGCCTCGGTCGAACTGGAGGACCTCATTGTCCGCGTCGGCTTGTTGGCGGCACTCATGCTGGTGGCTGCGCTCGCCGCCGCGTTTGCGTTGGTGTTTGTCAGCCTGGCCATCGTGCTCATCGTGCCCGCCGGCTGGCAATGGTTGACGAGCCTCGTCATGGCGGCGTTGTACGGCTCGGGAGCCGCGTGGGCCGTCCTGCGCCTGCGCCGCGAAGTGCGGGAAATGCCCGCGCCGTTTGCCACCACCCGTGATGTTTTGCGCCGGGACGCCGCCGCCCTGCGCTCCAGTGTCTCCCCCAATTCCGCCCCGCCCGCCAACGACGAGCCATGAGTGGCAACATCCTCTCGCCCGCCCTGAACCGCGCCAATCGCATCCGCGAGCTCGAGGAGGTGGCCGATGCCCAGCGCGAACGTCTGCTCCGGCAATTTCGCGATCTTTCGGAAGCGTTCCGTCCGCTCGAAGCCGCCCGCGCCTTTGCCCCGCGCCTGTTATCCCTGTCGGGTTTGGCGATGAGGTTATTTGGCCGCTCCTCCCTGGGTTTGGGTTTCAACCTCCCCAGCCTTTTGACCGCCCTCGGTTTCGGCGCAGCGACCACCCGGCTCGTCGCCACCCGCAAATTCCCCTGGCGTGCCGCCCTCGCCGCCGGCATTGGCGCCGCGCGCCTTTACTCGTGGTGGCATAAAAAGCGCACGGTGTAGGGCGGGCCTTCGAGCCTCCGTTAAATTGAATGCGGTACGTTATTATCGAGGGAATCCGAAGCTTTGGCAAAGGAGTTGGGTGCAACCGGGGTTAAGGATTGAATTTTGAATCTTAAATCTTGAATCTTGAATTCAATGGACCGCATCGCCGATGCCTTTGCCCGGGCCCGTGACCAAAAACGCGCCGCCTTTGTCGCCTACCTCTGCGCCGGCGATCCCGACCACGCGACCTCCCTGGCCGCCTGCCGCGCCCTCCTCCACGGCGGAGTGGACATCCTCGAGCTCGGTTTGCCCTTCACCGACCCGCTCGCCGACGGCCTGACCAACCAGCTCGCCGCCCAACGCGCCCTGGAAAACGGCGCCACGCCCGACGCCGTCCTCCGCCTGGTGCACGAGCTGCGCGCCGAATTTCCGTTCACGCCCATCGTGTTCTATGCTTATTACAATATGATTTATTCGCCGGGGCTGGAGAACTTCACGCGGCGCGCCGCCGCCGCCGGCCTCGACGGTATTCTCGCCCTCGACTGCCCGCCCGAGGAAGCCGCCGGCCTCCTGGCCGCCTCGAAAAAATCCGGACTGCAAAATATTTTCATCATCGCGCCGACCACGCCGCCCGCCCGCATCGCCCGCATTGCCGCCGCCGCCAGCGGCTTTTTATATTATGTCTCGCTCGAAGGCGTGACCGGCGAACGCGCCGAACTCCCGCCCTCCATTGCGCCCGCCGTCGCGGAGATCCGGCGCCATACCAAGCTCCCGGTCGTCGTCGGCTTTGGCGTCTCAAAGGCCGCGCACGTCCGTCAAATCGCGGCGGTGGCCGATGGCGTTGTCGTCGGCAGCGCGCTCGTGAACACCATCGCCACCCGCCTTGAGGACCGCGCCTCCATCCCCGCCGCCCTCTCCGCCAAACTCGCGGAACTCCGCACTGGTCTGGCGCGGGGTTAAGGTCTCGTCTGCATTTTGAAAGTGGGCCGTCGCAAGCGACGCCCCTACCCTCTCTTCCGCTACGATTTTCCCGGTCGACGTTCTTCAGCTTGTAGGGGCGTCGCTTGCGACGGCCCCGTTTTTCGGCGTCTCCCGCCCGATGCCCAGCACCATCAGCGCTCCCACGACAAACAAGACCAGGCTGTAGCTGAACGCCGCGCCTGTCCCCAGCCAGCTCCAAAGCGCGCCGACGATCACACTCGAGGCAAAATCGCCCACGCCGTTGACCGTGGCCAGCACGCCGAACGCCATGCCATGCTGCGCTTCGTCCGTCAGTTCCGCGCAAAACGAATCCTCCAGCGTTTCCTCCATCGCGATGTAAATGCCGCCGACCACGAACACCAGCCCCAGCAGCCAGGGCGACGCCGGCAGCACGATGATCAACAACGCCATCACCGCCGCGAGACCATAACCGCCCGCCAGCAAATAGCGTTTGTTCAGACGGTCCGCGAGCATCCCGGTCAGATAGGAAAATCCCGCGTACAGGATATTGTGGACGACATACAAACCGACGGCCCAGCGTGCCGCGGCCTCGATTCCGAGCGTCGGCGCCAAGCGTTGCGTCGCCAGCAAAATCAGCATCGAGTGCGCGAAATCCCCCAGGCCAAAGAGTCCCACCGCCACCAGCAAGCGACGGTACCGCGGCGGGAGCCCGCGCAGACTTTCGCGAAAGGAAATGTATTTCACCTTCGGACGCGATTTTTCCCGCACGCCAAAGGCGATGCAGCCGCACGCCATCACCCCGGGAATAAGGGTCAGCGAAAATAGCAATGGATAATTCGTACCCAGCAGGCCCAAAAGCCCCAGCGCCGTCAGCGGCCCGACCACCGCGCCCAGAGTGTCCATCATCCGCTCGAACCCGAACGCCCGGCCATAAGTGTCCGGCGTGACCGCCGCCGCCAGCAGGGCCTTGCGCACGGGCGTGCGCACCCCGCGCCCCAGCCACGCCGCCGACCGGCACAACAGCACCTGCCAGGCGGTCGTCGCCAGGCCAAAACACGCCGTGCCCGCGGTCGTCACCAAATAGCCAATCACCATGATGGGCTTGCGCCGCTGCAAGCGGTCGGTGAAATGCCCCGAGCCCATTTTCGCGAAACTCGACAGCCCGTCCGCCACGCCCTCAATCAACCCCAGCCAGACGGCCGCCACGCCGAGATACGCCAGAAACCCCGGCAGCAACGACGTGGCAATCTCGTGCGACCAATCCGAAAACAGCGACGCCAGCCCGATGCCCAACACGGTGGAGTTGAGCCAGCGGGACCTCGGCACGGAAGGCGTCATGAAGGCAGAAGGTAGAATGCAGAATGCAGAAGTCAAAAGTTGTCCGGCACCCAAAATGGCAAAAGACCTTCTGCCCTCTTCTTCTTTTACCTCTTGCTGCGTGCCAATCTCCACTCGTTAAACTCGCCATTCTGAATTCCACCTTCTTCCTACTTTTCTTCTTCCTCCCTGCTCCCTGCTTTGCCTTCTACCTTCTCCATTCTGCATTCTTCCTCCCGCCCCTTTCCCCTTGCCAATTGCGCCGCATCCGCCAACACTTCCTCTCTTGAATTCACCGTATGGTGAAGCATCTCGCGCGGGCG
Organism: uncultured Opitutales bacterium; assembly: GCA_964562015.1. GTDB lineage: Bacteria > Verrucomicrobiota > Verrucomicrobiia > Opitutales > JABDGR01 > CAZLRH01. The sequence goes on along the minus strand of CAZLRH010000009.1, from coordinate 29,054 downwards.
TAGTATAGAGGTAATACGTGAGCTTCCCAAGCTTGAGTCGAGGGTTCGATTCCCTCCGCCCGCACCACTTTCTTAAGTCTGGTTAAGTCAATAGTTTACGTAACAAAACAGCCTAAATTACGCCCCTTTATCTAATTAACTCTAATAAACCTTTAAAATTATTGCCTTATAAATGTCGCGTTTTCTCGATTCCATACCCCCGAAAAGCGCCCTTTGGCAAAGCTAATCTTCGAAGGCAGACCACCAGCCAGCTTTCAGACCACAAACCCACAAGCCCTTAAATCAACAATAAATGACCTTCGTAAAGACCGTTCTTGTTCAGGTATTTGCGACAAGGGAATTCTCCAATATTCGATTCATTTCCAAATACCTGACCATTCCTCTGCAAAGTTTGTCGAAGCTTGTTTCTTTAATTCATTTTGCTGTGCCCCAGGTGGAAACATTTCGTCAAGGGTTTGGAATTCGAATTTTACCTCAAATGCTCCTTTGGAAAATTTATTCGCCAATTTGTCGTATGCCATTTGGATCCTAGCCCGCCGCTCATCCCATTTTGGAAAGTTATAGAAACTAACGGGGGCCAAGACGATCAACTCGATACGCTTGGCGCTCAATAGCTCTGGTTGGGGACTTCGGTTTCTTGGCAATTGCTTTGATGAATTCCTTGCGAACAAATAAAACGCAAAGTACCCGAGCAATTCATGCGCAGCGTAAAACGGGTTATCAGAACCAGTTTTGAGCTCAATAAACTGAAATTTCTCGCTAGCAATCCTTTTGACAAGGTCAATCGCCCGCTTTTTATCGGTGTAACGGTCCACTATTCCCGAGGCAACGGGAACTTGGTTGGCCCAATCCACCCATCCTGGCCTTTTATCGCAAGCCAACTGTGCGATAGCTTTTTCCAAGCACTTTTCCAGGCTTTTGTTTTGAATGCTTATCTCAGGAACCGGCTTAAATCGCCAATTCTCGGGGCTGCCCGGGCATTCCCCATTTTTCAATCGATTCGTTGTCACTTCCAGGCATTTTTGCAGCAGCTTATCGTGCCAACACTCGGCGAACGATTGCCAGTCATCAATCGCTGTCAGTGCGGCCCCTTCCAGCCAAATTCGAGTTAGCGTGTTTAACCCAACTATTGACGACAGATCCTTACTAGATATTTTTTTCTCCGAAATCCATTTCTTGAGGCCATCTTCCCAAGGCTTAAATGGTGAGTGCGCAGAAGTCATAAAGATTTCCGTGAGAGTCAAACTTAATTGACGTTTAGAGGCGAATTATCCGAAAGCAAATATAAATTCGCAGTAATCTCCTTGAACCGCTCCGGTGTTTCGGTATGGACCGGTACAACACAGCCCGGATTCAAATCGGTGATGAGTTGGCGCAGATCGTCGGGAAAAATATGGCCGCTGGTATGGGTGACGACGAGACGACCGGCGTCGCATTCCAAACGGGCGCGGCATTGCTGCCAGTCGTCACGGCGGAGGTAGCCTTTCCAAAGCGAATAGAGCAGCAGAGTGTCTTTTGGCAGGTGCGGAGGGAAATCCCGCCACATGCTGGGACGAAAAAGCATGATATACCGCTTGGGCTCGGCAAAAATTTCCCCCAATGAAATCTCGGCTTTCTCAGCCAGCGCGAAAGCCTTCGCATAATGGCGGCGGCGCGCGGGTTTGGCCCAATTCGAGGGAAAACATACTCGCAATTGCCCATTCGCCCCCGGCTTGGGCAGGCTTTCACGGTTATGCAAGTAGAGAACGAAGGCGAGGTAAGCGTCGGCCACGAACACCCGTTTCGCTTTCCTGGCAGCGCGGTAAAAGGTCACGAATCGGTCAAGGTGCAGAGGCGAAAACGCAGCGAGGGCCAAACTCGGCGCCCGGCGCAAATGGGCGGCGATTTCATCCTCCAAATCGGATTCGGACATTCCTTTTTCCCTCCCCGGTGAAAGATTGGTGCCTTCAATGACCAAACAATCCACGCGACCGCGATTGCCTCTGAGCAGATTCGCCCGCATTCTTGGCTTGCGTCCATGCGTACGCAAATCACCGGTGAAGAGCAGGGCCTTGCCATCGCCTTCGATGCGGAAGGCCGTACTGCCAGCGATGGAATGATCCACCGGAAAGGCTGTCACGCGCACGTCGCCAATCTGCCGGGACTTTCCGGGAATCAAAGTCCTGAATCGCTCTTTGGATAATTTCGCGCCGAGCGCGAAAATCTGGAGCGCCAGCAACATCTTTTGTGTCTCCGCAGTGCAATAAATCGGGATCGCCGGCAAAGTTTCCGCCAGCAGGCCGGCGTGGTCAGGGTGAGCGTGCGACAACAAAATTGCTTTCACGGGCAGACCATCGGCAACCGGCGCAAAGAGACCCGGCACGGTCGGACGTTCATCGCGGCGCGCGTCATCCAAGGGCAACCCAGCCTCAATGATTATCCGTGTCGAATCGGTAGCCACCTCCAGACAAAGGCCGCCAATTTCATGCGCACCGCGATGAATAGTAAAAATCACGGGTCTGGCTATTTGTGGAAATTGAGCGCCTCGTCACCAGCGTTGCTCTCTTGCGCCTGCGTAGTTTCAAATTCCAGCGCATAGCTGTATTGCAAGGGGTAGTGACGCGCCAAATAGGCGCAACGATAAAAAAGCAGGGCCCAAGTCAACGCGTAACCCTTATGGAAACTGTATTCGCAGGCATGAGCAAGTTGCACAAAGACCAGTTCCGCCTCCGCCTCTTTGATTCCTTCTTTGGCCACAACGCGCGCGACGAATTCCGCCTTTTCGGAAGGAGCGCTTCGTTTGGCTCTCCAGCGACGCCATTGTTCGGCCTCGCGCGAGTAGCAATCCAACATCGCAGCGATGGCGTAGAGGCACTGTTCTTGAAATACCATCACGCCAAAGGTTTCCGGGCAGAAGGCCGCCAGCCGGGGCGAGACGCCGGGGCCAGTTTTCAGTGGTGAACCTAACTTGGCAGCCAGGAACGCGGGGTAGAGGTCAATGCCACCCGGTCGGCAGAGTGCAAACACTGCCGCGAGATCGGTCAGGCTGCCGACCTTGGCCTCGCGGAACCAGGCACAAATCTCTTGCGCGCAGAATATATCTTCATTCCCGGTAAAATGTTCGAACGCGTCAGAGCTTTGCAGGAACGCAAACGCCTGCTCGTCAGCCAGTGGCAAATCGCGCAGTTTAAACGCTGGCCACTGAAGATCGCGTCGCACATTTTTTTCGGCGCGGGCCAGGCGGGAAAGAAGCGACTGGGCTTTGATTTCCAGTAGCGGCCAGCACCCGGCAAGACTGGACTGTGGGTATTGCGCTATTGCCCTTACGCTAAGCGTGAAGGCCACGGGAATTTGACCCGTCAAATCCTGGTCGGAAACCAAAATCGTTTCGAGATGCTCTTTCGCTGCACATGCGACGCCATCGAGGCCAGCCGCCAGCCGGAGCAGTTCCGGCAAATCCGTGTCGGTCATGAGCTTCGCCTTTCTTTCCTGAAGCAATATCCCAAGACGTTCCCACCCATCATAATTCCAAGAGTAATCTGCCTCTTGGCGGACCATGTCCTTGATTTCTTGCTCCTGTGCCATAGTGAGCCCGGCAGCTTCCAACACGCGAAAAATCCCGGTGGTAAAAGTGAACTTCCGATAATCCACGACGCGAAGGGCATTCTGAGCCACCTTTTCAAAGATCAATTCCCGGAAGCGTTCATGCTGAACTGCGCCAACCCAAATTTGGAGGTCCGTCAATGGTTCCAGCCGGGGGAGAAAACGCTCCCAAGCGAAGCCAAATGCCAAAGGGTTCAATTCGGTCAGTCCCAAAAGATAAGCGACAAGGGAGCCATTGATCGTTGTGGGCAACAGGACTGGAATCCCTTTTTGCCGAGCCCATTCACAAATGTCCGCCAAGAGGACGAAAAGCGCCGCTCCGCCCACTTGGCGAATTTCTGCCAATTCCAAGGCCAAGCGCGCCCGAATATTGTTCTCTTCGCCTTTTTTCATGAATTTCGTTCCAGCCCGCTTGGTCAATCTGACTCGGCATAACTCCGCGAACCGTGCATCGGCGTCATCATCAGATGAATCGGAAAGTGAAATGGGAAAGGAAGCTTGTGGCCCCGAAGGCAGAACGGCTTTCAGTGTGCACATTTCCGCCAAAACCATTGTATTGCGCAAAGCCTCAGGGTGCTCGATAAAATCCTCGGCCATCTGTCTTGGCGAGCGGATGTAGGCTTTGCGGTAAGCGATCCGCAATTTGTAATCCTTCCATTTTGCCCTGCCGCCCAAGCAAAAGTGCAGCGCCCCAAGTTCGGCCTGTTCTGGTTTCGCAAAAAGCACTTTGTGGGTGGCGACCGTGCGCGCTTTATGTCTAGCGGCGAAGGCAAAGACGGCCCGCAAACCCTCGGCATCTTCTTTACGCCCGTGGTGGACTTGGCGGACTTCGAGAAACAGACGCTCTGGGCCAAACAGAGATTTCACTAGTTCCCAGCGCCGGTCTGCTTCAGCCAAGTCTTCCTGGTAGAAGGCGTCGTTGACGTAGCCGTTTACCATCGGAAGGACCGCCGCCAATCCGGCGGTATCGCCCGCAAGTTGATTGAGGGGAACCGGACAGCGCATCACTCTTGCCCCTAATAGCGTGTGCCGCATCAACCGGCAGAGATTGCCATGGCCCTCTTCATTCAAGGCATAAAGTAGCAAACTGCGAATTCCCTGAATGGGATTCGTTTGTTTACCGGGAAAGTTATGCGTGAGCAGACAACCAAATAGGGGTCGCACGCCCGCGGTCTGGCAGTCCTCTGCCAATTCAGGCAGTCCGGCCAAGGTATTGCGGTCCGTCAGGGCCAACCCTTGTAACCCGATGGCTTTCGCCTGTTGCACTAAGTCATATATGCGCCCGATGGACTCACCGGGACTAAATTCACTGCGAACATGAAGATGAACGAATTCAGGGACAGGCATGAGTTTGACGGTTTTGGCCAACGCAGAAGCGCGGGCAAAGGGTCGAAAAAGGCGACAAGCGCCTACTCCTAATACGTAAATCACTATGGTCGATTTTGCGTTGGCGCTCTTTCGCACCTTCTCGGAATCCAATCCCAATAGTCGAATATCCGTAAGCCTTTGGCAGTAAATATATTATGCCTTTCTCGCACTTGATCGCGGTTGGTTTTGGTTGCCGAGCCTGTCGTCATTATTTGCAAAAGGCCCGATCAATTATCACCTATCACCATCATATCGAATGGCTTGTAAGACAAAATCACGGATTTTCTGCAATTTCGGAGCGAATTAAAGAGCCTACAGAACTCCCGGCGTATTCCCAGCACACTCCCGGTGAAAATCCCGGTGAAAACCCGGTACAATCCCGGTGAAAATCCCGGTGAAACGCCGGTGAAATCCCGGCATTACTCCGGCGAATTCGTGGTTAAATCGTGGTCAAATCATGGCGTAACGGTGGTCAAATCATGGCATAATTGTGGTCAAATTATGGCGTAACGAACGGTGTAACAACGGCGTTTTAGCGGCTAAATGCAGCAATATAGCGGCGCGGATGTAGCATGGCGAATTTCAGGAAATAAACTGGCCGCGTCCAGAGCGCACGTCCTTTGCAAGTCCACTCCTGCTAGCCTTACGCCCGCCGTAGGGACGGCAACTGCTACAGCTTATAGGGCACGCCCCTACGACCCTAAACGCCAGCCAGATACCTATTTGTTGCGTTGCAGCCGCGACCCTGACAAGTTCATAGGTTCATTTAAGCACCCTTAATATTGCTCAAATATGGATTGGCTATGCTGCTCAAACTTGCTGCCCAATGCTTTGCGTAATACCCCATGCGTGCGCCACCAGTATTAACCGTGACCCGGACGGACTTGGAGAAGGGCCTGAGACTCATCCGCAAATTCTGCCGGCCCAGCATGAAGGCGGAAGCCGTGCTCTCCTTCGATGATAGCTGCCTGCATGTTGAAATCGGCGGTATGTCGGTCGCCATCGGCGCGCAGGGCCACTGGCCGGGGCAGGCGCGCGTGCCGGGACGCTTCATAGTCGCGCTGGCGGAGATACCTCCGCGCGGCGACCCCTTAAGTTTCCGTGTCCAGGACGGACGCCTGCACATCGGCACTTCAACTGTCGCGTGTGCGTGGCAATCCTCGTGGAGCAATTTGATTGAATTGCCGATGGGCGCATCCGAGGCCGAGCTATTGAGTCTGCGCTTCCATAACACTTCGGTGGAAATTGCCCAAGCCGGTCTGGCCAAAGCGCTGGAAGAAGCCGAGCTTTCGCTGCGAAACAAAATCTTCACCGCGCTTGAGTCCCTGAAAGAATTTCACGTCACGCAGGAAGATTTGATCGCGGTGGTCAAAACGGCGCTGAAACGAAAATACAAAAAGCCGATGGGATAGAGTCACGCCGTCCCGGTCCGCTCAACACCCTTCCCATCGCGCTTGCACCCCATCCCAACAACCGTTTTGCTGGCGAGCTGCCCTCCTCTAATCCGGCTCCAGCATTTGCATACGTGGTGGGCTGCAATCACATAAGCTGGTCGAACTATCGCTCTCGCAACGCTCTTGCCTCCCTCATGGAAAATCTCGCTAAATTGGAATCCGACCTCTGGGCCGCCGCTGATAATCTGCGCGCCAATTCCGACCTCAAATCCAGCGAATATGCGACGCCGGTGCTCGGCCTCATCTTTCTCAAGTTTGCCGACAATAATTACCGGCAACACGAGGCGGAAATCATCGCGGAATTCCAGCGCCTCAAGGGCACCCGTCGAGAGAAGAAGATTTCGGACATTGCCATTGAGAAGTGCGGGTTCTATCTCCCGGACCATGCCCGGTACGACTACCTGCTGAATCTGCCCGAGGAGAAGAATATCGCCAAGGCGCTCAAGGAGGCGATGAAAGCCATTGAAGAGTACAAGCCCGAGCTTGAAGGCGTCCTGCCAAAGGACGAATATTTTCGGCTGACCCGCGACCCAAAGACGAACACCATCCCCAACCAACTGCTCAAAACCTTCAAAGACATCCCCGAGGAAACGACCGGCGACCTGTTCGGCCAGATTTATGAATACTTCCTTGGCGAGTTCGCCCGCAGCGAGGGGTCCAAGGGCGGCGAGTTTTTCACCCCGCGCTCGGTGGTGCGCCTGATGGTCGAGATCATCGAGCCTCACGGCGGCAAGGTGTTTGACCCCGCCTGCGGTTCCGGCGGCATGTTTGTGCAATCGGCGCATTTCATTGAAGAGCACCGCCGGGAACTTAAGGAATCCGAGGGCGGCGTCTTTGTTTATGGCCAGGAGAAAACCCTCGAAACGGTCAACCTGGCCAAGATGAATTTGGCGGTCAACGGCCTGCGCGGCAAAATCATCAAGGCCAACACCTATTACGACGACCCGCACGAGAGCAAGGGCGCGTTCGATTACGTCCTCGCCAATCCGCCGTTCAACGTGGACGACGTGAGCTTGAGCAGCGTCGAGAAGGACCAGCGTTTCAACACCTACGGCATTCCGCGCAATAAATCCAAGACCAAGAAAGCCGACGCGGGCAAGGAAACGGTCCCCAATGCCAATTACCTTTGGATCAATTTATTTGCCACCTCCTTGAAACCGAAGGGCCGGGCCGCCCTGGTCATGGCCAACTCCGCGTCCGACGCCCGCCATTCCGAAGCCGATATTCGCCGGAAGTTGATCGAGAATAATCTCATCTACGCGATGCTGACGCTGCCCTCGAACATGTTCTACACCGTCACGCTCCCGGCGACGTTGTGGTTCTTCGACAAGGCCAAGACGGACGACCGCATTCTCTTCCTGGATGCCCGCAACATCTTCACCCAAATTGATCGCGCTCACCGCAAGTTTTCAGACGAGCAAGTTCAGAATATCGCCATCATCAGCCAGCTTCATCGCGGCCAGCGCGAAAAATTTGTGCAACTGGTGGACCGCTATTTCGTAACCGGCATGGAGCGGCTCCTCGAAAGTAAAAAACATATCGAGCCCCTCACCGCCCAATTGCTCGAAGTGCTGGACGACGACGCTGGGAAGCAGGCGGTGGGCGAGCTCATGCAGCAATGGGCCGGTCTCAACAAACTGCAAGTCCGCCACGAGCAATACGTCGAAAGGCACAAAGGTGAGAAAGCGGTGGACCCGAAGAACAAAGCCCAACATCAACTGCGCGAAGCCTTTGCCCCCTTCTTCGCCTCGCTGCATGAGGGCTTGAAGAGACTGGACAAAACCGTGCGCCAGCATGAAAAGGAGCAAGCCGAGCAGGCGTTGGCCGACGGCAGACGCGGCACAACTGACCGAAAGATTAAGGTCCTCAAGACGGCGTTGGAAGCGTTACACCGGGAGGTCAAGAACGCCGAAATCTTTTACCATCACATCCATTGGCTCCAGGAACGCTTCCCCGAGGCCAAGTACGAGGATGTCACCGGCCTGTGCAAACTCGCCAGCCCGGCGGAGGTTGCAGATCAGGAATATTCACTGAATCCTGGCCGCTACGTCGGTGTAGTGATTGAGGAGGACGGTAAAACCGAGGAGGAGTTCGTTTCAGACGTACTATTGGCCAATGATGCATTTGCAAAACTGACTTCAAGTGCGCATCAGCTTGAGAAAATTATTATAAAAAATGCACGACAACTTGCGGGGGATCAATGAGCATATGGGAAAAACATCGTTTTGGCGATCTCGTGCATTTTCCGCCACGAGTTGCGCTCAAGAAGGGCGACCAATACCCGTATATTGATATGGACGTAGTTGACCCCAATACGAGACATGTTGGGAGCGTCCAGACAAAGAAATACGAAAGTTCAGGCTGCGCTAAGTTTGTGAACAACGATGTTTTGCTTGCCCGGATAACGCCATGCCTGGAAAATGGAAAAATAGCGCAAGTAAAGATTGGCGAGGCGGAAAGCGGCTTTGGCTCAACAGAATTTTTTGTGCTTCGGGCGAAGGAATCGCTTTTGGACCAAACCTTTCTTTTCTATTTAGCTAAGAGCGATTTGATTTGGAAAAGCGCCGTTAACAGCATGGTTGGTGCCAGCGGGCGGCAGAGAGCCGACGCAACATTTTTGAAGAAAATCAAGTTAAGAATTCCCGAACTCCCTTTGCAAAAAAAGATTGCTGCCATACTTTCTGGATATGATGAACTAATTGAAAACAACCAACGGCGCATTACCCTGCTGGAAAAGCTGGCCGAGGAACTCTACCGCGAATGGTTTGTTCGTCTCCGGTTCCCTGGCCATGAAAACGCGAAGAAGGTCAAGGGTGTGCCTGCCAGATGGGAAGTCCGAAGTCTCGCCAGCTTTGCCACTGAGGTCAAGAAAGGCATCAAAAAGAAGGACTTGGCTGACGACGAAAAATATCTTGGACTGGAACATCTCCCACGCCATTCAATTGCAATAAGGGAGTGGGCGACCGCCGACACGGTGGACAGCAACAAACTGATGTTTCAAGAAAGGGACATTCTGTTCAGCAAAATTCGCCCTTATTTACACAAAATTGCGCTTGCTCATTTCGCAGGCGCATGTTCGGCGGACACGATTGTCATTCGGCCCAAGGAGAAAATTTATGAGGGGTATCTGTTATTTACGGTATTCAGCGACACGTTCGTGGAACTTGCCACTACCGCATCCAAAGGGACGAAGATGCCGCGTGCGGACTGGGGATTCCTCAAAAGACTGGAACTTGCTGTCCCGGACAAAGAACTTTTGGAAATTTACCAAGCACGCTTCGAGGTCATGTTCTCACAGATAGAAAATCTTCTCCGAGTGAACGAACTTCTTTCCGGCTTACGCGAAAAGCTTTTACCACGCCTCATTTCCGGCAAACTTTCCGTCGAAAACCTCGACATTCAATTTCCGCCCGGCATGGCGGAGGAATGGACGGCCGCGGCCACCGCCACTCATGCCTAATTTCATCTCCGAGGGCCAAATTGAGCAAGCGCTGGTGCAGAAGCTCCAGCATCTGCACGGCTTTGACTCGCTGGACTGCCACACGAAAGACCCGGAGGATTTGAACGATGCCTCGGGCCGGGCGAACAAGCGGGAGGTCATCCTGGCTGACCGCTTGCGCGAGGCGGCGGTTCGCCTCAATCCTGGACTTCCGGCCAAGGCCATGGAGGACGCGCTGGAAAAGCTGCTCGACCGGCGGCTGGCCATGACGCTCGCCGCCGCCAATCAGGAAGTGTATAGCCTGCTGCGGGACGGCATCCCGGTGGAGTTCGATGACGCCCAGGGCAAGAAGCACCTGGAGCGCGTGCGCGTGCTGGACTTCAATAACCCCGACGAAAACCGTTATCTCGTCGTGACCCAGCTTTGGGTGAAGGGCGAACGCGGGTTCCGACGACCGGACGTGCTGCTCTACGTCAATGGACTGCCGCTGGTCTTTATCGAGTTGAAGAACTCGAATGTGAAGCTCAAGACGGCCTTTGAAGACAACTTGACGAATTACAAGCGGGAAATCCCGCAGCTTTTCCTCACTAACGCCTTTTGCGTGCTCTCGAATGCCCTGGAAACCAAGGTGGGCAGCATCACGGCGGAATGGGAGCATTTCTTCACTTGGCTGCGGGCAGACGACGAAAAGGAGAAAATTGACCGGGAGGCTATTGAGCGCAAGGGCACCAGCCTGGAGGGCGTGATTGCGGGCCTGTTCCCCCGGGCGCGGCTGTTGGATTACGTCGAGAATTTCATCCTCTACTACAAGGACAAGGAGAAGATCATCGCGCAGAACCACCAATTCATCGGTGTGAACCGCGCCTATGACGCCTTCCTCCGGCGCAAGGAGTTGCAGGGCAAGCTGGGCGTCTTCTGGCACACGCAGGGCTCGGGCAAAAGCTTTTCGATGATTTTCTACGCCCGCAAAATCTTCCGCAAACAGACGGGCAATTTCACATTCGTTGTCGTCACCGACCGGGAGGATTTGGACGGCCAGATTTACCGGAATTTCCTACATACGGGCACCGTCACCAAAGCCGAAGCCGCCCAGCCCAAGGACAGCCAAGAGATGCGGAAATTCCTCGGCCAGAACAAACGGCTGGTGTTTACGCTCATCCAGAAATTCCGCTGGGACAAGGGCCGGGAATACCCGCTGCTCTCGGCCCGCGACGACATTATTGTCATCGTGGACGAAGCCCACCGCACGCAGTACAAAGACTTGGCCGAGAACATGCGGGCGGGACTCAAGAATGCGCAGTATCTTGCCTTCACTGGCACGCCTCTGCTCGGACGTGACCGCAAGACCAACCAATGGTTCGGGAGCTACGTTTCAGAATACAATTTCCGGCAGTCCACCGACGACGGTGCAACCGTGCCGCTTTTCTACTCGAAGCGGGTGCCTCAAGTGCTGATGCAAAATGAAAACTTGAGCGAAGACCTCGCCGAGATCGTGGAAGACGAAAATCTGGACGAGGCGCAGGAAGCGAAATTGGAAAACCGGTTCGCGCAAGAAATTGAAATCGTCAAACGGGATGACCGGCTGGAAACCATTGCCAGGGACATCGTTTACCATTTTCCCCGCCGGGGCTACCTGGGCAAGGGCATGGTGGTGTCCCTCGACAAGTTCACCGCCGTAAAATTGTACGACAAGGTCCAACGGCATTGGAAAGAACAACTCAAGGAACTGCGCGGGCAGATCAAGCGGTCAGCGAACGAGGGCGAGCAGAAACGGCTTCAGAAAATGCTGGATTATATGCGCAAGGTGGAAATGGCGGTGGTCGTCAGCGACGAGGCGGACGAGGATAGCAAGTTCGCGAAGCAAAAGCTCGACATCAAACCGCACCGCGCGCGCATGAACCGCCTGGACGAGCACGGGCATGACATCGAATTCAACTTCAAAGACCCGGCACACCCGCTCCAGTTGGTTTTCGTCTGCGCCATGTGGCTGACGGGCTTCGACGCCCCCACGGTCTCGACGTTGTATCTCGACAAGCCGATGAAGGACCACACGTTAATGCAGACCATCGCCCGCGCCAACCGGGTCACGCCCTGGAAAATAAACGGGGTCGAAAAAAGGAATGGAGAGATTATTGATTACTACAATGTGTTCCGCAACATGCGGAAGGCGTTGCAAGACTACGGGCAAGGCCAGGAGGGGCCGCAAGACCTGCCGGTGCGCGAGAAGGAGGAATTATTCAAACTGCTTGATGACGCTATCGCGCAGGGCCAGACTTTTTGCGAGGGCTTGGACATTGCACTCGCCCCGTTGTTAAAATCCAAAGACATCTTCGCCAAGGTCGGCAAGTTCAAGGACCACGCGGACCGGTTGTTGTCCAAAGACGAATGGCGAAAGGGTTTCGCCGTTTACGAGAACACTATCACGTCCATTTACGAAGCCTGTAAACCCGAGATTCTTGGGAAGCCCGTCGTGCGCTCGGTCGCGGTTTTCCAGTACTTGCGTGGAGTGCTGGACGCCATTGTCGGGCAAAAAGACATTGAAGCCGTTGCTTTGCGCGTCAGTGAATTGCTGGATGAAAGCCTCGTGGTGGACCATGATCGGACCGTGCGGGAGGACAAACCGGAGTTCCAGATCACGCAATCGGGAAAAACGTGGGACTTGAGCAAAATCAATTTTGAAAAGCTCAAGGACGATTTCAAAGTTGCGGACCACAAAAACATTAAAATCGCCGACCTCCGTGCCTTCATCCAGCACAAGCTCGAACAAATGCTAGCGGTCAACGCCACGCGCACCGACTTTGCCACTCGCCTGCAAGGCATCATTGACAGTTACAACGCGGGCAGCTCATCGGCGGACAACTATTTTGAGGACCTGGTCAAGTTTACCAAGGATTTGAAGATGGAATCTGAGCGGCATATCCGGGAAGGACTGACCGAGGACGAGTTGGAGCTTTTTGACCTCATAAAGAAAAACTCCATGACGAAGGACGAAGAACAACAGGTTCGGCTAGCCGCGAGAGCCTTACTGCATCGTTTGCGTGAGGAGAGCCCGAAAGTCCTCGTGCAAGATTGGTTCAAAGATGGCCAAAGCCGGGCGCGAGTGCGGACGGCGGTTGAGGTGGTGCTCCATAGCAAGCTGCCGGAGAGTTACGACCATGCGCTCTTCACCCAGAAATGCGGCAGCGTGTTCGATGTGATGCTGAATTATGCAAGCCAGGGCCAAAAATGGGTGGCGTGAGAGATTCGGCAGGCGGCCCTGGCGGACGACCTTTACGTGCCTTATGCTTCCCCCGGCGGCAGCCTGGACCGATTGCTCAAGCGGGCTCCACTGCGACGGAGCGCAACCGGCTCAATTTGAGCCATTTAGATAAGTGTTCGGCATGGCGCAGGCGCTGGCTTGCGGTGATTATAAATATTTTATTTGCAAGGTTTAGGAATACCTACTTCATTTGTGCCGGTTTACCCGTTTGCTGCTGTATCCGCCTAACGGACGGATAGTCGAAAGACTTAGACGGCATTGATGTGCTGATCGCCCAGCAGCAGCAAACAAACTGACGCAAGCTATCCCTTGTGTGTCAGGGGTACTAAATTCTCAATGACATCTACAAATGAGAAGTGCACACACTGTGTGCCCGGTGCAAATCACCGGGCACTTGAATGATTATCTGACAGACAAGCATCTGGCGCTGGTAGGCAACGGGTCGGTACACCCGAGCTTCACGCCGGATTTCATCAACGCCGCTGACGGCGTGATTTGTTTCAATGGCGGGGCGACGCGCGCCGACCGGACGTGGCGCTGCGATGTCCTGATTTGCTATCCGCGCGTTGCGGCGGGCGAAGGCCTTTCTAGCGTCGCCTTCACGGTGGATTGCCGTATCGGTTTATTTCCCGCCGCGCTAGTCCAGGCGGCGCTCGGAAAGATATTCCGGGAGTTGACCGCCGTATTGGGACGAAAACCGACGACGGGCTTGGTGATGATTGAACTGGCGCTACGCTCCGGCGTAAAGGCGCTGACCCTGCCGGGCTTTCTGCTCAATCCCTCGATAAAAGAATCTCTGCCGCTCGACAAACGAAAGGCGGCGGATTGCCGCCACCACAATTGGGTGGGCGAACGGCGGTTTCTGGCCAAACGGGTGCAGGAGGCGCGCGCGCAGGGCGTGCAAATCACATTGGAGCCGAAGTTGGAGGAGGTGCTGGATTTACCGGCACCGCGATTCGCGGGGGCGAATGCGCCGCGAAAGCAATCGCTGGTGGTTTTGATGACCACGAAGAACCGCGCCGGGCTTCTGCAAAAGCGGTCTTTGCCCTCGGTTTTCGCGCAGACGCGCAAACCGGATGAGGTGGTCATCGTGGACGATTCCGACGCCGAACACGGCACAGCGACGGAGGCCGTGGTGCGCGAGTTTCAAGGTGAATCGTGGTGCCAGGTGACGCTGCTGCGCAACCAACGGACGCCCGGCTTGTCGGGGGCTACGAACACGGGCTTGGCGTATCTCGCAGAAAAATATCCGCCAGAGGCGACCCTAGTGGCCACCTTGGATGACGATGACGAGTGGTTCGAGGAATATCTGGCGAAAAACTGGGAGGCGTTTGCCCAAGGAGCGGACATAATTGCCAGTGGGGTCATGCGGCGTGAGTCAGTGACCGTGGTTAAACCCCTAACAATTCCGGCCAAGGTGGATGCGCGACAGTTTTTAGTTGGCAATCCGCACATCCAAGGTTCGAACAAGGCAGTGCGCCTGTCCACTTGGCTGATGGCCGGGATGATGGACGAGCGCCTGCCAGCCTGTACAGATCGGGATGCTGGATACCGGCTGTTTTCGTTGGCGGGGGTTCGCTACATGGCCATTCGGCAATTCTTGGTGCACCACTATGCCGAGAATAATCGTCCGCGATTGACCAAAGTTGGTTCGCCGGAGCATCGCAAGGGCTTACGTGCATTCTACGCGAAGTACCGAATGGAGATGTCACTAGAGCAAAGGGCGGAAGCGCGCGCGCGACACCGCAAGTTTCACGCGGTGGACATTGATAGACTGGTGGCTTTGGCGGACATTCAAGTGTCAGAGGCTGCGGGCAAACAATCCCCGCCAGAAAGCTCGATCACTGTGGTTGACGATGCCCGGCCGGTGACGCTGGATGTCGGGGTTACGGTATTGCCGGAGGAGGACGCGTGGCGACTTTTCTGGTCGCTGCGTTTACTGCGCCAGATATCGCGCATAGACCGAATCCGTTTGGTAGTATTGTGTGCCCCTGACAACTTGCGGATGAATCGACAGTTGGTGCGCCTCGAACGTCGCGGAATAGAAATTCATCGCCGGGATCTGGAGCGTGGGCCCAAGGAATTTCCGCATCGGACAATTGCAGCGAATCGTCACCGCGTTCGTCAGGAACTGTATCGGTTGCCGGGACTAGGCGCAGACATAACGTGGCTGGCCGACGGCGATTATACGCTGCGACCCCTGGGAGCGAGGGGCGCGGAGAAATGGGTGAGAGCGTTGCGCCAACTACGCGCGCAAGGTTTCGATGGCGTCATGGGGTGCATCCTGGGCGAGCCGCCAATTCCCGAGGTTTCCACCCTGCGCGGCCAGTTCTACGATCTCAGCCACACGCTCTCAGCGTTGGCGTATGCCCGACCGGAGGCCATGTACGAGGCCATCGCTAGGGAATACCCCTGCGGGAGTGACGATTATTACGATTACTCACCTTCAGCCTTGGCGAGCAAAGATCATGGGTTCCCGTATATTCCAACACGCAGCGGAATGACGAATCGCGAGGTGTTTGTGGAGATATGTAAGAAATTGCCCAATCTGCTCCATGGCAAGCTCTTGACGCGGAAACCGATTGTCGCCGATGCCGAAACGTGGTCAATCGCTCACGCTATTTCGGCAAGCGAGGCGCATTGCGGCGGAAATTTGTTCATCTTTAACCGCGAACTGCTGGCCATTGCGGTCAGCCCGCCGGTTATCTATGGGCGCACGACCCGCCGGGGCGATTCGATGTCAGTGGCCTTGGCGATGCATTGCAGCTTAAAGATTGCACGCGCTTCACTGCCAATTTGGCAGCATCGTCCGGCCACCGGAAAGCCGTCGCTGTCCCTGGAAAAGTTGGCCGATGACATTCTGGGCCATGTGGCATTTCGCGTGTTGGTCGAGGCCATGGGAAATGCCGCCGGGATGAATCGGCAGTCCATGATCGAGTACGTCCGCGAAGTTGGCAGAGCCACTCTGGCCGCGCGATTGGGACAGATTCGTCTATCGCTCCACGAAGTAGTCGGTTTAGCGCAAGGGCTCGAAAGGCTGCTCTCGCTTGAGGCAAAGCTGAAAGGACAGCGTCGGCGTCCATGGTGGCTTTATGACGCGGAAATGGCATCGTCGCTGCGTTTGCTCGGTGAGTTTCTGACACAAATGCAAATGGCGGTTTCGCTGGAAAAGATTCGTGAGCTTGACGAGTACCTGAGCGCGGCGGATTTGTCGCCGCTGGGTCTTTGGGTCGAGGAAACATTGCACGGAGGGGTGGTGGCCGCATGAAAACGCCCCAAAATTCCAAAGAAATTTGCAACCTCCTCCGACGCGAATTTGGCGTGACCGAACTGGTTGAACTTGGCAAGGGCGGCGAAGGTGTCGCTTACCACTCCGGGGACAAGGTATTCAAATGCCTGCTGGACCCTGAACGCTGGCGGGACACCAAAGTCCATGCCTTGCTGCGCGAATTGCCCAAGCGGATGCGGGGATTCCACACGCTTCCCGAGGTTTTGGAAGTGCGGGAATGCGGCGACCTCATGGTCATCGTGTCCCGGTTTGAGCCGTTTGAAAGAATGGCCAGCCCGATGCTGCCCGAAGAAATGCTGGCCTTCTTGAAGGAGTGCCAGGAGGCCGGGCTGGCCCACAACAACATCAAGCCGGACAATTTTGTCCGGGTGGCCGGCGGAATCCGTTTAGTGGACCTTGGGTCGGACCTGCGGGAAATTCGGCCCGACCGATTCCACGACATGGCCGCGCGGTGTTTCCTGACCTTGCGCTATCCGCAACGGGCCGATTTGGAGGAAATTATGCGCGACTGCCTCCGGCAAAAGGACCATCCGGCGTTGACTGGATTTGCCGAGTTCATGCAGGGCATGGATTCGGACACGTCCTTGGCCTCGCTCAACGAGATGATTGTTGCGACGTGCCGCAAGCTCAAGCCAGCCAGCCTGCTGGATTATGGCGCGGGCAAAGGACGTATTGCGGAGGAATTGGCGCGGGCGGGCATAGCAGTTACGGCCTTCGATCCGGGATGGGAAACCGGGCTGGTCAAGCGACCAAGCGAAGTGACGACGGTTGACCGCGCGGGACTCGACCAAATCCTAAAACAGGGAAGGTGCTTCAACACCGTTTTGTGCAGTCGGGTGTTGTGCGAGATCAAAGACGACGAAAGCCTGTCTAAAGTATTAGAAGAACTACGCCAACTGGTTTCCGACAACGGGCATCTTGTGCTCACGTTTTGCAATCCCTTCTTCACAGACGTTCGCATCACGCCGTCCGAGGTTCGGCAGCGTACATCCCCATGCGACCAAGCTGCGGTCCAACTCGAAAAAATCATAATCGAATCGGGCGGTCGCCGCTGTTGCCGAATTCTGGATTGGCCAGTCTTGAAACGAATGCTGCGCCGAGCCGGGTTTCAACTCGTCTCCTGGCAGGAGCCGCGCAGTGCAGACCTGGACCGTTGCACCTACGCCGCTGAATACGTCGTTGGCACGTTTGCCGCCACGCCCAAACCCGCGCCGGTTTCGCTGATGATTCGTGCCTGTGCGATGGACCACGAGTGCATCGGCGATTTCGTCACGCACATGGTGAATCAAATGGAGACGCCCCAGGCGTTCGCCGAAAGGTACGTTGTGGTGGACATGCGGCCCGACCATTTCGTCCGGCAGCACAGCCAAGCAGACCCAACCAAACTAAGGGAGGCGTTAGATGCGCTTGTCAGGGCAAACGTAATTGATCGCTACCTTTACGCTCCATCGGATTCAACAAGTGTGCGGGCCTGTTACGAGCTGTGGCATGGTCAAGCATCCGCCGCAAAGATCACGAGCACTCATTCTGAAAAGGGCGCGCCGAATTTTTCTACTTTATGGGGGGTGGACCAAGCGATGCATGAATTGGTCATGGCCGTTGACGGCGACTTGCTGATTTCGCGCCGCGACCCCTCGGAGCCGTGGCTCGAAAACATTCTGAAGGTTTTTGACGAGGACGAAAAGACCGCGTTTCTATCGCCTTCGATTTGTCGACCGAAAGAGGAACCGCCATTTCGGGTCTATGAGGACGGTCTGCCCTCACGCGTTTGTTCGCGGGCCTCGCTCTGGCACCTCGGGCGATTGCGGACTCATTTACCTTTACCCATTGGAACAACGGCGAAGGGCGAGCCCGAGCTTTCGTGGTATCGGCGATTTGATCTCGAAATCAAAAACGACCGCTTCCGGTCCTATCGAATGCGGTCTCATGGTTTTGGCTTCATTCATGTGCCCAACACTTGGAAGGCGGGTCCGCAAAATTTGCTGCGGGTGCTCGACCGCGTGGAGTCGGGATGGATTCCCGAAGATCAGTATGGCCAAGTAGATCTCGTGGAGTTTGCGCACTGGTTACCACAGCCGGGCCGCAAAGAGCGCTTCGTATTTTTGATGACGGGGCGAAACGTGCCCTGCGGTCAGATTCGGAGTTGCGTCGAGTCCGTCTTGAGTCAAGACCGGGATGACTACGGCATGGTGATCATTGACGACGCCTCGGAAAACGGCGCGGGGGATTATCTGCATTTGTGGCTGGGCGCCCATCCAAAGGTGATGTTGGTAAGAAATCGCCGTCGCTTGGGCAGCTTGCAAAACCACGTCCAAACTATCCGCGACCTTTGTCACGGACAAAACTTGGTCATTGTCACCCTGGACCTTGACGATCGCCTGGTTCATTCGGGCGTCCTCTCGCGATTGAGCCGTGAATATGACTCCGGGGCGGATTTGACCGTCGGCAGCATGTTCAGGACCGATAAACCGGCGAAATATCAACCCAACTTTGCCGCGCCGCGCTCCTGGAACAATAATATGTGGCAACACTTGCGGTCTTTTCAAAAGCGCCTTTTCGATGTGTTGCCCGAGGACTGCTTCCTCCTAAACGGCAAATGGATTGAGGAAGGCTCCGACTGGGCTTACATGCTCCCATTGGCTGAGCTTGCGCAAAGTCCCCGCTACATTGCGGATGTACTTTATTTTTATCGGCCGCATCCCAATACAGTGGAATTTCGGGAGAAACGGCACGCGGTTCAGGCTGAGATTTTGGCCAAACCCTCTTTAGCCGAAAAACGCCGCGGCACGCGTCGCCCCACCGTGGCAGTAATCGGCGATGCCGGCAAATCGGCGGACGAAGCCAAATTGAAAATTGCCGAGGAGATGGGTCGTTTGATTATTGATGCCGGCTGGCGTTTGGTGACGGGCGGATTGGGCGGCGTCATGGAGGCAGCGTCCAAAGGGGCGAGAAGTGCCATGACTTATCGTGAAGGCTTGATCGTTGCGATACTCCCGACGCTTGATCCAAGGGACGCCAACCCTTATGCGGACATCGTCATCCCAACAGGCTTGGGTGATTACCGGAATGGCATCGTCGCCAACTCGGATGCCGTGGTGATTATTGGCGGCGGGGCGGGCACCTTGAGTGAAATCGCTTTTGCCTGGATGCGGCGGCGGCTCATCGTCTCACTTCCTGGCGAAGGCTGGTCAACTCAATTGGCCAACCAGCGCCTGGACACGAGGGACCGTAAGGTCGGTGAAGATGACTGCATCTTTGCCGCCCAAGACCCGTCCGAGGCCGCCCGTATGATTGCGGAGAAAATGCCCGCGTATCAAAATCGCACGCCGCCACGAGCATTGGTCTCCTGACGCAATTGATTCGTGCAGGTTCGCGTATGCATTGACCCACGCCGGCAGTTCACTTCTCCAATTTCGCCATTGCCGCCATGACCGCGTCCCGCCGGTAGATTTTGCGCCGACCAAGGCGGATTACAGGTATCAACCCACGACAGACGAAATTTCGAATCGACCGCGCGCAGACTCCAAGGAAAGCAGCTAACTCGCGCTCATTCATATACTGGGGCGGTTTTTGCCGAAGGTCGGTTGTCATTGCTTCTGGCGGCGTAACAGGATTTTGCGGCGTACTTGGATCTGGTGGCGTACCGGGATCTCGTGGTGTACCGGGATCTCGTGGTGTACCGGGATTTTTCGAGGCATCTGGAATTCGCAGCCTTAGAGGAGTTCGCGGCGTACTGGGATTTTGCGGTGTGACAGGTTTTTGGAGCGGGCTGGTGTTTTGCGGCAAACCAAGATTTTGCGGCATTAGGGGGATTTGCGGCGAGAGGGTCCAGGTGAGATTTTGAGGAGTTTTCATGGGCCAAAAATACCAGATTGAGGAAATGTCAGCTTCAAGCGAAAATTTAGAGCCATGGCCATTCAGCCGGCGTCTCGATAAAGTTTCGGGCACGTCCAGCTTGCGGCGCGGGCAGAATTCAGTTGAATTGCCGCCATGTGTGTCCGGTACGCTTTGCACAAGTCTGACGCCGCGCTGGCGGCGGTGGCGCGGGCCATTGCAAAGATTTACAAACGCCCGCCCTGGGTCACTGATCGCTATAACATTCGCATCAGCGAAATTGCCCCGGTCTTTGCCCAGCGGCAGGGCGAGACGGACCTTCTCCCGATGATGTTTGGCCTTGTCCCCTCGTTTCAACGGGGCAATCCGAAGAAGAAGCTTTTGCACAATGCCCGCTCCGAAACGGTGACAACTTTGCCAAGTTTCCGCGAAGCGGTGCAGCGGCGGCGATGTTTGATTCCGGCGAACGGTTTTTACGATTCGATGACGGTGGGGAAAGTCAGCCGGCCTTTTGTGTTTATGCTCAAGGACGAGGAGCCGTTTGCCATCGCGGGCATTTGGGAGCCGGGCTTAGAGGATGACTTGCCGCCGAGTTTTAGCATGTTGACGACGGTTCCGAATGACTTGGTCGCGCCGCTACATGATCGGATGCCGGTAGTCCTGACCGCACCAGACATGCTCCGCTGGTTAGGTGATAAGCCGCTTTCGGAATCGGCCATTCAGGAGCTTTGCCAGCCGATTCCCGGCAATCGAATGACCGCGCGCGAGGTGAATCGTTACGTCAACAAGCCGCGCAGCGAAGGGCCGAAGTGCCTGGAACCGCAAGACGCCCCGGAACCAGAGTTGAAGCTCGAAATTTGATGCCGTAGGCGAATGAATTTCCCCTGCCTCGTCTTTCGAATGCGTGGATTTGACTTAATCCTGGTTGCTATTCTTGGAAGAAGCTCAATTCCACAAATAATGCCTTGCTTTCAAATGATTTTGCAGTCCTTCTTTTTCAAATGGTACGTAATGTCTTCTATAGTTTTCATTACATTCCCGACCACTGGCGCGCATCCCAAATCAGGAATATGGGCGTGGTTGACGGTAACAAACCCACGTCCGACAATGACTGGGAATCGGTCAAAAGAGGTGGAGACTTGGCAATTCAAAGATGGATTGATGGCCAGTTGAACGGAAGAAGCTGCGCGGTAATTCTTATTGGCGCTAATACGGCAAACCGAAAATGGATTAACTATGAAATTGAAAACGCCTGGAACGAAAAGATGGGCGTACTCGGCATTTATGTCCACGGCCTTAAAGATAGCGCAGAGATGCAGTCGTTGAAGGGCAATAACCCATTTGATCACTTCACTGTGGGTAGTTCAAGGCTCTCTAGCATAGTGAGGTGTTATGATCCACCCTTTGGAGTAAGCACACAAATTTATAACCATATAAAGATCAATATCGGGACCTGGGTAGAGGAAGCCATTGAAATCCGCAACTTGAACTAACTATGAATCCCAAAACTCTAAACGGAGTTCGGGTATGGCTGTCTGGCTCGTTGCCTGAGGAAGGCAAAATCGGCCCAGACGAGCGCGCTGCAATTCTGAGTTTTGTTGGGCGATTTTCGGAATCAATTTTCAGATGTGGTGGCCATATTATCCATGGCAGCCATCCAAGTCTCACCCCTACGCTCCTAGCTCGGGCGAGCGCATTTCAAAGCAATGGCGGAACCAAAGATTGCCTGACTTTATGCGTTTCTCAATTTTATTCAAAGGGTTTGGATGCCGCACCGCTGGGAGAATGGCGAAAGCATTGCAACGTGATTGAGACGCAAGTCGCATCCGGCACCGATGCGCGCAATGAGAGTTTAGCGTTCCTTAGAAGCTGGATGGCTGCACGATGCGATGCGGTTGTTGTTGTCGGTGGAAAATGGTGGCAACAAGTCGAGGGACGCGCAGGCATACCAAAAGAGATAGACCTTGCAGTTGAGCGGGGTGTGCCCTGCTTTCTTTTAGGAGGATTGGGTGGAGCAACAAATAGCTATCTGGTTGAACATCCAGAAATATTTGGGCGGCTAAAGAATGGCTTTGATGAAGTCACCAACAAGGAACTATTTGCGCTAAAAGATATAGCAAATCTGGATCAAACAATTTGCCGACAACTTCAACGCTTGCCTCTGGTTCGGGGACGAGGTTCTGACGGGTCGTCATTTCGAATTCTAGCTCTCGACGGAGGTGGGGTGAAAGGAACATTTACAGCAAGCGCACTTGCAACCTGGGAGGAGCATACACATTTACGCGTAGTTGATCATTTTGATCTTGTGGCTGGCACATCAACTGGGGGTATTTTGGCGATTGGTCTGGGCTTAGGATTGTCAGGGTCTCAAATGCTTCAATTTTACAAGGAAAAGGGAGAAGTTATTTTCCCAATGACTAGCCTTGCTAAACGACTTCACCATTTGCTCCGGTGGCTTTTTCAGCCGAAGTTTTCTCAGAAAATTTTACTAAATGAATTGGAACGCGCCTATTACAGAGGAAAAGCGCCTATCCCATTAAAAGATTCCCTTTGTAGGCTTATAATTCCCTCCTTCCATGCGCTTGCGGGTTCGTCCCACATTTTCAAAACACCACATCACTCTTCGTTCAAATCTGATGCTCTAACTCCTGCTGCAAATGTAGCCCTTGCAACTGCTTCTGCTCCAACCTATTTTTCGGCTGCCAAAGTTAGAAACGAGATTGCGGAAAGCGCATATTTCGATGGAGGTGTTTGGGCGAATGCACCTGTTATGGCTGCAATAATTGAGGCCGTTTGCGTTCTAGGCGTGCCTTTAGACCGCATTGATGTGTTAAGTGTAGGAACAACAGAAGAGCCGTTTACGGTGGGAAAGAAAACTAAAGCAGGTGTATTTAAGTGGGGAACCAAACTCCTTAAGCTTTTAATGTGTGCACAAGAAG
Organism: uncultured Opitutales bacterium; assembly: GCA_964562015.1. GTDB lineage: Bacteria > Verrucomicrobiota > Verrucomicrobiia > Opitutales > JABDGR01 > CAZLRH01. Next base: position 5,890 of record CAZLRH010000009.1, on the reverse strand, counting down.
ATTCCTGTATAAAGCAAGCGGCACTCTTGGCCGGGAGCACTCGATTTCTACGAGTCAATGTCGTTACCCCTCCTGGTAGCTATAGCCTTGATAGCCCCAAAGAAATTGAGGACCTCGCATCATTGGGCAATTTGAAGGCGTTAGACGGGGAGATTCTTGGCCAAGTCAGCTCAAGGTTTCTCAATGGCATCAAAGTGGCACCCTGGGAAAGATTCGAATAATAGGCAGAATTCAATTCGCCATTGATCTGAGACGTTTAGATTAATAAATGACAACACATCCACCATATCTAATCAAACTTGAGCGGCTCCTGGAATCGGAACCCTCCGCAATTCCATTATCCCCAATTTATCGAAGGGCGGCACAGTTGGTTGATCAAAATGATCTTATTAATGCCCGCGTTGCCGCCAAAGAATGCCTTGCAGCATGTGTGAATACATTGGGCGACGCCCATTCTCTAAGCTTTCTAAGCCGTTTCCTCTGCTTCACAATTTCAGCTAAGCTTGGAGATGCCGATGAGGCTGACTTATTATTCATTCAACTGGTCAATGCCTTGATCTTTTCGATTACATTAAATTTGCCAAATGGTGATGCAAACGCGGCTGAACTCTTTGACCAACTTCTCTCTGCCACGCTAACTGACAGTAGCCTAAAGAGTGTGCTTCCTCGATTTGACCAAGACAATGATAACTTGAAATCAATTTGCGAATTAGGCATAATTCTAATGCAAAATGCCCCAAAACAGGCACGCTGCCTGTTGAAAGCGGTCCTCGATGTAAGAACTGCCACAAAGGGAATTGAGCATGAGGAGACATTGCTGGCCGCTCATAATTTTGGGACGACACTTATGACCCTTGGTGAATTTCAACTAGCTAAACCCTTAATCGAGCAGACATTTAGGCTGCGATTGGGGAGCAATGGTTTCGCGAATTTACTCACGCTTCGGTCAGCCGGTGCATACGCAGGCGTGCTTTTCAAAACTGGAGATAAAGCTGCCGCATTGTTACTTCAACAAAATGTTTTTCTAACATCGATGGCCATTAATGGCGAAACTCATCCACAAACGAGAATTGCGGAAAATAATCTGGCGAAAATGGAGAAAGGCGGCTGACGGAATTCCAAATCCTAATGCGCGTAACCAAAACGCCATATGGAACTGATTTATTCCGGGATTAACAGACGATCAATTGCCACTCTGCCCGTCCAAGCGCGGTTTATGGCTGGCGATCATTTCATTTAGCAAATTGGCCTCAGTTAGGCGGTCTTCATTCCTTTCGATTTCACCCAATCTTTTTAGTGCGCTTGCTAGGTTGCTCGATAGCTTTAGCCATTCGGACGGATGCTTCTCCAATGACAAATCTATAAGACCAGCACGGAAGAAATCTGCCGCCTTTTTTAGTTTTTTTTCTTCATCTCCCTCTTTTCCTGCAAGTTCCAACCATCCAGCACCTATATTATTCTGGGTTCTTGCTCGGTCCAGCGAATCGCCGACCAAATCGATTGTTTGCAAAGCCAACTCCCCAAATTCCACTGTTTTTTCCAAATGCCTCAAACCGAAGTTTGGCGTGAGTCCGATGATTGCTAAGTTTATAAATTGGGTCAAGTCGGAGTATTTAAGGCGATGATTTGCGCTTTTTGCGCTGTTGGAAAGCGCCTCCTTCCATTGGAGCAAATGATTGTTAAAGTCGTCGATTGTAGAAGCGTTTTCGCGCAGGTATGACGAAACATCGCCTAGAAATTCATTTGCCGCCCCCGTATTGAAATACCACACGTCGGCAGGTACACCGAAGCGATCTGAGTATTTTGCTCGACACCATTCAACATAAACATCACACCATATTTGGACATTTGCCTGAGAAAACGGATTCCTTTCGGCATCGCCTTTACGTATATTTGCCTCTAATTTATTTAGCTCTCGTTCATATTGTTCCTTTTCGTCTTTCCGGAAATCGATTACCCCGCCTTGGGAAACAAAATATGCGGTTAGTTTACCGACATTGAACTCATGAGCCCGGCCACTTTTGATTACCAGAATCATGTCAATATACCCTTTCTGAGCCATAAATCCGCCACCTTGCCATTCTTCGAATACAACGCCGTAATCACTTCGATTGTAGCGCTTTCCGTCAACAACTCCCAATCGCTCTAGGTAAGCCGGAGTGATAATTGGTACAAATGCATTACAGATGGCAGGAAAGGTTCTTGCAATTTCCTTACAGAGCGGAAGTTCGAACGGATCTATGGTGCTATGCTTGGATAATTTTTCCCGAATATCTGGGTCCCATATGGGCACTATTCCGCGAGCCTTTAAATTCTTCGTCAGAGTGCTTACCCAAGCGCGATGAGCGTCATTTACTGAGTCATCTATCGCGGATTCGGCGTGGCGATAAGAAATAAAAACTCGATGTTTTCGTGTAGCGCTCATAAATGCAAATTCTCGTTGGACAAGCGGTGAGCTACCCCGATTAATTGGACTTAGGGTCAGTGAAAGAATTTCGTAAAACTGGGCTATTGGTTGGCTAGTCCTCACCGAGAATTAGTCCAAAACGAGTCGCTAGAAAAGGCCTGTTGGCAGAGATTCGAATGTCGTACAGTTTTTCTTGGTGCGTATGGGTTGTCAACTGATGAGCGGCATTACGGGTGTATGGGCTGATTTTTCAAAATTTGATCCCCCGCTGAAATCTGGAGGGGTTGCGTTTTTAAGTTGCGATTGATGCCGTATAATGCTCACTTGAGCACCTATTACTAAAAAGGGAGCCCCCTGTACCCGTTCCCACCTGATGCACCGCACCCGCTGCTATGTCTCGCCTTGCCACTTTTGCCGCGTTGCGGTCGCTGGTGGCCGCCCGGTTCCCCGAGAGGATACGGCGGCAAGGCGACGGTGTGCCTACGGGTGTCCCTGCCATTGATGAGGCGTTGGGCGGTGGTTTGCCGGCCAGTCAGGGGGCGAGTGACCCCGCCGGTCAATCGGCAAGGGCATCCCGTGGCATTAGTTGTGGGAATTCCATGGCCATTTCGTGGTGTTTTCGTGGAGTTTTCGTGGCGGATTTGAGGAGGTTTCGAGGGAATTCCGAGGGTATTTCGAGTCGATTTACGAGTGCGCCTGAGAGTGAAGTAAGTGGCTTGCCCGCCAGTCAGTCGGGTGGCCTGCCCGCGAGTCAATTGACGGAGTTGGTTGCGGAGGGGCCGAGCACGGGCGGGCAACTTGTGCTTGCGCGATTGTTGGAAACGACGCGGGTGGCTCGGCAACGGTTGGCGCTGATTGATGCCGCCGATGGTTTTGCCCCGGAGGCGGTCCCGCCGGACACGCTCAAGCATCTGGTGTGGGTGCGTTGCCGGGCGCTGGCCGATGCCCTGACCGTGGCCGACGTGCTGGTGCGCGATGGCAACTATGCCGTGGTCGTGCTCGATTTGCGGGGCGTGGCCGACCGCGCGTTGAAAAAGCAATCCGCGACCGCCTGGCATCGGCTGCATCGCGTGGTGGAGAACGAAGCCCCGGCCGTCCTGGTGCTCACGCCTTGCCCGTTGGTGCCGTCGGTGCCGTGGCGGCTGGTGCTGCGAACGCCGCACGGCCTGGCAAGCCGCCGCCTGACGCAGGAAAAGTTGCTCGCCCAACTCACCGTCGAAATCGCGCGAGGCCACTCCACCCAGGCTGTGGCGGAAAGGGCCGGATGAAATTTTGCGTTCTATGGGTGCCGGATTTCCGGCTGCACGCCTTGCGCCGCAGCGATGCAACGCTTGCGGGCCGGGCCGCCGCGCTCATCACTGGCGAAGGACGCAAGGCCACCATTGCCGAGGCGTCCCCCGAGGCCAAAGGCGTGACGCCCGGCCTTGCCGTCACTTTGGCGATGGCCCAATGCCCAGGGATCATCTTGCGCCCGCGCGACCCCGCCGCCGAGGTTGAGGCCCAGCGCATCCTGATTGCCGCCGCCTTCAGCCTGTCACCGCGCGTCGAAGCCACCGCCGCCGGGTGCTGCACGGTGGATTTGCAGGGTGCAGACGCCGTGAGAACGGAAGCGCAGATGCGAATTTGCATCCGTGAACTCGCCAAGGCCGGGCTTCCTACCCGCATTGGCGCAGCCGCGACACCGTTACTGGCCAACATGGCGGCACAATGCGCCGAGCCGTTGTTGATCGTCACCGACACGAGGAATTTTCTCAGCCCGTTGCCGCTTTCCTTCGCCGCGCCGACAGCCGCCCAAACCGAAATTCTCTCCGGCTGGGGTATCCGCACACTGGGCGACCTCACTGCATTATCCAAGGCCGACATTGCACAGCGACTTGGCACCGAAGGCGTCACCCTTTGGGAACGGGCCGCTGGCGAAACGGCGAGTGTTCTCAGGCACGTTGAACCATCCCGGACATTTGAAGCCGAATGGGAATACGAGCCGCCCGTCGAATCCATTGAGCCGCTTTTCTTTCGCTTGCGGGCCTTCGCCGAACGCATCGCCGTGGAATTGCGGGCCGCGCAGCTTGTCGCAGAAGAGCTCACCCTGACTTTGTTTCTGGAGGACGAGAGCGATTATCGTCGGAGCTTTCGTTTGCCGGAAGCAAACGCGGACTTGGATTCATGGTTGCGAGTTTTGGACTCGCACTTGGAAACCGTGCGAACCGCGGCGCGAGTTGCCCGCGTGCGGTTAGTGGCAAAGCCCATCCGCGCCCCGGAAAAGCAGGGCGGGCTATTCGATACGGGTTTGCGCGACCCCGCCGCCTTTTGGGAAAATCTTGCGCGAGTGAGTGCGATTGTTGGCGAAGGCCGCGTCGGAACGCCCTTGCTGACCGACACGCACAAACCCGATACGTTTGTTTTGGTAAAGCCGACCGAGCTTGTGCCCGCACCCGCCGAACCGCCGATTCATCCGCCGCGTGGGTTGCGGTTGCGGCGCTTTCGTCCACCATGGCCTGCTCAGGTCGAATTGGCCGAACACCGCCCGACAGCGATTGAGAGCGCACAACTTCGCGGTGCAATTCGCGCCATAGCGGGACCGTGGCACGTCTCGGGCGAATGGTGGAAACCTAAAGCCTGGGCGGTCGAAACGTGGCATGTCGAACTCCGCGAGGGCGGCGTGTATCAGCTCGCGCACACCGGCGACGGCTGGCGCGTGGAGGGAGTTTTGGACTAATGGCCTATGCGGAACTTCATGCGCGAAGCGCGTTCTCCTTCTTGCGCGGCGGCTCGCTTCCCGAATCGCTTATGGTGGAGGCTGCCCGGCAGGAATTGCCCGCCGTCGCGCTTTGCGACCGCGATGGCGTCTATGGCGCGGTGCGAGCATACATGGCAGGAAAAGAAGCGGGTGTTCGCGCGATTGTCGGCTGCGAACTCACGATGGAGGACGAAAGCGTTTTACCCATCCTCGTAGAAACTCAGGCCGGGTATCGGCGCTTGTGCCAGCTTTTGACGACCGCTCACTTGCGCTCTGCCAAAGGCGAAGGCCGCATTGCCTGGCAGGAATTGGCCGAAGGCCACGAGGGATTGATTGCCCTTACCGGCGACGAAGACGGCCCGCTCCGGCAGGCTTGGCGTGATCGGGGAACCGCCGCCGCCGAGGCAGCGGGAGCAAAACTATTGAGAATTTTCGGATGCGACCGCCTCTATGTCGAAATCCAACGCCACTTGATACCCGACGAGGAAAATGAAAACGAATTCTTAATTGATTGGGCGCAGGCGTCAGGCGTGCCGTTGCTCGCGACGAACGGCGTGCTCCATGCCACCCCGCAGGCCCGCAACGTGGCGGACGTTTTTACCTGTTTGCGCGAACACACCACGCTTACCGAAGCCGGACGAAGACTTGCACAGAACAACGAGCGACATCTTAAAAGCCCGCAAGCCATGGCGGCCTTGTTCACTGATTTGCCGGAGGCGATAGCAAATACCGAAAAACTCGCGGAG